>NZ_JBQZFU010000002.1:0-744354 GCF_052692135.1 Serratia sp. TSA_7
CAGCCTGCTATCTCGAGGTGGCGTATATTACGCTTTCCTCTTTCAGAGTCAACCCTAATTTTCAGGATTTTTTCTCTTCGAACCCCGGAGACTCTGTGAAGTTGTTCACATGTTCCGTGTCGATGGAGGCGCATTATAGGGAGCCGGCTCAGAATGACAAGGATTAATATTCACTTTTTTTCTGACCGCTCACTATTCATGCATAACGCCTGCTAAACCCGCTTTTTGATGGCTTCCGGCAGCTCCGCCAGGCTGTTTAACACCCAATCCGCCAGTTTCTCGCCTTGTTCGGTGATCGGCTTGCCGGTACGCACCAGCACTTTAGTACCAACACCTGCCGCGATGGCAGCCTGCATATCTTCCGGTTTGTCACCCACCATATAAGAAGAGGCCATGTCGATGTTCAGTTCTTGCTGTGCCTGCAGCAACATGCCCGGCTGCGGTTTACGGCAGTCGCACGTCTGGCGGTACTCTTCTATTACTGCCTCTGGGTGATGCGGACAGAAATAGATGCCATCCAGGTCAACATCGCGATCGGCCAGCGACCAGTCCATCCACTCGGTCAGGTACATAAACTGTTTTTCGTCGAACTTGCCGCGCGCAATGCCGGATTGGTTGGTGACCAATACCAGAGCAAAGCCCATCTTTTTAAGTTCGCGACAGGCGTCAATCACGCCATCAATAAAGTGGAAATTATCGATTTCATGGACGTAGCCATGATCGACATTAATCGTGCCGTCACGATCTAGGAAAATTGCTGGAACGCTTTGTGTCACCGGTTTACTCCTGAGGGCCTGAAAACGAGTACAGTATCGCATGTTTTACCCAGTGCTGAGAACGGCAGAGAACGGCGTTGGTCGTTGACTTGGACGTCTAGACGCCTTAACATCTGACCCATACCTTGGTCCACGCCAAGGTTTACTTTTATCTAGCCACGGGCAACCACGCTAAAATAAGAAGAATATGATTAAACTTTCTAACATCACCAAAGTGTTCCAGCAGGGTTCGCGCTCTATTAATGCGCTCTCTGACGTGACTCTTCACGTCCCTGCCGGGCAAATCTATGGCGTTATCGGTGCTTCCGGTGCCGGTAAAAGTACGCTGATCCGCTGCGCCAACATGCTTGAGCGCCCAACCTCCGGCCAGGTATTGGTTGATGGGCAGGATCTGACCTCGCTGTCTGAAAGCGAATTGACACGCGCTCGCCGTCAGATTGGCATGATTTTCCAACACTTTAATCTGCTGTCCTCCCGCACGGTATTTGGCAACGTTTCGCTGCCGCTGGAACTGGACAACACCCCGCGCGCTGAAATAAAAAAACGGGTGACCGAATTATTGGAGCTGGTTGGGCTGTCAGACAAACATGACGCCTACCCTGCCAATTTGTCCGGTGGCCAAAAGCAGCGTGTGGCGATTGCCCGCGCATTGGCAAGCCAACCCAAAGTGCTGCTGTGTGACGAAGCCACCAGCGCGCTGGATCCGGCAACTACCCGTTCGATTCTGGAACTGCTGAAAGACATTAACCGCCGCCTCGGCCTGACCATCCTGTTGATCACCCATGAAATGGACGTGGTGAAACGCATCTGCGATCAGGTAGCAGTCATCAGTCAGGGGCAGTTGATTGAAAAAGACAGCGTCAGCGAAGTGTTCTCGCACCCGAAAACGCCGCTGGCCCAACAGTTTATCCAATCCACGTTGCATCTGGATATCCCGGACGATTATGCCAAGCGTTTGGCGCCGGAACGCAGTGGCGGCCGTCAACCGCTGCTGCGCCTGGAATTCACCGGCCAGTCCGTTGATGCCCCCTTGCTGTCAGAAGCCGCTCGCCGCTTCAACGTCAATAACAACATCATCAGCGCCCAGATGGATTATGCCGGCGGTGTGAAATTCGGCGTGATGCTGGCAGAGCTGCACGGCAGCGACGAAGACGCGCTGGCAACGATTAAATTCCTGCAGGAAAATCAGGTAAAAGTAGAGGTTCTGGGTTATGTCTGAGGCAATGATGTGGTTAATGGCACGTGGCGTGTGGGAAACCGTCGCGATGACCTTTGTCTCCGGCTTCTTCGGTTTCGTGCTCGGCCTGCCGGTTGGCGTGCTGCTGTATGTGACCCGCCCGGGGCAAATCGTCGCCAACAATACGTTGTATAAAACCTTGTCCGGGCTGGTGAACGTGTTCCGTTCCATCCCGTTCATCATCCTGCTGGTGTGGATGATTCCGTTTACCCGCCTGATCGTCGGCACCTCGATCGGCCTGCAGGCGGCCATCGTCCCCTTGACCGTGGGCGCAGCGCCGTTTATCGCCCGCATGGTGGAAAACGCCCTGCTGGAGATCCCCTCCGGCCTGGTGGAAGCAGCCCGTGCGATGGGCGCCACCCCGATGCAAATCATTAAAAAGGTCCTGTTGCCGGAAGCCCTGCCGGGCCTGGTGAACGCAGCCACCATTACCCTGATTACCTTGGTTGGTTATTCTGCCATGGGCGGCGCAGTTGGCGCCGGCGGCCTGGGCCAGATCGGTTATCAGTATGGCTATATCGGTTATAACGCCACAGTAATGAATACCGTATTAGTATT
This sequence comes from Serratia sp. TSA_7, assembly GCF_052692135.1. Classification (NCBI taxonomy): domain Bacteria; kingdom Pseudomonadati; phylum Pseudomonadota; class Gammaproteobacteria; order Enterobacterales; family Yersiniaceae; genus Serratia; species Serratia sp. TSA_7. The sequence goes on from NZ_JBQZFU010000002.1 coordinate 2,572, forward strand.
ACTGGTGGTGCTGGTCTATCTGATCCAGTTCGGTGGCGATCGCATCGTGAAAGCCGTCACTCACAAATAGTTTTTACAGCAACTGCGCTCACACAGCGTATTTTTAATGCGAGTCTAATGAGGAAGGGATATGTCGTTAAAATTTAAATCCATCGCGGCAATCGGCGCACTGATCGGTACTCTGGCTCTGGCAGGCTGCGGTCAGGAAGAAAAAGATCCAAACCATATTAAAGTGGGCGTTATCGTCGGTGCTGAGCAGCAGGTTGCAGAAATAGCGCAGAAAGTGGCGAAAGAGAAATACGGTCTGGACGTTGAACTGGTGACGTTCAATGACTACGTGCTGCCAAACGAAGCGCTGAGCAAAGGCGATATCGATCTGAACGCCTTCCAGCACAAACCGTACCTGGATCAGCAAATCAAGGATCGCGGCTATAAACTGGTATCGGTAGGTAATTCCTTCGTTTACCCGATTGCCGGTTACTCCAAGAAAATCAAATCACTGGATGAGCTGAAAGACGGTTCCCAGGTTGCCCTGCCTAATGACCCGACCAACCTGGGCCGTTCTTTGCTGCTGCTGCAGAAGGTTAACCTGATCAAACTGAAAGACGGCGTTGGCCTGCTGCCGACCGTGCTGGACGTGACCGAGAACCCGAAAAACCTGAAACTGGTAGAGCTGGAAGCGCCACAGTTGCCACGCTCACTGGACGATCAGCAAATCGCACTGGCGGTGATCAACACGACCTACGCCAGCCAGATCGGCCTGACTCCTGCAAAAGACGGTCTGTTTGTTGAAGATAAAGACTCACCGTACGTTAACCTGCTGGTTGCCCGTGAAGACAACAAAGACGCGGAAAACGTGAAGAAGTTCGTGCAGGCATACCAGTCTGACGAAGTTAACGAAGCGGCCAACAAGATCTTTAACGGCGGCGCAGTAAAAGGCTGGTAATCATTCATTACCGATTTTATTCCTATAATTGCAAGACGGGCTCCGGCCCGTCTTGTTATTTCCGCCGTAGATTGCTTCAATAGCGCCACTTCTATAAAAGACAGAGGAATCTCAATGCGTGTTTTATCTCTCTGTTTGTTAGCGCTCGCGCTGGCAGGGTGTTCGTCGCAGCGTATCGCGCCCTCCTCAACAAACAACACCAGCAAACCAACTGTAACCACACCGACAAAGACGACGCCCGCGGCACGTCCAGCGCCGGTAAAACTGTATAAAAGTGCAGAAGAATTAGTGGGTAAACCTTTCCGCGATCTGGGTGAAGTCTCTGGCGAATCATGCCAGACCACCGTACAGGATTCGCCGCCAAATCTGGCGACGGCCCGTAAACGCATGCAGATCCGCGCTTCTTATATGAAAGCAAACGCCGTGCTGCTGCACGACTGTCAGATTGTCGGCGGCGTTGCCGGTTGCTACCAACAGGCTATTTGCCAGGGTTCAGCGCTTAGCGTTTCGTCCAAATGACCGAGTTTGTCTTCAATCAGATCGGAACCATCCGTTCACCGTATAAAGAAAAGTTCGCCGTACCTCGCCAGCCGGGGTTGGTCGAAGACGGTGGCGGTGAGTTAGTGCTGCTACCGCCCTACAATCAGGCGGAAGCAGTACGCGGTCTCAGCGATTTCAGCCACCTGTGGGTGATGTTTATTTTCCATCAAACCCTGGAAGGCGGCTGGCGCCCCACCGTGCGGCCACCGCGCCTGGGCGGCAATGCCCGGATGGGCGTCTTTGCCACACGCTCCACCTTCCGCCCTAACCCGCTCGGCATGTCGTTAATCGAATTAAAAGGCGTACGTGTTCAAGGGGGCGAAGTGGTGCTGGAGCTGGGTAGCCTGGATCTGGTTGATGGCACGCCGGTGGTGGATATCAAACCCTACCTGCCGTTTGCCGAAAGCCAACCGCAGGCCCGCGCCGGGTTTGCTCAGACGGCGCCCGCCGGCGATATGCCAGTGCGTTTTGCCCCCGCGGCTGAACAACAGCTACAGCAGCACCAACAACGCTATCCGCAACTGCGGCGTTTTATCAGCCAGGTGCTGGCCCAGGATCCACGTCCGGCCTACCGAAAGGGAGAAGAAGCGGAACGGGATTATGCGGTTTGGCTGCTGGATTTCAACGTGCGCTGGCGGGTGGTGGATCAGCAAACCGAGGTGTTGTCACTCGACCTGCGTTAAAATTCCACCGTCTCTCTTTTGACAACCCGCTCGCACTGGTAAACTAAACCACTTTTGTCACTTTTGGCCGCCACTGTGGCTGCCCGATGCAATTTGCAGTTCTAACGGAACCAAAACACCATGCGTACTAGCCAATATTTGCTCTCCACCCTGAAGGAGACACCTGCCGACGCCGAAGTGATCAGCCACCAGCTGATGCTGCGCGCCGGGATGATTCGCAAGCTGGCCTCAGGTCTTTACACCTGGCTGCCAACCGGCCTGCGCGTTCTGAAAAAGGTTGAGAACATCGTCCGCGAAGAAATGAACAATGCCAACGCGATCGAAGTTTGCATGCCGGTGGTTCAACCCGCCGATTTATGGCAGGAAAGCGGTCGTTGGGAACAGTATGGTCCTGAGCTGCTGCGCTTTGTCGATCGCGGCGAACGTCCGTTTGTGCTGGGCCCAACGCACGAAGAAGTGATTACGGATCTGATCCGTAACGAGATCAGCTCTTACAAACAGCTGCCGCTGAACTTCTTCCAGATTCAGACCAAGTTCCGCGATGAAGTGCGCCCCCGTTTCGGCGTGATGCGTTCTCGCGAATTCCTGATGAAAGATGCCTACTCATTCCATACTTCGCAGGAATCCCTGCAGGCGACCTACGATGCAATGTACGAAGCCTACAGCAAAATCTTCAGCCGCATGGGCCTGGATTTCCGCCCAGTGCATGCCGATACCGGCTCGATTGGCGGTAGCGCATCACACGAGTTCCAGGTGCTGGCCGACAGCGGTGAAGACGATATCGTATTCTCTACCGGTTCTGACTTTGCCGCCAATATCGAACTGGCAGAAGCAGTGGCGCCGGCTCAGCCGCGCGCGGCAGCCAGCGAAGAACTGCGCATTGTGGATACGCCAAATGCCAAGACCATCGCCGAACTGGTAGAGCAATTCCAACTGCCGGTTGAGAAGACAGTCAAGACGCTGCTGGTGCACGCCGAAAAAGAAAGCGGCCACAAGCTGGTTGCCCTGCTGGTACGCGGCGATCACGAGTTGAACGAAATCAAGGCCGAGAAGCTGCCACAGGTAGCCGCTCCGTTGACCTTTGCCACCGAAGAAGAAATCCGCGCCATCGTCGGTGCCGGCCCTGGCTCCCTCGGCCCGGTCAATCTGCAGGTTCCGGTCGTGGCCGATCGCAGCGTAGCGGCGATGAGCGATTTTGGCGCCGGCGCTAATATCGACGGCAAACACTACTTCGGCATTAACTGGGAGCGCGATCTGCCTCTGCCGCAGGTTGCCGATATTCGTAACGTTGTGGAAGGCGACGCCAGCCCGGACGGTAAAGGCACGCTGTTGATCAAACGCGGTATCGAAGTGGGCCATATCTTCCAGCTCGGCACCAAATACTCTGAAGCGATGAAAGCCACCGTTCAGGGTGAAGATGGCCGTAACCAGGTTCTGACCATGGGTTGCTACGGCATCGGGGTCACCCGCGTAGTGGCTGCCGCCATCGAACAGAACCATGACGATCGCGGGATCATCTGGCCGGACGCCATCGCCCCGTTCCAGGTAGCTATTCTGCCAATGAACATGCACAAATCCTTCCGCGTGCAGGCGCTGGCTGAAGAACTGTACAACACCCTGCGTTCGCACGGCATCGACGTTATTCTCGACGACCGTAAAGAGCGCCCAGGCGTAATGTTCGCGGATATGGAACTGATTGGCGTGCCACACTCAATCGTCATCGGCGACCGTAACCTCGATAGCGAAGAGATTGAATACAAAAACCGCCGCGTCGGCGAGAAGCAAATGATCAAAACCGGCGAAATCGTTGATTTCCTGCTGGGACAGATCAAGCGCTAAACGGCTGTGTCAGAAAGTAAAAAACCCGCCTCGGCGGGTTTTTTTATAGCGATTATTTGCTGTCGCAGTTCTTGTTCTTGTCGAACACTATCTTGCCGTCCGAAACCAATGCCTTCTCGGTCTGTCCTTCCTCCATTGAAGGCTGTACGCTGAAATGGCCATTCAAGGTCAGGAACACCGGCTCACCTGGAGTTTTGTACGCCTTGGCATACCCTTGTTCCAACGCGATAGTATTGTCTACCGGGAAAGTCTTGCCGGTGGCGCAATCTTTGAATACTGCCGCATCCGCCATGTAGGTATAGCTGCCTTTGAGCGTCATCGGCGTTTTAGGCAACGCTTTCTCCACCGGATCCAGGCGGTAGTTCAGCGTGGATTCGATCACTGCGCCGCTTTGGTCCAACATTTCCAGACTCTTGCCTACCGGGCGGAAATAGCGTTTTTCGCCATGGCTGTCGGTCAGTACCAGCTTATCGGCGGTTCGCGCCCATTTGCCATAATCGGCAAAGCTCCGGTCCCCGTCTTTGGTTTCGCGATAGGTTTCCTGCAAAATGAAAGTGCCGTCTTCATCCAGGAAGAGCGCAGTATCCAGACCACTGCAATCAGCGCAAGGCAGTACGCCCTGATAGCTCTGCTGCATCGCCTGAAGAGGTTGTTCTTTCGGCTGATACTGATTATTACATCCCAATAATGAGAGTGCCCCTGCCGCTAAAAACAGGGCTATTGTTATTTTCTTCACAGCTATTCTCCTACTGTGTTCATGTATCCTTAAGTGCGGATTTTGCCACGCAGCGCTTTTGTCGCGCCTTTACGTACCTTGCCTTCCAGCCGGCGTAATTTTGCCCCTTTCGTGGGCTTGGTCGCTCTGCGCGCTTTTTCCACCACCATCGCCTGCTGAATCAACGCCACCAGCCTGGCCAGCGCCGCCTCGCGGTTTAATTCCTGGCTGCGATATTCCTGCGCTTTAATAATCACCACGCCGTCGGCGGTAATTAAATGATTATTCAGGGCCAGCAGCCTTTCCTTATAATACTCTGGCAGGCTGGATGCCCGGATGTCAAAGCGCAAATGGATAGCCGTTGAGGTTTTATTCACGTGCTGGCCACCCGCGCCCTGCGCGCGGATCGCCGTCAGTTCCAGCTCGTTATCCGGTATGGCTACGTTTCTTGACAGTTCCAGCACCGGTCACACCTGCGCCTGTTGCCACTCGGCAAACTGGATTTCCAGACTATTCTGAGCGTCAGAAAGCCAGATAGTTCCTTCTTGCAGCGTGGCTTGCAGCGTCATATTGCGGCTGGCCATCGCCGCCAACTTGCCTAATTGTTCATCATCCAGAAAACGGATGCTTAGGTTTTTGTGGTTTGCCACTTTGCTTTGGATACCCTGCCACCATACATGTCCGGCGCGTTCACCGTAGGCGTAAAGCACCACTCGCGGTGACTGGTTGCAGGCTTTCCTGATGCGCTTCTCATCGGGCAGGCCCATTTCGATCCACATTTCCAACCCGTTGTGGTCATTGCGCCGCCAGATTTCCGGCTCATCTTCGGCACTCAGGCCCTTGGTAAACACCAGACGCTCATCGGCGTGGCAGATCCAGGCCAGCAGGCGCAGCATCATGCGCTGTTCGGTTTCGGAAGGATGTTGGGCCAGGGTGAGCGTGGCGTCGTGGTAGAAGTGACGATCCATATCAGCGATATTGACCGTGGCTTTATAAATAGTTGCTTTCAGCGCCATGGGTGACCTCATTATTATCAGGCGACAGTGTACTAGATTTGGCCCATCCGCAGCCAGCGCGGCTGGGCAAAGCGCAGTGCGAAAGCCGCGCTGAGGTGCTAATAACTCCCCAACAGCTGTGCTATAGTCGACTAGGATTAAGTAAAGCTCCGAGAGCCTGGGCCTCATCGCTATGCGGGACTTCGATGACGCAGAGGTTCTTAAGGGAGGAAACTGTGCAACAATACTGTGAGTTAGTACGCCGTTTTTACGCTGAGATCGGCAGTGGGGATCTCGGCTACGTGCCTGATGCGCTAGCATGTGTGTTAAAGGCATTGGACGAAGTTGCTGCGGATAACGCGCTACCGTCCTCCGTTAGGGAACAGGCGGCCTTTGCCGCCGCTAACTTATTGGTGAGCGACTATGTTGATGAATGATGAGTACCAATCCATCAATTGCGATGACTATGAAAGCCTGGAACTCGCCTGTCAGCATAACTACATTCTGAAGCTGGAGTTACGCGACGGAGAAAAACTCGAAGGCAAAGCCACCGAGCTGAAATTTACCAAGGGTGTTGAATACCTGATTATCGATCAGGCCGGCAACGCTCTCAGCTTGCGTCTGGATCACATCCTCAGTTTCAGTCATCCGGAAATCGGTACCGTAGTCGTCAGCCTGTCTGATTGATTTTTCGGTAACGCCATCCCAACAGGGCAGCCCAACGGCTGCCCTCGTCATTTATGGCTTCAGGCTGGCTAGGGTTTAAGACTGGCTATGGTTTAAGACTGGCATAGTACGCTGCCAGATCGGCAATATCATCATCAGACAATGCCGAGACGTAGGCCTTCATCACTTCAGCCTGGCCGCCGTTGCGCTCCCCTTTTTTATACGCCTGCAGCGCGTGCTCCAGATACATGGCGTTTTGCCCGGCCAGATTCGGATACATCGGCACCGACACTTTCCCCTCTGCGCCATGGCACGCGACACAGCTGGCGGATTTACCCTTCCCTGCGGCCACATCACCCGCCGCGATGGCCGACAGACTGAAAAGACCGAACACCACGGCCATTGCGCTCACAAATTTCATCATTGCTCCTCATACTATTATTATTTTTTATGCCAACGCAGTCGCCAGGATAACTCCCCCTCAGGCGGCTGACCGGCTTCGCTGACAAATACACCCAGCGCAGCGATAAGCTGGTCATCATAATAGATCAGCGGAGTACGTTCGCGCTGCCACGGCGGCACGCCCAACTCCTGCCACAGTTTTTTAACTGGCCGGGAATGAGCTCGGCCAAGGATGCGGATTTTTCCCTGAGCGGCAAAACGAACGCTCACCTTCTGTTGCGGCTGCGGTGCCCGCAGACAAATATCGCCTTCCCCGCTACTCAGCTTACCCAATCCATCCGGCAGCTCGAGCGGCTCTGCCAATGACCAATTCAGGCTGACTTCGCGCAGATCCGCCATTATCGGCAGCAGATATAATCGCCGGCGGAAACGGCGAATCTGATACGGACCCGGCTGCAACTTCGGCTCGGCGTCATCCCGGCAGAGCGCCACCTCGTCCCACAGCCGCTGCAATTGTTCGCGTGAAGGCATGGTAACGCCAAACAACGCGATCCAACGACGCAACAAGGCAAAACGGCGCGCAGACGAACAACCCAACAGGCCGTCGATCGCCAGTGCATTATCTTCATCAAGCAGCGCTTGCAGCTGTTCTGCCAGCAGCTCATCCAGCAGTTGCTCCTGTTCCGCGCACAGGCTGGCGCTGCGCGCCGTCGCGGCGGCAAAATACGGCCAGCGTTGGTTCAGCAGCGGTAGCACCTGCAGGCGCAGGAAATTACGATCGAAACGCGGATCCTGATTGCTGTCGTCCTCTATCCAGGTGAGCTGGTGCTGCTGTGCATAGTCCTCCAACTGCAGACGCGACATACCCAGCAAAGGGCGCAGCAAGGGGTTATTCCCCAATGATGCCTGAGCGGCCATCGCCGACAGGCCCGCCGGGCCACTGCCGCGCTTCAGCGCCAGCAGGAAGGTCTCACATTGGTCATCAAGATGTTGCGCCGTGAGCAAGACCTCATCGACCGCCAGCGTAGCGGCAAAGGCCGAGTAACGCGCCGCACGGGCCGCAGCTTCAATCCCGCCCTGTCTGCCATCCACCTGCACATGTTGGACCACCAGCGGCAACTGCCAGGCGGCGCATTGCCGCTGGCAGTGAGCTACCCATTCGTCGGCAAAAGCGCTCAGGCCGTGGTGCACATGCACCGCACGCAACTGCAGATCCGGCCAGTGCCGCCGCAGCCCCACCAGCAGGTGCAACAATACGCTGGAATCCAGGCCACCGCTGAACGCCACCAGCAAATGCCGCTTCGTACCCAATTGTCGGCTGACCTGTACGGAAAGTTGATCGGTATTCATTGGTTTATCGTTCATCGCCTGATAAGCAGCAAGAAACCGCCATAACGCCCATAGGGCTGCACGTTAACCAGCCCGATGCCTCAGGCAAGCCTTCATTGTTCATACAGTTCCAGTGGCAATCCATCAGGATCGCTGAAAAAAGTAAAACGGGACTGGGTATAAGGATCGACGCGTACCGGTTCGCACAGGATCCCGGCAGCTTCCAGATGCGCGATAGCCTGTTCGATGTCGTCGACACTGAACGCCAGGTGGCGCAGGCCACATGCTTCTGGACGGCTGACGCGAGCCGGTGGTGACGGAAAGGAGAACAGTTCGATACTGTATTGTCCATTGAGCGCCAGATCCGCCTTCCATGAATCTCGTTCTTCACGATAAAACTCGCCCAATAGGGTAAAACCGAGGATGTCGCAGTAGAAATGCTTACTGGCCGCATAGTCTGAACCAATCACTGCGATGTGATGCACCTGACGTAATGCCAACATGGTAATGCCTCATTGTCTGCTTGATGAGGCACGGTATCCGGCGAGGGTTGCAACGTCAACGGTAAAAAGAAGCCCCACAGAACAAACGGGGCTGTCATTTAAGGTTAGCAGCTCAAACGTTGATATCGGCCGGCGGCGTTTTCAGTACCTTCACCAGATAACGTCCGTCCTCGGTCAATTTCGCACCGTGGATATCGGTTTCAAAGCCGGGATAACGCTCGCCGATGGAGCACAGCATCAGCAAGAAATCGAGCACCGCACGGCTCTCTTCAGTGATCATCTCACCCGGCATCACTAACGGCACGCCTGGTGGATAAGGCAGGATCATATTGGCCGCCACCTTGCCCACCAGTTGATCCAGTTCGCAGGTTTCCACATTGCCACGTACCTGCTGCTGGAACATTTGGTGCGGCGTCAGCTTCATTTCCGGCAACACATCGAACGCCCGCAGCATCAGCCGCGGCAGATCGTGCCGGCAGATCAATCGGTGGATCCCGGCCGCCAGATCCTGAATGCGCATATTGCGATAGAAATCAGGATCCTCCGCATACAGATCCGGCAGCATGTTCTTCACCCGTAGATTAAGATCGTAAGCGCGTTTAAAATCGGTCAGGCCACGCAGTAAGCTCATCGCCTTGGTTTTATCAATGCCGATGCTGAACAGGAACAGCAGATTATAAGGCCCGGTTTTTTCCACCACGATGCCGCGCTCGTCCAGGTATTTCGCCACCAGCGCCGCCGGGATCCCGCTCTCCTCCAGCGTACCCAGCTCGTTCATTCCCGGCGTCAGGATCGTCACCTTGATCGGATCGAGGTACATGTGATCGCTGTCGGTATTGCCAAACCCATGCCAATTATCGTCCGGGTTCAACGGCCAGCATTGCGCCTCGTCGATCTCTTCAGGCTGCCAGATATCGAAGAACCAGCTATCGCTCTCCTCCCGCAACCGCTGCACCTCACGACGGAAATGCAGCGCACGCTCTACCGAGCGGTTAATCAACCGCCGCCCAGGGTTGCCGCGCAGCATTGCGGCGGCAGTCTCCATCGACGCCACAATGCCGTAGTTCGGCGAAGTGGTGGTATGCATCATATAGGCTTCGTTAAAGGTGCTTTCGTCGTAATCGCCTTTAATGTGAATCATTGAGGCCTGCGAGAATGCCGCCAGCAGCTTGTGCGTAGACTGCGTTTCATAGATCACCTTGCCGGGCGTGCGTTCACCGCTCATACCACTCTTGCCTTCGTAGATTGGATGGAAGTTGGTATAGGGTACCCAGGCGGAGTCAAAATGGATTGATGGCACATCCAGCGTCTGCTTGATGTAATCGGTGTTATACAGCAGGCCGTCATAAGTCGAGTTGGTGATCACCGCATGTACCGGCCAACTGGCATTCGCAGTGGCGGCGACCCGGCCGGCAATGCTCTCATGGGTAAACTCATGCTGCGGAATACCGCCAAGAATGCCGTAGGCATTACGCAGCGGGCGCAGGTAGATCGGGACGATATCGCTCATCATCAGCAGATGGCACAGCGATTTATGGCAGTTGCGGTCAATCAACACCGTGCTGCCTGCCGGGGCCGAATACATGCCGACAATCTTGTTGGCGGTGGAGGTGCCATTGGTCACCAGATAGCTCTGCTCGGCGTTAAAGGTACGCGCAATATACTCTTCGGCCTCCAGATGCGGGCCGGTATGGTCCAGCAACGAACCCAGCTCGGTCACCGATATGGAGACGTCGGCTTTTAAGGTGTTGGCACCGAAAAAATCGTAAAACAGGCAGCCAACCGGGCTTTTCTGGAAGGCAGTGCCGGCCATGTGCCCTGGGGTGCAAAAAGTGTATTTGCCCTCGCGCACATAGTTGAATAGTGCCTTGGTTAAGGGCGGCGTAATGGTGTCGATATATTCTGCGGTGTATTGCTGGATACGCTGCGCAATATCATCTGCCGCATTCAAGCCATACTCAAAGAAATACAGCACCATGCGCATTTCATGCAAACTGACGTCGAAGGTGGAATACTGGTTGATAAACGCATATAGCGGCAGATATTCATTCAGCTCGTTAATTTCGCTGCACAGCTCCAGGCTGTAGTCGTCCCAATCGAAAATCACTCCGCAAATACGCGCATTGGCCTCGATCAGCTTCAGCAGATCACCGCCATTTTTCGGGTAAACCAACTGGAAACCCATCGTAGCCAATGCGGTGTGCAGCTCACGAATAGGCTCATCTTTGTAATAGACGCCCGTTGGGCTCATGATTGCGATGATATTCATTGGCTGCTCCTGTCAGTTCCGCCAAACTTCTATAACAACATGAAAATCCGATAGTGTGTACCCCGTCATCGGGATGCTGCGCACCGCTCCGCAAAAAGTTTGCGCATAACAGCGCCTTTTTCATCAGATATAAAAAAACCGCCCGAAGGCGGTTTTTTGCAACGCAGGACGACACTCAGCAATAGCCGTAGTTCATCAGGCGCTGGTAACGGCGATTGAGCAACTCTTCGTTGTTCAGGCCGTCGAGATCTTTCAGATCAGCCAGCAATTGCGCTTTCAACGAAGCGGCCATCGCCGGGACGTCACGGTGAGCAGAACCCAACGGCTCCGGGATCACCGAATCGATCAGCTTCAGCTCTTTCAGGCGTGGCGCGGTAATGCCCATCGCCTCTGCGGCCAACGGCGCTTTGTCGGCGCTCTTCCACAGGATTGAAGCGCAACCTTCCGGCGAGATCACCGAATAGGTGCTGTACTGCAGCATATTCACTTTATCGCCAACGCCGATCGCCAACGCGCCGCCAGAACCGCCTTCTCCGATCACGGTGCAGATCACCGGGATATTCAGGCGAGACATTTCACGCAGGTTGCGGGCAATGGCCTCAGACTGGCCGCGTTCTTCTGCGCCCACGCCCGGGTAAGCCCCTGGCGTGTCGATGAAAGTGATCAGCGGCATCTTGAAGCGAGAAGCCATTTCCATCAGGCGCAGTGCCTTGCGATAGCCTTCTGGTGCCGGCATACCGAAGTTACGGCGGATTTTTTCTTTGGTTTCGCGGCCTTTCTGATGACCAATGATCATCACCGGGCGGCCATCCAGGCGCGCAATACCACCAACGATCGCTTTGTCATCGGCGTAAGCGCGGTCGCCAGCCAACTCTTCGAAGTCGGTAAAGATGTGTTTGATATAATCCAGGGTATAAGGACGGCGCGGGTGGCGTGCCAATTGGGCAACTTGCCAGGCCCCAAGATCGGAAAAAATCTTGCGCGTCAGCTCAACGCTCTTTTCACGAAGGCGCTGAACCTCTTCGTCCAGATTAATATCTAATTTTTCGTCTTGACGACTGACTGCAGTCAGCGAGTCAATTTTCGCTTCCAGCTCTGCAATCGGCTGTTCAAAATCAAGAAAATTCAGACTCATAGCATTCCTATATTAGTCAAATTCCAGTTCCACCTGCTCATTACCTACCAAAGTCCGCAAATCTATCAACAAGCGGTCGGTGGGCGTCACGCGCCAGGTTGCGCCAAAACGCAGCTTGGCCCGCGCATCTTCCCGTTGATAGTAAAGATGCACTGGAATCGTCCCCGAGCGATGGGGTTCCAACGACTGACGGAGACGGTTCAAAAGCTGGTCATCAATTTGCCTGTCCGTCAGCGAGATAGCAAGCCCACGAGCGTATTTTTCACGGGCTTCACTGATGTCCATTAGTTCGCGGGCCGTCATTTTAAGCCCGCCGCTAAAGTCATCAAAGCTGACCTGTCCACTGGCGATCAGGATACGGTCTTTTTCCAACAAATGCTGGTATTTTTCTAACGCATCGGTGAATAACATCACTTCCAGACGGCCCGAACGGTCATCCAGCGTACAAATCCCGATGCGATTACCGCGCTTGGTGACCATAACCCGCGAGGCGATCACCAGCCCAACGGCGGTCGTCATTTTGCCCCGATCCGTCGGGTGCATATCTTTCAAACGCTGGCCACCGGCGTAACGTTCGATCTCCTTCAGGTACTGGGTGATCGGGTGGCCGGTCAGGTATAGCCCCAACGTCTCCCGTTCGCCATCCAGCACCACCTGCTCCTGCCAGCGGGGCACATTGGCGTAGGATTGCTCCACTTGTTCCGGCGCTTCCGCCAGGACGCCAAACATGTCCACCTGGCCGATAGCTTCGGCTTTCGCATGCTGATCGGCTGCTTTCAACGCGTCGCCCAGTGAACTCATCAGCGCGGCGCGATGCGGTCCAAGGCGGTCGAATGCCCCGGACATGATCAGTTTTTCCAGAATTCGGCGGTTGAGTTTTTTGACATCGGAGCGCGCGCAGAGATCGAACAGGTCTTTAAAGTAGCCCTGCTCCCCGCTGTTTCGCGCTTCGAGAATGGCTTCAATCGGCCCTTCTCCGACGCCTTTGATCGCGCCGATACCGTAAACGATCTCGCCTTCATCATTGACGTGGAAATGGTACTGGCCGCTGTTAATGTCCGGCGGCAGGATTTTCAGGCCCATGCGCCAGCATTCATCCACCAACCCCACGACCTTGTCGGTGTTGTCCATATCGGCGGTCATTACCGCCGCCATAAACTCGGCCGGGTAGTGGGCCTTTAACCACAGCGTCTGGTAGGACACCAGCGCATAGGCGGCGGAGTGCGATTTGTTAAAGCCGTAACCGGCGAATTTCTCTACCAGATCGAAGATTTTTACCGACAGTTCACCGTCGATGCCGCGCGATTTTGCCCCATCTTCGAAACCGCCGCGCTGCTTGGCCATCTCAACCGGGTTCTTTTTACCCATCGCACGACGCAGCATGTCCGCGCCGCCCAGCGTATAGCCGGCCAGCACCTGGGCAATCTGCATGACCTGTTCCTGGTACAGGATGATGCCATAGGTCGGTTCCAGCACCGGCTTAAGCGACTCATGCTGCCACTGGATATCCGGGTAAGAAATCTCTTCGCGGCCGTGTTTGCGGTCGATGAAGTTATCCACCATGCCTGACTGCAACGGGCCCGGACGGAACAGCGCCACCAGTGCGATCATATCTTCGAAACAGTCAGGTTTCAGGCGCTTGATCAGATCCTTCATGCCGCGTGATTCGAGCTGGAATACCGCAGTGGTTTCCGAGCGCTGCAGCATATCGAAGCTTTTTTTGTCTTCGAGCGGAATAGCCGCGATATCAATGGGTTCCAGCCCGCTTTTCGCTCGCCGGGCATTGATCATCCCCAGCGCCCAGTCGATGATGGTCAGGGTGCGCAAGCCAAGGAAGTCGAACTTCACCAGCCCGGCGTATTCCACATCATTCTTGTCAAACTGGGTGACCGGGTGATTCCCTTCGGCATCGCAGTACAGCGGCGCGAAGTCGGTGATCTTGGTAGGCGCAATAACCACGCCGCCGGCGTGCTTACCGGCGTTACGCGTCACCCCTTCCAGCTTGCGCGCCATGTCGATCAGCGCTTTGACTTCTTCGTCAGCCTCGTAAATTTCCGGCAGTTGCGGTTCGGCGGCAAATGCCTTTTCCAGCGTCATGCCCGGATCGGGCGGCACCAGCTTGGAGATACGATCGACGAAACCATAGGGGTGACCCAGCACGCGACCCACGTCGCGAATAACCGCTTTGGCCGCCATGGTGCCGAAGGTAATGATCTGAGATACCGCCTCACGGCCATACATCTCCGCCACGTGCTCAATCACCAGATCGCGTTTTTCCATGCAAAAGTCGACGTCGAAGTCGGGCATCGAAACACGTTCCGGGTTAAGGAAACGTTCGAACAGCAAATCAAATTCCAGCGGATCAAGATCGGTGATTTTCAGCGCATAGGCCACCAGTGAACCGGCACCGGAACCGCGTCCCGGCCCTACCGGCACATCGTTATCTTTCGACCACTGGATGAATTCCATTACGATCAGGAAGTAGCCCGGGAAGCCCATCTGGTTGATCACTTTCAGCTCAATATCCAGACGTTCGTCGTATTCAGGGCGGCGCTGTGCGCGCACTTCCGGATCCGGGAACAGGAATTCCAGGCGCTCTTCCAGCCCTTCCTTCGATTTGAGTACCAGGAAATCCTCGGTGGTCATATCACCGGTCGGGAACTGTGGCAGGAAGTATTCGCCGAGACGGATGGTGACATTGCAGCGCTTGGCGATTTCGACGCTGTTGAGCAGCGCTTCGGGGATGTCGGCAAACAGCTCGCACATCTCGTCTGCGTTGCGCATATATTGCTGCGTGCTGTAGTTGCGCGGGCGTTTGGGATCGTCAAGCGTGAAACCGTCATGGATGGCGACGCGGATCTCATGGGCGTCAAAGTCATCCTCTACCAGAAAACGCACGTCGTTGGTGGCCACCACCGGCAACCCACGTTCGGTCGCCAGCGCTACGGCTGCATGCAGGTAGTTTTCTTCGTCCGGCCGGCCTGTGCGGATCAGTTCAAGGTAATAGCTGTCCGGGAAATATTGCTGATAGAAGTCCAGGCACTGATCTACCTGTTGCTGGTTACCGCGCAGCAAAAATTTGCCGACGTCCCCCTGACGGGCACCAGAAAGCAGGATTAACCCCTCGCGGTGTTCTATCAGCCAGTCGCGGTCAATAATCGGGCCTGCGGCGCCGTAACCACGCTGGTAAGCGCGGGAAATCAGCAGCGTCAGGTTTTGATAACCGTCATTATTGGCGGCCAGTACGGTGAGCTGCGCCAGCTCATCGCCCAGCACTTCGCTTTGCACATGAAAATCCGCGCCGATGATCGGTTTGATCCCGGCGCCATGCGCACTGCCATAGAACTTCACCAACCCGCACAGGTTGGTGAAATCGGTAATTGCCAAAGCAGGCATGGCTAACGCGGCGGCTCTTTTCACCAACGGCCCGATCTTGGCTAATCCATCAATCATGGAGTAGTCACTATGAACGCGCAGGTGAATAAAACGAGGTTCGGCCATATCCAGATACCTGAAACTAGGGGGCTCAGCACGCTGAACCCGGGTTAACGCTATCGTGCGCACAGCCCGGATACCCAGGCCGGCAGATTACAGCTCCAGCGCCCTTCTTACCGGGGCAAAGCTGCGGCGATGATGTTCGGTCGCACCCAGCACGGCCAGGCGCTCCAGGTGGAAGGCGGTCGGATAGCCTTTATGCTGCGCAAAACCGTAATCCGGGAACTCGCGATCCAATTCGGTCATTTCACGATCGCGCGTCACCTTCGCCAGAATGGAGGCGGCGCTGATTTCAGCCACGCGGCTATCACCCTTCACCACCGCCTGCGAGCGCATTGGCAATTTCGGGCAACGGTTACCGTCGATTAATACCATGTCCGGCGCGATATGCAATCCGGCAACCGCACGCTGCATGGCCAACATGGTGGCGTGCAAGATGTTCAACCGATCGATCTCGTCCGGCTCGGCACGCCCCAGGCTCCAGGACAAGGCCTTTTCCACGATTTCGTCATACAGTGCCAGACGGCGTTTTTCACTGAGTTTTTTCGAGTCTGCCAGGCCAATAATCGGCCGAGCGGGGTCGAGGATCACTGCTGCGGTCACTACTGCGCCCACCAAGGGGCCACGGCCTACCTCGTCCACACCGGCAATCAAAGTGGCGGCGGGATAGATAAAGGGTTCAATCATGCTTTTGCCAGCTCCAACACAGCCTGAGCGGCCTGTTCATCAGCACCGCAACGGATGCTTTGGTGCAAGGTAAGGAACGTCTGTTTCAGATCTTCGGTCTGCGGGCTGTCTTCCAGCAACGGCATCAGGGCCGCCGCCAGTTTGTCCGGCACACAGTCGTGCTGCAACAGTTCGGTGACGATTTCACGCCCGGCCAGCAGGTTAGGCAGTGAGACATACGGCGTCTTCACCAACCGCTGCGCCAACCAGAAGGTAAACGGCTTCATGCGGTAACCCACCACCATCGGGCATTTGGCCAGCATACACTCCAGCGCTGCGGTACCCGAGGCCAGCAATGCCGCATCGCTGGCGATCATTGCCTCACGGCCCTGGCCATTCAGCAGGTGAACGGTCAGCTCCGGCGACACTTCAGCCTTGATGCGTTCGAACTGTTCACGCCGTTTGGCGTTAACCAGCGGCACTACCACTTCCAGCCCAGGATAACGGGTGCGAAGCAGTTGGGCGGTCTTCAGGAAGTCAGCGCTCAGCATCTCGACCTCCGCACCACGGCTGCCAGGCAACAAGGCAAGGCAGCGTGCATCAGGGGCTATGCCCAGCGTAGCGCGTGCGGCCAGTTTGTCCGGCTGCAGCGGCATGGCGTCGGCCATGGTGTGGCCGATAAACCGACAGGGAACGTTGAAACGATCGTAAAACGCTTTTTCGAAAGGGAGAAATGCCAACACCAGATCGGTGGCTTTGCCAATTTTGAAAACGCGCTTCTGACGCCAGGCCCAGACCGACGGACTGACATAGTGGATAGTGCGGATACCGCGCTGCTTGAGACGGCCTTCCAGCGTGATATTGAAGTCAGGCGCATCGATGCCGACAAACACGTCCGGCTTCAATTCACTGAACCGGCGGGTAAGATCCTTTCGGATCTTCAACAGGCGTGGCAAGCGCTCAAGCACTTCCACCACGCCCATTACCGCCAGCTCTTCCATTTCGTACCAGGTTTCACAGCCTTCAGCCTGCATCAGCGGGCCGGCGACGCCAACAAAACGCGCGTCGGGGATCTGCGCCTTGAGCGCCCGGATTAAACCGGCGCCAAGAATATCACCGGAAGTTTCTCCGGCGACCAATCCGATAGTCAATGGACGATTTTGCATAGGTCAGCGAATAATACCGCGGGTTGAACGGCCAAAGAAATCGAGGAACTGCTGCACTACCGGCTGCTCTTTGGCCAGAGCTTCGATTTCAGGTTTGGCTTCGTCCAGCGTTTTACCGCTGCGATAAAGCAGTTTGTAGGCGTTACGGATAGCATGCAGCGCCTCTTTATCAAAACCACGACGCTTCAACCCTTCGATATTGATACCGAATGGCGTGGCGTGGTTACCCTGCGCGATGACAAAAGGTGGCACATCCTGGGCAACGCCAGAGCAGCCGCCAACCATAACGTGAGCACCAATCACACAGAACTGGTGCACCGCCGTCATGCCGCCAATGATCGCATAATCATCAACCTCAACGTGGCCGCCCAGCGTCGCGTTGTTGGCGAAGATGCAGCGATTGCCGACGATACAGTCGTGGGCAATGTGCGCATTCACCATAAACAGGTTGTCGTCGCCGATCTTGGTCAGGCTGGTACCTTGCACCGTGCCGCGATGAACGGTGACGCTTTCGCGGATGCGGTTGCGATCGCCAATCTCGACACGTGTCGGTTCACCCGCGTATTTCAGATCCTGATTCGCTTCGCCGATAGAGGCAAATTGATAGATCTGATTGTCACGGCCGATTTTGGTCACACCATTCACCACAACGTGGGATTTCAGTACCGTGCCAGCGCCGATTTCCACCTGGGAGCCGACGTAACAGAAGGGACCGATGTGCGCGCCAGCGCCGATAACGGCGCCTTCTTCGATAATCGCGCTTGGATGGATAAAGGCGGTTTTGTCAATCACGGATTAAGACTCCCGGCTGCGCGCACACATCATGGTTGCTTCGCAAACAATTTTGCCGTCAACGGTCGCTACGCCTTTGAAGCGCGTCAGACCACGACGAGTTTTCTCAAAGGTGACTTCCATGATCATCTGATCGCCTGGCACTACCGGTCGTTTGAAACGGGCTTCGTCGATACCGGCAAAGTAATACAATTCGCCCGGCTCCAGTTTGCCGACGCTTTTAAACGCCAGAATACCGGTAGCCTGCGCCATTGCTTCCAGAATCAATACGCCTGGAAAAATCGGCTTACCAGGGAAGTGCCCCTGGAAAAACGGCTCATTTACAGATACGTTCTTCACCGCACGCAGGAATTTGTGCTCCTCAAACTCAAGGACGCGATCGACCAGCAAGAACGGGTAACGGTGAGGAAGCAACTCCAAAATTTCTGCAATATCCAGAGTATGAGTGTCAGTAGTCAAAATACTCTTCCTGTCTCTAAAAACTGATGGCATCAACAACACGGCCTGCGCTGACCCCAAAAGGAGATCATCATGCAGGCCGCAAATTAACAACTCTTTGCGCTTTTGGTCTTATGACCAACGCGTTTCGTTTTGTACCCAGCGAGGCGGGCGGCAGTGATTAGTCTTTTCCGACTTTTCGTTCGACAGCTTTTAAGCGCTTGCTAATCTCATCGATATTCATCACCAACGCAGCGGTTTTACGCCAAACTTTGTTGGGTTGTAACGGAATGCCCGAAGAGTATACCCCAGGTTCGGTGATTGGTCGCATAACCATTCCCATTCCAGTGACAACAACCTTGTCGGCGATCTCCATGTGACCGTTGATCACACTGGCTCCGCCAATCTGGCAATAGCGGCCGATTTTCAGGCTGCCCGCCATAATCACACCGCCGGCAACGGCAGTATTGTCGCCAATCACAACGTTATGTGCAATCTGGCATTGGTTGTCGATGATAACACCATTCCCGATTTGGGTGTTATCCAACGCGCCGCGGTCAATGGTGGTGCAAGCGCCGATCTCGACGCGATCGCCGATAATCACCGTGCCCAACTGGGGAATTTTAATCCAGTTGCCGCGTTCGTTGGCATAGCCGAAACCATCAGCGCCAATCACAGTTCCTGATTGAATCAGGCAATGTTGGCCGATCTCGACTTCATGATAAATCGTTACGTTCGCCCACAGGCGCGTACCTGCGCCAATGCGTGCGCGTTTGCCGATAAAGCAACCCGGGCCGATAACCACGTTATCGCCGAGTACTGCGCCTGACTCGATCACCGCATTCGCCCCAATGGCAACATGCTGCCCCAGAGTGGCTTCAGGTGAGATAACCGCGCTTGGGGCGATATCCTCAGCGGGAGCCGGCGTGGTGTCCATCAGTTGCGCCATGCGCGCGTAAGTCAGGTAAGGGTTTTTAACCACCAACGCCGCAGAACGGCAGTGTGGTAAATCCGCCTCGGTAAGCACCACTGCGCTTGCCAGGCAGGAGGCCAGCTGCTCTTGATAACGGCTGTTTGACAAAAACGTGATTTGGCCAGCCTGTGCCGAATGCATAGAAGCAATGCCGGTGATGACGAGATCGCCATCACCGTGCAATTGTGCATCCAACTGCTGCGCTAAATCAGCCAGTCGAATTGAAAGCATGTCTTATTTAACCTGTTTCAGCACGTCAGCAGTAATGTCTTTAGAAGAACCTGCGTAAGCAACGGCGTTAGCATCGATAACTACGTCGTAGCCTTCTTTGCTGGCAACAGATTTCACAGCGTCCTGAATACGGCTCAGGATTTTGTTACGCTCTTCCATCTGGCGGCGACGGTTATCCTGCTCAAAAGCCTGCGCTTTCTGAGAGAACTGCTCGCGCTGAGCCATCACGTCTTTTTCCAATTTGCTGCGATCGCTGGCTTTCATGGTAGCGCCATCACGCTGCAAACGTTGCATTTTGGTCTGAAGGCTACGCTCCATGTTCTGAAGTTCGCCCGCACGGCCTTTGAACTCGTTTTCCAGCTGTTTAGCCACGGTTTCACGCGCAGGCAACTGTTGGAAAATGCTGGAGACGTTAACTACAGCGATATTATCTGCTGCCTGAACGCCAGCTGAAGCAGCCATTGCTAAACCGAGGCCTGCGGCACACAACCACTTTTTCACTATAAACTCCTTACCATCACCCATTTGTGTCATATGACACTTGAAGTACACAATCTGCCAGACTTACCCCGTGAAACAATGAGAATCATCTCTCTGTGTTCTTACGGGCATCTGGCATTTGCGATTCTTAATAACTGCTATACCCAGAAGCTGGACCTGTTACCAGGTCTTGCCAATATTAAACTGGAACTGTTCGGACTTGTCGCCTTCGTATTTCTTGAGCGGGTTGGCATAAGAGAACACCAACGGGCCCAGCGGCGACATCCATTGCAAGGCAATACCGGCAGAAACGCGGATATTGCTCGCTTTACTGTAGTCTGGAATGTCGAAGCCTTGCGTCTTGCTGTTATCCCAGTTGGTATCCCACACTGTGCCTGCGTCCATGAACAGCGAGGTACGCACTGAGTTGGCGTATTTTTCGCTGATAAATGGCGTTGGCGTGATCAGCTCCATACTGGCAACTGCCATGGCGTTACCACCCACGGCATCATCCGAATTACAAATCTTGGTACTGTTGGAGCAGCTGTACGAACTGGAGTTGTAGTACACCGCTTTCGGACCAATGGTATTAGACCCGAAACCGCGAACGGTGCTTGAGCCGCCGGCATAGAAGTTCTCGTAGAACGGCATCTCTTTGCCGCCCAGACCGTCGGCATAACCCAGACGACCACGACCCAACAGCACCCAGGTGCGGTCGTCGTTGATCGGCACGTATTGCACGCTGTCCAGCG
This sequence comes from Serratia sp. TSA_7, assembly GCF_052692135.1. Taxonomy (NCBI): domain Bacteria; kingdom Pseudomonadati; phylum Pseudomonadota; class Gammaproteobacteria; order Enterobacterales; family Yersiniaceae; genus Serratia; species Serratia sp. TSA_7. The sequence goes on from NZ_JBQZFU010000002.1 coordinate 23,587, forward strand.
TCATCTTGTAGTATTCGTTATCCGACCCCGGAATGGTGACTTTACCATTCAGCGTGGTGCGGTTACCCGACGTTGGGAAGTAACCACGGTCAAGGTTGTTATAGGTCCAACCCAGATTCAGCGTGAAGTCATCGGCAGAGTAGCTGGCACGATCGTTGGTGTTCGGGTTCAGACCCATCGAGTCCAGATAACGCCACATGGCGATCTGCGGCTGCATGTTCGACAGGCCGTTGTGGACATAACCCAGGCCGGTACGCAACGAGTTGTTTTCGTTGATCGGGAAGCCCAGAGTACCGTCAATACCGTAACTCTTGTTGGTATAGTCGGACAGGTCCGCGTCATCGGCTTTAAAGTCGTTGTAGAAGATACGGCCACCCAAACTAACACCGTCAACAGTGAAGTACGGGTTGGTTACCGACAGCTCGGTATAGGTCTGGTAGTCGTTCTTGGTGCCGCTGATGCCGACGGAGTAGCCGGTACCCAGCCAGTTGTCCTGCTGGACGCCCGCCTGGAAACTGACGCCGCTCTCGGTGCCGTAACCGACGCCGAAGTTGAAGGTACCGGTGTTGCGCTCTTTCACCTTGTAGGTGACGTCAACCTGATCGGCAGTACCCGGCACGCGCTGGGTTTCCACATCCACCGTTTCAAAATAGCCCAAACGGTTCAGACGTTCTTTACCCTGCTCAACCTGAGCGTTGCCCAGCCAAGCGCCTTCCATCTGACGCATTTCACGGCGCAGTACGGAGTCTTTACTGGTGTCGTTACCTTCAAACTTGATACGGCGCACGTAGAAACGGTTGCCCGCATCGATATTCACGTGCAACTTGACGGTTTTATCCGCGTCGTTGATTTCAGGCTGAGTGGCCACTCGCGGGTAAGCGTAACCATAACGGCCCAACATCGTTTTGACGTTGTCTTCCATCTTGGTCACTTTACTGCCGTTATACAGTTCACCCGGTTCGACCTTGGTCAACTGCGCGACTTCCGCCGAGTGCCCGGCCAGATTGCCGTTCACCATCACGCCGCTGAGCTTGTACTGCTCGCCTTCGGTGATGTTGACGGTGATATAGATGCCTTTTTTATCCGGCGTCAGGCTGACCTGAGTCGAATCAATATTGAAGCGTGCGTAGCCGCGGTCCAGATAGAAACTGCGCAGGGTTTCAAGATCGCCCGCCAGCTTTTGCTTCTGGTATTTGCGGTCGCCAACCACGTTCCACCACGGCACTTCATCACGCAGTTGGAAACGTGAAATCAGCTCATCGTTAGTGAAGGCATGGTTGCCGACAATGTTGATTTGTTGAATCTTGGCGGAAACCCCTTCCGTGAACACCAGTTTCAGGTCGACACGGTTACGCGGCAATGGCGTGACTACGGCTTTCACCGAGGCACTGTATTTACCGACGCTGTAGTAGAAGTCTTCCAACCCTTTTTCAATGCTGGAAATCGTGGTGCGGTCGAGCGCCTCGCCAACCCGAACGCCAGAGGCCTCCAGGTTTTGCTTGAGCATGTCATCCTTCACCGACTTGTTGCCGGAGAAAGTGATGCTGGCAATGGTAGGACGTTCCTTAACCTGAACGATCAGCGTATTACCATCGCGCAGCACGCGAACGTCCTCGAAGTTGCCAGTGGCAAACAAGGCACGGATGGTATTACTGATATCATCGTCAGTGACGGTATCGCCTACGCGAACCGGCATGTTGAGTAACGCCGCACCGACGGCGACTCGCTGCAGGCCTTCGAAATGAATATCTTTCACTACGAACCCGTCTGCACCGTATACGGTGGCGCTGCCAAACAGCAGCGACGCTATGAGCAACTTTTTCATCGCCATCGTTGTTATGCGTTCTTCCTAACCTATTCTCGCCCCTAAAGACGAGAAAAATCATTGAAAAGTGCAAGACCCATTAAAAGCACCAACACGATCGAACCAATGCGGTAACTGTAGTCCTGTACTCGCTCGGAAACCGGCCCACCCTTCAGCTTTTCTATCGCCAGGAAGAGGAGATGCCCACCATCTAACACCGGTAATGGGAACAGGTTGATGATACCCAGGTTGACACTAATCAACGCGAGAAACATCAGATAATACACAAACCCAACCCCAGCTGACGCCCCTGCTCCCTGTGCAATCGAAATCGGGCCACTCAGGTTGTTCAGCTTTACATCACCGGTTATTAATTTACCCAGCATGTTGACCGTAAGCCGCATAAGCTGCCAGGTCTTGTCCCCGGCCTGATACAGCGCCGGGAAAGGTCCATACTGACGAATCGTCTTATACTCGTCCGGCAGCGGCAACACCTTCGGAATGATTCCCGCAAACCCCACGTTTTTGTCTTTTCCCACCGGCTTTGTATCCGGTATCAGCGTCAAAGACAAGGGGGCGCCGTTTCTTTCAATCTCTAAAACCAGCGGTTGCCCAGGACCATCGTGGATCCGCTTGACCAACGTTTGCCAACGGCCCAACAGTTGACCATCGACTTTAACGATCCTGTCCCCCGCTTGCAAACCCGCCTTTTGCGCCGCCGAATCCGGCTGCACTTCGGCAAGCACCGATTCTATCTGTGGGCCGCGCGGAATAATACCCAACGCGACCACGGGATCTTGCTTGTCCGGCTCAAAATTCCACTGGCGTAAATCCAGAGTTTTGGTCACTACCTGCGAAGAACCAAACGGAGCGATACCGACTTCGGTTTCCGCGTCGCCAATCTTCGCCACCAGAGCCAGACGAACTGACTCCCAATCAGGCGTTTCGATGCCATCAACGGACTTTAGTTCCATTCCGGGTGAAATTTCGGCCTGTGCGGCAATCGATTGTGGAGATATTTCACCAATCACAGGACGGAAGCTGGGCACACCGATAATGAACACCAGCCAATAAGCAAGGATAGCAAACAGGAAGTTGGCGATGGGGCCGGCGCTGATAATAGCTGCGCGCTGCCATACGGTTTTATTGTTGAACGCCTGATGACGGAGTTCCGGCGCAACCGAATCAACCCGCTCATCCAGCATCTTCACGTAACCGCCCAGCGGGATCAGGGCAATCACGTACTCGGTACCCTGGCGGTCTGTGCGGCGCCATAACGCGCGGCCAAAACCGATGGAGAAGCGTTCTACACGGACGCCGCAGCGACGAGCGACCCAAAAGTGCCCGAACTCATGCACGGTGATTAATACACCGAGCGCAACAAGAAATGCGACTAAGTTCCAGAGCACGCTAACCATAATCCCTTCACTCCCCGCCGTTGACGGATTAAAACACTAACAGCATCAGGCAGGCAAATACAGGCACTGCTGCGGTCAGGCTGTCGATACGATCCAGTATGCCGCCATGACCTGGTATCAGATGACCACTGTCTTTGATACCCGCTTCGCGTTTGAACATGCTCTCGGTAAGGTCGCCCAGCACAGACGCCAGCGCGGCGATCACCGAACAAATCAGTAAGGTTGCCGGCACCACGTTCAAGGGTGCGTAACGGCCGAACAACCATGATATCAGCGCCGAGGTCACCAGACCGCCGATTAATCCTTCCCAGGTTTTCCCCGGAGACACCTTCGGTGCCAGCTTGTGCTTGCCAAACAGCTTGCCGAACATGTAAGCGCCGGAATCCGCGCCCCAAACCAGCAGCATCACGTACAGCAGCCACCAGGCGCCGGTGAAGTGGTTTTGTTCGTAGCCGAATTGACGCAACGCCAGCATGCCCCAGAAGAACGGCACAATGGTCAACAGGCCAAAGAGCAGGCGAATCGGGCGTGAGTTACGCCACAGCGCGGCTGAACCGGGATAAAACAGCACCAGCAGCAGGGCGGCCAGCCACCAGGCCAGTGACAGCCACAGCGGCCCGCCCACCTGAGGCAAATGGACCGACTGGTGATAGGCTGGAACGCTGAGCATCATCAGCGCCAGCAGGAAACCACACAGTATCGCCAACCAGATGCGCTGCGAGCGGGAAGTAAAACCGGCCAGTTGGCCCCACTCCCAGGCAGCTAACATGCACACAACGAGCGTTACCAGGGCAAAGCCCACCGGCGGCAGCAAAAACAGCGCCGCGATAACAATCGGAATCAAGATCAGAGCAGTTATGAGGCGATACTTCAGCAAAAGTTCCCCCTAGGACGCATCGGCGCCGTTAGGTGTTGTTCCCCCGAAGCGACGCTCACGTTGTGCAAATGCATTCAGCGCACCTTCAAAGACAAGTTCATCAAAATCAGGCCAGAGTACATCAGTAAAGTAAAGTTCGGCATAAGCAATTTGCCACAGCAAGAAGTTACTGATGCGGTGTTCACCGCCGGTGCGGATAACCAGATCCACCGGCGCCAAATCGTTCATGCAGACCCGCTCGCCCAATAACTCTTCGCTGATTTGATCCGGACGCAGCAAACCACCCTGCACCTGCTCAGCCAGCTCCCTTACTCCCTGAATGATATCCCAACGGCCACCGTAGTTGGCGGCAATGTTGAGCGTCAGGCCATCGTTATTTTCTGTCAGCTGCTCAGAGCGACGGATCCGCTCCTGCAAACGCGTGCTGAAACGGCTGATGTCGCCGATCACCCGCAGTCTGACGTTATGTTTATGCAGGCTTTTTACTTCGCTGTCCAAGGCACGGACAAAGAGCTCCATTAGCGCGGAAACCTCTTGTACCGGGCGATTCCAGTTCTCGCTGCTGAAGGCATAAAGCGTGAGTGCATCTAAATGGTTGTTGGCGGCAAAACTGACCGCACGACGTACCGATTTCACCCCTGCTTTATGACCGAAGACACGTAACTTGCCCTGACGTTTAGCCCAGCGCCCGTTGCCGTCCATAATAATGGCGACATGTCGTGGCCCAGGGATGGACGGATTAGCCTCTTGTTGATTTGCGGACGACATAACTCGTACTTATTTCCTCAATAGAAATACAACTGCCCTTCCGGAACATCAGGCCCTTACGCGCAAAAAAAGCCGTGTGCCCGACACGGCTTTTCAGTCTGCCCCCGCACACCCGGTCATATCCGGGGCGCTATCGACATCCAAGATGCCAATCAGGCCATAATTCAACGGTATAACCGCTGACAGGTGGCGCAGACTATACCACCTCAGCCGGGCATGAACAAACGGCCCCACTGCGGCACGCGTAATTTACGAACAAAATAGGATAATAGCCGTTATCAACCACGCAGTGACTTCACTAACCCAACGGCAACTTCACGGGCCTGGCGATCTATTTCTAAGACCGCATCAATGCAGGACGGTTCCTGCAAAGACAGCCGTTCGACCACTTTTTGGTTCACTGCCGCGATATCGGTAAAGCGAATCAGCCCTTGCAGGAAGGCCGCAACGGCCACTTCGTTAGCCGCATTCAGCGCGGTGGTTGCCGCCTGGCCGGCATCAAAGGCGTCAATCGCCAGATACAGGCAAGGGTAACGCTCCCGTTCAGGTTCGGCAAAGGTCAACGAGCCGATACGGCAGAAATCCAGCGCTTCCACACCAGAACTGACCCGCTGCGGGTAAGCCATCGCATGGGCGATTGGCGTACGCATATCCGGCGTGCCCAACTGGGCCAGCACACTGCCATCAGCATAGCGCACCATCGAGTGGATCACCGACTGCGGGTGCAGAATCACTTCCATTTGTTCGGCCGAAGCGTTGAACAGCCAACGGGCCTCAATATATTCCAGTCCTTTGTTCATCATGGTGGCGGAATCCACCGAGATCTTGCGTCCCATAGACCAATTAGGATGGGCACAGGCCTGGTCCGGCGTCATCGTGGCAAACTGCTCCAGCGGCGTCGTACGGAACGGGCCGCCAGAACCGGTAAGCACAATGCGCGAGACACCATGATCGACTAATGAAGAGTATCCCAACTGACGCTGAATGCTTTCAGGCAAACTCTGAAAAATCGCGTTGTGTTCGCTGTCCAGGGGCAATAACTGCGCCTGGCTCTTTTGTACCGCATCCATAAATAGACGGCCACAGGTCACCAGCGACTCTTTGTTCGCCAACAATACCTGTTTGCCGGCGCGGATCGCCGCCAGCGTCGGCAACAGCCCGGCAGCGCCGACAATAGCCGCAGTGACCTGATCGACATCATCCAGCGCCGCCAACTCACAGGCAGCCTGTTCGCCCGCCATGACCTCAGTGTCAATGCCGTTTTCCGCCAGCACGTCGCGCAGTTCGCGCGCAGCGCCTTCGTCCGCCATCGCAGCATAAGCCGGGCGAAACTCCATACACTGTTGCGCCATCACCGCTACATTGCGGCCGGCAACCAGCGCTTTAATCGCAAAACGGTCGGGATTTTCCCTGACCACGGCCAGGGTGCTGGTTCCCACGGAGCCGGTGGAACCAAGAATAGTCAGTTGCTTCATGAGTTCGCTCTGAATAACTGTCTGATGAGATCGGAGGTGCTCCAGTGTGTAACCTTGGCCACCGCTTGTCCATGATCAATCAGTACGATGAAACGGGATCTGCGCCACAAAAAACAAAGCGCCGCCCAGGCGACGCTTTTTTTCTGCGCGATGCTGATTAGAATTCCATCAGCTCTTTTTCTTTATCCGCCAAAGCGGCATCCAGAAGTTTGATATAAGCATCGGTCAGTTTTTGAACGTCATCCTGTGAACGACGATCTTCGTCTTCGCTGATTTCTTTGTCTTTCAGCAGCGCTTTCACTTTGTCGTTGGCGTCGCGGCGAACGTTACGCACGGCCACACGGCCCTGCTCGGCTTCGTTGCGCACGACTTTGATCAGATCTTTACGGCGCTCTTCAGTCAGAGGAGGAAGCGGAACGCGGATCACGCTGCCTGCTGAGCTTGGGTTCAGGCCGAGGTCTGAAGACATGATGGCTTTTTCTACCGCTGAACCCAGGGAACGATCAAACAAGTTGATGGCCAGGGTGCGGGAGTCTTCTACGGTCACGTTAGCCAGCTGACGCAGCGGCGTAGCAGAACCATAGTATTCCACCATGATGCCGTCCAGGATGCTTGGAGAAGCACGGCCGGTACGGATTTTGCTGATTTGGGTTTTGAATGCTTCTACGCTTTTTTCCATGCGTGAATCAGCATCTTTTCTGATTTCATTAATCACGTTGCGAACCTTTAGAAACGGGTTACTTGGCAGGCTATACATCAGTATAGCCCGTGAATTTTACTTGAGGAAAGCGCTCAACGCACAGCGTTACCCGCTCCCGTTAAATTTGGCAGAACAGCCTTATTTGCTGATCAGCGTGCCTTCGTTTTCACCCATCACTACGCGGCGCAACGCGCCCGGCTTGTTCATGTTGAATACGCGGATCGGCAGACCGTGATCGCGGGCCAGCGTAAACGCCGCCAGGTCCATCACTTTCAGCTCGCGCTCAAGCACGTCTTGATAGGTTATATGTTCGTACAGCGTTGCATCCGGGTTTTTAACCGGATCGGCGGAGTATACACCATCCACTTTGGTCGCTTTCAGTACCACGTCGGCTTCAATCTCGATCCCGCGCAGGCAAGCTGCCGAATCGGTGGTGAAGAACGGGTTGCCGGTACCGGCAGAGAAGATCACCACGCGGTTATTACGCAGCAGGCTGATTGCCTCGGCCCAGCTGTAGTTGTCACACACGCCGTTCAACGGAATAGCAGACATCAGGCGGGCGTTCACATAGGCACGGTGCAGTGCATCACGCATAGCCAGGCCGTTCATCACAGTAGCCAGCATTCCCATGTGGTCGCCCACTACGCGGTTCATTCCGGCCTGAGCCAGACCCGCGCCGCGGAACAGGTTACCGCCGCCAATCACTACACCGACCTGAATTCCCAGTTCGACCAGCTCTTTAACTTCCTGAGCCATGCGATCCAAAACGCTGGCGTCGATACCAAAACCTTCTGCACCTTGCAGGGCTTCGCCACTCAGTTTGAGCAGAATACGCTGATATACGGGTTTTGCATTGGTTGCCATGGTGTTCTGTCCTAAGAAGCAGTATTAGTATTGGGGATTTCAGCCGATGAAGCGCGCCTGTGCTGAGTATAGTGCCACAGGGCTTGCCACCGGTGTTAATTCTGGCTGGATAAAACGGAACCGCCAGACGGCGGCTCCATTAACAATCATTAAGACTGTTTGCTCATTGCTGCAACTTCAGCAGCAAAGTCATTTTCAACTTTCTCGATGCCTTCGCCCACTTCGAAGCGGATGAAGTTAACAACGTCAGCGTTGTGCTCTTTCAGCACTTGGCCAACGGTCTTGCTTGGCTCGATAACGAAAGGCTGACCGGTCAGAGAAACTTCGCCGGTGAATTTCTTCATGCGGCCTTCAACCATTTTCTCTGCGATTTCTTTCGGCTTGCCAGACTGCATGGCGATGTCCAACTGAACCTGGTACTCTTTTTCTACCACTTCAGCAGACACATCTTCAGGCTTAACGAATTCAGGTTTGCTGGCCGCAACGTGCATGGCAATTTGCTTAACCAGTTCTTCGTCAGCGCCTTTAGCGGCAATCAGAACACCGATACGCGCGCCGTGCAGGTAGCTACCCAACACTTCGCCTTCCAGGGAAGCAACGCGACGGATGTTGATGTTCTCACCGATTTTTGCAACCAGCGCTACACGTTCTTCTTCGAACTGTGCTTTCAATACGTCAACGTCAGTGATTTTGCCTGCAACAGCAGCATCCAGCACTTTGTCAGCGAACGCCTGGAAACCGGCATCTTTAGCAACGAAGTCAGTCTGGCAGTTAACTTCAACGATAACGCCGTAGTTGCCTTCGATTTTGGTTTTGATCACGCCGTCAGCAGCTACGTTGCCTGCTTTTTTCGCCGCTTTGATCGCACCGGATTTACGCATGTTTTCGATTGCCAGCTCGATGTCGCCGTTAGACTCGACCAGAGCTTTTTTACAATCCATCATGCCGGCGCCAGTACGCTCACGCAGTTCTTTTACCAGGGCAGCGGTAATATCAGCCATTTCTTTTTCCTCGGTTATCTCGCAAGGAGATAGTTCTCATTCAGATAAGCAAAAGGGGCCTATTTAGGCCCCTCTAACCAACATATTCAATACCTGGTTAATAAGGGCTCAGTGACGAGCTTGCCTTATTATTCAGCTTCTACGAAGCTTTCTTCCGCCTGAACGGCCAGATCTTGAGAACGACCTTCACGGACGGCGGCAGCAACGGCAGTCAGGTACAATTTGATTGCACGGATTGCATCGTCGTTACCAGGGATGATGAAGTCAACGCCGTCTGGATCGGAGTTGGTATCAACGATAGAGAATACCGGGATACCCAGGTTGTTGGCTTCTTTGATCGCGATGTGTTCGTGATCTGCATCGATTACGAACAGAGCGTCAGGCAGACCACCCATGTCCTTGATACCACCCAGGGAGTTTTCCAGCTTGGCCAGTTCGCGAGTACGCATCAGCGCCTCTTTCTTGGTCAGCTTGTCGAAGGTGCCATCTTGAGACTGGATTTCCAGATCTTTCAAACGCTTGATTGACTGACGAACGGTTTTCCAGTTAGTCAGCATGCCGCCCAACCAGCGATGGTTCACGAAGAACTGATCGCAGTTGTTAGCATATTCTTTTACCGCTTCGCTTGCTGCGCGCTTGGTACCAACGAACAGGATCTTGCCTTTACGGGAAGAGATCTTGGTCAGTTCAGCCAGTGCTGCGTTGGCCATTGGTACGGTTTTTTCCAGGTTGATGATGTGAACCTTGTTACGTGCGCCGAAGATGAAAGGCTTCATTTTCGGGTTCCAGTAACGGGTCTGGTGACCAAAGTGTACACCGGCCTGGAGCATGTCGCGCATGGAAACAGTTGCCATGATTAAACCTCTATATAGATTAGTTGGGGTTATGCCTCCACGTATCCCATAACGCCGACCCCGACGGTGATAAATCACCTCAGAGCACCCCGGTGTATGTGCCGATACGTGTGTGTTATTTACACAATGTGAGTGCAGTTAAAGTGCTTCGGCTATTTCCGTTGTCGTCACAAGACCAACTTACGGATCGCCGGCGCGCTTTATACCATAAACCCGCCACCGACACCAACTTTTGTTGCGTTTACCGGGGCGCCGACAAATGAAATTTGGCAGCTTCTGGCCGGGCTGATACCATAAGAGACTGCTTCTTATTTCTTTCTGTTGTCGGCGAGCACGACACCTGCGGACGAATTTCATGGCAATCTCAATTAAAACACCTGATGACATCCAAAAAATGCGCGTGGCGGGCCGCTTGGCCGCTGAAGTGCTGGAAATTATCGAGCCGCACGTCAAACCTGGCGTGACCACCGGCGAACTGGACCGTATCTGTCACGAGTACATTACCAACGAGCAACAGGCCATCTCCGCCTGCCTCGGCTACCACGGCTTCCCGAAATCCGTGTGCATCTCGGTAAACGAAGTGGTGTGCCACGGCATCCCGAGCGATGACAAAGTGTTGAAGGACGGCGACATCGTCAATATCGACGTGACCGTCATTAAAGATGGCTTCCACGGCGATACCTCCAAGATGTTCATCGTCGGCAAGCCGACCATTCTGGGCGAGCGGCTGTGCCGCGTTACCCAGGAAAGCCTGTATCTGGCGCTGAAAATGGTGAAGCCGGGCATCCGCCTGCGCACCCTGGGCAAAGAGATCCAGAAATTCGTCGAAGCCGAGAAGTTTTCCGTGGTGCGTGAATACTGCGGTCATGGCATCGGCGAAGTGTTCCACGAAGAACCGCAGGTACTGCACTATGACGCCGACGACGGCGGCGTGGTACTGCAGGCCGGCATGGCGTTCACCATCGAGCCGATGGTCAATGCCGGTGACTACCGCATCCGCACCATGAAAGACGGCTGGACGGTAAAAACTAAAGATCGCAGCTTGTCGGCGCAGTATGAGCATACTATTGTGGTCACAGATAACGGCTGCGAGATAATGACGTTGCGCAAGGATGACACCATCCCCAACATCATTACGCACGAACAGTAAGAAACGCGGTCACATACCGCTGTTTCTTGTCACAGGCCGGCTTATGCCGGCTTTTTTTATGGGCTGCGTATTATGTCTGAAAATTTCCGCGAACAAAGCAACTCGGTCATTGAGCAACAGGCCGTGCCGAAGCAGCCTGAGTATCCCAACGCCTATGGCGATGAAGAGATTAATTGCGTTGCGCTGAAACTGCGTCTTGAACAGTTTCAGCTGTGGTTGGCGGCAGCGTTCAACGCCGGCTCCAGCGCCGAAAGCCTGGTCGCGGCCCGCAGCGACTTTATCGATCGCCTGCTGCGTCGTCTGTGGATCTTTTACGGTTTCGAGGATATCCCGGAAACCGCCCTGGTGGCGGTAGGCGGCTATGGCCGCGGCGAACTTCATCCGCTGTCGGATATTGATGTGCTGGTGCTCAGCCAGCACCGCCTGAGTGAACAACAGTCGCAGCGCGTGGGGGAATTTATCACCCTGCTGTGGGATCTGAAACTGGAGGTGGGCCACAGCGTGCGCACGCTGGAAGAGTGCCTGCTTGAAGGGCTGGCGGACCTGACCGTGGCCACCAACCTGATCGAGTCACGCATGATCTGCGGCGACGTCGCGCTGTTCCTGCAGATGCAAAAACACATCTTCAGCGACGGCTTCTGGCCCTCCCCCCAATTTTTCCACGCCAAGGTGGCTGAGCAGCAGGAACGCCACCAGCGTTACCACGGCACCAGCTACAACCTGGAGCCAGACATCAAGAGCAGCCCCGGCGGCCTGAGAGATATCCACACCTTGCTGTGGGTGGCGCGCCGTCACTTCGGCGCCACCTCGCTGGACGAAATGGTCGGTTTCGGTTTTCTCACCCAAGCCGAACGCAACGAGCTCAATGAATGCCAGAGCTTCCTGTGGCGTATCCGCTTCGCACTGCATTTGGTGCTACCGCGTTACGACAACCGGCTGCTGTTCGATCGCCAACTCAATGTGGCGCAATTGCTGCGTTATGAGGGGGAAGGCAACGAACCGGTTGAACACATGATGAAGGATTTCTACCGCATGACGCGCCGCGTCGGCGAACTGAATCATATGCTGCTCCAACTGTTCGACGAAGCGATACTGGCGCTGGACGCCACGGAAAAGCCACGCCCGCTGAACGAGGATTTCCAGCTGCGCGGCGATCTGATAGACCTGCGTGACGAAACGCTGTTCATCCGCCAGCCGGAAGCCATCATGCGGATGTTTTACCTGATGGTACGCAACCGCGAAATCAAAGGCATTTACTCCACCACCGTGCGCCAATTGCGCCACGCACGCCGCCATCTGAAACAACCGCTGTGCAACATTCCGGAAGCACGCGATCTGTTTATGGCCATTTTGCGCCACCCTGGCGCAGTGTCGCGCGCGCTGGTACCGATGCATCGTCACAGCGTGCTGTGGGCCTATATGCCGCAGTGGGGCAAGATCGTCGGGCAAATGCAGTTCGATCTGTTCCACGCCTATACTGTCGACGAACACACCGTTCGGGTTCTGCAAAAGCTGGAAAGTTTCGCCGATGCAGAAACGCGGCCACGCCATCCGCTGTGCGTGGAGCTCTATCCGCGCCTGCCGAACCCAGAGCTTCTGCTGCTGGCGGCGCTGTTCCACGATATCGCCAAAGGCCGCGGCGGTGACCACTCAATTCTCGGCGCACAAGATGCGCTGGAGTTCGCCGAACTGCACGGTCTGAATTCTCGCGAGGCCCAACTGGTGGCCTGGCTGGTACGCTGCCATCTGCTGATGTCGGTGACCGCTCAGCGCCGCGATATCCAGGATCCCACGGTTATCCAGCAATTCAGCGCTGAAGTGCAGAGCGAAACGCGCCTGCGCTATCTGGTTTGTCTGACGGTGGCGGATATCTGCGCCACCAACGAAACGCTGTGGAACAGCTGGAAACAGAGCCTGTTGCGTGAACTGTACTTTGCGACGGAAAAACAGTTGCGCCGCGGCATGCAAAACAGCCCGGACTTGCGCGAACGCGTACGCCACCACCGCCTGCAGGCGCTGGCGCTGCTGCGCATGGACAATATCGACGAAGAGGCGTTGCACCGCATCTGGAGCCGCTGCCGGGCCGACTACTTCCTGCGCCATTCGCCCAACCAACTGGCCTGGCACGCCCGTCATCTGCTGGCCCATGATTCCACCAAACCTCTGGTGCTGGTCAGCCGCCAGGCGACACGCGGCGGCACCGAAATCTTCATCTGGAGCCCGGACCGCCCTTACCTGTTTGCCGCCGTGGCCGGCGAGATGGATCGCCGTAACCTGAGCGTGCACGACGCACAGATTTTCACCAATCGCGACGGCATGGCGATGGATACTTTCATCGTGTTAGAGCCGGACGGCAGCCCGCTGGCTCAGGACCGCCATACGGCGATCCGCCATGCGCTGGTGCAAACCATCACCCAGCGGGAATATCAGCCGCCGCGCGTACGCAGGCCATCCTCCAAGCTGCGCCATTTCAGCGTGCCGACCGAAGTCAACTTCCTGCCGACCCATACCGATCGCCGCAGCTATCTGGAGCTGACCGCCCTTGATCAACCAGGGTTGCTGGCGCGAGTGGGCGAAGTGTTCGCCGATCTCGGCCTGTCGCTGCACGGCGCGCGAATTTCCACCATTGGCGAGCGAGTTGAGGACTTATTTATTCTGGCAGACAGCGATCGGCGCGCTCTGAATTCGGAAACGCGCAGAAAGTTGGAACAACGGTTGACAGAGGCCCTCAATCCAAACGATAAAATGTGATACAAGTTACCTTTTCGTAGACAACAACATCAGGACAGAGAACAGTATGCAGCAATTACAAAACGTTATTGAAAGCGCCTTCGAACGCCGCGCGGATATCACTCCGGCGAACGCAGACACCGTAACGCGCGAAGCGGTAAACCAGGTGATCGGCCTGTTGGACAGCGGCGCCCTGCGCGTTGCCGAGAAGATTGACGGTCAGTGGGTTACGCATCAGTGGCTGAAAAAGGCCGTGCTGCTTTCTTTCCGCATCAACGACAACAAAGTGATGGACGGTGCCGAAACCCGTTACTACGACAAAGTGCCGATGAAATTTGCCGATTACGACGAAGCGCGCTTCCAGAAAGAAGGCTTCCGCGTGGTACCGCCGGCGACCGTTCGCCAGGGCGCATTCATTGCACGCAATACCGTATTGATGCCGTCCTACGTGAATATCGGCGCTTACGTTGACGAAGGCTCCATGGTCGATACCTGGGCTACCGTGGGTTCTTGCGCGCAGATTGGCAAAAACGTTCACCTGTCCGGCGGCGTCGGCATCGGTGGCGTACTGGAACCGCTGCAGGCCAACCCGACCATCATTGAAGACAACTGCTTCATCGGTGCGCGTTCAGAAGTGGTTGAAGGCGTGATCGTCGAAGAAGGTTCGGTGATTTCCATGGGCGTTTACCTCGGCCAGAGCACCCGCATTTATGACCGTGAAACCGGCGAAGTGCATTACGGCCGCGTCCCGGCCGGCTCGGTGGTGGTTTCAGGTAACCTGCCGTCCAAAGACGGTTCTTACAGCCTGTACTGTGCGGTCATCGTCAAGAAAGTCGACGCCAAAACGCGCAGTAAAGTCGGCATTAATGAGTTATTGCGCACCATCGACTAAAATAGACCTGGCGGGTGACTCACCCGCTATTTTTTTGTCTTCAGTACGCGAGCAGTCACAGTCTCTGGCACGGTTTTTCGCCATAATCCCAGACCGTGGAATAAAGTCTATTTATAAGGTGGCGCTATTATGTATGACAACCTGAAAAGCTTGGGAATCAGTCAACCGGAAGATGTCGATCGCTATAGCCTGCGTCAGGAGGCCAATAACGACATTCTTAAGATTTACTTCCGCAAGGATAAAGGCGAATTCTTTGCCAAGAGCGTGAAGTTCAAATACCCGCGCCAACGCAAAACCGTGGTGGCGGATAATGCCGGTCAGGGTTACAAAGAAATTCACGAGATCAACCCGAACCTGCGTTACGTCATTGATGAACTGGATCAACTGTGCCAGCGCGATCAGGTCGAAGTGGATCTGAAACGCAAAATTCTTGATGACCTGCGTCATCTGGAAGGCGTGGTATCCCACAAGATTGCCGAGATCGAATCCGATCTGGAAAAACTGACCCGCGGAAAATAAGAACCCGCTCGCTGTAGGGCGCGGCATGCTGCGCCCGTATTAGTCGGGGCAAATAGCTTCACCCCTTACAACAAATCTGTCGGAAGCCACCTGAAAGACGGCGGGTCGGTATCTTATTTCAGCAATGAGCCCCACTGCTCAACCCACGGGCAGGAAACCACTTCCGGCTCGGGCTGTTCCATCGCATCGATTTCCAACACATCCCCCACGCGGGTTGCTCCCTGCTCTTGCAATAGCGCATCAAACGCACGCCCTGCGCCACAGAAATTGTCATAACTGCTGTCACCGAGCGAAATCAGCCCATAGCGCAGTTCCGGCTGGTAGCCGACCTGATCGCGGATGGCGTGGAACAGCGGCGCAATGCTGTCCGGTAAATCGCCCTGACCTGTGGTGGAGGTGATCACCAGCGCATAGTGCTGGCGGTAGAACTGCCAAGCCTCAAGCGTGCCCTCTTCAAACAGTTTGACCTCATGCCCCTGCTCGCCAAGGATATTTTCCGCCTCTTCCGCCACCAGCAGTGAGTTGCCGTAGACCGTTCCCACGAAGATTCCAACCTGAGCCATTGCCCCTACTCCCTCAATTACCTTTGAAAATTACCCGTTATCCTGACCGTTAGCCGCACTAAACTCAACCCCGGCGAGCTCAGGGAAAACCCCTGCCCAGCCAAACTGCGACATGACTCCCTGCCAGGGTTCATCCCAGCGTGCGGAAATAGGTAACGGCTCACCGGTCACAGGATGGTTCAACTGCAGATGACTGGCGTGCAGCATCAAGCGCGGGCAGCCGAAGTGCTGGGCCATGCCGCGGTTCTGACGCAGGTCGCCGTGCTTACTGTCACCAATGATCGGATGACGAAGATGCACCATATGGCGACGCAACTGATGCTTACGGCCGTTTTCCGGCTTCAGCTCCATCAGGCTGTAGCGCGCGCTGTCATAACGGCCAATGGCCACCGGCATCTCCACCTGCGCCAGCGGCCGGTAGTGGGTGACCGCCGGCTGCGGACCTTTATCGACGGCGGTATGCTTATCGGCGATTTTGTCCAGTTCTTCCGTCAGCGGGTAGTCGAGAGTTGCCCCTTCCTGCACGTAGCCACGCACCACCGCATGATAGGTTTTCTGCACTTGGTGCTGCTCGAACTGCTGCGACAGCAGACGCGCCACTTCGCTGGACAGCGCCATCAACAGCACGCCGGAGGTCGGGCGGTCGAGGCGATGCACGGTAAACACATGCTGACCTATCTGGTCACGCACCGTCTGCATCATAAACCGGGTTTCATGACGATCCAGCCAACTGCGATGCACCAGCCAGCCCGACGGCTTGTTCACCGCCACCAAATACTCATCCTGGTAAAGAATCTCAATCATTATTGCGGTTCTTTATTCAACATAAGATCCAAACGCTCCAGCAGCACCAGCAGCGGCATGCAGTTCGGATCCTTATCTTTGAGCGCCTCTTCAAAGTAAGGCGTAATGGCGAAACGCGTCGGCAATGGCGCATGCGCATCCAGTAGCGCGTACATCCGCGGCAGAAATATCCATTGCAGCCACTCTTCGGCCAGCATGCTGTCTACGCAGAAGGGTTCGGTGCTGGCGAAGGCTTCAGGCTCGGGCGGCGTGGCTTGCCACAGCGCCAGCTCTCGCATTGACTGTTCAATCGCCTGCAAACTAAGGCGAACCTGATTTTGTATACTCATCTGCATTCCCGATCCGTTTAAACCATGATATTCAGCGGCGCGGCTGAAAGGCGGCAAAGCATAGCATTTTACCCTTTATAGCCCAAATTCGGCTGAGTTGATGACATCGACCGCATTTGATCTGGTGGCGCACGCCGCCGCACGGCACAATGAGTTCACCGAATAAACCGCAAAGATTAGACACATGCCTGCAATCACACCAATAAAAAATCATGCAACGCCCGGCAAAGCCATGCTGGCTTCGGTCACCGGTTACGCGATGGACGGCTTTGATCTGCTGATCCTCGGCTTTATGCTGCCGGCCATCAGCATCGAACTGGGGCTAACCTCTTCCGCCGCCGGCTCACTGGTGACCTGGACGCTGATCGGCGCCGTATTGGGCGGCGTGATTTTCGGCCACCTCAGCGATCGCTTTGGCCGCATCCGGGTACTGACCATCACCATCCTGATGTTCTCCCTGTTTACCGGCCTGTGCGCTCTGGCGCAGGGCTATTGGGATTTGCTCGCCTATCGCACGCTGGCGGGGATCGGGTTGGGGGGAGAGTTCGGCATCGGCATGGCGCTGATAGCCGAAGCCTGGCCGGCGGAAAAGCGCAACCGCGCCTCCGCCTATGTTGGCATGGGCTGGCAACTTGGCGTTCTGGCGGCGGCTTTCCTCACCCCGCTGCTGTTGACGCATATCGGCTGGCGCGGCATGTTCCTGGTAGGGTTACTGCCGGCAATCGCGTCATTTCTCATCCGCCGCACACTGGGTGAGCCGGAGGAATTCGTACGCCAACAAAATAGTGGCCAGCAGCTCTCCTTTACCCAACGCGTAAAGCTGCTGTTTAAAGACCGGACCACCAGCAAAGCCAGTATCGGTATTTTTATTCTGTGCTCAGTGCAGAACTTCGGGTATTACGGGCTGATGATTTGGATGCCGACCTACCTGGCAAAAAATTTCGGTTTTTCGCTGACCAAATCTGGCCTGTGGACTGCGGTAACCGTGCTCGGAATGACGCTGGGCATCTGGCTGTTTGGCGTATTGGCCGATCGCTTCGCCCGCTGGAAGATTTTTATTGTCTATCAGATTGGCGCCGTGGTGATGGTCGTGGTCTACGCGCAACTTGGCGATCCCATGCTGATGCTGTTCGCCGGCGCGCTAATGGGGTTATTCGTCAATGGCATGATTGGCGGCTACGGCGCGTTGATCTCCGATACCTATCCGGTCCAGGTGCGCGCTACCGCACAAAATATTTTGTTTAATCTCGGGCGCGGCGTAGGCGGGTTGGGGCCATTGGTGATTGGGGCCTTGGTGACGCAGGTGTCCTTCACGGCGGCAATCAGCCTGCTGGCGGCGATATATCTGTTGGATATTTACGCCACGCTGTTCCTGTTGCCGAAAACACAGAGCAACGGCGATACGCTGGGGGCGATTGGTTAACAATAACGAAGCGTTTGAGAAGGGGTAGTGTTCTTTGATACTTAAGATATAAAACCGCCATAAAAAGTTGGGGGCACTGCGTTAACAGTGCCCCCGGTTCGTTTTATAGCTGTCCCGCTACACAGTGTGCTCCCTGCTCAATCCTTGAAAACTTTTCCTGCGGCCATCCTGACCCAACCGTCCTTGCTCTATCCTGTAGCATCGTCCTGACGCGGTTCCTTAGTCTTCATGACCCGCCAACCCTCCTTTGCCGGCTCTCAATCTCCATCCTGGAGGTGTCCCTGGTTTCAATCCTGAAACATCCTTGGCATCTCCTGACGCCGTCCTTCGCTCTTCACTGAGCGCATCCATTTCCTCTTCCTGAAGCTGCATCATCCTGATGCTTTCCTGCTCCACCGTATCCGTTCCGGTAACCATAAGATCGCTTAATTATCTCGGCTTCACAAGGGATTAGCATAAGGATCAGGCTAAATTAACACTAAGAGTTATCCTAAAGAAAATCTAACCAATTGATCTGGATAACAATAAAGACAATCCAGATCGCAGAGCACAAAAAATTAAAAGCGATCTCTCACAGCCCGTGTGCGAGATATCTCACACGAGTGAGGCTAGATACGGCGTTAAATACTCAACTGAGGGCGCAATGCATCGAGGAAATTCCCCAGCGAAGCCGCCAGCAAGGTGCGTTTATCGCTGCCGAATTGTTCCAGTACGACATTGCCGCTGACGTTGCACAGCGAGACCATCGTCATCTCGGATTCAGTGGTTGCCAGGAATAACGTCGGCGACAGCTTCAGCCGCTTTTGCGTCACCAGATGGCCGATCAAATTCTCCTGCAGACGAATAAAATCGTCTTCGCTCCACACCTGCAGCAGGGTCACAAGGTGTTCACCGAACTGCGCTCTCATATCCCCCGCATACTGCTGGGTATAAAACAGGTTAATGTCCGGTTGCAGCCGTATCTCAAGCGCGACCTCCACTTTTTCCAACGTCATCGCCGGGGGGAAGGGTTGCGGCAACCACAGCACTTCATCGTCGCGCGTTTCTACAATGCAAGGCGATGGCACGCCGTACAAATCCTGGCTCGCCGGCGCATGACCGCGCTCCTGCTGCCAAAGATCGACATAGCGCTGGGTGAATTCACGCAGGGCGTTCGGTACATCATGGTCCATATTTTTTCTCGCATACGGTAAACTGGAGGCTATTGTACCTATCTATCACCGAGGTGACAGCAGATGTCCTCCTATCAAGACCATCACGCCCTGTCGGCACTGACTCTGGGCAAACCTACCGCATACCGCGATCGCTACGACGCTCAGCTGCTGCAGGCGGTGCCGCGCAGCATGAACCGTGAACCGCTGGGTTTGTATCCGGACAGCCTGCCGTTCCACGGTGCCGATATCTGGACCCTGTATGAGCTCTCATGGCTGAACGGCAACGGCTTGCCGCAGGTCGCGGTGGGCGAGATTAGCCTCAACGCCAACAGCATCAACCTCATCGAATCCAAAAGTTTCAAGCTGTACCTCAACAGCTTTAACCAGACCCAATTTACCGACTGGGAGACGGTGCGCAGCACGCTGCAACGCGATCTGTCCGCCTGCGCGCAGGGTGATGTCAGCGTCGCCTTGTTCAGCATCGATCAGGTGGAAGGCAGCCCTATCGCCCGGTTGGAGGGAGAATGCATCGATCATCAGGACATCCGTATTGATAACTACGAGTTCAACGCCGATTACCTGCTGAACGCCACCGGCCCCCGTCAGGTTGAAGAGCAACTTGTCAGCCACCTGCTGAAGTCAAACTGCCTGATCACCAACCAACCCGACTGGGGGTCGGTGCAAATCCAGTATCGCGGTGCGCAAATCGATCGCGAAGCGCTGTTGCGCTATCTGGTCTCCTTCCGTCACCACAACGAATTCCATGAACAGTGCGTTGAGCGCATCTTCAACGATCTTATGCGCTATTGCCGGCCAGAGAGCCTGTCGGTGTATGCGCGCTACACCCGTCGCGGCGGCCTGGACATCAATCCCTGGCGCAGTAACCTTGACTTTGTTCCATCGCATGGCCGCCTGGCGCGCCAATAGTGCGAAGCATTGCTCAACAACTAAGCTAACGAGCGGTTTGTATTGGTAAAAATCAGGGGACGGCGGTAAGGTTAAGAAAGGCTGCGGCCAGTCATTGACCGCAGTGCGCTAACAATAACGAGATGCTGTTCTGCTGCGTATGGATTACTACTGCCCCGCCTCGGGTGCAAAGGAGTTACCTTGATTACACACATCAGCCCGCTTGGCTCTATGGATTTGCTGTCGCAGCTGGAAGTAGACATGCTGAAGCGCACCGCCAGCAGCGATCTGTACCGTTTGTTCCGCAACTGTTCGCTGGCCGTGTTGAATTCCGGCAGTCAAACCGACAACAGCAAACAGCTGCTTTCACGCTATGAAACCTTTGATATCAACGTTCTGCGCCGTGAGCGCGGGGTCAAACTCGAGCTGGTGAACCCACCGGAAGATGCCTTTGTCGACGGCAGAATTATCCGCTCTCTGCAGGCCAACCTGTTCGCCGTGCTACGCGATATCCTGTTCGTTCACGGCCAAATCGACAGCGCCGGCCGTTTCCAGCATCTGAACCTGGAAAATTCGGCCCACATCACCAACCTGGTATTCTCCATCCTGCGCAACGCCCGAGCGTTGCACCTCGATGAAGATCCTAATCTGGTGGTGTGTTGGGGCGGCCACTCCATCAATGAAAATGAATACCTGTACGCCCGCAAGGTCGGCAGCCAGCTTGGCCTGCGCGAGCTGAATATCTGCACCGGCTGTGGGCCGGGAGCGATGGAAGCGCCGATGAAAGGCGCCGCCGTGGGTCATGCGCAACAGCGCTACCGCAACAGCCGTTTTATCGGCATGACAGAACCTTCGATCATCGCCGCCGAACCGCCTAACCCGCTGGTCAATGAGCTGGTGATCATGCCGGACATCGAAAAACGTCTGGAAGCCTTCGTGCGCATCGCACACGGCATCATCATCTTCCCGGGGGGCGTCGGCACGGCGGAAGAGCTGCTGTATCTGCTGGGTATTTTGATGAATCCGGAAAACAGCGAACAGGTATTGCCACTGATCCTCACCGGGCCGAAAGAGAGCGCCGATTACTTCCGCGTACTGGACGAGTTCATCATGAACACCCTGGGTGATGAAGCGCGCCGTCATTACACCATCATCATCGACGATCCGGCCGAAGTGGCGCGGCAGATGAAAAAAGCCATGCCGCTGGTGAAAGAGAACCGTCGCAACACCGGCGATGCCTACAGTTTTAACTGGTCGATCCGCATAGCACCCGATCTGCAACTGCCGTTTGAGCCAAGCCACGAAAACATGGCGAATCTCAATCTGTATCCGGACCAACCGGCCGAACAGTTGGCCGCTGCGCTGCGTCGCGCGTTTTCCGGCATCGTGGCCGGCAACGTGAAGGAAAATGGCATTCATGCCATCGAGCAATTTGGCCCGTACAAACTGCACGGCGAGCCGCAGATGATGAAACAAATGGACAGTCTGTTGCAGGGCTTTGTCGCCCAGCACCGCATGAAGCTACCGGGCAGCGCCTATGTGCCCTGCTATGAAATCGTAGCCTGATACCTCAGGGCGGCGTAGAGCCGCCCTTCTTTTATCTGACTTTACTCTACAGCCCGGCGGCAAGCGTACTCAGGCATTGTAGATACGCTCCATTCTGTGCCCGCATTCGTCGGAGCGATATATTCGCCCGCTACAGAAACTGAGATGGGTGCGGGAAGTCAGCCACGCTGCGGCTTGAAAGACGACGAATAAATGCCTATACACCTACTGATTGTTGACGCCCTGAACTTAATTCGCCGCATCCACGCCGTGCAGGGTTCTCCCTGCGTGAATGCCTGCCAGCATGCGCTGCAACAGCTGATCCAGCACAGCCGGCCAACCCACGCGGTGGCAGTATTCGACGAAGATGACCGCAGTGAAAGCTGGCGTCACCAAATTCTGCCCGACTACAAAGCCGGACGCTCGCCGATGCCGGAAAACTTACAGCAGGAAATGCCACAGCTGCGGCAGGCATTCGAAGCGCTCGGCGTCGCCTGCTGGCATTCGCCGGGCAATGAGGCGGACGATCTGGCGGCAACGCTGACGGCCAAGGTCGCCGGCGGCGGCCATCAGGTGACGATAGTGTCCACCGACAAAGGTTATTGCCAACTGTTGGCGCCCAACGTGCAGATCCGCGATTACTTCCAGAAACGCTGGCTGGACATGCCCTTTGTGCAACAGGAATTCGGGGTTGCGCCACAGCAATTGGCGGATTATTGGGGGCTGGCGGGAATAAGCAGCAGCAAAATTCCTGGCGTGGCCGGCATCGGGCCGAAAACGGCGGTATTGTTATTACAACAGGCGGGTACGTTGGATGGGCTGTATCAGGATCTGGAACAGGTAGCGGAAAAATGGCGCGGCAAGTTGCAACAACACCGCGACATGGCTTACGTCAGTAAAAAGGTCGCCACGCTGCGCACCGATTTGACGTTAACCGGCAACCTGCAGCAATTGCGGTTACCGGTTAGCTAAAGGCGCTGCAAGCAGCGCCCGGTAGTTATTCGCGCTCGTCGCGACGCCCCGGCACCGCCGACCATATACGGCGCACATGTACAGTGACCTCTTCACGATCGTGATAAAGCTGTTTGGCATGAATTTCTGAACTGATGCCAACCGCGTCCAACGCTTCCTTGATGGTCTGCAGATTCTGCGAAACCTCTTCGTAACGTTTTTTCATCGGCAGCTTCAGGTTGAAAATCGCCTCACGGCACCAACCTTTGACCAACCACTGGATCATCAAGCTGGTCACTTTGGCCGGTTTCTCCACCATGTCGCACACCAGCCAGTAAATCTTGCTGCTGCTTGGTTCGTATTTGAAACCGTCGGCACGGTGATGCGTAACCTGCCCGGTATCCATCAGGCTCTGCGCCATCAGGCCATTATCCACCGCATGCACCATCATGCTGCGTTGCACCAGTTGATAGGTCCAGCCGCCCGGGCAAGCGCCCAGATCGACCGCGTGCATGCCACTGCTCAAACGTTCGTCCCACTCATCGGCGGGAATGAACACGTGGAACGCCTCTTCCAGTTTCAGCGTAGAACGGCTCGGCGCGTCGGAGGGGAACTTGAGGCGCGGAATCCCCATATAGAACGGCGAATTGTTGTTACTGAAGGAGTAGCCGACATAACAGCAACCCGGTGCGATAAAGAACACGTGAACCACCGGACGGGTCGCGTTCTCACGCGCCATCAGCACCTTTTGCTCACGCATTGCGGCACGCAGCGGCACGGTCAGCTTGCGGCAGAACTTCATCAGCTCTTTGCTTTCGTTGGTGTCCGGCACTTCCACTCGCAGCTCACCGCCGCGATCGACCACGCCAATCAACATGCCAACAATCGGCGACACGCGATCTTCCGGTGGCAGATCGCGCAGCAGTTCGCCAACCACCAGTATCTGGCGGGCAAAAATCAGTTCACGGAACGGGATTTCCCGCGCCAGGCGGTCGGCGTCATCCGGCTGATAGCACTCGAACAGCACGTAGCCGCTGTTATCTTTTACCCGGGCAAAGCCAAAGACTTCCAGCTCGGCAGCCTTGGCAGTAATTTCCGCCGCACACTCTTTTTCAAAACCAGGACGGCAATACAAAGCAAGCTTATTCATGGCGCTCGGCCTTTTTCCTCAGACGCAAAGCGCCAATCAACATCAATGCCCAACCGATCAGGAAGCACACGCCGCCAACCGGCGTGATATAGACCCAGACCTTCAGGTGTGACAGCGCCAGGCAATACAGACTGCCGCTGAACAGTACGGTGCCGAGCGCCAACAGCGCCCCGCTCCAATAAAACCACAGGCTGACGCGGCGCTGCATCGCCACCGCCAGCACCAGGATCGCCAGGGTATGGAACCCTTGGTAATCCAACCCGGTACGGATCCAGGCCATCTCGTTTGCACCCAGCGTGCCGTTTAATACATGCGCGCCAAACGCGCCCAGGGCAACAAATACAAAGCCGCTGATAGCGGCAAAAATCAGCATTGAACGACTGCTCATCGTTATTTACCTTTTTGAAGAAAGCCGGCTGCCGCAGAACGGCGTCCGGCCTTATTGTTCATAGCGAAAGCGGAATTTCTCCTGCTCGCTGGCTGCCCGTGCCAGGATCCACTGACGAAAGGCGGCTATTTTACCCAGTTCTGCCTGGCTGTCATGGCATACCAGATAAAAAGCGTTTTTACTGACCAGTACATCGTTAAACGGGCAAACCAGCCGCCCGGCTTCGATTTCAGTTTGCGCCATCACGTTATTCACCAGCGCCACTCCCTGACCATGAACCGCAGCCTGAACCACCATTGCGCTGTGGCTGAAAATCGGCCCCTGTTGCACATTAATGTGCTGCAATCCCAACTGTCGCGTATAAGCCAGCCAATCGCGGCGTGAAGTATCATGCAGTAGCGTGTGATAAACCAGATCGTCCGTCACTTTTAACGCATGTTCCCCGGTCAGCAGGCTGGGTGAACACACAGGCAACAGATATTCCGCGTATAAACGTTCGGCGCGCACCCCTGGCCAATTGCCGCGACCATAAAAAATCGCTACATCGACATCGTCCGCCAGCTTCTCTTCCTCACGGTCCACCGCCTGGATGCGCACGTCTATCCCCGGATAAGCTGAGTTAAAGCCAGAGAGCCTTGGCACCAACCACTGAATGGCGAAACTCGGCGGCAAACTGACGGTTAATGCCCCCTTGGCACTGCGCGCCTGCAACTTGCGGGTAGCTTCGTTGATCGAAGAGAAGATTTCCTTGATATCCAGGTAATAACTTTGCCCTTCTTCCGTCAGCAGCAGCGAGCGGTTGCGCCGCCGAAACAGCTTCAGGCCGAGGAAGTCCTCCAGCGACTTGATCTGATGGCTCACGGCAGCCTGGGTAACGAACAGCTCTTCTGCCGCTTTGGTAAAACTCAGGTGGCGAGCCGCCGCGTCGAAGACCCGCAGCGCATTGAGAGGTGGTAAGCGTTTAGACATTTATTAGCTACTTTTGTGTAACAATATTCCGAATGATTCGGCATAAAAAATCAGGCGACGCTGTGTACCAAGTTGCAGGTCCACGACAGCAAACCGCTATCATTAGTTTTTTTAATCCGAGCCATTATAAATTGTCCGTTGAGCATGCGCCAGCAAATACCTATAGTGGCGGCACTTCCCGGGCCGGAACGAAAAGGGAGTGGGTGTCGAGGACGCCGATGAACTTTTGGCTTGTGGTTGTGATGTTGTGTTTGCAAATTGTCTGGCAATCCAGACATGGTAGCTAAGCTACTGTTTTTTCACTTCCTGTACATTTACCCTGTCTGTCCATAGTGATTTTATGCAGCACCGCAATATTTGCGGTGCTTTTTTTTGCCCGTTTTTTGACGAGGTTACTGGTTGCTTTCAACCATCTCTTTCACGTCTGAACGGTTGATCTGCTGTTCAACGCCGTTGGCGTCTTTATAGCTGATCATGCCTGTGTCGTTATCCACCTTTGGTTTTCCGTCAGCGACAATGGTGCGTCCATCATTGGTATGCATTACGTAATTGCTGGAACATGCGGCCAGGGTAAACGTTAGCATCAGGGCAGAAATAACTGCGGCTGTTTTCTTCATTGCGGACTCCTTGTAGATAAAAATGCTGTAAAAAACCTTTTATGTTATTTAACGCCATTACTTGGCAGGCACTTAATAGCATAACAAACTTATCAGAGATTTCCAGGCGATAAGTCTTAATGGACGGGAGAACTTGTCTCCGACGAAAAAATAGGACAGGATCACCCATTGACTCAGCCAGTGACAATCAGGGTATGACACCTTTTAATCCCACCGATTTTCGTAATCAGTTTCCGGCCCTGCAGCAGGCGGGAAGTTATCTCGACAGCGCCGCCACCGCGTTGAAACCGCTGGCGGTTATCGCGGCGACGCAGCAGTTTTACCGTGACGACGCCGCCACTGTGCATCGCAGCCAACACCGCGCGGCGCAGGATTTGACCGCCCGCTTCGAACAGGCGCGCCGGCAGGTCGCTACGCTGATCAATGCCCCCACGGCCGATGACATTATTTGGGTACGCGGCACCACCGAGGCAATCAATCTGGTGGCGCAAAGCTATGCCCGCCCCCGGCTGCAACCGGGTGATGAAATTCTGGTGAGCGAAGCCGAACACCACGCCAACCTGATCCCCTGGTTGATGGTGGCGGAACAAACTGGCGCGCGGGTGGTTAAATTGCCGCTTGGTGCCGATCACCTGCCGGACCTGGCACAGCTCCCCAGGCTGCTCAACGATAAAACCCGGCTGTTGGCGCTGGGGCAAATGTCCAACGTCACCGGCGGTTGCCCGGATCTGGCGCAAGCCATCACTCTGGCCCACGGCGTCGGCGCGCGCGTGATGATCGACGGAGCGCAGGGCATAGTGCACTGCCCGGCCGACGTTCAGCAGCTTGATATTGATTTTTACGCTTTCTCCGGCCACAAGCTGTATGGCCCGACCGGGATAGGTGCGCTGTACGGAAAAAGCGAATTACTGGCACTGATGGCACCGTGGCAAGGCGGCGGTAAAATGCTGACCCAGGTATCATTCGAGGGCTTCACGCCGCAGAAACCGCCGCACTGCTTTGAGGCCGGCACCCCCAATATCGCCGGCGTACTGGGGCTGGCTGCCGCGCTGGAATGGCTTGGCACTCAGGATATGGCGGGCGCCGAGCGCTACAGCCGTGGCCTGGCCGATCTGGCCGAGCAACGGCTGGCGCAGTTACCGGGCTTTCGCAGCTTCCGCTGTTCAGGTTCCAGCCTGCTGGCATTCGATATTGCCGGCATTCATCACAGCGATATCGTCACTCTGTTGGCAGAGCAAGGCATCGCGCTGCGCGCCGGCCAGCACTGTGCCCAGCCGCTGATGGCGGCGTTGGGCGTCAGCGGTACACTGCGTGCGTCATTCGCACCTTACAACACCACAGAAGACGTTGAAAACCTGGTGACAGCGCTGATCAACGCCATAGATCTGCTGGCCGACTAAATTAACTTCGGAGACGCTATGCTTGCCCCACATCCCTTTGGCAGCGAAATTACCGCCGAGGCGCTGATCGTAAAATTTACCGAGCTTAAACAGTGGGAGGATCGCTATCGCCAACTGATTATGCTGGCGAAACAGTTGCCGCCACTGCCGGAGCCGTTACGCACGGCAGAGATGGAGCTCAGCGGCTGTGAGAACCGCGTCTGGCTGGGGCATCAATTATTGGCTGACGGCACGCTGCATTTTTATGGCGACAGCGAAGGCCGCATCGTACGCGGCCTGCTGGCGGTAGTGCTGACAGCCGTGGAAGGTAAAACGCCGCAGCAAATTGCGGTAATGGATCCGCTGGCGCTGTTTGAGCAACTGGCGCTGCGCGCTCAGCTCAGCGCCACCCGTGCCAGCGGGCTGGAAGCGTTAGCCGCCGCGGTGAAAGCGATCGCCGCTCGTTACGCCTGACGTGCGGCTTTCGCTACCATTTTCTTCAAGGCGTGGGACACGGCGACAAAGCCGAAGGTAGCGGTAACCATGGTCGCCGCACCGAATCCCGCGCTGCAGTCCATTCTTTTTGGCCCTTCCGCGGTGCTGCGTGATGCGCAAACCGTACCGTCCGGTTGCGGATACACCAGCGGTTCGCTGGAAAACACGCAATCAATGCCGAGCTTGCCCTTACTGTTCTTCACCACGTTGAAATCATTCTTCAACCGCTCGCGCAACTTGGCCGCCAACGGATCCTGAATGGTCTTCGCCAGATCGGCTACAGCTATCTGCGTCGGATCTATTTGCCCGCCGGCGCCGCCGGTAGTGACCACCGGGATCTTGTAACGACGGCAATAAGCCAGCAGCGCAGCCTTCGGCCGTACGCTATCGATCGCGTCTATCACGTAGCTGAAATTGTTGTTCAGCAGCTCTGCCGCGTTGTCCGCAGTTATAAAGTCGTCAATACAGGTGACCCGGCATTCAGGGTTGATCGCCAGAATGCGTTCCGCCATCACCTCTGTCTTTGACTGGCCAACGTGCTGACGCAATGCATGGATCTGGCGGTTGGTATTGGTGACGCAGACATCATCCATATCGATCAGCGTAATGGCGCCGATACCGGTACGGGCCAGGGCCTCTGCCGCCCAGGAACCCACGCCGCCGATGCCAATCACGCACACATGCGCCTGGGCAAACAACGCCAGCGCCTGCTGGCCGTATAAACGTGCCGTCCCGCCAAAACGCTGCAAATAGGCTTCAGAATAGACTGTGCTCATAACGCGTTACTTACCTTAACAATGCAAATGATAAGGGCCGGAAGATCCGGCCCTTGCGGGTCAATATCAGCGTACCCTATGACTTATTGTCGTCAGCGGGTAACCAACAACGAACCGCCGTTAGCGGAAGAAGTCTGGCTGGTGAACAATGGCGTACCGGTGTTACCGCCTTTCAGCACCCAGACTCGGCCGTAATGATTGTAATACCCCGCCGAGTGGCCGGCGTCCGGCCCGATGCCCTGGTACATATCGAAGTGCTGGCCTTTGATAGCGCCGCCCACGTCCAGAGCCACCATCAGGCGCATCTCATATTTTCCCGTGAATTTACCCTTGTTGTCCAGCAGAGGCACTTCTGCCAGCAGCGTGGTGCCTGCCGGGATCAGTGAACGGTCGGAAGCTACCGAAGCTTTGGCAATCAAAGGTACCGCACTGGCACCCCGTACCGGCGCAAAAGCCTCCGGACGGAAGAACACAAAGGAAGGGTTCTGCTCCAGCAACTCACGCACTTCTGCTGCGCTGTGGGTATAGGCCCACTGGCGAATCGCCTGCATCGACATATCCGCCTTGGCCACTTCACCGCGATCGATCAGCACTTTACCGATGCTGCGATAGGCATGGCCGTTCTTGCCGCCGTAGCCGAAGAACACCAGCGGTTGACCATTGCCGTAATCCACATAGCCGCTGCCCTGAACTTCCATCATAAAGTTGTCCATCAGCGAGTTGGTGTAGGCAACGATATAACGGTCGTCCAGCGCGCCCGAGTATATACCTGCGCGATCCGGCAGGCGGCCTTTGCCTTTTGGCGGCATGCGGTACAGCGGGTAACGGAACTCACCCTGCTGGGTATAACGCGCCTGCACGACCGGCGTATAGTAGCCGGTGAACTGCACGTTGCCGTAATTGTCCACGCCTTCCATCTGATAGGCGCTGAGACCGTATTGGTTCAGCTGACGGGTATCGGCACCGGCCGCCATCCAGCTTTGCACTGCCTGAAAGGTGCTGTTGTTGCGATTAAACAGTGCAGGAGACGCGTTTTTAATCTCCATCAGCTGATTCGAGTAATCCCTGGCGTTAACCGGCACGCCTTTGGCGTTGGGTTGATTCACCAACTCCAGCGACTGTTCCAGGTGGCCATCCTTATACTGCTGTCCCCGGTCGGTCGGCTTTGACGAACAGCCTGCCAATACCGCTACCATCAACCCGCCCAGCAGGTATTTGCCCCAACGTCCTTTCATCGCGCACACTCTCAAACAGATATGATCTACCGGCGAACGATAACAAACACCCATAGATAAGGGAATCGCCGCAAATAAAAAAACCCGCACGGCGGATAACGATGAAAAAGAACGCAAATTGCGGACTAATTCAGCATAAAGATGGCTTTAACTCAATTAATTGCAAAAAGGGTTGCAACAAAATGCACGGAGAGTATAGTGCGCTTCCATCGGACGCGGGGTGGAGCAGCCTGGTAGCTCGTCGGGCTCATAACCCGAAGGTCGTCGGTTCAAATCCGGCCTCCGCAACCAACCGATACTGCATCAGCGGTATCACGTAAAGGTTGGGATTCGATGAAAAAAGTATTATACGGACGCGGGGTGGAGCAGCCTGGTAGCTCGTCGGGCTCATAACCCGAAGGTCGTCGGTTCAAATCCGGCCCCCGCAACCAACCGATACTGTACCAGCGGTATCACATGAATGTTGGGTTTCGATAATACAAGCATTAAGACGGACGCGGGGTGGAGCAGCCTGGTAGCTCGTCGGGCTCATAACCCGAAGGTCGTCGGTTCAAATCCGGCCTCCGCAACCAATCTTAATGACTACAGATAAGCACCTTAACGGGTGTTTTTTTGTATCTGAAATCTGCCAAAACCCGGCCAGGCCCCCACCCAGCCGCATCAGCTTACACCTTATCCGCGCGCTGCCGCGCCGCCGTTGGCGAAATACGCCTTGATACCCGCCAGAATGGATTCCGCCACCTGCTGTTGAAAATGGCTGGTCCGCAGCTTACGCTCTTCTTCGATATTGCTGATAAACGCCGTCTCAACCAGGATCGAAGGGATGTCGGGGGCTTTTAACACCGCAAAACCGGCCTGATCGACGCGATTCTTGTGCAAACGGTTTATTTTGCCCATTCGGTTCAGCACTTCCTTGCCGAATTTCAAACTGTCGTTGATGGTTGCGGTTTGGATCAAATCAAACATGGTGTGATCCAGATAGCGATCGCCGCTTTTGCTTACGCCGCCGATTTGGTCCGATTCGTTTTGAGTTTGCGCCAGGAATTTCGCCGCCGAACTGGTGGCGCCCTTGGTCGATAGCGCAAAGACCGAAGATCCGCGCGCGGCCTGGCTGGTAAAGGCATCGGCATGGATAGAAACGAACAGATCGGCACGCTGCTTGCGCGCCTTCGCCACCCTCACCTTCAGCGGAATGAACACATCTTCATTGCGCGTCATAAACACCTTCATATTCGGCTCGCGCTTGATTAACGCGCTCAGTTTGCGGGCGATCTGCAACACGATATCCTTCTCGCGCGTTTTGAATTTGCCAATCGCCCCCGGATCCTCGCCGCCGTGGCCGGGATCCAACATGATGACTATCGGACGATCGCGCCCCGCCTTGCCTGCCTGCGGCGCCTCGGCCGGCAAAGTGCGCTCGAGATCGCCCTTGTTGTAATCTTCCAGTAATGCCAATAGCGGATCATAGTCTTCGCCAGTGCCGCCCTTGCTGGGATACAGATCCATCACCAGACGGTTGCGATATTCCGGTACCGGCGGCAGAGTGAACATATGAGGGCTGACACTCTGCTTAAGTTCCAGCACCAGCCGAACGGTGTTTTGATCAAACTGACCGACGCGCGCCTGTTTCAAATAGGGATCGTCAGCGCGAACCTGGCCGACAATGCCCTTCAATACGCTATTGAGATGCACCCCTTCGATATCCACCACCACGCGATCGGGATTGGTCAGCGCAAACTGTTTATATTTCAGTTCGGTGTTTGATTCGAGCGTCACGCGGGTATAAGTAGAAGAAGGCCAGACACGTACGGCAATCACGTGCGATGATGCAGCGAAGCCTATGCGACTCACACTCAGCAACCAACTTGCGGCAACCCCCTGCAATAGACGACGGCGGCCCAGATTGTGATTTGAGTTTGGCATGCGACTCCGGCAGTGGTAACAGGTTAAAACAGATGAAAAAACGCCGATAAAACGGGAATGGCAAAAACTTTAACGAATCCTCCCGGCGCTGTCATCAGAAAATCTTTCCAAGGTTTTTCAATTTATTACCCCATTAGCCCCTTCCGCAAATAAATACAGACAATTTCCCGCTTGCCATCGGGGCAATAAAAGAATAAAAATACAAAAATATCGTATAAATATGCAAAAGAGGTTTTGCCGTGAAGGAACGTAGTACCGAGCTTGTTCAAGGATTCCGTCACTCAGTTCCCTATATCAACGCCCACCGCGGCAAGACGTTTGTCGTCATGCTTGGGGGAGAAGCCATAGAGCATGAGAATTTTTCCAACATCGTCAACGATATCGGGCTGCTGCATAGCCTGGGGATTCGTTTGGTGGTGGTCTATGGCGCACGGCCGCAGATCGACAGCAATCTGGCGCAGCATAACTACGAACCTATTTATCACAAGCATACCCGGGTCACCGACGCCCACACGCTTGAGCTGGTTAAGCAAGCGGCGGGCCTGCTGCAACTGGACATCACCGCACGGCTGTCGATGAGCCTCAACAATACGCCGCTGCAGGGCGCGCACATCAACGTGGTCAGCGGCAACTTTATCATTGCCCAGCCGTTAGGGATTGATGACGGCGTGGATTACTGCCACAGCGGCCGTATTCGCCGTATTGATGAAGAAGCGATCCACCGTCAACTCGACAGTAACGCCATCGTGCTGATCGGTCCGGTCGCCGTTTCCGTTACCGGCGAAAGCTTTAACCTGACGTCAGAAGAAGTGGCCACCCAGTTGGCCATCAAGCTGAAGGCGGAAAAAATGATCGGGTTCTGCTCGTCGCAGGGCGTCACCGATCAGGAAGGCAATATCATTTCCGAGCTGTTCCCCAATGACGCGCAAAAACGTATCGAAGAACGCGAAGCCAGCGGCGATTACCATTCAGGCACCGTACGTTTCCTGCGCGGTGCGGTGAAGGCCTGCCGCAGCGGCGTGCGCCGCAGCCACCTGATCAGCTATCAGGAAGACGGAGCGCTGGTGCAAGAGTTGTTCTCACGCGACGGTATCGGCACCCAGATCGTCATGGAGAGCGCCGAACAGGTGCGCCGGGCGACCATTAACGATATCGGCGGCATTCTGGAACTGATCCGCCCGCTTGAACAACAGGGTATTCTGGTTCGCCGCTCCCGTGAGCAGTTGGAGATGGAGATCGACAAATTCACTATTATTGAGCGCGATAATCTGACCATCGCCTGTGCGGCGCTGTATCCGTTCCTGGAAGAGAAAATCGGCGAGATGGCCTGCGTGGCGGTACATCCGGACTACCGCAGCTCATCCCGCGGGGAAATGCTGCTGCAACGGGTGGAAAGCCAGGCGCGTCAGATGGGTTTGCAAAAGCTGTTCGTGCTGACCACACGCAGCATCCACTGGTTCCAGGAGCGTGGTTTCACGCCGGCGGAAGTGGACGTGCTGCCGATGCAAAAACAGGCGCTGTACAACTACCAACGCCGTTCGAAGATTCTGCTGGCGGACTTGTAATCCTCTGCGGGCGTGGCCTACGCCCGTCTTCTTTCAAGCTGTAGCCTTGTTGACTGCAGTTTGAAAGCCTCAGTACCCGTTCGCTTTTATGGCGTTATCTGCAAGCGCTCCGCCAACCCGCTGCGGCGTTGGGTTGGCGTACGGATCGCCCGCATCAGCACGCTATCGGTGGCATACAGCGAAAGCTGGTTACGTGCGCGGGTGATGGCGGTATACACCAGTTCGCGGGTCAGTACCGGCAGGAAATGATTGGGCAACACCAGCACCGTATGATCAAACTCCGATCCCTGAGACTTGTGCACCGTCATTGCATAGGCGGTTTCATGCGCCGGTAAACGGCTCGGTTGCACCGATTTGATGTTGCCGTCCGGCAGTTGGAAGTGCACTCGCAGCTCGCCGCTCTCATCACGCAAGGCGATACCGATATCGCCGTTAAACAGCCCCAGCGCACTGTCGTTGCGGCCAATCATCACCGGACGACCGGGATACCAACGCCCCAAAGCCCCTGGCGTACGCTGGATCAGCCCGGCCCGTTGCAACCCCGCCTCGATACGCTCGTTCAGCCCGGCGATACCGAATGGCCCTTCGCGCAGCGCGCACAGCACCTGGAAACGACCAAACGCCTCCAGCACCTCTCCCGCATCCGCCCTGGCAGCGACCCGCTGCAAATAATCACCATAGCCTGCTACACAGGCGTTCAGCAGGGCCTGATAGTCCTCCGTTTCTGCCAATGGGTAACCCGCAACGTCACTGAAGCTGCCGCTGAGTGCCCAAGCCGCCCGCTTGCCGTCACCGGCATTCACCGCAAAGGCCAATTGGCCAATGCCCGAATCGGCATCAAAACGATAGCTTTTGCGCAGCAGGCACAGGCTGTCTCGTACCGCCGCTTCCGCCTGCGCACTTTGCCCCTGCAACAGGCAGCCGGTCAGCCGGGTGAGTTGTTCCGCGCGAGCCGCGCTGTATCCCTGCTCGGCAAAACGGCAGATATCCCCCAGAACAGCACCGGCCTCTACCGACGCCAGTTGATCTCTGTCGCCAAGGAAAATCACCCGCGCCTGGGTGGGCAATGCGGCAATCAAACGCGCCATCATCGGCAGATCGACCATTGAAGCCTCGTCCACCACCAGCACATCCAGATGCAGCGGGTTGCCGCGGTGATAACGCATGCGCTGGCTATTGGGCTGAGCGCCCAACAGGCGGTGCAGCGTCGACGCATCGGTGGGGAACAGCGCGCGTTGCTCTGGGGTTAACGCCAACTGCCTGCCGGCGCTGCCGAGCGATTCGGTCAACCGCGCCGCCGCCTTGCCGGTGGGTGCCGCCAGTTGAATACGCAAGCGCCTGCCATCGGCAAGCTGTACCAGCGCCGCCAGCAATTTGGCGACGGTGGTGGTTTTGCCGGTGCCCGGGCCACCTGAAATCACTGCAATACGCCGCGTCGCGGCCACTGCGGCAGCAATTTTCTGCCAGTCCGGCTCATTCGTCGCCTCGCCGAACAGCCGATCGAGAATGGCACGCAGCTCGGGCTCGTCAACCGCCTGATGGATACTGTCGCTGCTGATAAACTCTGCCACCTCGCCTTCGTTCTGCCACATGCGCTGCAGGTACAAACGCTGCTGTTGCAGCACCATCGGCATGGCGCTGCTGCCGTCACCCACCGCCGCACTGGCCGTCAGGCGCTGCTGCCAGCGGGCAAGATCCGGTTGCCCAGCCGCCAGCCACACGGCTTGAGCCAATTCCGGCTGACGCCCCTCAAACAGATTTTCCGGCAGTAACTGCTCCAGCATCAGGCAAACATGGCCGGCGCCTGCTTCCGCACTGAGGCAGGCTGCAGCCAGCAAAATGTCAGGCTCTTCCTCCCCGGCCACTATACGGGCGAACTGCAAGTCCAGCGGGCGCAGCACGCCAAGTGCCTGCGCCTGCTCCAGTAGAGCGATCATGGTTCATCCTCCGCCGTAATGGCTTCGCCGCTGAACAGGCGGTCCATGCCTTCCACCAACTGCGGCGCTGGGCGGCAGGCGAAAATGCCGTTGCCCGGGTGCTGTGCGTCTACCCCGCGCAGGAACAAATAAATCACTCCGCCGAAGTCGCGCTGATAGTCATAATCCGGCAACCGATGGCGCAGATAACGATGCAGTGCCAGCGTGTACAGCTGATATTGCAGATCGTAGCGGTGTTCCGCCATCGCCTGCTCCATCGCCGCACGGGTATAAGCGCTGCTGTCCTCTCCCAGCCAGTTGGATTTGTAATCCAGCAGGTAGTATTTTCCCTGCCAACAAAACACCAGGTCGATAAACCCCTTCAACATTCCCTGCACCTGCTGGAAATTCAGCGTCGGGCAGCGGGCTGAAAGCGGATCGTGTTTTTTCACCAGCTTATCCAGCTCGCCCGCCTGCAACAGTTTTTCTATGGGTAAGTAAAACTGCAGCTCGGCCTGTTTATGCTGCGGTGCCAGCGCCGACAACGAAACACCGGCATCATTGAGCGGGACATTCAGCAACACCTGCATCCATGCCAGCAGTACCGGTTGCCAGTGCTCGGCAAACCCTTGCTGTTGCAACTGTTCAAACAGCCATTGCTCATCAAGGGGTTGGGTGAAATCCAGCGTTTCAAACAGGCTGTGCAGGAAGGTTCCCGGTGCTGCGCCGCGCGGGAAGGTGTGCGGTGTGAGCGCTGGCTCACTGTCCAGTGCCTGTTCGCCTGCGGCGTCGACATCCAGCCGTGGCAGCAGATCCTGCATCAGGCCAGAGCCGTGTTGCTGCAGGCCGGTGTAACTGGTCACCCGCCAGAAATCCTGCACCGGGCGCGTGAAACTTTTTGCCGCCAGTTCGGTTAACGCCGGCGCTTGGGGCAGCCAGGCCTGTTCATCCAGTTGTTCAACCAACGACAGCGCAATTCCCCCTCCAGCCAGTTGCTGCAGACGTTGTTGCAGCCAGGCCGCATCTCCGGCCTGGCCGGCCTGCACCAGGTAACCCAGCGCGCTGCGGTGCAAATCGGTATCACCTTGTTTCTTGCGTGTGCCCTGGATCAATGGCGCCATGCCGATGCTGCAGTGGTATACCGAACGGGTCAAGGCTACGTACAGCAGGCGCAAATCCTCTGCCAACCGTTCTTCTTCCGCCCATTCGATACTTTCTTCATCGGCGTTAAGGTCAAGCAGGGCCTGGAAACTCTGCCGATCGTGGTACAGCACCTGCTGCTGCTGGCGGAAATTGCCGACGAACGGCAACCAGACCAGATCGAACTCCAGCCCTTTCGATTTATGGATGGTGATCACCTTCACCAGATGGCGGTCGCTCTCCAGCCGCAGTTGCTGGTTGTCGGATTGGCGATTTGGCTGGGCTATCTGCTGTGCCAGCCAGCGCACCAGCGCATGTTCGCTGTCGAGTTGCGCAGAGGCCTCTTGCAACAGCTCCCCCAAGTGCATCACGTCGGTCAATCGACGCTCGCCGCCGGGGCTGGCCAGCAGATTTTCCGCCAGGTGTCGCTCATTCATCACCTCACGCAGCATGGGCAAGACACCACGGCGCAGCCAGAGCGTGCGGTATTTATCGAACTCATTGACCAGCATATCCCAGGCGCGTTCGTTGCGATTCAAGCCGTCCAGCGCCTGCGCATCCAACCCCATCAGCCCGGTCGCCATGGCGCTGCGCAGCGTACGCTCCTGCTCCGGCGCCAGCACCGCCTGCAACAGCCACAGCAAATCCTTGGCTTCCGGCGTATCAAACACGCTGTCGCGGTTGGACAAATAGACCGACGGGATGGCCAGAGCGCTGAGCGCATCACGCACCAACGCCGCCTCATTGCGGCTGCGCACCAGCACGGTAATATCGGAAGCCTGCACCGCCCGCCGCTTTTCGCCGTCCACCAGCCAGGCCTGCTGACGTTGCCCGGCACTGAGCCAGTCACGGATTTGCGTGGCGCACAGGCGCGCCATCAATTGTTGGTACTCACTAACGCCAACACCTTCACCCTGCTGCAGCCAAAACTGCATCGCCGGCTGTGGCTGATCATTCAGCTCAAACGCCAACCCGCGATTTTTCTCGGCGGCGGCCACCTCAATAAAGGGAATTTGACCGAACAGGAAGGGTTTTTCTACCTGAGTAAACAGATGGTTAACGCTACCCACCATTGCCGGTGACGAGCGCCAGTTAGTCTCAAGCGTGTAGTGGGCGCTTACCTCGGAACGGGCGCGCATATAGGTAAAGATGTCGGCACCGCGGAAGGCATAAATAGCCTGTTTCGGGTCGCCTATCAGCAACAGGCCGCATTCCGACCGGCCGACGTAGAGCTTTTGGAAGATACGGTATTGCTGCGGATCGGTATCCTGGAACTCATCGATCATCGCCACCGGATAACGCTGGCGAATCGCCTGCGCCAACCGCTCGCCGCCTTCACTTTGCAGCGCGCTGTCCAACCGGCTTAGCAGATCGTCAAAACCCAGTTCGGCACGTTGGCGTTTCTCCTGTTGAATGGAGAGACGAATCTCACTCAGCGCCCGCGCCATTATCAAATCGCGCAGCGTCAGCGGCTCATCAAACAACTCATCTATTGCCACAAACAAGGCGTGCCGGGGCGGATCGCCCTTTTTGGTTTTATCCAGCAGCACTGACTGACGGAATTTTTCCAGCTCTTTCGGCAACTGGTAATCCTGAGTTTCCAGCACCACCCATTCACCCACCTTATGCAACCAATTAGGCAGGTGTTTACTGCTGTAGCTGCGCTTATCAACGCCGGACTGGCTGATTAGCGCCTCCAGATCCCCCGCCGCCGCCTGCCACTGTGCTTTGATAGCGTCAATGCGCGCCACGATCTGCTCATGGCGCATCAATACCGTTTCTTCATCTTTCGGCGGCCGACGCAACGTTGGCGCTTCGCCGCTCAGATAGCCGGAAAGATCGGCCAGCAGCGCCTCCGGGCCGCTCCACTCCTGGCTCACCGCCCGGGCGACGCCCAGCGGTAACGGATAACAATGGCGACGCCAAAAGTCTGCACAGGCTTGACGCCGTAGCGGCAATTCATCCTGCACCAGCGTTTGCTCAAACAGAATGCCGGACTCAAAGGCGTTGTGGGTCAACATGCGCTGGCAAAAACCGTGGATGGTGTAGATCGCCGCTTCGTCCATCTGCCGTTCGGCCGCTAGCAGTTGCGCGGCGGCATCGGGCAGATCGTCAATCTCCGCCATCAGCGCAGACAACAAGGGGTCCTTGCTGAGACCGCGGACGCACGCAATGCGTAACGCATGGATATTGCTGCGAATACGCCCACGCAGCTCTTCGGTGGCCGCCTCGGTAAAGGTCACCACCAGAATCTCCTCCACCGTCAGCCGCCGGGGAAAGGCCGCCGCCTGGCCCAGGCCAAGCAGCAGGCGCAGATACAGCGCACCTATGGTAAAGGTTTTGCCGGTCCCCGCCGACGCTTCTATCAGCCGTTCGCCAAACAGCGGCAGCGTCAGCGGATCAAGCCTCTGCGGGGCAGTCTCTGTCATGGTGTCGCCACCTTACGCGGCAGAGTTTGCTGCAGGGCAGAGGCGTTTGGATAAGTGACCCAGTCTTGCTGCACGGCATAATCCGCTTTCTCTTGCCCGCTGCCGCTGACCTGCGACAGCACCGCCAGCCCCTGCGGCTGAATGACCGCCTGGTGGAAATAATCCGCCAGCTTGGTCGGCGTCAGTTGCTTAACCTGCTCAATCAGCTTCTCGCGGGTATCGAAGGTAAAATTGCCGCGATCGAAATCATTGGCAAAGCGGCTGGCTTCTTCGCTCAGGGTTTGCGGGCGCTGCTTCAGTTCGTTGATCATCGCCTGCTTGTACTGTTCAAAGTCCGCGTCTTTCATCTCACGCAGGCGCTTTTCAGTTTTCGGGTAGAAATCCTGATAGCGTTGATACAGATATGCCGGCTGCTTGCTGTTGCTTTGCAGCAGGAAACCAATCCCCCACTGGCGGCCCACTGAGATTGGGAAAGCAAACACCGCATAGCCCAATTGTTCCTGAGTACGCAGTTGGCTGTAGAACCAGGGCTGGATAATCTGCCCCAGCAGCGAGCTGTAAGCCATGCCGGTCACTTCATCATACCCGGTCGGCACATAGACTGCCGCCAGTGCCGAGTCGGTGCTGCTGCCCGCACGCTGCAGGTTAGCCAACTGTTTTTTAGCCACTTCAACGTCTTCGCCGTGCCACCATTCAATACCGGTGCAGCCCAGGCGGTGTTTCAGCGTTGAGGCCAGAGTATCCACCTGTTGCTTGCTCATATTGCCCACCACCAGCAACTCCGGTGTGGCATCGGCCAACAGGCTGTCGCGGTATGCCAGAACGTCTTTCAGCGTCAGGGTCTTCAGCACCTCGCGGCGCTCACTGCGCTCGGAGTACGGCACGCGGGAAACCATCTGCACCGGTTGGATCGCCAGCTCGAACGCTTTCCCTTTCTCAGCCGAATCCAGCTGTTCCAGATACCAGGATTTGGCCTGCGCCAGTTGATCTTCCGTCGGCGTGAAGTTGGAATAGCCCTCAATCAGCGAGGTCAGCAACTGCGGCAAACGCTGGGTAAAGCCGTTGGCATTGAACATCAGGCCATTGTTCGGCGAAGTCGAGAAGCTCAGCCCGCCAATCGAGGCCTGATAACTCAGTTGATCCAGCGAAATACCCGCCAGATAGTCGGTCAGCGAAAACAGCACCTGATTGCGCGCAGAGTCCATGGTTTTTGCGTTGCGGAATGCCACTGTGACATCGGCTTTCGGCTCGTCGGCAAAGTAACGGCTTGGCATATACAACACCCGCAGACCCGGCTGATCGACCACCATTTCCGGTTTCTTGAACTCGTGAGACGGTTTGTTCAGGGTAAAGTCATCGGGAATATACGGATTCAGCGCAGGCAACGAGAGACTGATCCCCTTGCCCAACTGCTGCCACTGTTCGAAACGCTGCGGCTCGATTTTATCAACCTGATAAGGCGCGTTGACGAAATAGGCCATCTTGTTATGCGGCTCATTCGGGCTGACAAACCAGATGCGCGCATTTTGCGGCGTCATGGCGTCCAGCCGTTCGGCAATCGCCTTGGCGTCATAGCGATCGGCCAGGTAAGGCGCATCCAGCGTGTGTTCTACCGGCACGCGCAGCATGGTGTCCACCAACCATTCTATGTAGTCCATATCGCGGGTGATCGACGGGTAGCGGAAATCCAGGTTGAGAACGTGGGAGATCTCATCGAAATAGCTTTGCTTGATGCCTTCGCTGCGCAGCATTTTCAGGTAGTTAAAGATGGCGGCCACCACCTCGTCACGCTTGGCCAGGCCTTTATCGGTCAGGGATACGCTGATTGAGAATACCCCGCCGTTGCGATCCACCATCGGATCGGCCCCGGCGTTGATCGCATCCGCCAGCCCCTGTTTTTGCAGCCAGTCAGACAGGGTATTTTGGCTACGGTTGCCAATCAGGTAGCTAATATAAGTATCGGTCTTACTGCGGAATTCAGCGCTGTTGTTATCGATGCGGAACTCCACTTTCAGCTGCTTGCGCGGCTGTGCCGGCACATAGTGGATAATGATGCCCTGCTGTTCAGGGGTGACCGCCGGGACGGTAATTGGCGGCACGCTGGCTTCGCGATTGGGCACTTTGCCGAACGTATTGGCCGCCAGTTCGGCCAGCTCCGGCAATGGCTTGCTGCTGTACAACACGCCCATCATCAGGTTGCCCGAATAATAACGCTGGTAGAATGACGTCAGTTCGTCATGCAGCTTGCTGCCCGGCTTGTCCTTCAGGGTATCGAGGTTACCGCCGGAAAAACGCGCGCTCGGGTGAGCCGGGTTCAGCGTTTCCGCCCCGACCTGCGCCATGCGCATGCCGTCGCGTGAACGCGCCATCGTCAGTTCGGCATTGACCGCATTGCGTTCACGATCGGCATTGCCGGGATCCAGCAGAGGCTCCGCAATGGCGTCCGCCATGCGGTCTACCGCCGGCGCTAACGCGTCGTTTTCCACTTCCAGATAGAACGCGGTGCGATAAGACGCGGTGCTGGCGTTGTGGCTACCCCCGTGCTTTTTCAGAAACTCCGCCAGGTTTTCCGGCTGCGGGTAGCGCTTGGACCCCATCAGCACCATGTGCTCCAGGTAGTGCGCCAGCCCAAGTTGGCTGTTCGGATCCTCCAGCGATCCCACCGGCAGCGCCAGTGCTGCCAATGATTTTGGCGCCTGAGCATCGGATACCAACAAGACGGTCATGCCGTTTGCCAGCTTGATCGCCTGATATTGGCGTGGATCGTGATCGCTTTTGTTGATCTTCTCCGCCAGCGGTTGCCATCCCTGTGCGGCCCAGCTTAACGGTGCCCAACACATGGCCAATAATACTAACCCGGTAATGCGGGCCAACTGTCTGCGCATATCCAAAATGAACCCCTATTCTGACACCGCTACGCCAAATCCCTGACGTTGGCGGTGTGCATCAAAACAACACAACCAAAAGGCTATATACCTGTACGTTATGTAAGACCGGAGCTAACCCCGATAGTTGAATATAATCCTGCTTATTTTTACCACCTCAGGGCAATCAGTACCACCGGGGATGTGACCTAAGGTCATGCCAAGGGATCAGCCTAAATTATGCTTCGCCACCGGCAACAGGTAACGTTCTGTTTCGGCCAGAATTTGCTCTAAACAGGCATTGTCCAACTGACGGAATACCCGTTGGACATAGGCGTCTTCGCCTTCTCCAGGAATGCGCTGATCGCCCTGCCAGGTTTGCAATAACTTGGCCCGCGCCTTGATTTGCACCTCTTCATCCCAGTCAATGCTCTGGGTTTCCGGTTGATAGCACTGGCTCAGCCACGCCCAACCGCTTTTATTCAGCAAGAGCAACGGCTGGCATAAACCACGCTGATAACCCGCCACCAGCTCAGCCAACTGCTCGCGGGCATCCTCGGCGGTTAACGCGGCAAAACACCACGCGGCGCCTTTGCGGCCATAAATACGGCTTTCCCCCGTGCCGCCAGCGCAGCAGTAAGCCAGATGTTCCAGCCACAACAGTATGCCATCAACCGCCGACAGGGTGGCCGGCCGCCAGCGCAGCAGTCCATCCTCCTGTACCTGATGCAACCAGCCGCTGATATGCACCCCGGCAATGTCGATATCCAGTTCCAGACTGTGCCCCTCGCTGCGTTCGGCGCGCACCTGCTCGGCCAGTTCGCTCATCTCCTCTTGCTGTTTCTGCCAGTAAATCTCGCCGAAGGGCCCAAAAGGCAAGCCGCCGGCGGCACGCGCCCGCTGGAACAAACGGGCGGCATCCTCGCCGTCAATCAAGGTATTCAACAATTGGCTGTTGAGCTGGTAGCGGCTGAGATTATCCAGGATGAAAGGCTCTTCGTCCGGCAATTCGGTTTCTTCAAGGATAAAACTGACCCCCAGCCGCAGTTGGAAGAACGCGCGGATTGGATGGCGATAGAACCGCAGCAAATCATCCAGCGAGATCTGGGTCTGCTCATCAGGCAATAGCGGTTGGTTAAACGGCGGATGCGCCGCACCGCGTTTATCAGCTGCGGGCAGCCATTCGGCGGCATAGCTTTGCGCTTCCGTGCCGGGCAAAAAATTCTCGGCGGCGAACGGCATGCGCGCGTGCCAGCTAAGCAAGTGTTTACCGACCTTCAGTGCGCTGGCATCGGCGTCCAGCGCCTCATCACCCGGCAGGCAATAACTTTGCTCCAGATATTCCAGCAGTTCGGTTACCAGCACCGAAGGGTAACGCAGGCTGTTATCCTGAATGGAACGACCGATAAAGCTGATATACAGCCGCTGCTGTGCCGACAGAATCGCCTCCAGGAACAGATAGCGATCGTCGTCGCGGCGGCTGCGATCGCCGCGTTTTACCTGCTGTGCCATCAGATCGAAGCCCAGCGGCGGCAAAGTGCGCGGATAAACCCCGTCGTTCATGCCCAGCAGACAAACCACTTTGAACGGAATGGAACGCATCGGCATCAGCGTGCAGAAGT
Organism: Serratia sp. TSA_7; assembly: GCF_052692135.1. NCBI lineage: Bacteria > Pseudomonadati > Pseudomonadota > Gammaproteobacteria > Enterobacterales > Yersiniaceae > Serratia > Serratia sp. TSA_7. The sequence continues at coordinate 66,782 of NZ_JBQZFU010000002.1, forward strand.
TGATTTGCCCGGCGAGGAAGCGTTGACTGATACGTTCCTGATCGAGACGCGCAGCCAGTTCGTCACGCAGAATAGTTAATGGCACCTCATCGGGGTAGCGCGCCGCCAGCCCGTGTTCAAACACTTTGCTCCACTGCTGCTCAATCAGCGCCAGTGCCGCCTCGGTTTCGCCGTCCGGCTCAAAGAAGGTATCAAGCAGTTGGCGGCAAAGCGGCAGCCACTCCGGCAGAGCGCGCGCCTCGGTCAATTGTTGCCGCCAGCGGCTGAGGGAGGCCAACAACTCGGCCAACTGCCCGGCAAGCTCCGCGACCAGGCCGCTAGACTCATCATAAGGCAGCACGCCCTGCCAGTCGCCGGCATCGCTGTCCATGGCGTAGCCCAACAGCATTCGGGTAATGCCGAATTGCCAGGTATGCTGGCCGGTGGCCGGCAGATCCAGTTCACGTACGTTGTCGTCATCCAGCCCCCAGCGGACACCGGACTCCCCAACCCAGTGGCGTAACAGGCGCAGCCCCTCCTCCTGGATAGAGAAACGCGCCGCCAGCGCCGGCACTTCCAGCAGCGCCAACACTTGTTCGGAAGTAAAACGGCTCTGCGGCAGATCCAGCAGCGAGATAAACGCCTGCAACGCCGGGTGCGACTGGCTCGCCTTGCGGTCAGAGATCGCAAACGGCAGATAGCGTTCAGGGGAGGCATTGCCGAACACCGCCTGAATATAAGGCGTGTAGCTGTCGATATCTGCCACCATCACGATGATATCGCGCGGCGTCAGCGCAGGATCTTCCGCCAGCATGCTCAACAGCTGGTCGTGTAAAACCTCCACCTCACGCTGCGGGCTGTGGCAAGCGTGCAGGCTGATAGAGCGATCCTCGGGATCGAGCCGGCGTTTGGTCGCGCTGCTCTCCAGCGTCGCCAGCGTGGTGCCGATGACGGCGCTATTTTTCAACTCCAGCATATCGTGCTGAATGGCGTGCAATAAGTTATCCGCAGGGATATCTACAAACGCAAAAATCTCCTGCGCGGATTCTATCTGCGAGAGTAAAAAGTGGTGGTCACGCCCCAACTTGCCCCATGAAGCCAATAGCGGGTTGGGCAGATCTTGTTCGCCTTCAGCATTAAACAGCGCGGCGGCGTTATCGGGATCTCTGAATAAGGCATATTCCGTTTTATCCTGATAATGGCGCCGCTTGCGGCTCTGCAATTTGGCCAGGAATGACTGGCTCTGAATATCCCCCCAATAGTAGCGACACGGATTGGTGAACATCAGGTGAATATCAATATGGCGACCCAGCGCCTGCAAGGCCTCCAGATACACCGGCGGCAGCGCCGAGATACCGCAGATGAATACCCGCGGCGGTAACCCTTCCGGGCAGCGCTCCGCCTTTTCCAGCACGCTGATAAAGCGACGATACAGGTTTGCACGATGCCATTCCGGTTGCCCCAGCTCATGGGTATATTCGACCAGCCGCGCCCACAGCGGTGCCTGCCATTGCTGGGCCTCCGCCAGCCCATCAATGCTTTCACCTTTTTGCCAGCTTTCCAGCCATTGCGGGCGATACACCAGGTATTGGTCAAACAAATCCGCCACTCGGCCGGCAAGCTGATGAATTTTACGCTTGTCGCCGTCGTCGGTGAGGTAATGTTGCAACGGGGCAAATTCCGGCCGGGTGAGAAGATCCGGCAGAAGCCACATCAGTTTCCAGGTCATGGCGTCTTTACTGAAGGCGCTCTCTTTCGGGATGCCGGGCAAAACCCGGGTGAACATGTCCCAGATGAAGGTTGCAGGCAGTGGAAAGGCGATATTGGCAGCGATGCCAAACTGTTCCGCGAGCTGCATCTGCAACCACTGCGCCATGCCAGGGCTTTGCACCAGCACCACTTCCTGTTGAAAGGGATCGGCCAATGGCTCTCTGGCTATCAACGTGCTGGTCAGCGTTTTCAGCAAATCCAACTGATTGGAATGATAAACCCTAAACATGGGGGCTCCCTTAAAACATAATATCTGCCGGGGTACCGGCGGTGCAGTACCAGCGATTCAATTCAGCCCACTGCCGCTGAGGCGTTTGTATTCTTACCGTCAGCCGTTGGCAAGCGGCTTGCGGAGAGTTCAGCCGCATCTCGCGCTGCCACCCGGGCAGCAAGGGCAACAGTTCTGCATCCGTGCGACCGGTGGCCGCAAAGACTTCCAGTTGTTGATGCGCCAACGACCATGCTTGCCGATACTGCCACTGGCGCTGAAAAGAGTGCAACAGCACCTGATGATACTGTAACAATCCCAGCAGCGACACCGCGAACAGCAATGCGGCAATCAGCACTTCCGGCAGGCTGAAACCCCGTTGGCGCCATAGCCCTGCTGCGGGAGCCACCCGCACGTTAATCCGCACAGTCCGTTTCCCGTTTTTCGGGGCAAAAATCCAGCCAACCGCCGATTTCCGCCCTTAGCTCAAAGGTACTGCCCGTGCCATCCGGTTTGGTCAATTGATATAATCGCAACGGCTCCCCTTCACTCATCGCCCCGTCCCCCCGCACCAGCACAATCCCCGCCTGGGCGGACAATTTGGCGCAGGCGCGCAGCTCTGCGGTTTGCTGACACCACCAGCCGTTGGCCCCTAACCGGTTGCGGGGCCAGGACTGCGCCACGCCCCAACTGAGCGCCGAAGCAGCCTGGTTGTATGCCTTCAGATAGCGCTGTTGATCGGCGGCCAGCAGCAAAGCGCTATCCAGTTGGCGATGCTGAGCATTCAACAACATCAACCCCATCACCAACAGCAGCATCACTGCCGCCAGCGTACTGCCGCCACGCTGCCCGACGGCACTCATGGTAGCGAGGCCATGTTAATCGCCCAGTACAAGTTGCGGCGTATAGCGTCATCCGCCTTCGAACGCCCGGCCAGCGACAACATGACCCATGTTTTGCCGCTGCTGCCCGCGACCGATTTGACGCTGAAAGTTTCAATGCGCACTTCGTCGTTATCCAGTAACCGCTCCCAACCCGTGCCGTGGCAGTGGGTTACGCCGCGTTGCCCTTCCAGCACTCCCTGCCGCAGCCGGTAACCAAAATATCCGGCATCTGCGCCAAGCGTCTCCCAGCGGCCGTTACGGGTGATGTCGTAAGCCATGATCACACAACTGCCTGCGGCCTCTCCCGGTGCATGGCCAATCAGTAATGCCCGCCCGTGGCAATTACCGGCGCAAAAACCGGTGCGACGCAGATCTTTCTCAATGCCGAACGCCAACTGCCGAAGCACCGATTCCAGCCGGTAGTGCCGGCCGACATCAACGCTGTGCTGCCGCAACACCGGGTAGGTTTTAGCCGCCGCCAGCATAATCAGGCTGCCGAACGTCAGCGCCAGCATCACCTCCGGCAGCGTGAAACCTCGCTCTAGGGCTGGCATGCCGTAATCCCCCGCATGCTTACGTCCTCGCTGCACAGGCGCAGCCGCCCTTTGGCGGACAGCACCAATCGAAGACTGCCGGCATCGTTGCTGAGCACAATATGCCCAGCCTGCGCGTTATTACGTAATCCATAAAATCCCATTTCCTTTTGGGTATGATCTGTCAGCCTTACATCCCGGTAATGCGGGCGGAATAGGTCATCGCTATGTCCCTCGCACCCCGAAAGTGGCGGATTACTGCCGATGCACCAGGGATCGCCGGTTTTAAACCCCAACAGCGCCGTGCGATTGCGCCAATTAGCGTCTGCCTGCATCCGGGTGAGAAACCCCAGCAGTTGCTGAGCGGTATGTTCCAGCTGCAGGCTCTGCTGATAATGGCGCCAATGGCTGACGCCCCAGCCGGTGAGCATGCCCGCCAGGGTGATCACCACCAGCAGTTCAATCAGCGTCATGCCGCGCTGGTCTTCAGTACTGAAAATCAAGTTGTCGTTCATGACGGCCAGTGTACTCAAGGGGGCAAAACGGGGAAGCGAGGTTTACTCAGGCTGAAGCGCTCTGCGCAACCTTTCTATGCAACAGGCAACAGGCCAAAATAAAATGCGAAGCGGAGCGCAAACAGGGCCACGGCCGAGGGAGAAAAAAGCAAGGGCGCAACCAGTGCGCCCTTGGAGATAACTTATGTGGCCAAACTCAGATGGCAACCGGTGCCTTGATGGCTGGATGCGGGTCGTAACCTTCGATTTCAAAGTCTTCAAAACGGTAATCGAACAGCGAAGCCGGTTTGCGTTTGATCACCAGTTTCGGTAACGCACGCGGTTCGCGGGTTAGCTGCAACCGGGTCTGCTCCATATGATTGCTGTACAAATGGGTGTCACCGCCGGTCCAGACAAAATCACCGACCTCGAGATCGCATTGTTGCGCCATCATATGCACCAGCAGCGCATAGCTGGCGATGTTGAACGGCAGGCCAAGGAACACGTCGCAGGAACGCTGATACAGTTGGCAAGAGAGTTTGCCGTCCGCTACGTAGAACTGGAAGAACGCATGGCACGGTGCCAGCGCCATCTGATCCAGCTCACCCACGTTCCAGGCTGAAACTATGATACGGCGTGAATCCGGATCCTGTTTCAGTTGTTTCAGCACGTTGCTCAACTGGTCTATCTGACGCCCGTCCGCAGCGCCCCATGCGCGCCACTGCTTGCCGTACACCGGGCCTAGATCGCCATGCTCATCTGCCCACTCGTCCCAAATGCTGACGTTGTTTTCACGCAAATAAGCCACGTTGGTGTCGCCGTTCAGGAACCACAACAACTCATGGATGATGGAACGCAGGTGGCACTTCTTGGTGGTCACCAACGGGAAGCCTTCCTGCAAATTGAAACGCATCTGGTGGCCGAAAATCGACAGCGTGCCAGTGCCGGTACGGTCGGCTTTAGGGGTGCCCTCGGCGAGCACTTTGTTCATCAAATCCAGATACTGTTTCATTTTTTCCTCACGACAGTTGTTGCTGCGGGCGACGACGATACGCCCAAATCATCATAATAATACCGGCCACCACCATCGGGACGGACAGGATCTGCCCCATGCTGACAACGCCGTCGAACAGGCCAAGCTGAGCATCCGGCTGGCGGAAGGCCTCGACGATAATGCGGAATGCACCGTAGCCAATCAGGAACAGGCCGGATACGGCCCCCATCGGCCGCGGTTTGCGGATAAACAAGTTCAGAATGATAAACAGCACCACGCCTTCCAGCAGCAGTTCATACAGCTGGGACGGGTGCCGCGGCAACACGCCGTACTGGTTCAGCAGCGGCAACAGCTGCGGATCGGCCGCGGCAATGGCGACGTCTTCGCCGCGCGAGCCGGGGAACAGCATTGCCCAAGGCGTATCGGTGGTCACGCGGCCCCACAGCTCGCCATTGATAAAGTTACCCAAACGGCCGGCGCCCAGGCCAAACGGGATCAGTGGAGCAATAAAATCGGAAACCTGGAAGAAGGTGCGCTTGGTACGGCGGGCGAACCAGAACATCACCAGGATCACCCCCAGCAGACCGCCGTGGAACGACATGCCACCGTCCCAGACTTTAAACAGGTAAAGCGGATTATCCAGGAACAGCGGCAGGTTGTAGAACAGCACATAACCGACGCGGCCACCGACGAACACACCGAGGAAACCGGCATACAGCAGGTTCTCCACTTCATCCTTGGTCCAGCCGCTGCCCGGTTTGTTGGCACGGCGCACCGCCAGCCACATGGCAAAAACAAAGCCAACCAGGTACATCAGGCCATACCAGTGCAAAGAAACCGGGCCGATAGAGAAAATCACCGGATCAAATTTAGGAAACGCCAGATAGCTATTGGTCATCTATCACCACAACATGTCTATTATTCTTCCCCAACCGGGGGCGGCAGGTGCCAAACGCGCTAAAACACTCTTTTTCGTTGCTTTCAACGCAGTCGAGGAGGCGGATAATAGCATAAGCTTAACCGCCTCCGGACTGGCCGACAGGGAAAAGTTCTGTAAAAAATCAGTCTGCAACAGCCTTTACTTGCCGCCACGGATCAATCCGCCCATGCCGCGCCGCTCCATAAACGCCGCGACCTGGTGGCGCACTTCGGTCGTCATCTGGGCGCCCAGCACCCGTTGCGCCAACACTTCGGCGTCGGATAGCTCAATATGCCGCAGCAAATATTTGATGCGCGCCACGCTGCGCCCATTCATGCTCAGGTTACGATAGCCCATGCCCACCAGCAGCAACGCGCCCATCGGATCCCCGGCCAGCTCACCGCACAGGCTCACCTGCAACCCGACCGCGTTGGCCTGAACCACGATCAGCTTAAGCACTTGCAGCATTGAAGGATGCAGGCTGTCGTACAGCGCCGCAACGCGGGTATTGTTGCGATCCACCGCCAGCAGGTATTGGGTCAGGTCATTGGTGCCAACCGAAATAAACTCAACCCGCCCGGCCAGATGAGGGATCAGGAAAATCATCGACGGCACTTCCAGCATTACGCCAAGCTTGGGTTTCGGGATTTCATATCCGAGCACCTCTTCCACTTCGCGCCCTGCCCGATCGATCAACCGCCTGGCCTCGTCGATCTCTTCCAGGCTGGTGATCATCGGCAACAGGATGCCCAGATTGCCGGTCCCGGCATTGGCACGCAGCATCGCGCGCACCTGAATCAGGAATATTTCCGGCTGATCAAGGGTGATGCGGATACCGCGCCAACCCAGGCAGGGATTTTCCTCGCTGATCGGCATATAAGGCAGCTGCTTATCGGCACCGATATCCAGCGTCCGCAGCGTGACCGGTTTGTTCGGATAGAGCTGCAACATGCCCTGATACTGCGCGACCTGCTCTTCTTCCGAAGGGAAGCCGCTCTGCAACATAAAAGGGATTTCGGTTCGGTACAAACCGACGCCATCGACTCGCCCGCCCAAGAGCTGCTCGTGTTCCGGGCTGAGGCCGGCGTTCAGCATCACCTGAACCCGCTCACCGCTTTTGAGCTGGGCCGGCTGCTCGACGTCGTCTTCCGCCAGTTTGCTTAACTCAAGTTCTTCGCTGATCAGCCGCTGGTATTCCTGGACCAGCACCGGTTCAGGGTCGACCAGCAGCTCGCCGCGATAACCGTCGACAATCAGCAGCCGCTGGCTGAGCAGCGCAGGCTGGATATCCGCGCCCATCACCGTCGGCACGCCCATCGCCCGCACCAAAATCGCCGCATGGGAGTTGGCGGCGCCGTCGCGTACGACCACGCCGGCCAGCCTGTCCTGCGGCATTTCAGCCAACAAGGTGGCAGTCAGTTCGTCCGCCACCAGCACGAAACGCGCCGGCCACTGAGTCGCGCCCTGTGTGGTGTCGTCGAGGTGGAATAGCAGGCGCTGACCGAGCGCGCGCAAATCGCTGGCGCGCTCGCGCATATAGGTGTCTTGCAGGCTGGCGAACTGGGCGGCAAAGACCTCGATCACCTGTTTAACCGCCCATTCCGCCACGGAACCGGCGTCAATTTCGGCAAACAGCTCGCGCTTGAGGCGGGCGTCGTTCAACAGGTGAGAGTACAGATCGAAAATCGCCGCGCTCTCTTTTTGCGAGCTGGCGGCAAAGCGCTTGCTGAAACGGCGGAATTCCGCGCCGGCTTCTTCCAGCGCCTGCGTCAGGCGTTCCCGCTCGCTCACGGTATCGAGCGTCGAGGCCTTGTAAACCTGATCGAGCGACGGCTGGCTGCTGTCCTGCCAACCTTCCGCCACCGCTACGCCGGGGGATGCCGCCAGCGCTCGGATGCGGGTCTGGCGATATTGGCCAAAGATGGCGTTAAGCTGCGATTGCGAGAGGATCCCGGCCATTTGCGTAGCCAGAGTCACCATGAAGGATTCTTCGCTTTCGTCGAACTGGCGCAGCTCACGCTGCTGCACCACCAGCACCCCCAGCAGTTGGCGGCGATGAATAATCGGCACGCCCAGGAAGGATCGGAAACGATCCTCCTTCACCTGAGGGATGTATTTGAAGCTGGGGTGGCTCTGCGCGTCCGCCAGGTTTATCGGCTCTGCACGACGCCCGACCAACCCGACGATGCCTTCATCAAATGCCAGCGCGATAGCGCGCCCGCGCGGTTTTTTCAACCCGCGCGTCGCCATCAGGTAGTAGCAGCGGCGATCGTTGTCTGCCAGATAAATGGAGCAGACTTCCGTATCCATCGCCAGACAGGTTTCATTGACCAAAAGATCCAGCGCATCTGTCAGACTGGCCGCCGCGGCCACCTTCTCAACAATTTCTCGCAAGCGCGTGAGCATAGTCGGCTTAACTTAACCTCTCTTTCGGCGATAGGCGGGGGGCTGCCGCTGTGTTGCCTGCTCCTGCATCGGCATCACGGTGACGGCGAATTCTTTCATCACCCGGCGGTAAACGTCGCGTTTGAACGACACCACCTGGCGTACCGGATACCAAAAACTCACCCAGCGCCAGCCGTCAAACTCCGGCGTGCTACTGCGTTGCATATTGATATCCGCGTCATTGCACATTAACTGCAACAAAAACCATTTCTGCTTTTGGCCGATACATACCGGCTTTGTGTCCCAACGCACCAAACGTTTTGGCAATTTATAGCGCAACCAGTTGCGGGTTGAGGCCAGGATGCGCACATCCTTTTTGCTCAGCCCCACTTCTTCGAACAGCTCACGGTACATTGCCTGTTCTGCGGTTTCGCCAGGGTTAATCCCACCTTGGGGAAACTGCCAGGAGTGTTGACCGTAACGGCGAGCCCAAAGGACCTGCCCCTGACGATTACAGATTACGATACCAACATTCGGGCGGTAGCCATCATCATCGATCACCGGACTACCTCGATAAGCTTAATTTCGCATAGATGTACTGATTGTTTCACACAAGCTACAGGCGGTAAACCACTGCTTTGCAGCGCCGTAAACCGGATAACATTGGGATAACTCACAGATAATGGCAAAGTTATAAACATGCGAGGCGATTTCACGGCGGTTTTATTCACTTTTTCTGTGGATAGGTGTGTGAAGAACTCAAGGGATAAGCTGGTACAACTCTGACGAGCCTAAAAACACCGTTAAAACCAATTCAATATTACTTTAATAAAAACAAAAAGATACATTATTATCAACAGGTATGGACAGGGCAGAAATGTGATCTGTGCACGGTTAGGATCTTACCCTGGCGAAAGATCCACCAACGTCGTTTTTATCCACAGATTATCCGTATGAGTTACGCACAAAACGGACAATTTCGCAAAAAAAGGCCCGCGTCAAGGCTGTAAATCGAACCAGTGATCGGGAAAAATTTGGGTTATCCCATAAATCTGTGGATAAATAGGTGTAAGATCCTGTTTATTGTCGGTGGCTTCAGGTGCACAAGCGCCGGAGGGAATTTGTTTCCTGCGCGACGGAAGAAAAAAAGTCATGAAAAATCATGCTGCTATTAGTCTATTCCCGTGTCTTTTCCAGCCGATGTTCGCTGTGCACAAATGCAGTACATTTTTCAACCAAATCTGACGGACTTGCATTATGGCGTTTTTATCCCCTCTTCCCCTTCCGCCGGAAAACGAACGGCAGCTGTTTGAACGAGCGCAGCAGCTTGCCGGTTTTACCCTGGGTGAACTGGCCGCGCGTGCCCAGTTGCCGATCCCCAAGGATCTGAAACGCGATAAAGGTTGGGTGGGCATGCTGCTTGAGCTGTACCTCGGCGCCATGGCGGGCAGCAAACCGGAGCAGGATTTTCCCGAACTGGGCATTGAGTTGAAAACCATCCCGATTGACGCTGCCGGCAAGCCGCTGGAAACCACCTTCGTCTGTGTAGCACCGCTTACCGGCAACAGCGGCGTTACCTGGGCCAGCAGCCATGTGCGCCATAAACTGGCGCGGGTATTGTGGATACCGGTAGAAGGCGAGCGACAAATCCCGCTGGCGCAGCGGCGCATAGGATCACCGCTGCTGTGGAGCCCGAGCGCCGCTGAAGAAGAGATGCTGCGCCGGGATTGGGAGGAACTGATGGACCTGATCGTGCTCGGCCACGTGGAGCGGATCACCGCTCGTCACGGAGAGGTACTGCAACTGCGGCCCAAGGCGGCCAACAGCAAGGCGTTGACCGAGGCCATCGGCGAACAGGGCCAGCCTATCCTCACGCTGCCGCGCGGTTTTTATTTGAAAAAAAGCTTCACCGGCGCGTTATTGGCAAGACATTTCTTAATATGATCCTCTTTGTTTAAGCCATGTTTAGCTAACAGTGTCACCGTACCAATAAACGCGTATAATTCAGCCTTTGCTTTTTATTAAGGTGTGGCTTGGCAATGTTCGATTGGATTATGGATCCCAATGCCTGGTTAGCGTTAGGTACGCTAACCATTCTTGAGATCATTCTGGGTATTGATAATATTATTTTCCTGTCTCTGGTGGTGGCCAAACTGCCGAAAGCGCAGCAGAACAAGGCTCGCCGTATCGGTCTGGCCGGCGCCATGCTGATGCGTCTGGGGCTGCTGGCTTCCATCGCCTGGGTGATCCGCCTGACCCACCCGCTGTTTACGGTGATGGACCACAGCATCTCGGCGCGCGATCTTATCCTGCTGCTCGGCGGGCTGTTCCTGATCTGGAAAGCCAGCAAAGAGATCCACGAAACTATCGAAGGGTCCGATGAAGAGCACCACACTAAAGTGAACGGCTTCTTCGGCGCCATCGTGCAGATTATGTTACTGGATATCATCTTCAGCCTGGACTCGGTGATTACGGCGGTAGGCCTGTCCGATCACCTGTTTATCATGATGGCGGCGGTGGTGATTGCGGTTGGGGTAATGATGTTTGCCGCCCGGCCGATCGGCGAGTTCGTTAACCGCCATCCTTCAGTGAAAATGCTGGCGCTGGCGTTCCTGATCCTGGTGGGTTTCACCCTGATGCTGGAAAGCTTCCAGATACATATTCCGAAAGGTTACATCTATTTTGCGATGTTCTTCTCGATGTCCGTCGAAGCGCTCAACCTGATGCGCGGCAAGAAAAACCAGGCTCCGGAGTAACCCCTACGGGAGCGTGCGAAAGCCGCTCCCGTTTGCATTTTTATCCTTCCTTCAACTCTTCTGCATACTTTCTCTTACCAAGATAAGGACTTATCCGAAACACGAGGTATCCAGAGTTTGCTAATCTTGGAAGAAGACTCTTTTCTGCATACATAATTGAGGATCGGCAGGATGAAAAAGTGGGTAATGGCAGTTTCTGCGTTGGTGATCGCCGCCGGGCTGACGGGCTGCTCCAGCGATTACGTGATGGCGACCAAAGACGGCAATATGATCCTGACTCAGGGCAAACCCGAGATCGATCAGGATACCGGCCTGATCAGCTATAAAGATGAAAAAGGCAACAACCGCCAAATCAACGGCGATCAGGTTTCGCAGGTCATCGAGCGTTAATCCCTCTACTATTTCAAGTTACAGCCAGGCGTCTGATAAGTGCGTTTAATACCGCTACACCCCAAGCTTGAGACGGGTGGGGAGCATGCAGTTTAGCCGACCGTTGAGCGGATGGACGCGCGATACGAGCCTCCATGGATGGATTCACGGCGTGTCGGCGCTCTGCATGCTCCTCACCTGTAGCACTATTAGGCGCAGCTATTTAGAGGTAGCTTGAAAGACGACGGGGATATCGCCTCCTCTCCTGCGAGATAGCCTCCTCCCTCCGCACTGAATCCACTTCCCCCATCTTCACGGCTTGGTTTATAGTCGAGAAAGGCGATATCACCGTCTTGCAGGTGATGAGACTCCTGTTTCACCGGGCGTAAAGGCCCGTAAGCGCTAACTTGAAAGGAAGGCCGTTAATGCAATACCACCGTATTCCCCACAGTTCTTTAGAAGTGAGCGTGCTGGGACTGGGCACCATGACCTTTGGCGAACAGAACAGTGAAGCCGATGCCCATGCGCAACTCGACTATGCATTAGCCGCTGGCGTCAACCTGATCGATACCGCAGAAATGTATCCGGTACCGCCCCGCCCTGAAACCCAGGGGCTGACCGAACAGTACATTGGCAGTTGGATCAAGGCGCGTGGCAACCGTGAGAAAATAGTGCTGGCCAGCAAAATCGCCGGGCCGGTACGCGGCACCGACAGCAGCATTCGGCCGCAACAGGCGCTGGACCGCAAAAATATCCGCGCCGCGCTGGACGCAAGCCTGAAACGGCTGAACACCGATTATCTCGATCTTTATCAGTTGCACTGGCCGCAGCGCCAAACCAACTACTTCGGCAAACTCAATTATCAATACACCGACGATAAAGCTACGGTTACCCTGTTGGAAACGCTGGAAGCGCTGACCGAGCAGGTACGCGCCGGTAAAATCCGCTATATCGGGGTATCCAATGAAACGCCGTGGGGCGTAATGCGCTACCTGCAGTTGGCTGAAAAACACGAGCTGCCGCGCATTGTCTCGATTCAAAACCCCTACAGCCTGCTGAACCGCAGCTTTGAGATCGCTCTGGCAGAGATCAGCCAGCACGAAGGCGTTGAACTGCTGGCCTATTCCAGCCTGGCGTTCGGTACCCTGAGCGGCAAGTATCTGAACGGCGCCAAGCCAGCCGGAGCGCGCAATACGCTGTTCACCCGCTTTAACCGCTATTCTGCACCGCAAACGCAACTGGCGATTGCCGAATATGTCGCGTTAGCCAAAAAGCACGGGCTGGATCCTTCGCAGATGGCGTTGGCGTTCGTGCGGCAGCAGCCGTTCGTGGCCAGCACCCTGCTGGGCGCCACCACGCTGGAACAATTGAAAACCAACATCGACAGCTTTGACCTGGTGTTGGATGAAGACGTGTTGCAGGGGTTGGAAGAGATCCATACCCGCTTTACCATTCCCGCGCCATGAATAACTCGGGGCGCAGTTTGTTGCGCCCCGACAGCTGTCCGTTGCGGTTATTTCGCGCCGCGCTGTGAAAACCACAGCGCGGTAATCGCCAGCGCAAACACCGCGCCAAAACCAATCCCCACGCCGACCACCGGCACGCTCACTTTCACCGCCAGAGAGTACAGACCCAGCATGAGCAACATGGCGGTATTCTCCCCCAGGTTTTGTACTGCAATCGCATTGCCGGCGCCTACCGAACGTTTTCCTCGTTCCTGCAACAACGCGTTCAGCGGCACCACAAAGAAGCCCCCCAGCACGCCTATCGTCAGCAGCAGCGCATAAGCATTAAACAGGGTGGTTTGCAGCGCAAAGATTGCCACCGCTACGCCAATCAGGATCCCGGCTGGCATACAGCGTTTCACCGTTTCCAGCGTGACAAAGCGCGCAGCCGCCCCGGCGCCAATCACAATCCCTACCGCCACCATGGCGTTCAGCAGCGTCGGCGTGGCGTTATCGGCGATGCCAAGCGCCACCGGCACCCACAGCACCAACAGAAAACGCAGCGTCACCCCGGCGCCCCAAAACAGGCTGGTGCCAATCAATGAAAAACGTGTTTGACCGTCGCGCCACAGCACAACGCATGCGTTGAAGAAAGCGCGGGTCATCGCGCGCGGCGTCCAGGAAGCCGCCGGGTGCGCCGCCGGCAGGCGTGGAATGTACAGGTTGGCGATCACCGCCGCCGCATACACCAGCGCACAGACCGCCAACGCCGCCACAATGTGCCAGTCGGCCAGCACACCACCGGCAACCGAGCCAATCAGGATCGCGGCAATGGTGGAGGCCTCCATCAGGCCGTTGGCCTTGACCAACTTTTCGCCGTGCGTGATTTCACCCAAAATGCCGTACTTGGCCGGGGAATAAGCGGCGGCTCCCACGCCCACCAAGGTATAACCGAGGAAGGGATTAAGCCCGAAACAGATGACCAGCGCGCCGGCCAGCTTCAGACCGTTCGCCACCATCATCACCCGTCCCTTGGCGAAACTGTCGGCGATCTGGCCGACAAAGGGCGCCAGAATGATATAGGTGGCGACAAACGCCATCTGCAAAATCGGTTGGCTCCAGTCGGGGTACAGTTGCTGCTTGATCAGCGCCAGCGTGGCGAACAACAAAGCATTGTCGCCGAAGGCGGACAAAAACTGCGCACAAATCACGGCAATCATGCTGCGCGAGAGCAAAGGCGAGTCGGTATTCAACGATGGGTTCATCGGGCATTCTCCGGCTGTTCGGCCATTTTACGCAGGGTTACAAAGTCCGGTTTACCACTGCCGAGTACCGGCAAGGCTTTAAGCGGACGAATATCACGCGGCACCGCCAGTTCGGGGCTCCCCAACTCGCGCGCAGCACGCAGCAAGGCTTCGCGGGTGATGCTTGCGTCTGTGGTAAACAGCACCAGCGCTTCCCCCTTGCTGCTGTCGCTTTTCACCGTGGCGGCATGCTGCCCTTCCGGCGCCACGCGCTGCGCCAGCAGCTCCACGCTCTCCAGCGAGACCATTTCGCCGGCCAGCTTGGCAAAGCGCTTTACCCGGCCGCGAATGACGCAATAACCCTGCTCGTCCAACGTGACGATATCACCGGTGTCGTACCAACCCGGTTGCAGATTGCCATTTTCATCTTCCGCCGCCGGCGGTTCCAGTTCTCCCGGGCGTTCCACCCGCAGATAACCTTTCATGATATTCGGGCCTTTCAACTGCAGGCGGCCACCGTTATCGATGCCCGGTACCTTCATCAGACGCGCTTCCATCTTCGGCATAATGCGGCCCACGGTGCCAACCTTGGCCGCCAGCGGAACGTTGATCGACACCACCGGCGCACATTCGGTTACGCCATAGCCTTCCAGAATGCGGATGCCGTATTTATCCTGATAAATCTGTTTGGTGCTGTCCGCCAATTTTTCCGCGCCGGCCACCACGTAACGCAAGCGGGCAAAATCATACGGATGGGCGAAGCGCGCGTAATTATTGAGGAAGGTAGCGGTGCCAAACAGCACGGTGCAGTTGCGGTCATACACCAGTTCGGGCACCACGCGGTAATGCAACGGGCTGGGGTAAAGGAAAATGCGGCTACCGGTCATCAGCGGGGTCAGCAGCCCGACCGTCAGGCCGAACGAATGGAACAGCGGCAGCGATGACATAAAACGGTCACGCGGGGTGAAATCGGCGATGGTGCGGATCTGTTCAACGTTGGCCAACAGGCTGGCGTGGGAATGCACCACGCCTTTTGGGTTACCTTCCGACCCCGAGGTAAACAGGATCAACGCGGCATCGTCCGGCTGTTGCGGCAACATGGCGTGCGCCGGCTGGAACAGGTGGCGCAGGATCCACAGCTTGTCTGCCAGGGTCAGGGTATCTTTAAGATCCTCCAGGTACACCCAGTTGGCCTCCGGCACCTGCTCCGGCAAGTGTGTCAGTTTGCCCTTTTCCAGGAACTGGCGCGAAGTGACGATGGTTTTGATGGTCGCGGCAGTCATCGCGCTTTTCAAACCGTTGGAACCGGCGGTGTAGTTGAGCATCGCCGGAATGCGATTACGCACAGAGGCGCCGAAAATCGCCGCCACGGTGATGGTGGCGTTCGGCAACAACATGCCGACATGTTCACCCTCGGCGGTAAAGCGCTGCAGGATACGGCTGACGCCCAACGCTTTTTTGATAAGCTGCCGGTAGCTGTCTTCCTTGAAGGCGATGTCTTCGATGCAGGGTTTGTTGCGACCATAGCGGTGCTGAGCCGCCAGCAGGGCGCGAAACAGCGTTTGCGGCTCGCGGGTGTCCATCCGCGCCTTCATCATAATCTGCATCAGCCGGTCACCGGCCAATGCACGACGATCGCGGGCACGCGGCGCTTCCGGCATCGGCAGCGACGTCGGCGGTAAAATACGGATGCTGATCTGCGGGAACCAGCGGATCTTGAACACGCCGGCCATGCGGCCAAAGGGGCTGAACTCGGCGCCGTCCAGCCGTACCGGTACCAGGGTCGCGCCCGATTTGGCGGCGATAAACGCGGCGCCGTCATAAACCTTCATCAGCGAACCGGTAACGGTGATACGCCCTTCAGGGAACACCACGATCGGCCGGCCCTGTTCGATCATACGCACCAGCTGTTTGATCGCCATCGGTTTGGTCGGGTCGAGATAGACCAGATCGATATAGGGTTTCAACCAACGCATAAACCAGCGATCGCCGATGCTGGCATAGACCGCAAACACCGGCTTAATCGGTAAAAACAGCGCCAGCAATAGGCCGTCGAGGAAGGAGATATGATTGGGCGTAATCAATAGCTTAGGCTGTTCGAAGTGCCGGGCGTCGCCCTCAACGCGAATTCGATACAGCAGGCGGAACAGCGTGCGCAGCACGGAAAGGATCATGCCCTTCTCCCTTTAGCCAAAATGAGCGTAAACAGTTGTAGGGAAAAGAATACTATACGGCAGGCAAAAAAAAACCTACGCATCCGCGTAGGTTGGTGCAAGTGAAAATGGCTTCAACATACAGAGCATGCTGATTTCTCACCAATCAATACCTCTGGGATCACCTACTCTAGAGAGATGCCGATCAAGAAACTACCGACGAATCGCAAGAGTTCTGCTCTAAATGCAACCAGCTGTAAATTTCCCGCATTTTATGGAAATAACTCAATGAAACTTAAACAATCCTGGGGTCGGGAGGAGACAAAATCGAATCCTGCGCAGGCGGGCTGGGAGGGCGTCAGGCAAAAAAAAACCTACGCATCTGCGTAGGTTGGTGCAATTAATATGGGTTCAACACACGAGTTGTTGAAACTCACCAATCAATACCTCTGGGACGTTCAATTTACCCCGTTGCGTCGAAAGCCAGCCAGCGGGCAATCGCAACATTAGGGCGCAAAGTGTAACCAGCGGTGTATCCCCGTCGCCTTTCACGCTTCAGCGTTGTCGGCTGCACCCTGTCAGGGTAACGGGCGGATATACGCGCCCGATTAACGTGGGCGCAGCATGCCGCGCCCCGAGTCTGGCTGGAGATGAACAACCCCATCGCCTGGCGACAATGCGAGCTCCTTAAGAGGGCATCGATGTTTTACCGTACGCTTACCTCAACCAGGCAGCTCATGGCATTCGGCCCCTGCGTCAACGGCGAGGTACCGATATCCAGCGTTAAAACGTTCGGGTTGCCGGACTGCTCCACCGCCAGGCGCTGCGCGCCAAAGCCTGGGTCGAACCAGGCGCCGGTGGCCATCAGCACCACACCACGGGTGACGCCATCAGTGATGGCAACGCCCGCCAGACAACTGCCGCGCGCATTGCTGACCTGCACCTCGGCGCCCTCGGCAATACCGCGCATCGCCGCATCCTCCGGGTGCATATGCAGCGTCTCTCGGCCCGCCGTTTTATTGCCCTGCGCCAGCGGCGCCGGATCCATCTGGCTGTGCAGCCGGTCGCCAGGCTGGATGGAAATCAGGTGTAGCGGCCACTCTTTGGCCTGCGGCGCGCCCAACCATTCAACCGGCGGCTGCCACTGCGGGTGAGGTGCAAAATCCGCATAACGGTAACCGGCGATTTTCTCGCTGAACAACTCAATTTTGCCGCTTGGGGTTTGCAATGGATTGGCCTGCGGATCGGCACGGAAATCGTCAAAGAAAACGAACTCCTTCGCCGGTGTCGGCAGTTCTACGTAACCTTTACGCCAGAAATCCGCAAACTCCGGCCACTCGACGCCAGTACCTGCCTGCGCCTGCCCGCACTGCTGATAGATGGATTCGATCCAGGCCTGTTCGTCGCGGTTTTCGGTGAATTGTTCACGGTAACCGAGCCGCTCCGCCAGATCGGCGAAAATATCAAAGTCGTTACGTGCCTGATGCTGCGGCGCTATCGCCTGGTGCATCGCCAGCACATAGCGATCGCGCGATGAACCGCCGATATCGTTGCGCTCCAGCGAGGTAGTGACTGGCAGCACGATATCCGCCATCTTCGCCGCCGGCGTCCACCAGATATCCTGCACAATCACCGTATCCGGTTTTTGCCACCCTTCCACCAGCCGATTCAGCTGTTGATGGTGATGGAACGGGTTGCCGCCGGCCCAGTGAACGAGATGGATATCCGGGTAGTGCAGCGTTTCCCCACGGAACGAGTAAGGCTCGCCGGGCTGCAGCAACATGTCGCAGATACGCGCCACCGGTATCGCCAACCCGCAAGGATTGGTACCCACCGGCATCATTGGCCCCGGCGTATCCACCCGCGGGTTGCCGACGCCGTTCATTGAGCCATGGCCAAACGAGAATCCGCCGCCCGGCAGGCCGACCTGGCCGAGCATCGCCGACAGGGCGATCATCATCCAGTACGGCTGTTCGCCGCGGTGGGCACGCTGAACCGAATAGGAGCAGGTAATAAAGCTGCGTACGCCGATCAATTGCTGCGCCAGCAGGCTGATACGCGCAGCTGGAATACCGGTGATAGCACTGGCCCATTCCGGCGTTTTCGCCACGCCGTCGTCCGTACCGCGCAGATAATCCGCCAACTGCTCGTAACCCACGCAATGGCTATAGAGGAAAGCCTCATCCTGCGCGCCCCGGCGCTGAATTTCATACGCCAGCGCCAGCATCAACGCCACGTCGGTGTTGGGGCGGATCGGGATCCATTCGGCATTCACAAACGCCGGGCAGTCATCGCGCATCGGGCTGATGTTGATCACCGGAGTGCCTTTCTGCGCCAGCTTCTGCAGCCAGGGTTTGAGCGTATGCTCCGCTGCGCCGCCGGAGGATACCTGGGCATTTTTCAACGCCAGCCCACCGAAGGCGACAAACAGTTCACAGTGTTCGACCACGCTCGGCCAACTGGTCACGCGCCCGGTCAGCGGAGTAAAGGTGCCGATCACGTACGGCAGGAAAAATTGCGCCGCGCCCCAGCTGTAATTGCCCAGTTGGTCAACGCCACCGCCGCCGCTGAAATAAAAACGCCGCACCAGCGAGCGCGCATGATGCAGTCGCCCGGCGGATGACCAGCCATAAGAGCCGGTAAACAGGCCTGAAGGGCCGTAGCGATCGCGCACGCGGCGGTTTTCTTCCGCAACCAGATCAAGCGCGAGATCCCAGTCCACTTCAACAAAATCTTCCCGGCCACGCAGCGTGCGATCGCTGCCCTCGCGCTTCTGCAGCCAGGAACGCCTCACTGCCGGCTTGCGGATACGCTTGTCGGAATAGACCATTGGCGCGATGGAGTCGAGCAGCGGGGAAGGATCCTGATCGTCGGCGAAAGGCTCACAGCGGATGAGCCTGCCGTCTTCAACCACGGCGGTATACGCCCCCCAGTGTGCGAGTTGCGGGTAACGTTTAATAGACATGAGGTTCTCGGACAATCAATAGATGCACAAAAGTAACATCAGCCGACGCGCGGTTTCAAAGCACAAATTGCTCTATCACTGTACCTTGCGAGCCTAAGCGCACATTAAATCGCTCATATCTGCAACGGCCGCCACAAGTTGCGATCACCACCGCTTGCAGCCCCGGGCTTTTTCCGCAAAACTGGGGAATGTAAGCGATTACCCAGGATGTATTACAGATATGGCTACGATAAAGGATGTTGCCAGGCTGGCGGGTGTTTCCGTGGCCACGGTGTCTCGCGTGATAAACAATTCCCCGAAAGCCAGCGAAAGTTCGCGCACTGCGGTGCTGGCGGCGATGGAACAACTGCAGTACCACCCTAACGCCAACGCCCGCGCGCTGGCGCAGCAATCGACCGAAACGCTTGGGCTTATCGTGTCCGACGTTTCCGATCCCTTCTTTGGTGCCATGGTCAAGGCAGTGGAACAGGTGGCCTACGCCACCCATAACTTCCTGCTGATTGGCAACGGTTACCACGAGGCTGAAAAAGAGCGTCAGGCGATTGAACAGTTGGTACGGCACCGCTGTGCCGCGCTGGTGGTTCACGCCAAAAAACTGACCGATAACGAACTGAGCGGCTGGATGCAGCAGATACCGGGCATGGTGCTGATAAACCGCACGCTGCCGGGCTTTGAGGCACGCTGCGTGGCGCTGGACGACCGTTATGGTGCCTGGCTGGCCACCCGCCATTTGATCCAGCAGGGGCATCAACGCATTGCCATCGTCTGCTCCACCCACCAGATTTCCGACGCAGCGGACCGTTTGCAAGGCTATCTCGATGCATTACAGGAGCATGGCATTGCGGTGGATGAAAAACTGATTGCCTACGGTGAGCCGGACGAAATTGGCGGTGAGCAGGCGATGACCGAGTTGCTCGGGCGCGGCAAGCACTTCACCGCAGTGACCTGTTATAACGACTCAATGGCCGCCGGCGCGCTCTCGGTGTTGAGCGACAACAGTGTGGACGTACCGGCCCAAATGTCATTGATCGGTTTTGATGACGTGCTGATTTCACGCTACCTGCGGCCACGCCTGACGACCATTCGCTATCCGGTGGTGGCGATGGCGACTCAGGCTGCCGAACTGGCGCTGGCGTTGGCCAACAATCAGCCGCTGCCGGAGATCACCAACATGTTCAGCCCGACGCTGGTACGGCGCCATTCGGTCGCCAGCATCAATAACGTTTACGAGCAGAATTAAACCAGTGCCCGGTGGTACAGCCGCACCGGGCGGTCAGGGTAATCCAGCGCGTCGCCAATATAATGCCAGCCGTGGCGTTCGTAATAACCGCTGAAATCGCTGTACAGATAGAGTTCGCTGAAGCCCGCTCGCCGGCTGTAGTCCTGCACGTGTTGTTGCAACCTCAGGCCAAGACCGCTGCCGCGCTGGCTTTCATCCACGTACAGCGCCGCCAGCCAAGGGGTCAGATCCTGGCGGCTGATCAGGTCACAGCGCCACAGACCGACGGTGCCCACCAGCGTCTCCCCCCGCAACGCGATAAAGGTGATCGGCAAATCCGCTCCTCGCAGGCCGCTTTCTACCACACTGGCGAAAAATGCCCGGCTGTTTTCGTTGCCGAACGCCCGCCATTGCCAGTCGACCACCTGTTGCAGGTACTGCGGGTAATCCGCCAGAGGCACAATGTTAATCATATTTCCGCTTCCTCCCGTTGCCCGATAGCAGTCTAGTGCCGTTCCGCCACCGCGTAAACCCGATGGCAAAAAGCCAGGCAGCCAAGCGCTAACCCTATGCTAGACTGAGCGTTATTTGCCACAGCGGACGTTGAAAGGGGTTAGCCACTGATGATCACCATGTTGGATGTTTCCCTTCGCGCTGGGGTATCCAAAGCCACGGTTTCACGCGTGTTAAATGGCACCGGCCAGGTGAAAAAAAGCACCCGCGACGCGGTGTTCAAGGCGATGGACGAACTGGGTTACCGCCCGAACTTCCTCGCCCAGTCGCTGGCGAACAAAAGCTCCAACAGCATTGGGCTGGTGGTCTCCAACTTCGACGGCCCTTATTTCGGGCGTCTGCTGCGCCGGGCCGCCAAACTTATCGAGGCCAGCGGCAAGCACCTGATAGTCACCGATGGTCACGATACGCCGGAAGATGAACTGCAGGCGGTGCAGTTGTTGGCCGATCGCCGCTGCGACGCGATCATTCTTTATACCCGTTTCATGTCCGAATCGGCGTTAATGGCCCTGCTGGACAGCCTGCCGGTACCGATCATGGTGATCAATCGCGATTTGCCGCAGGCGCGTGCGCGCTGTGTTTTCTTCGAACAGCAGCAGGCCGCTTTCCATGCGGTCGATTATCTGATTCGGCAGGGGCACCGCGAGATTGCCTGCATCACCGGCCCTATCGCCACCCCCACGGCCCAGGCGCGGTTGGCGGGTTATCGACAAGCGCTTGAACATCACAAGATTGCCTTCGACGATGCCCGCGTGGCCTATGGCGACAGCAGCGTGCAAAGCGGCTATCAGGGCAGCCGCAGCCTGCTGGCCGGCGATACCGGTTTCAGTGCCCTATTCGCCTGCAACGACGATATGGCCGTCGGTGCGATGAAAGCCTTGCACGAAGCGGGCAAGCGCCTGCCGCAGGACGTCTCGTTATTCGGCTTTGACGACGAACCCAGCGCCGCCTATTTGCAACCCGCGCTATCCACCGTTTACCTGCCGATAGACGTGATGATCGAAGCGGCTATCAGCCAGGCTTTCCGCCTGATCAATGGCGAAAACCTCTCCCCGCTTTCCCCGTTCACCGGCGAACTTCGGCTGCGCGACTCCGTGGCTCCAGGCCCCTACGCCGGTTGAGATTCTTGGGCGCAGCGCGCTGCGCCCGTCGATATCAGATGAGTTCCAGCGCAATCAACTCTTCAATGGTCTGCCGGCGGCGGATCAGCCGCGGTTCCCCCTTTTCGAACAACACTTCCGGCAGCAGCGGACGGCTGTTGTAGTTTGAAGACATCGAAGCGCCATAGGCACCGGTATCATGGAATACCAGATAGTCGCCTACCTGCACCGGCGGCAACTCGCGGGTTTCGATGCCGCCACCGGCCTGTTGGGTGAACACGTCGCCGGATTCGCACAACGGCCCGGCAATCACGGTGTCGCGCAGCGGCTGATGCTCGGTATTGCGGCCATCGGCCGGCAGCAGAGAAATATGGTGATAGCTGCCATACATCGCCGGACGCATTAAATCGTTAAAGCCTGCATCCACCAAAACAAAGTGGCGGCTGCCCATGTCTTTCACCGCACGCACTTCTGCGACCAACACCCCGGCTTCCGCCATCAGGAAGCGACCGGGCTCGATCTCCAGGCTCACCGGGTGGCCCAAATGGGCGGCAATGCGCTCGCGCGCGCTGTTCCACAGGCCAAAATAGTGTTCAGTATCAATCGCCTCTTCGCCGTATTGATAGGGGATCGACAGCCCGCCGCCGGCAGAAATCGCGCTGATATCATGACCCAGATCGATCACCTGCTGCACCATGGCATCACACACGCGCTCCAGATGCTGGTAATCCACGCCCGAACCGATATGCATATGCACACCGATCAGCTTCAGGCCGTATTGCTGAATTTTTTCCACCGCCTGCGGCAAATCGGCATACCAAATCCCATGCTTGCTGTTCTCGCCGCCGGTATTGGTTTTCTGGCTATGGCCGTGGCCAAAGCCCGGGTTGATACGCAACCATACCGGGTGGCCAACGGAAACCTGGCCCAGTTGATCCAGCATATCGATCGAGCCGACGTTCACCGGGATTTTCAACTCGCTGACGCGCGCCAGCGTCGCGTGGTCCAGCACGTCGGCGGTAAACACGATGTCGCTTGGCTCACCGCCCGGCTGAAAACCGGCCTGCAGCGCACGCTCAATCTCGCCCAGCGAGACAGAGTCCACCTTGACGCCCTGTTCGCGCATCAGGCGCAGAATATGAATATTCGAGCAGGCTTTTTGGGCAAAGCGGATCACGTCAAAATGGCGTAACTGGCTGATGCGCTCACTGATGATAGCTGCGTCATAGGCCCATACCGGGCAGCCAAAACGCTGAGGCAAGGCCAGCAGGTTAGCGGCATTGAGGGCGGTCGTCGTGTCGTGCAAAGCGCGTGGCATGGTGATGTTCCCGGATCAAAAATATGGCTGAAGTAATGTCGTCAATAGTGCCGCACTCTTTCTTGTGTGGAAAATATCTATTTAGCCGAAGTCTATTCATTTATGATATGGGCTTGCCCGTTCATGGAGTGTGCCGATGCACGCGATTACCCTGCGCCAGATTGAAATTTTCCATGCGGTAATGACCACCGGCAATCTGACCGAGGCGGCAGCGCTGTTGCAAACCTCACAGCCCACCGTCAGCCGAGAACTTGCCCGCTTCGAGAAGTTGATCCAGCTACAGCTGTTCGATCGGCTGCGCGGACGTTTATACCCGACGGTGCAGGGCCTGCGGCTGTTCGAAGAGGTGCAGCGCTCCTATTACGGCCTGGAGCGCATCGTCAACGCCGCTGCAGGTATCCGCCAGTTCCAGCAGGCGCAGCTTTCCATTGCCTGCCTGCCGGTATTCTCGCAGTCGCTGCTGCCGGTGGTGTGCAAACCCTTTATCGATCGCTACCCGGAAGTCAGTTTCAGCGTGATACCGCAGGAGTCACCGTTGTTGGAAGAGTGGCTGTCGGCGCAGCGCCACGATCTGGGTCTGACGGAAAACACCCAGACCCCGGCGGGCACAGAGCGGATGACGTTGATGACGCTGAACGAGGTGTGCGTGCTGCCGGCCGGGCATCCGCTGCTGGCGAAAACGGTGCTGACACCGCAAGACTTCGACGGACAAAACTTTATCAGCCTGTCGAGCACCGACAGCTACCGTCAGTTGCTCGACTCGCTGTTTAATGAGGAGGGCGTTAAGCGCCGTCTGGTCATGGAAACCCACAGCGCAGCATCGGTGTGCGCCATGGTGAAAGAAGGCGTGGGGTTGTCGATAGTCAATCCGCTGACGGCGCTCGATTACGCCAACAGCGGCGTACACGTACGGCCGTTCAGCGTTGAAGTGCCTTTTACCGTCAGCCTGATCCGGCCGCTGCACCGCCCTTCCTCGGCGCTGGTCACGGCCTTCATTCAGCATTTGCAGCAGCAGGCAGAGAGTCTTCCCGCCCGACTGGCCGCAGTGATTAAACGCTAGCCGGCCGTTTGGCCCGGCTGAAAGTCACCAGACACAGCACCAACCCCAGCAGCGCAATCGCCGCAGCGGCCAGCGGCACGCTGGTCAGCCCCAGGCCCTGTGCAATCACCACGCCGCCTACCCAGGCACCAATGGCATTGCCCACGTTAAACGCGGCGATGTTCAGCGTGGAAACCAGGTTCGGTGCTTTTTTACCGTAGGTCACGACGTTGATCTGCAGCGCCGGTACCGCGGCAAACGCCGCAGCCGCCCACAGGAACAGGGTCATTTCCGCCGGCACCATGGAATGGCTGGTCCAACTGAACAGCGCGGCAAAGAAGGCAATCACCAGAAACGTGCAGGTCAGCGTAACCGGCAAACGCCAGTCTGCCAAACGGCCGCCGACGATGTTACCCAGCGTCAGGCCGACCCCCATCAGCAACAGCGTCCAACTCACGCCGTGCGACGAAATGCCGGTCACCTCAGTCAGTAACGGTGCGATATAGGTAAACAGCGCAAACATCGACGCAGCAAAGGCCACCGTCATCAGCAGCGAAAGCCAGATACCGCCGCCGCGCAGGGCCGCCAGCTCTTTTTTCAGATCGGTTGGCGCTTCATCCTCCACCGCCGGCAGCTTGCTGTACAACGCCAGCAGGGACAGCACGCCGATGACCGCCACCGCCCAGAAGGTGGAACGCCAGCCCAATGCCTGCCCCAGCGCGGTGCCGAGCGGCACCCCCAGCACGTTGGCCAACGTCAGGCCGGTGAACATCAGCGCCACAGCGGAAGCACGGCGATTCGGCGGTACCAGATTGGCGGCCACCACCGCGCCGATGCCGAAGAACGCACCGTGGCACAACGCGGTGACAATGCGCGCCAGCATCAGGAAATCGTAGCTGTAACCCAGCGCGCACATGATATTGCCGAAGATAAAAATCACCATCAGCAACAGCAGCGTATTCTTGCGCGGCAGCTTCGCCGTCAGCAACGCCATGATCGGCGCACCTATCGCCACGCCGAGGGCATAGCCGCTGATCAACCAGCCGGCCGAAGGGATTGAGACCTGAAGATCCCCCGCCACCTCAGGCAGCAGCCCCATAATCACGAACTCGGTGGTGCCAATGGCAAATGCACTTAACGCCAGTGCAAGCAGAGAAACAGGCATGTGTAACGCTCCCAGTCGACAAAGCCCCGGCATCAGGCGCACGGGGCCGGTAAAAACTCGCGGAATTGCCGGACAGCCTGACAGACTGCCCGCGAAAAAGGGTCAGAGATGTTGTTCAATCTGTGGGTTATTTTCTTAACCCTATAATTATTAAGTCTTATTCACTCTTGGCATGCTACAGAAATAGCACGGCGACCGGCGAAAAAACCAGTGACAACGCTCCCCTTGAGCACAAAAAGCCCCCATCCGCCCGCTAAACGCTTGAATGCGCTGACGATGAAAAATGTGTGAAAATGTTGCTGCCATGTTAACGATATCAACGCAGCGTCGCCCGCCAGGCGGGATCATTGGCAAACCACTCCACCAGAAAATCCAGCATGGTTCGCAAGGTGGCCGGCATTTGGCGACGCGAAGTATAAATACCGTAAATCCCCATCGACTGCGGCCGATAATCCGGCATCAGTTCTATCAGTTCACCGCTTGCCAGCAATGGCGCCGCCGAATAATAAGGCTGCATGGAAATGCCGGCGCCCTGCACCGTCCCCGCCATCAGCACCACCGATTCGTTGGCGCTGAGGTTGCCGCTGACCGCCACCGCCGACTTCACGCCCTGAGAATCAAAATGCCACAGGCTTTTACCGAAGTAGGAATAAGTCAGGCAGTTGTGCAGCGCCAAATCCTGCGGATGGCGCGGCGTGCCGTGCGCTGCCAGATAAGCCGGGGAAGCGCACACCACCGAAGCGCAAGAGGAAAGCGGTCGGGCGATCAGATTGGGGTCCAGCTCATTGGTGATGCGCAGCGCCAGATCGATGCGCTCCTCCACCAGATTCACCGCCCGATTATTCATTTGCAAATCCACCGCCACCTGCGGATGGCGTTTGAGGTATTGGGCCACCGCCCCCACCAGCGCTGTCTGGCCCAGCGACTGTGAACAGGTGATGCGCAGCAGACCGCGCAATTCATCGCTTTGCTCGCCTTCGACCAAATCAATCTCACCCGCCAGCGCCAGCATCTGCCGGCAACGTTCGAGAGTACGCTCTCCTGCGTCAGTCAGACTAAGCTTACGGGTAGTGCGGTGCAGTAAACGCGCGCCGGCCCATTGCTCCATCTGCGCCAGATAGCGCGTCACCATCGCTCGCGACATTTCCAGCGTTTCCGCAGCGGCAATCATACTTCCGCGATCAACGATGGTGATAAAAACCTCTGCTGCGGTAATGCGATCCATGATTCGTCCGATTTACGCAATGAATAATTGCTCATTATCCGGTTTTTCTAACGCTTTATGCAACCTAACATCTGTACAACAACAACTGATACCCAAAAGGAACCTCTGCCCATGTTTAAGAAATCATTATTGACCCTGGCTTTCGCCGGCATCGCCACAGTAAGCACCTACGCCGCCGCGGCTGACTCCCTGACCATGGAAGTGTACAACCCGGGTGAGAAAAGCGTGTTCCCGGTTTCTTCGGAAATCATCAGCGGTAAACACGAAGTGGCGCTGATCGACGCCCAGTTCCAACGCAACGACGCCGAAGAACTGGTGAAAAAGATCAAAGCGACCGGCAAGACGCTGACCACCGTCTACATCAGCCATTCCGATCCGGATTTCTACTTTGGTTTGGACGTGATCAAAGCTGCGTTCCCGCAGGCAAAAATCATCGCGTCACCGGGTACGATCAAAGAAATCAACGCCACCAAAGACGGCAAAATGGCTTACTGGGGCCCGATCCTGAAAGACAACGCACCTAAAGCGGTAGTGGTTCCGCAGGCATTGCAGGGCGACAGCTTCACTATCGACGGCCAGAAAGTGGAAGTGAAAGGCCTGACCGGCCCAACGCCGGAACGCACCTACGTGTGGATCCCTGAACTGAAAGCGGTAGTGGGCGGCGTACCGGTAGCCGGTGACAATATCCACCCGTGGATCGCCGATAACCAGACCGTGGAATCCCGCGCTCACTGGCAACAAACGCTGGAAGGCATCAAGGCGCTGAAACCGAAAGTCGTCGTCCCTGGCCACTTCCTGCCGGGCGCACCGCAGACTCTGGAATCCGTGACCTTCACCCAGAATTACCTGACCACGCTGGAAGCTGAGCTGCCGAAGGCCAAAGATTCTGCGGCGCTGATTGCGGCAATGAAAAAGCATTACCCGAACCTGAAAGATGAATCTAGCCTGGAACTGAGCGCCAAGGTGCTGAAAGACGAGATGAAGTGGCCGCAATAAGCGCGTCGCCAATCAAACTACATTGCCTTTGACAGGCTCAATGTTCTGCGGCGTGAAGCCGCAGAACATCACGAGGAATAAAGATGACCGGTACAACTCTGCATTACGTTTTCGATCCGCTTTGCGGCTGGTGCTATGGCGCAGCGCCACTGGTGAAGGCGGCCAAGAGCATTCCAGGGCTGACTGTCGCCCTGCACGCCGGCGGCATGATGACCGGCAATAATCGCCGCCAGATCACGGACGAATGGCGTAACTATGTGATCCCGCATGACAAGCGCATTGCGGAGCTGACCGGCCAGACCTTCGGTGAAGCCTATTTCAATGGACTGCTGCGTGATACCACGGCAGTGATGGACTCCGAGCCGCCGATTACTGCGATTCTGGCGGCGGAAGCGCTGGGGGGACGCGGGGTGGATATGTTGCACCGCATTCAGATAGCGCATTATCAGGAAGGCCGACGCATCGCCGATACCCCGGTGCTGGAAGCCCTGGCGAAAGAACTGGGTCTGCCCTCGGCTCCGTTCATTGCCGAGATGCGCTTTAACGCCGGCGCGCCGACCGCACAACACATTGCGGAAAGCCGCGCGTTTCTTGCCAAAGTCCAGGGCCAGGGGTTCCCGACCTTTGCGCTGCAAGACAGCGAAGGCCAGCTACGCCAGATCCCGGCAGGCAACTATTTGGGTAACGTTGATGCCTGGAAAGCGTTGTTGAACGGCGCGGTGAACTGGGCTTAATACCGGCTTCGGCTGCGAGCTCCGCAGCCGATTATTCGACCCGGACGAAAGTCCCCTGCGCCTGCACGTTAAAACCAAATCCGCAGTCGCCCTTGGTACTCATGTCCACCGCATCCGCCGTAAATTGCATCACCACATCGCAGGCCATCCCGTCCTGCGGCTCCCGCTGACGGTACACCGCCTTGCCCCGTTCAATCGGCAATACCTTGGCGAACTCGCCCATATTCGGCCCGTAATACAACCCCATTTGCGGCATATAATAGCCGGAATAATTAATCAGCCAGCGTTCGCCCTGCGGTTTGACCTCTACTTCGCTCCATACGCCGCGCCCGGCGTACTGCCAATAGACGCCACCCGGCCCGCTCGTCGGCGGCTGCTTTGCCAGACGTTGCTGCAGCAGTTTCAGGTTATGCTGAGATTTTGCATCCTTCGGCGCCAGTTCCAGATAGGCGCGCGCCTTGAGCAATTCACCGGCGTGCATCAGCGCCAGCGCCACGTTGTTATAGGCGGTGGCGATCGCCTGATCGTTCAGGCCGCAAAACTCGCTCCAGGCGGCCTGATCACGGAAAACATCGGCCGCCCGGCCATAATCGCCCCGCTGATAAGCGCTTTTACCCAGTACGGCGTAGCCCGCCACTTTCTGGCAATCGGCATCAATATCCGGCTCATCAATATGTGCCATCACCTGGCCGCTGGCGAGCGCACCATAGGTCAACAGCAGGGGAACCAACGCCTTCATGCCTTATCCTTTCCAGAGTGAGTAACCGGTAATTCGGCGCCAGTATAACCCTCATGCCCCCCGGCTTCACCTCTAAGGATTCACCCGCAATATTTCAAACGGTTAGCCCCGTTAAAACTGCTTACATGTCACGGTTTGTTTGTTACCAGGCGGCGGCTCATGCTGATCGGAACGTAAAAAACCCGAGAACCCTATGAACAGCTCCCCTACGCAAAAACACGCCGTCTGGCAGTTGATTAAACCTTTCTGGGTTTCGGAAGAAAAATGGCGAGCCTGGTCGATGCTGATCGCCATCGTCGCCCTGTCGCTCGGGCTGGTGTATATCAGCGTGCAGATCAACCAGTGGAACCAGGTGTTCTACGACGCGCTGCAAAACAAAAACTACCCGGTGTTCAAGACGCAGCTGTGGCGTTTCACCTATCTGGCGCTGATCTTCATCGTGCTGGCGGTGTATAAAATCTATCTGACGCAGGGCCTGCAAATGCGCTGGCGGCGCTGGATGACGGAAAAATTCATGGGTAAATGGCTGGCGCATCAGGCCTATTACCATACCGAGCAACAGCAGATCGTCGATAACCCGGACCAGCGTATCGCCGAGGATCTCAACGTCCTGACCCAGTACACGCTGTCGCTGTCGCTTGGGCTGCTCTCCAGCCTGGTGACGCTATTTTCCTTTGTCGCCATTCTGTGGCACGTCAGCGGGCCAATGACCTTTATGATTAGCCAACACACCTTCACCGTTCCCGGTTATATGGTGTGGTTCGCTCTGTTGTACGCCGGGCTGGGTTCCCTGCTGGTCTGGTGGGTCGGCAAACCGCTGGTTCAGCTCGGTTTTAACCAGGAGCGTTATGAGGCGAACTTCCGTTTTGGCCTGATCCGCATCCGCGAAAACAACGATGCCATCGCGCTGTATCACGGCGAACCCCGCGAGGCGCAACAGTTGGGCGACCGTTTTGATACTATTCGCGCCAACTGGTGGTCGATCATGCGCATCACCCGGCGGCTCAATATCGCTTCCAATTTTTACAGCCAGTTCGCCATTGTTTTCCCGCTGCTGGTGGCGGCACCGCGCTATTTTTCCGGCGCCATCCAGATGGGCGGCATGATGCAGATCGCCTCCGCTTTTGGCGAGGTGCAGGGAGCGCTGTCGTGGTTTATCGACGCCTTCAGCGATCTGGCTACCTGGAAAGCCTGCGTGAACCGTCTGGCCGGCTTTAATGCCGCAGTGGATCAGGTTCACCACCAAGAACGCGGTATTCAACTGCGGCCGGAGAGTACCCAGCCGTTGGTGCTTGATAGTCTCAGCCTGCAACTGCCGGACGGCCAGAGCTTGCTGAATGCAAGCTCCATGACGCTGAAGCGCGGCGAACGCGTGCTGATCGTCGGCCCGTCGGGCTGCGGCAAGTCAACGCTATTGCGCGCCATCGCCGGTATCTGGCCGTACGGCTCCGGTACCATTGGGCTCGACGCCGCCAGCCGCGCATTATTCCTGCCGCAACGCAGCTATATTCCGATAGGCACGTTGCGAGAAGCCCTCAGTTATCCCCACCTCGCCGCAGAATACAGCGATGAGCAACTGCTGAAAGTGCTGGAAAATTGCCGTCTGAAACATTTGCAGCGCTGGCTGGACACCAGTGCCAACTGGAGCCAACGTCTGTCGCCGGGTGAGCAGCAGCGGTTGGCCTTTGCCCGAGCCATTTTGACCCGTCCGGATATTCTGTTCCTCGACGAGGCCACCAGCGCGCTGGACGACGAAACCGAGCAGTTGATGTATTGCCTGCTGGTCGATGAGCTGCCGCAGGTGACGCTGGTGAGCGTGGCGCACCGCAACAGCGTGGCCAAATACCACCAGAGTTGCTGGCGCTTTAGCCGCCCGGAACAAAACGAACCGGCGCGCATGGCGCTTGGCCCGCTGCCCGTCGCCGGCTAACGGAGCGACAGTGGCCCGATGAACCAGCTTATCGTTCATCGGGCCACCGAATCGCTTAGGTACAGTCCCCGCTATAGACGCCAGATCCCATCGGCGTCGGTTAGACGCCCCCTTGTCAGACCCCGAGTTCTTCCCTAAACTTGCGCACAGATATCGGCCCCCTGTCGGTACGTAAGCGTTAACGTCAATCAACGCATCATGTCTTGCAGCATTGATTGGCTGCATGCTGGTGCGAGGAATTCATGTCATACCCTGCTTTATCCCCAAAATCTGCCGCCATAAAACGCAGCCGTTTACGCCATCCCTTATTGCTGATCAGCGGCATCATGCTGATCGCCGCTAACCTGCGCGCCGCGTTGACCAGCGTGGGCCCGTTACTGGAACAAATCCAGCAACAGCTGATGCTGTCCGCCACTTCCGCCGGCTTGCTCAACTCGCTGCCGTTGATCCTGTTTGCCGTCTTATCGCCGGTAACGCCGGGCCTGGCCAAAAGAATCGGCATTGAACGCACGTTGGGCATGGCTCTGCTGCTGCTGGTTGCGGGCATCGTACTGCGCTCTCTGCCGCAAGCGGGCATGCTGTGGATAGGCAGCATAGTGATCGGCGCCGCCATCGCGTTTGCCAACGTGGTGTTGCCAACGCTGGTCAAACGCGACTTCCCCAGCCGAGCCGCCGCCATGATTGCCGGCTATGCGGCGGTGATGTCGCTGGCTGCCGCTACCGCCTCCGGCCTGGCAGTGCCGCTGGCGGAACTGAAGAACCTCGGCTGGCGTTTCTCTCTGCTTTGCTGGAGCCTGCCGGCCCTGCTGGCGTTGCTTGTCTGGTTGCCGCAGTTGCGCCGCCCACCGACAGTAACGGCCGGTGACGCGCGACAGGCCCCATTGACGCCATCCCGCTCGCCATGGGGCAGCGCGCTCGGGTGGCAGGTAGCGCTGTTTATGGGCTTACAGTCCATCACTTTCTATACCATTATCGGTTGGTTCAGCGCCTTTGCCGCCAGCCACGGCACTTCGCCGCAACAGGCCGGTTTCGAACTGTTTATCTACCAGGTGGTGGCGATCGCCGCTAACTTTGCCATGGTATTTATTCTGCCGCGCGCGCGCGATCAGCGTGCTATCGCGTTGTGCGCTTCATCGCTGATTTTTATTGGCGTCACCGGCCTGATGTTGCTGCCAGAAAGCTCGCTGATATGGCTGATTATTGCCGGATTGGGGGCGGGAAGTTCTTTGGTGCTGGCGCTGTCATTCTTTGGCTTGCGCAGCGGGCATCAGCACCAGGCCACGCAGTTGTCGGGCATGGCACAATCGGTAGGCTATTTACTGGCGGCGCTGGGCCCAACCTTGTTCGGCCTGTTGCACGACCTGACCCAGGGTTGGCAATTGCCGCTGGGTATCCTGCTGGGCCTGACCCTGCTGCAAATGCTGTTTGGCGTTCTCGCCGGGCGTAATCGCATCATCCGCTAACGTCGTGACGGGTGGGTAGCGCCGGTGCAGGATCCGGGGCATCCGCCTGCCAGAGATCGTCAATAAAATCGCGCTGTGCAGCGTTCAACTGCCAGCGAGGCGGTATCCTGGCAAGACTGCGCTCTTTGGCGCTCTTGCCGCTTTTAACGCGTTTTTTGTCCATCGACATGTTTCCTAAATCATCAGCAACCCATAAATCGCGGCGGCAACACCCAACCAAAATACCCCACAGCCGATAAACACACACAGCCAAGCCTTACGTTTGATGTCTACTCCATCCTTGCTTATCACTCTGCGCCTCACCAATAGATTAAATTGATTGACACTGCATTATTGATACGTTTAAACAATCAATAAAGTAGCCTTGCACTATGGAAATTTAAATAAAACATGCTGGCAACCTACTCTGAACGACGAGCACGACGGGAAAAACAGTTCCACGCTTCGCACAGACTAATAACAAGCCAATAATCAGTATTCAGGCAGTGTGCCACGAGACAAACGATCAAAATCAAACCATTGGTAAATGAATTATTATTAAAACTAATGATTGGATTTAACCGAAATTGGCGGGAGGTTTGAGGGCAAAGACAAATAAAGAAGAGAGCTTCCGCTGCGGGTTGAAGGATTGGCCCCATCGTTCAGGCCGCGTAAACGGCCTGAACAGGGTGAGATAAATCAGCTAATCTGCGTAACAGAATCCTTGCTGGCGCGCTCACGTTCGCTGCCGGACAATTCAATGAGACGCCCGTCACGCATTTGCAGCAGCCGATCGGCATGTTCGAAATAGTGGTCGTCATGGCTGATGGCAAATACCGTTTTACCCAACTCGCGCAGCTGCGGTAACAACTCGCGATAAAAAATGCGCCTAAATTGCGGGTCCTGATCCGCCGCCCATTCGTCCAGTAGCAGGATATCTCGCTGTTCCGCCACCGCCAGCAGCAGCGCCAGACGTTTGCGCTGCCCTTGCGACAGTTGCGGATTGGTCACTCGCAGGCCATTAAATTCCAGTTTGCCTTTCATGTTCAACCGGTTAAGCCAACGCTCCACCAGTTCGGCGTCAGGCTGTTGACCATCGGGCCCCTGCAAATGGTGGAATGGGTGAAAATCGGTAAAGATAGCGGAAAACAAACGGCGATAGCCGGGCATGCTAGCCAGGTTCTGCTCGACGCCATCCAACAGGATCTGTCCACTGACAGGTTGATATAACCCGGTCAACAGCATCGCCAGCGTGGATTTTCCGCTGCCGTTGCCGCCAATCAGAAACACCAACTCACCGCGGCGCAATGTCACAGAGACCGGCCCGACGGCAAACCCGGCTTTCTGCTCCGTAGCGCCGTAATGAAATACGATGTCACGCAGTTCCAGCGTTTCCCAGGTTTTGGCTTCAACCGCAGGAAACGCAGGCTGATAATCGGCAAGCCGCAGGGCTTTGATCTTATTGAAAGCCACTTCGGCACCGATCAGCGTCGGGAAAGCCCCCACAGCCTGCAGCAATGGCGTGCGCAGGAACAGCAGTGTCAGTGAATAGGTAGCCGCAACGGCGGTATCTGCCCAACCCAGACTGTTGGCCATATAGAACACGAGGCCAATAGCCCCCAGCATCATGATATTCGACCAGTTCACGGCGCTGAGATGGAAGGTATCGGCACGGATAATATGGTAGCGGTAGTCTTCAGCATCCGGTTGATAGGCCTGTTGGTAGAGCGCTTTCGCGCGGTCGCGGTTCAGCGCCAACTCTTTACGCCCGTCAATGGCTGACTGGTAGTGTTGGTAAAGATGCTCTTCCGCCTCACGCACGCTGCTCAGGTGACGATACACCCGCGACACCAGATATCCGCTGCCAATCACCGTCACCGCCACCCAGACTGCGGTCACCGCCAGCATCCGCGGTGAAAGCCAACCCAGATAGGCCGCAGACCCCAGCGTCAGTATCACCCCCTGCACCAATTCTGGCAGGCGGACAAAGGCAAGGGTGATGGTACGGATGTCGCTGGCCAGGCTCGCCAGTAGAGAGGCGCTGCCCAATTGTTCAATCCGTTCGATATCGGTATCCAGGATCCGCTTCACAAGTTGGCCGCGCAGCCGGAACACGAAATGATGACCGAGCGTGGTCAGCGCCAACTGAGATCCTAACGTCACCGCCATCAACAGCGCCAGAATCCCGAGGAATTCCGGCAGCACGGTCAGTGGGTTGCCGGTCACCGTCATCAGCCGCAAATTTATAAAGGCAATGATACCAATGCCCAGCGCCGCGCTGGCCATGGTCAACGCCATTACCGCCAGAAACGGCCAACGATACTGGTGGTAAACCACCCGAAGCAACTCCATGAGAAACCCTTAACCTGCCATCTTGAGATGGCAAGCATTGTAAGCGGCGAGAGAATGATATCAATAATAATTCTCATCCATGGCCCTTCATCTGCAGAAATTTAATCCGCACAGGTAACGATAAACGGAGGGGGGAGTCTAGCCTATCTGAGAAGAAAGCTTTATCGGCAGCATTAAATTATTTCAAATAAAAAGAGACTGCAAATTAACAAAAAGAAACAAACAGCAGCATTGTTAGGGATGTAAACAAAAATATAAAAGCAAAGTATTCACCGCGAACATAAAATAATAGAAAACATATAAATAACCTCTCCATGAAAAAGGGCGGTCACTTTATTTTCTTTGCCGTTACTTATCATTCAATGCTTTAATAAAAAATCACAGGTAAAAATCAGCCAACATTCAACATCCAGGTAATTAAGATGAAGAAAAGGAAATTTCTCAGCCAGGTTGAAATTGAGCAGCTTATCTCAGCCGTTCATGAAGGTAAAAACAGTATTCGGGACCGCTGCTTGTTATTGATGTGTTTTATTCATGGTTTACGGGTCAGTGAACTGCGTTCATTACGCTTACAAGATATTGATATGACCACCAATCGGGTACATATATTCCGATTGAAAAATGGCTTTTCAGTCCAACACCCCATACAACCCAGGGAACGTGATGCCCTGTTGAAGTGGCTTGGCCAACGTTCCGGTTACCTTGAAGCGGACAGCCAGTGGCTGTTTTTATCGCGCCACGGCGGGCAAATTTCACGGCAACAGCTGTATCGATTGATGAGGATGTACGGTGAGATGGCCGGCATCAGCGTTCAGGTTCATCCTCACATGTTGCGCCACTCCTGCGGTTATGCCCTGGCCGACAGAGGTGTCGACACTCGGTTGATTCAGGATTACCTGGGGCATAAAAACATCCAGAATACGGTCATTTATACCGCTACCAACGTGGAGCGCTTCCGCATCATCAATATATAACGCCAGTATAGTCGTCCAGGGGCTCACTATTTCTGAAGACGCATTAAGCGTCTTCAGGCGTACCCTGTTTCATGGGTTATTCCCGACACCGAGAGTGCTTTAGCTACTCCCCGGAAAATTTCCGGGTAATCCTGGTGTGCAGAGAAAACAATTCGCTATCGTTTGTCACTTGAAGTTTACGCATCGCACTGCATTTATGCGCACTGATCGTTTTGATGCTGCGACACTGCAGATCGGCTATTTGCCGCAGGCTCATACCGTTAAACAAAGAAGCCATAACGTCACTTTCGCAACGAGTCAGCTCGTGCATGACGGAAGTCTCCCGGCAGGCAGAACGAGCCAAACAGGCACCAATCTGCGGACTCAGTACCCGCTCACCGTTAAGAACCCGGTTGAAGAATTCAGCCACCAGTGGCAGTGCGTCATCTCGAGCGACGATGCTGATATTAGGCTGACTCAATAACGGGCCCAACTCTTCGGCACTTTGGCTACGGGTGTAAACCACCACTCTGAGTGCCGGCAATTGCATGCACAGATTAAGCAGAATCTCCCGCCCCTGTACGGTAGTCTCATCCACACCGGCTAACTCCGCAATCAGGACGTTAGCCTGCTGATAGACCACACTATCTGCGGCCTCCCTCATACTGGTTTCCTGCACCACAATCTTTCCCGATCTCGAGAGAGAACCAATAAAACTGGCCAGCCCATCAAGCATTAAGGGACAACGATCCATTAATGCGATGTGTAGAGGTTGATGACGCGAAGAATACATATTCTGCTCCTGTCTTATCTCTCCTGCCGCGTTAATGCGCTGTCAGGCGCCGTTAACGGACAAAGGACGGGCCATTCATGGCCATCCATTTTCCCTGAAGATATAACTCACCATCATTGTGAAAACCCAGCTTCAGCATGGCATTGCGTTTATGTGTACTGACGGTGCGGATATCGCGACGCATCGTCAAAGCCACGCTGGACACGCTCTTACCGGAGAACAACTCTGCCAAGACATCCAGTTCTCGGGTGGTCAGAGGGCGTCCTGGAGTGGCTTCATGCAACTGACGCTGGCGGATCCGGTGGCTAAAGCTGCATTTTCCTGCCAATACCTGCTGTACACAGTGCGTCAGGGCGATAGCGGGCTCTTGTTTTAGCATCAATCCGTGAATACCGGAGGCAATTAACTGCCTCAATATTCTGGACTCATCCAACGCCGTGCAAACCAGCAATGCGGTTTGGGGAGAGCCCGCTTGTACCTCAGCAATCAGGCGTAAGCCATCCAGCACCGACTCTGACTTGCCGCACAGCTCCATAATTAATAAACGGGGCCTGTGTTTGAGCAATACGGACGGCAGATCGGCAAGACACCTGACGTGCAGGATCCTATCCTGGCGATAACCACATGATTCAATTAATTTATTACGTATTCCAAGCGCGGTGACCGGGCAAGGTTCCATAATGACTGCATTACCATTCTTTTTATCGTATGCATCATTTGAAGCTAGCGAAATACTGGGTTGATAATAGGTATTCATATCACCGCCTCCGATTTGTTATTACGGTTACTTGTCCGGTCAGTGTCACCAAATTTAACGTTTTGGGTCGCGATAAAACTTCAGCGTAAATGGCCGCTTGCTCAGAAATCCGCTGCCGTAAGTTCGCCGGATAAATATCTATTCATAAATAAAAGAAATTTGCAGTACACCGTCGATGCTGCCGGGCGTTGCACCGCCATAAGTGCTGTATGCTCGGGCACGGAGATCAAATTTGGCCTCATGCGTGAATTGATTGACCAATTGAACCATGCTCTTATTATTGCCCAGATTTACACCGCTCTGATTTTGCAACTCAATCTGCACTCGGCTCGAGGTCCCGTTGTTCTTATATAAAGTACCGCTCTCCTCTGCCGCCGAGCCGGTAAAGGTCGCAGTCGCCGAAGTTGTGGTGGCCGGACAATTTTTCAGCGTTATGGGAAACTCGACCCATTCGCTGGCAGAGCCGGAGCCAGCCAAAGTGGCGGCGGAAATAGTGTCGCCGAGGTTAACCTGGATATTACTGTTTGCCCCATCTACAACGCAGGGAGCCGCCTTAATATTGCCGGTTATTTGGAGTTTCGCCGCCACCGCTACCGCCGGAATTCCCCCCTGGAAAATACCGACAAGAATCATTATCCGGCTTATTCCGCTAAAGCCATTAAACATCGCAATTTCCTTTTCTTTAAGAATCAAATGACCCGCTACCCATAAAATTCCAGTTATTCTATTTCTGCCTGGATGGTCGCAGTGGCGGTGAATACACCAGCCGCAGGCACCTGCCCGGTGGTGTTTATCGGATACACGCTGAACCTGGTGCTACCACTCTGGCTGGGATAGAGAAAATCAACCGGCAAACGACCGCTGTGTGGCGAAATGGGGTCGCCAAATCGGTCCTCGATCATCACCCCAATGCTACTGTTGCTGGTTCTCAGCGCTGCGGGCATATTGCTATCAACCTCTCCTCTGAATGACAGGCTGACTTTGACTCCAGAGGAAATATTGCGGCAGGCCAGGGTCAACTCTTTCTGGTGCGGGGTAAAACCCGGCGGCATCATCCCTTTAGTCCGAAAGCTGGTAGACAGGATATCGCCAAAATCCACCACTACCGTCTGTGGGCTAATCTCGCAATTTTGCGGTACCGTCACCACCCCGCTCATTGATACGGTAGATACCGGAACCACGCTGCTCACCCCGTTGGATACCGCAACATAGGTTTCAACCAGTTGGGTGCTGGGAATGATGGTCTGACCGACAAACGGGCGCCGAAAGTACAAATGAATTCGCCCTCTGGCACCGCTGGAATAGTGCGCACTGGCGCAACTCTCATCCTGACCCATTTCGTTTTTTAAATTCGATACATTACTGAAGGGGGTAGGAATGTACTCATTCCTATAACCGCCTACATAGACTTCGCTGGCAACAGCCAGATACTCGTTCAACGCGTAATAAGATAAACGTCCGTCGCTATGAGTCTGCGTTGGCAGGCTAGACTTGGCGGTGATATAGGAAGCAGTACGGCTTTTACATTCGCACTGCACATCATAAGTACCGCTCAGGTTCCAGTTATTGCCCGCAGCGTTTTCAATCACCAGGCCGGCGACGTTCTGCGCCGGATTAGTAAGCGTAGGTGTAAACGTAAACGAAAAAGGATGGGGCCCCCCCGACGGTTTACATTGCCCCAAAGCGGCTAGAGCCGGCTGAGCGCTGAGCATAGAGGCAAATAGAACACTATATACAAGCGTTATTCGTTGAGTTGATTTTACTGTTGTCATCACACGCACCTTATAAACACAGACCCTTGACCAAGCGAATCCCACCGCTTTCAGGCTGATTAGCCAATTGATAGCTGACCTGACACTGTTGCGCAGCGCCATTTCCCCACTTGACCTGAAGCCGACCGCTTTCAGCCAACCCAGCCAGGTAAACTTGTCCGCCGTCACCGACAATACTGGCATTGCCCTTCGGATCATTAAGAGCGCTGACGGTCGCGCCGAACGGGACCGGGCTTCCGGCCCTGGTTAACAACGTCATCAGTACGCGCAAACCGACATTGGGACTAAAACTGGCGCGCACTACGGCACCGCGAGTCGGGATCACCGTTTGACTGCTGAGGGTCATATCCACATCGTCGGCAAAAGAATCACCGTCCAATCCAACGATATTGCGGCGGTACGGTGTCAGATAGGGCACTACCGCATAACCGCGCCAATCGGTATTCACGCCGGTCTGATTCAGCACGTTGACGCCCGCGGCACCGGGCGCCTGTACCAGCGCTACCGTGTCGCCCAATGGCTGCGACAGCGTGATGCCGTTTTGATGCACCAAAACACCGCCCTGGATCCCGTAGTTCACCTGCTGACGATGACGATCGTAGCCATAGCCCAGGTTCAGCTCAGCCAAGGAGCCTTTATAGTCGGCTTGAATGCTGCCATTGGCGCCTCCCCCTTTTCCGGTATATCCCTGGCTGAGGCTGTAGTTCAGGTTATTGCCTTCCAGTGCGCTGCCACTCAACCCAAGGTTATGGCTGGTGGGGCCATTGCGGCTGCTGTTCATGTTGTAGGTGGCGTAACTGCCCGGCAGCCATTTATTCAACGGGACGCTGACGTTAAAGGCCAGGATGTGATCGCGCACGTTGGTACGCTGGCCGTTACTGTCAAAACCGTTCTGGCTGAAGGTGTAATTGAAACCGTAGCTAACGCTTTGCCAGTTGTTGTTGTAGCCGACGCTGGCCGATTGCGAACGGCGGCTATCATTCCAGTAATCCTCGTTGAACAGGCTGAGTGACAGCGTTCCGCCCCCTTCCCACAGGTTCTGGCTCAATATCAATTCGGCGCGGCTTTTCTTGTGGTCGTTATATTTGGCACTGTTACCGCCATAACTTTCCAACGCCTCTTGCAGGGTATAGAAGCCGCGAGTGGAATAGCGATAACTGGCCAGGCTGAAGTTGGTGCCGGTTTCGATAACGTTTTTACCGTAGCGTAAACGCCATGATTGCCCCTGGTCCTTGGGCTGGGTTTCCTGTTTGGTCCAGGCTTGGGTAACGTCGGCGGACAAGGCCCCGACAGTTCCCAGGTTTTGCCCCCAACCCAAAGCCAAGGCTTGATACTTGCTCGCGGCCTGTATGCCGCCGTATAAAGTCGCGCCCCAAGGCAGCCCATAAATGCCGGTAGCCTGACTGAAAGGCCGTTCATCGACCTCACTGCCGTAAGAACGATATGTCCCACTGGTGAGGCTGTATTTGAACCGTCCCTCACGCTGCAGAACCGGCACTACGGCATAAGGCACCACAAAGTTTTGCTCCTGGCCATTGGCTTCCCGCACGCTCACATTCAGATCGCCACTACCGCCGGTGGGGTAAAGATCGGTTATCTCGAACGCACCGGGCGCCACATAGCTTTGGTAGATCACATAACCATTCTGTCGAATCACAATCTGGGCATTGCTGCGCGCAATCCCACGTACTATCGGTGAATAACCTTTCATGCTATCCGGCAGAATTTCATCTTCCGAGGCCAACTGACCGCCACGAAACTGCACGCTGTCGAAAACATCACTAGAAGTGGTGCTATCACCCAAGGTCAAACGGCTCTGCAAGGCAATGATATCGCGCTGCAAATAGGTATTGATCGAACGCCATGAAGAAGCGCCACCGCTGTGCTGATTCCACACCGAATAGTTGCGCAGCCGCCAGGCACCCCAGTTAATTCCTGAGCGCAGGTTGAGATAATAGTTGTCATTGCCCTGCCCTTTGCTTTCACTCACCTGGCTGTTGGCACCCGAGAAGCTATAGTTGATCAACAGCGCCGGTACGCCGGCATCCCACTTGTCAGGGGATACGTAATCTCGCGCGTGCAAATGCAAAGCAGCCTGGGGAATGCTCAAATTCAGCCGCAACTGGTTGAACAAAAAAGTGGCCTTTGCCTGTGGAATGGCCTGCTCCAGGTTGATGCAATCATCCGAGCCGGCGATCGCGGGAAGTGAATTCAACCTGACACCTAACTCGGTCAGTTTTTCAGCGCTAAGGCAGGGCTGCAGCGTTTTTTTCCCTGCCGCATCCTGCTGGAGCCTGAACTCGACATCCAGGGAATCCACCTGCTGGCCATTAAGATAAAGATCGACCCGGTAACTTCCCGGTGCCTGGGTGCTATTTTCCTCGAAAACTGAAAGATCCGCTCCGCGCAGCGCCGGATTATCTATTTCCAGCAACGCAGGGTTAAAGTAATCACGCGCTTGCGCCACGCTCGGTGAATTCAGCAGTATCGCCAGGCAGGAAAACAGACATGCCAAGATCGCCTTGGATCTTCGCAAACCAATACAATTCGGGTTATTCATCGTTTTAACTCCCTGTCCCGATCCTTTCGGCCGCCGCTAAAATCAGGCAAGCCGTATCCTTCCCCCATTTTCTGTCTGGGGATAAAAGCGTTGTAAAATAATCCGTTATAACGTACTGGCGAACGTCTTTCCGGTACCTCCGTAGTCATTGATTATTTGCCAACTGAGGTTTCCACCAGTGCTCCCCCCCGCAGACAGCGGGAAACTGGCGGTGGCCTGCGGCGCAACCATAGTGCTGCCGGCAACGGCACTGCCGTTGAGCTTTAAATTGAAAAAGGTGAGGTAATAAGGAGACGGGTTGGTCACCCGTAAAGCGTTGCCGCTGCGCTGCCACGTCAGCTTGCCGACCGCCTCTTCCAGATTGCCGGACAGGCCTTGCGGGCGATAAATCAGCTTGATGCGAGTCTTGATCGCAATTTGCAACGTGTTGTCTTTCTTCTCTACCGACGGAATGGCTTTTACATTCAGCCAATACAGCGACTCTCTGTCTGACGGCAGATTGCCGCCCGCGCGCACTACCCGCAAAAGGTTATTTTGCCCGCCATCCAGCCGGAAAAGTGGTGGCGTAATGATAAAAGGCGCTTTGGCACTGTCGCCCTCTTGCGCATCAACCCACGATTGGATCAGGTAAGGCTCGGCGTCCGGATTGCTGATATTCAATGCAGACTCTTTTTTGGCGCCGTCATAAATCAGACGGGTCCCGCCCACCACCACCCCAGCCTGGGCCGGCACCCAAAACATCATCAGCAACGCTGCAACCAACGTGAAATATCCTGCTTTCATTCTCTTTGCGTCCTGGTCATCCATGAGTAAAGAGCCAGAGATAGCTTCCCCTGGCCCATTTAACTAACTGCCGAAAGTCAGCTAAACCCTTATTGGTAGACGACGGTAAAGTTTGCCGTCGCGTTGGCGCTACCAGTACCAACAGCTGCATAGGCGTAATAACGGGCCATAAAGTCCAGCGTGTTATCCCCTGTGGAAACCAGAGTGTAAATGCGTGAATCTACGCCCAGATTAATCACGCTGTTCTGATCATCCAGCAGCTGCACCCCCACACCGGTCGCTGCATCAGTGGCCTCCGTCAGCGTCAGTAAACCGGCCTGCCCCACGACTTTGGTTCCGTCAAAACGCACCGTGGCACCAGAAACTGTTTTCGGGCAGTTTTTCAGCACCAGGCTGAACTGTTTGGCCCCTGCGGTCTTGCCCGCGGTGAATGCGTCTTTGGAAACCTTACCCAAGACAACTTCCTTGTTTTTTGATGTGGTATCTACGGTACAGGACTGATCGGTAATCGAGCCCTTGAAGTTGACTACGCCATCGGCAGCGAATGCCGAAGTGGCAAATACGGAAGCACTAACAACGGCTAAAGCCAGCAGATTCTTTTTCATCCTACTAATTTCCTTTTAATTAATGCAAAAAACGCATTGGTTTATTTCCGACATAACCCTATGTCACTCCTTTTTATTTAGTTCGCAAACCAAGATGTACT
This sequence comes from Serratia sp. TSA_7, assembly GCF_052692135.1. Taxonomy (NCBI): domain Bacteria; kingdom Pseudomonadati; phylum Pseudomonadota; class Gammaproteobacteria; order Enterobacterales; family Yersiniaceae; genus Serratia; species Serratia sp. TSA_7. The sequence goes on from NZ_JBQZFU010000002.1 coordinate 109,976, forward strand.
CTCCGACAGGGGTGATTTATTGCCGCGAGCCTATTCATCCAAACGGTTCATTTTGAACTAAAGTGACTCCTTTGGTTTTTTATGCTGATTATTTTATTTATTTTGGTTTTTTATAAACAATTAATTAGGTTAAATAAGAGCAAGTAGTTAAAAACACCAGAGCGTTGGGTGGGATATTTAGAGAGGTTGGAAATTAAGCAGGATTATACTTAGATCATGGCTGGCTATAATTTAAATGAATACCGCTCATCCTTTTGTTTTTAAATAAAAAAATCGAATATTTAGGAAAGAGCTGATGCGAGTGTTGACATTGGTTTTACACGTCCTTACAGTATGTTTCAGTTTAGTTCAAAGTGACTCCTTAAATATATTAACTTAAATCCTGCTTACCAAATTTCCTTGAATCTTTGCGCGTTGCTGGCGGTATAAATGACTGTATTCTGGATATTCTTATGCCCCAGGTAGTCCTGAATTAACCGGGTATCGATCCCACGATCGGCCAACGCAAATCCACAGCCGTGACGCAGCATATGAGGGTGAGCGTTTACTTCCAATTTAGCCGCTCTGCTGTAATGCCGAATCAGAGAATAAATTCGTTGACGTGACAGGCGTCCTCCCCGGTTGGAAAGGAATAACCATTTTCCATCGGCCCCACGGTGCTCTTTGCGTTTTTCCAGCCAGCGCCGCAGGCATTGCCTTTCACGCAGGTATAATGGGTGCACGGTGGAAAAACCATTCTTCAACCGATGGACATAGATATTGCCGCCCTCCAGATCGATATCCGAGAGTCGCCAGCCGCCAATTTCACTGGCGCGACAACCATGTATAAAACACATATATATCAGGCAGTAATCACGTTCTGGATTCTTCCCCTGCAGCGTAACCTCAAGCAACCTTTCAACTTCGGAAGGCATTAGATGTTTACGATTGGACATGGTACCTCTATTACTTTGATCAGAAAAATGTGGCTGTCATTTTCCTTTTACATAACCACAATGGATACGCGGAGCGTACTCCGGTTTACGGATAGGTTCCTGCATCCTGCGCGGAGTATAGCGGATTTGATCTGACTGAACAGCTCTGGTTGAAGTTGAAAAATGCCGACATGATTTATGCTAAAAATGAACCGCATGCTGAGCATGCAATCCTGAGTAAGGTTAATGATTTCAACACGCACAACCTCTATTTCATTAAAAAAAAAACCATTTAGAACACCAAATAAAGCGATTTTCATCACAAGAACCGGCGAGTCGTCGCTATAAATAAAGAATATTCCTAACAATGTTTCACGGCTGTTCCAAGCCCTGTTTTATATGTAACAAAAGGAACTAAGAATACTCACACAGTGTATATTGATAATTTCATCGTCTTATTTATCGATATCGAGGAATGATAATCGGGGACGGAAGAGAAGTATTAAGGAAGAACAGCCATACCTCGATGTGAAACCTGAGGCCTCTTATTATCCTCTATGGGTTTCAAGTTGGCCGCTCAAGCCGCATCCATGCGCTCGCGGCATTCGTACATCCCTGTACAGCACAGCCTGGCACCCAACCACCTCATCTCAAGGAGCTTACTCAGGTAAGTCGCTGGGGTAACAAATCTGCCCGGAGCAGATTTGAACGCTGCTTGCTGCGGCCCGGAGGAGGAGTGGCCCATGGACGGGCCACGTAAATACGTGCAGGCAACAACGCTGCGCTTGAAAGACGACGGATAGACAGTTATTGCGAGGACATATAATGACAGAGCTCTGATAATGTCAGATCCGGCTGGTCAATAAACATCTCCGCACTGAGTGATATCCCGAACTCTCGCTTGGCCAGCAGCATCAACTCCACATAATCCAGGCTATCCAAGCCTAACTGCCGCAAAGGTATATCTGCCGACAGGGATGCCCGATCCAACTCCCTGGCCTCGTATAGCAGGGTGCAAACAGCTTCATGCAAGATTTGGTACTTTTCCATCATCATTCCTGCTGGTTATTAATATCGGCCTTGCCAAACACCAATGCCGCATTAGCGCCCCCAAAACCAAAGCTGAGGTTCATGACGTGCCTCAAATCCCCGCAGCGATGCCCTTCGCTAACATAGTCAAGATCGCAGGCCGGATCGGCCTCGTTCAAATGACAAGTGCCCGGCATTACCTGTTGCTGAAGAGCCTGCAAACAGAGGATGGATTCATAGCTGCCGGAGGCGGCGATCAGATGGCCGGTATAAGATTTGGTACTGGAAAGTGGAGTTCGGTATGCATCCGCTCCCAGCGCCAGTTTGATGGCTTCGGTTTCATTTAGATCGTTGAGCGGCGTTGAAGTGCCATGCGCGTTGATATAGTCGATTTCGTGGCTGCCAAGACCCGCCTGCGCAAGAGCCCGTTGCATGGTTTTCACTCTGGCCTGCTTGTCATCCGCTGGAGCAGTAAGATCGAAGGCGTCCGAATAATTGCCGTATCCTTTGATTTCTCCCAATATCGTTGCGCCGCGCGCCAGAGCGGCATCGCGTTCTTCCAGGCACAGCACCGCCGCCCCTTCAGCCAACACAAAGCCGTTACGCGCCCGGCTAAATGGGCAACTGGCTTTGGTGATATCCTGCTGCTCATTGCTCAACACACGCAGTACATCCATATTCCATATAGCGCCATTGTTCCTCAGCGACTCGGCAGCGCCGGCCAACATCATGGTTGCGCGGCCACTGCGGATAATCTCAAACGCCTCGCCAATAGCTATGCTCCCCGTTGCGCAGGCAGCGACAGGTGAACTCTGATATCCCCTGAGCAACCAACGCTGGCTGCAGATCGCCGTCGCGATATTGGGCATCGCATGAAAACCGCCGAACAATCGGCCCAGGCCTGAATACTGATAATCCACGTTATTCACCAGGATCTCATCCTGCCCGCCCCACCCGCTGCCGATAATGGCACCGCAATCCAGCGAAGGATAAAAATGTGCCGGCCCAGTCGAAGCTGAAGAGAATGCCATGTCTATCGCTTCCGTCGCCGCCGCCAAGGCCAGCCGAGCAAAACGCGGTAATCGACGCAGGGTCGCCCGCGATATGCCTTCAAGCGGCGGCTCTTCATCCATCAACGCAAAAAAACGTGAGCGGATCCCCGCAGCCGATTTGTCGTGATACCGGTAGGCTAATCGGCACGCCATAATAGCCTGCCAATTTTGTTGCGCATTGGTGCCTAATGCCGTTACAGCACCGTAGCCGGTTACCACAACCCGCCTGTGCAATCTTCCCTTATCCATGTTTAATTCCTTTCCCTTGATTCCGAGATGCTGCGCCCCCCAGCGCCAACCACAGTTGCATGGTGGCATTCAGATAACGGTACTGCTGCTCCGATAGCGCATTCTCACTGGACAACAGCGCATCCTGAGCATCCAGCAACGTCTGCAATGACACCGCACCGGCCTGATATTGGTTCTGCGCCAAAATAACGCCTTGCCGACTCATCGCCAGATGCTGCCGTTGGTTGTCGATTTGCCGCTGCGCTTCCAAACGCTGCTCCATAGCATTATCCACGTCCGCCAAGGCGCGATAGACGGCATCACGAAACTGGATTTCCGCCTGCTGCGCCTGCAACAGCGCTTTCTCGCTGGATAATTGCATCTTGCGCCATTCAATAAACGGCAGCGTCAAAGACATCCCCAGCACGCGCGTCGGATCGCTGAACCATTGCCGAAAGACCCGGCTGCCCGCCTCCAGCGCCGCATCCAGGCTCAGTGCCGGATAAAAATTCAAACGAGCCAACTCGGCTCCCGCCAGAGCAGCTCGCAACCGCCGTTCCGCAGCCTGGACATCAGGCCGCTGCGCAATCACGGCTACCGGCTGGCGTTGAACAATGGGGATACTCTCGATAGCCAGCGATTGACGCTCCCAGCGCCGTGCAAACGGTGACTGACCAAACAGCAGTGCCAGGGAATTACGCGAGTTCTCCCGTTGCCGGCGCAGGTCATGCTGCTGGTTTTCCCGTTCAAGCAACTTTTGCTCGGCCTGCAACACTTCAAACTTTCCGACGTCACCAGCGGCATGCCGCGCCTTCACCCGTTGCACGGTGTTTCGGGCGATCGCCACCGCAACCTGCTGCTGTCGATTTTGCTGGTTCAAATTGGCGATTTGCCAATATAAGCGAGCAGCGGTGCCAATCAGCACCAGCGCCGTATTTTTCCGGTCCAATTCGGAGGCGTCGGCCAGCCATTCAGCCTGTTCACGGGCACGCGCCAACTTGCCCCACAGATCCAATTCATAGCTCAGGGAAAAGGCCGTCTGGTAGATCTCCTGAGGTCGCGCTGCGCCCTGCAGCGTTCTGATATTGCGGCCACTCAGGTTGGCGGCCATATCCGGGGTCAGGTTGCCGTTCACCAGTTCAGCGTCCAAAAGGGCCTCGCGCCATTGCAAGCCGGCCAGTGCCAGATCTTGATTACTTGCCAGCACAGCGCCGATCACCGCCGACAGCAGCGGATCGTTAAAATTGTCCCACCAAGCGCCATCGCTACGTAGCGCCCCGACATCCTCGTCGGCAATGCGCCATTGTGACGGCAGTAATAGCTGCCGCTGCGCTTCCCCGCCGACAGGGCTCCCCCCGCAACCACCGATCAGCAAAACAAAAAGCAACGTTAAAAATTTTCTCATTCGCGCGCCAATGCCTCTACGGGCTGTAACCGGGCGGCGGTGCGCGCCGGAAAAAAGCCAAACCCCACGCCGATCAGCGCCGAAAAACCACAGGCCAACAGCAATGGCGGCCAGGTAAATACCATGGTGACCTGAGGCGTCAACCAGGCCAGCGCCAGGCAAACCAGGGCGGAACAGGCAATGCCCATGGCGCCGCCCAAACTGCAGATGACCACCGCCTCTATCAAAAACTGGCGCATAATGTCTCTTTCCCTGGCGCCAACCGCCAAGCGAATGCCTATCTCATGGGTGCGTTCCGTTACCGACACCAGCATGATGTTCATCACCCCCACTCCGCCAACCAACAATGAAATGCCTGCGATGGCGGTAATCAGCCAGCTCATGGAGGCGGAGGCTTTCTGTAGGGCTTGCGTCATCTGGTCATCGGTCACCGTGAAAAAATCCCGCCGACCATGTTCCAACATCAAGCGCCGCTCCACATCACCTCGAGCCTGGGTCAGCGAAAGCCCTTCCCGCACACGCATCACTATCGACTCCAGCGGCATGTCGCCCGATATGCGGCCGGTCAAAGAGGTGTAAGGCAACCAGGCAAGTGGCTGAGCGCCGGCGTATTTAGCTCCCTTGCGTTCCGCCACGCCTATGACCCGATAAGGAACCCCCGCCAGAGGCAGCACTTCTCCGATCGGATCCCGCAAGGAGGAGAACAGCACCTGCCTAAGCTGCGTATCGATAATCACCACCGGTTCGCGTTGGTCTAAGTCCTGTTGAGTAAAAGTGCTGCCGGAGATCAAACGGGTGCCCTGCGTCCGAAAATAACCGTTACCGACCCCCATTACGGGAAGTTGCACCTGCTTGCCATCCCGAACGGCCAGCACCTGGGCACTGGCTACCGGGGAAACGCTGTCGATATACGGCAATGCAGAGAGCAGTGCGACATCCTGCAAGCTCAGCGAGCGTTCAAAATCCGGGCGTTTCTTTTCCCATCCCAACCCCGGGCGGATCTCCAGCGAGCTGGTACCAAGCTGACTGATTTCATTCAGGATGTTTTGCCGGGTCCCCTCGCCGATGGCGATCGAGGAGACAACCGCAGCGATGCCGATGATGATGCCGAGCATCGACAATAACGCCCGAACCCGGTGCCCAAGCAAAGCGCGCCAGGCCATGCTGACGGCCTCCCTGAAAGCCGGCCAGAGATGCGCCCGACGAAGCGGGGCGGAAAGCGCTGGAAAATGCCCGTCAGCCGAGACCCGACGCGTATCGTTATGACGATCGGTAACGATCTCTCCGTCGCCGATCTCAATGATCCGCTCCGCTTGCTCCGCAATCCGGCGATCGTGCGTGACGATGACGATGGTATGCCCGGCCACGTGCAACGCATGCAGAATGCCCATCAACTCCTGGCCGCTGACACTGTCCAACGCGCCGGTAGGCTCATCCGCCAGAATGATTTCCGCACCGTTCATCAGGGCGCGAGCAATACTGACCCGCTGCTGCTGCCCGCCGGACAGCTGGGCCGGGCGGCGCCGCCCATGTTGGGACAATCCCAAACGCGCCAGCAGGCTCTGCGCTCGCAGGCGGCGCTCAGCAGCAGGCATAGCGGTATACAACGCCGGGATCGCCACATTTTCACTGGCCGTCAGGTAGGGCATCAGGTGATAGCGTTGAAAAATAAAACCGACATGGCGGCTTCGCAGTTGCGCCAACCGCTCGCCGTCTACCTGCTGAATCGCCACATCGTTGATGCGGACTACGCCTTGAGAGGGTTTGTCGAGACAGCCGATGATGTTCATCAGTGTCGATTTTCCGGACCCGGAGGCACCGACAATAGCCACCATTTCACCACGCCGAATGCACAACGAGATGTGTTTCAATATCCGTACCCTGTGCTCGCCGGCGTTGAAGTCTCGGGAAACATTTTCCAAAACGATCACTGGGGTGGCCTTAGCGGTCATGATCTTCCTCTGCGTCATTCTGCGGTGCCATTAGCACCCACTCACCTTCCTCCAGCCCTGCCAGAACTTCGGCGTAACCGCGATCGCTAATGCCTGTCCGCACCTGGCGCGACAAAGTCTGTTCCCCCTGGCGCACCCGAACCTGATATAGGCCCACGCCCTGCGGCGCACCGAGCGCAGCCATCGGTACCCGCAGCACGTTCGTCGCCCGGTCGGTAACGATGAACACCTGCGCCGTCATCGAGGTGCGCAACCGGCGCTCGCCGTTAGCGACGGCAAAAACGCCGTTGTAGTACACCGCCGACGACTGCTGGCTCAGATTTCTGCTCATTGGATCGGCCTCCAGTGCCTCGGACGGCGCTTGCTGTATCGTCCCCATCACGCTGTCATAGCGCCATTTGGGATCGGCTGCCGAGTAGAACCACAGCGGTTGCCCCACCCGTACTTTCAGGATGTCGTTTTCCGATATCCGGGTATGCACCATCATGGTATCCACGTTGGCCAGCACCAGCAGGGTCGGCGCACTCTGCGAAGAGACAATGGTTTGCCCTTCCTGAGTAACAATGCCCAACACTTCACCGTCAATGGGGGCAACAATGCGGGTAAAGGCCAGGTTAGCTCTGGCGGTTTCCAACGCCATTTCCGCCTGAACGATTTGCGCCTCATTCACCTTGAGTTGCGCCAGTTGGGCATCCCGCTGCGCCCGAGCCTTTTCCAGATCGCTGAGTACGCCGGCACTATCTCGTCGCAGTACCCTCTGGCGTGTGAGTTCCAGTTGGTATTGCGTCAACAACGCCTCATTCATCAGTTTCTGCGCCTGCGCGCTTTGCAACTCAGCCTGTGATTTGCGCAGTTCGTTTTTCTGCAAGGTCGGATCTATTTCAGCCAACAGTTGCCCCTGGCTCACTCGATCGCCCTGTTTGACATACAGCTTTTTCAACTGCCCGTTTACCTGCGCGCCCACATTGACCTGCAGAGCCGGTTTTAGAATGCCTGTGGCCAAAACGTTTTTCTCGATGTCGCCACGGCCGATGCGCACTGCGTTCGACGGCTCCATTGCGCCCGGACGGTTCAGCAGCGCCAAACTTCCGGCGATCGACAGCACAATGGCAAACAGCCCCATCAGGCTGAAAAGCACTTTTTTCCTCATCATGTCACTCAGCCGCCGTAGGGCATCTCACCGCTGCGTGGGGAAAAGCTGCGGTTTCCAAGCGACCTTCCGCCATGTGTAAAACCCGATCAAACAGCGGCAGCAGCCTCTGGTTATGGGTAACGGTAATCAGTGTCTTACGGTGTTCCCGACAGTGAGCCAATAACGTAGCTATCACCTTACCCGCAGTGTCTTCATCCAGATTCGCCGTCGGCTCATCCAACACCAGTACCGGGCAATCGCTGTACATGGCGCGCGCTAACAACAGGCGCTGGCGCTGCCCCAACGACAAGCCGGCGTGACTTTCCCGCACCAGCGCATTCACCCCTCCCGGTAACTTCGCCACCGCGTCGGCCAGACCCAGTCCGCGCAGCGCCTTTTCGACCCTCGCCCGTTGCCCCGGCACCGGCGACGCAAACAACGTAATATTCTGTAATACCGAGGCATTGAACAAAATATCCTCCTGACTTTGCAGGAAAAACAGCCCCTGGGCCGCACCGCCGTCGATCGTTTGGCCGTCCAATTCCAGCACGCCATGTTGAGGCACCAGCAGACAGGCCATGACCTTAAGCAGGGTACTCTTGCCGGCGCCGGAACCGCCGGTAATGGCGATGCACTGCCCCCGTGTCAGGGACAGCGACAGACCCCGCAAAATCGGTTGGCCGGCATCGTAAGCAAACGTCACCGAGCGGTAGCACAAGCAAGCGTTGAAGCCAGACGCCCGGCCGCCGCGTTGCCCGGCAGCAGAAGGCAAAGCGGGGAACAGATCCCGCGCCCGTTCGTCAATCACATGCAGTTGGTTTTTATGCAGGACGGAAAAAAAGATCTTGCTGGTATAAGAAGTGAAAATTTCACGGATGAAACTGTAGGCAAAGAATGCCCCCAGACTGAGCTCGCCGTTCCTCAATAATGGCAACGCCAGCAGCATGAAAAACACCATCTCCAGGCTGGAGATCAACTGGTAAACGCTGCCCTTCACCTGCTCATAGATTTTTTGTTGTTGCAGGCAGTTAAACAACGAGAGAGCGTGGGCGGCGAAGCCCTGCTGCCGCTGGCCGGTAAGGCCGGCAGATTTGATGGTTGAAAACCCCTGGATGGTCTCCAGAATAAAGTCATTTTGCGCAGCGCCTTTCGCCTGCAACTGCTGGGTATAGTAGCGATCCTGATAAATGGCCCATACGCTGACGGCTCCCATCAGGAACATGCCGATCACCGGCACCAGGGCCAGCATCGGGCTCAGATAACACATCGCCACCAAGGCTATCGCACCGATAATCCAGTCGGTGCGCAGGCTGTTATCCAACTCTATTTTTTGCCCGGCGGCCATTTGCCAACTGGTAAAACGGCTGAAGATCTCACCCGGCGCACGTTTATTGAAGAAATTCAGCGAATTATCAAGCAAACGGGAAAAGCCGGCTGCACTGTGCAGCAAAACGAAATGCTTGATAAAGCGTTCGGTAATCATGCGAACGGCCAACGCCAGGGCGGTCGAAACCACAAATGCCAACAGGTAATAGAAGTAAGGAAAACCCGCCTCCCCCGCAGTCGAGAATACCTGGTTAATCGCGCTGCCCACCATCACCGGCATAATGAATAACGTCAGCGAGATAAAAAATGTCATGGCCGCCAGGCGATAAATACCGGCAAGGGCGGCGGTATCTTTCATGCTCAGGCTGGCGAACGCGCGCCAACGCCCGTTGCGCTTCTTTCCTGCGGGCATAGGGGATGTAGAGGCCCCTTCGCGATCCAACACCAGCGCATAGCCGCTAATTTCTGCTTTCAACGCGCCAAGGGGCAGCAGCTGTTGGCCGAACGCCGGGTTCATTACACAGACGTAGTTCCCTTTACGATAAGCCAACACGACATAATGGCCCGCGCCGTAGTGCAAAATCGCCGGCAAAGGCAGAGCGGCGAGATCTTGATGTTCAAACGCCACCGGATAAGCCGGCAGCGCCAATTCGGACAGTATGGCGCACAGCGTCGCCAGCGAAGTGCCGTGCTGCGACGCCGGATAACGTTCCCGCAGCTCCGTCAAAGACGCCTCGATCCCTTGAGTTTCCGCCAGCATGGCGATACAGGCCAATCCGCATTCATTGATTTCGCTTTGAAAGACCGGCGTTGGAATAATGTGTTCCATGCTTTTTTCATCCCTGACTTATTCATTAATAAAAAACAATGAATGCGAATGCCATAACAGCCACTCATCCGCATGCCGAACCATTGTCCTTTCCACTATCCCTGGCAGGACATGACCGATATTTTCTGCAGCAACAGGTTCATCGATATGAATGCGGATCCCGCCGTCGTAAGAGAGTGAGTAAAACACCACCTGGGCCTGTAACGCGCGCGACAACCGGGCAATGCCGCTGTGCAAATGCGCCGGGCGATTGAACAAACGGCAGGCCAGCTTGGCCGAGAGATCCTTATTGCTGTTCAGCGTGTAATCCGGTGTGATATCCGGGAACAAAATAATATTGCGGCGATGTTCTGCGGCTTCCAGCATCGCCTGCGCCAACTTGCCGGCAATCCGCCGCTGATCGTCGTGAATGGAACAAAGGTCAACATTCTGTTGCCACTTTGGAGCCTGTCGCAGATATTCCTGCGCCTCGCCCGAGACAATCACCGTGGCCAGCCCCGGATACACCCCAGCCCCCACCAGCGTGGCCAACACGTCGGAAACCGTATGCATCGGCGCCAGGATCACCGGAACTCCAGACCGGTGCAAAGGCTCCACCACCCGGTTAAGCCGGGCGGAACACTGTGCTAATTGGCCCAAAAGCTCGGCGTTATGTGCGTAAACCGCGGCAAAATCCAACAACCGCCGCCGCTGCATCAGCCATGAAAAATCCAGTTCATCCATGCGCCCCAGTAAACTGCGATAATTCGCCATGGCCACCGCGCTCCGGTTGCGCTGCCCAGACGGCAACAGTGACCGGCAATGCAGCCGATGCCGGAGCCCCAAATAAAGGCGGTAATCCATACGTCGCAGCATGGCGCACACCAGCAGATCCCTTAGACCGACGAGCTTTGTGGTATAGCGAACCATGCCGTCGAGGCCATTTTTCCATGCCAGATAGACCCATACGGAAAAAAAGCGCATCAGGGCTCCAGCGGCTTATCATGCTGTAAGAGAGACAGTAACTGCTCGCTGAAGGCCGGGAAGTCACGGTCCTGCACCGCCAGCCATTTCCTGTTGACGATAAAGCTCGGGGTAGCATTGACCTGGTAATAGCGGCTTACCGACGACATATACGCCAGCAATTCTTTCACCGGAGCAGAAGCACTGGCCCTCTCGTATGCCGCTTCATCAATGCCGTTAGCCTTCAGCCAACCGACAAGGTGCTGCTTATCCGCCAAATTAATCTTTTCTTTTATGATCGCCTGATAGGCGGCCGGACGATGCCGCGCTTCGATCCCCATGACCGTCAGCGTGGCAAACAGTGGCGCAAACGCCGCCATACCGCTTTGATCGTCGTCATTGAGGTGCAGCCGTATCAAACGGGTCCCTGCGGGCAGATTTCTTTCCAACTCGGCGATATTGTTTTCATTAATCTCGCAATAATGGCAGGCATAAGAAAACACTTCGACAATAGCATTAACCTCTGTTAATGGGCTGTCATTTACCTTCTCAGGCGCAATAGCTCTCACGCCCTCACTTTCGGGTTGATTAATAACGTAAACGTGGAAATATACCGAAGTCATAATGGTTGTAATGACAATAATGAAAAATGTATAACTAACGAATAACAACGGACGTTTATACATGGGGCGCATCCTGCGAACGAACCAATATTCAAACCTGCCAGGTGAACATTTATTATGGAAATCCAATACCCTGAGGAACGGTAATATTATGCTATCGATAAAACGCCGGCAGGGCCAAGGCGGGGTGGCACAAAAACCACCCCGCTTGATAACCCTTAACCTAAATGCAGGCGTTCAGCCCATTTGGGTTAATTAGGCACGCTGGTACCACAGCTGGCCGAAGGCGCCGGACGGTAGGTTTTTTTCACTCCGCCGAATTTATCCGCGCAGGTGGTTACCAGGTTGCAGGTCCGGTTATTGCCGTTGCCCACCCACTCGAAATTTTTGGCACAGGAGAAAGTGCCGCCAACGATTTTTTCCGCTTCAGACAGATTGATCTTTTTCATTACAATATCCTTATTTATATTAAAATCAGAAATACACTACGCTATTGTTTTTCACCTCAGGCAAAAAACAATTCTGAAAAACCATTGCAGGGACAATTGACTAACGATGAAACCAAGTCGCAAAAATAATAGCCTTCTCAAACTGGCAGATCAATACAATTATTTACATTCAGCCATAGCGTTACTTTACCCGCTAAGTTTTATTGATAAGATAACTCTATTAAAAAACAAATAAAAAACAAGAAAATAAGAAAACCCCAGTAATAATGGGAAGGTAACGGAAAGGATAATTCTTAAATTAGGCGCTATTTAAATAAGAAACAATCAGATCTGACCAGTTGAAAAAGCCGGTAAGCCGCGATGAAAAGATTGCTTCCTGACGTGCCGGATTTACACTGATGTATCAAACCGGTCTCTGCGATGACAGGATGCCAATGCTAGCCACACACGAATACGCCAATGACCTGATTCTGTTTGCCCTGATTGTTGACTGCGGCTCATTCAGCAAAGCCGCCGAAACCGCCGGCGTGACCAGCTCAGTGGTCAGCAAACGCATCGGTCGTTTGGAAAAGTCCCTCGGCGCGCGCTTGCTGTACCGCACGACCCGAAGTCTGACGCTCACGGAAAGCGGCCTGGCGCTCTACCAGCAGGCCAAAGACATCGGCACGAAAGTTCAGGATGCGCTATACGCCGTCAGTGAAAAAAGTGAAGAACTGACCGGCACTGTCCGTATGTCGGTGCCAACCATTTCCGGGGAACTGTTGCTCAGCGAAAGCGTGGCGGAGTTCTGCGCGCAACATCCAAACCTGAAGGTAGAAATGCGGCTGGAAAACCGCTTTGTCGATTTGGTCGAGGAAGGCGTAGATCTGGCGATCCGCACCGGTACCCTGCCCGACTCCAGCCTTATCGCACGCCCAATTCTGGACTCCCGCTGGGTGATCGTCTGCTCGCCAGGCTATCTTGAGCGCCATCCTCAGCCCCAGTCGGCCGCTGATCTGCTCGAGCATAATTGCCTGACGTATACCTATCAGGAAAGCGGTACCGATAACTGGCTAATGAAGCAACCGGGCGGCAACGACATTTACGAACTGCAGGTCAACGGCAACCTGTCCGCCAATAACGCCCGCGCGATCCGCAAAGCGGTCATCGGCGGCTATGGCATTGCCATGGTGCCGCGCTGCATGGTGTACGAGGATTTGCAGGACGGTAAACTGGTGGAAATTTTAGCCGGCCATTGCGCAAAAGTATTAGGCGTTTACGCCGTCTATCCCTACACCCGCAATTTGCCGTTAAAAACCCGCCTGCTGATCGAACATATCATTACGTCCTACCAAAATATCAGCCACTTTTTTTGAATCGGCTCACATTATCGCCATTTAACTTTCACCGTCGGCAACAGGGATTAGATCACTTTCAGACATAAACTGTGGCAAATTCACGCCTAATGAATGCCACTACGCATTCCAAAAAAATACAACCATCTGATTTAAAACATATTTAATTAGAGATTTCATTACCCCAGCCCCATTATTTCTTACCCTTGCCAGGCCTGCCCAAAAAACCGGCATAGAATCCCGCCACCTATTGGGCTTAGAATAAACACAGCATAATTATTAACACTTTCGCTACATTTTAGGCCGAGATTACCCCGCACGCCGTAATCGGCGGCCTCCATCGCAGAGAGTAAAAACATGATTATTTCCGCGTCAACCGATTACCGGGCCGCTGCACAGGCCAAGCTTCCCCCTTTTCTGTTCCACTATATTGACGGCGGGGCTTACGCCGAACATACGCTACGGCGTAATACCGAGGATCTGGCTAACGTCGCCCTGCGCCAGCGCGTGCTGCGCAATATGTCGGATCTTAGTCTGGAAACCAGCCTGTTCGGCGAAAAACTGGCGATGCCGGTGATACTGGGGCCCGTCGGGTTAACCGGCATGTACGCCCGTCGCGGTGAAGTACAGGCCGCCCAAGCTGCGGCGCAGAAAGGCATTCCCTTCACCCTCTCCACCGTGTCGGTCTGCCCGATCGAAGAAGTGGCGCCGGCTATCGATCGGCCGATGTGGTTCCAGCTGTATGTCCTGAAGGACCGTGGCTTTATGCGTAACGCGCTGGAGCGGGCCAAAGCCGCCGGAGTGAAAACGCTGGTGTTCACCGTCGATATGCCGGTGCCAGGCGCGCGCTACCGTGACGCCCATTCCGGTATGAGCGGCCCTAACGCCGCCCTGCGCCGCATGCTACAGGCATTTACTCATCCGCAATGGGCCTGGGACGTCGGCCTGCGCGGCAAGCCGCACGATCTGGGCAACGTATCGGCCTATCGCGGCCAACCCACCAGCCTGGAGGATTACATTGGCTGGTTGGGGACGAACTTCGATCCTTCCATCTCCTGGAAGGATTTGGAATGGATCCGCGAATTCTGGGAGGGACCGATGATCATCAAAGGCATTCTCGATCCGGAAGACGCCAAAGATGCGGTGCGTTTCGGCGCCGATGGCATTATCGTTTCCAACCACGGCGGCCGCCAGTTGGACGGCGTGCTGTCGACCGCCCGCGCGCTGCCGGCGATCGCCGATGCGGTAAAAGGGGAGATTACCCTGCTGGCCGATTCCGGGATCCGCAGCGGTCTGGATGTAGTGCGCATGATCGCGCTGGGCGCCGACAGCGTGCTGCTGGGGCGCGCCTTCGTCTATGCACTGGCCGCCGCCGGCGGTGCCGGCGTCAGTAATCTGCTGGAACTGATCGACAAGGAAATGCGCGTCGCCATGACGCTCACCGGCGCGAAAACCATTGCGGAGATCGGCGCCGGATCGCTGGTGGGCGGGCACTGAATCACGGCGGTTGCATGCGAGATGAACTCAAACGCAGCGCCGGATTATTCCCGCCGTAAAAAGAAATCCTTGATGGTTTGCCGCAGCCATTGATGTGCAGGATCACGGTCCAAACGCGGATGCCAGGCCTGAACGATGAATACCGATTCCAGCGCCAGAGGCAGTTCAATCTCTACCAACGGCAGACTGACGCTGCTCACCCCTTGCAACACATGGCGCGGCAGCGGTAGGATAAAATCTGACTTCATGGTCAGCATCATCGCCGAATGAAAGCCGGGCAAGGTCAGGGTAACATTGCGCTGCAGACCAAGATCCCGCAGTGCATCATCGATCGGCCCCTGTGTCCTCCCGCGTCGTGAAACGCTAATGTGAGGATAATGCGTCAGGGTTTCGGGCGTGACCTGATCAATGATCGGATGCCCCCGGCGCACTAGCGCCTGGAAGGTGCTGGCGAACAGACTCTGAGTCTTGATTTCCGGGTGCCAGTTGCGCGAAGAACCAATCACCAGATCCACTTTCCCCATACGCAGCGCATCATCATCAGTATCGCTTTCGGCAATAAACTTCAGGCTGCTCAAGGGCGCCATTTCTCGCAGCGTCTCCAACAACCCGCCCGCCAACGCGCCAATAAAAATGTCATTGGCGCGAATGGTAAAAGTCCTTTCCAACCCTTGCGGATCGAATGATTCAGTTGGCGCAATCAACGCCGTGGCCTGCTCGATGATGTCGCTGAGCTGCCGTTTCAGCGCCAGTGCGCGCGGCGTTGGCACCAGATTTTTACCGGCTCTGACCATAATGGGGTCGTCAAACTGACGCCGAATCCGCCCTAAAATGCGGCTCATCGCCGGTGCGCTCAGGTTCATCTTTTCTGCGGCCCCTCCTACGCTCCCCTCTTCAAGCAGCAGATTCAGCGCATAGATCAGGTTGAAATCAATTTTTTGCGGCATCGCTTTTCCTTTTGCAGCCATATTCTGGATTGTGTTTAATGCAACTATTTAATTACATGATTTCATTTTAAACAATCTAAAGAAATCTGGATACTGCCCCCGAACAACAAAAATTGATGATGAAACAGCAGGAGTAAGGAATGGTTGATGCGTCTGTTACGCCGCACCATAAGAACAAATGGCTCACCAGCGCGGGCGAAATTAACGGCCGCACCTGGTTGGGATTATTCGGCGTTTTTTTAGCGGTCATGGCCAGCGGAGTGGGCGAGAATGCCAGCAAATTCGCCCTAGCGGACATTCAAGGTGGCATGCTGCTGAGCCTGGATGCCGGTAGTTGGCTGACCACCTGCTATGTCACCGGCTTTGTGATCGGGTCTGGGTTTACTCCATGCTTCTGGCCGACTTTTTCACTGCGCCGGGTGGCGCTGGTGATGTCCGCCATTTACCTGACCGGCGGGCTGATCACCCCATGGTTGGCAAGCCATTATCCGGCTCTGTTGGCAGTGCGAAGCCTCCAGGGTTTTGCCGGCGGTGCCATGCCGCCAATGCTGATGACCGTGGTACTGCGCTTTATGCCGCCGCTGATCAAAGTGCTGGGATTAGGTGCCTACGGTTGGGTTTCCGCCTGGAGCGCCACCCTCGGTGCCACAGCCGCCGCCTTTGCCTTTCACTGGGGATGGAGTGGATATTTCTACTGGAATCTGCCGCTAATGGCGATCGCCGCCGTTTGCATAGGCTTTGGCCTGCCGCAAGATCCGCTGCGGCTGGAACGCTTGCGGCAGTTCAACTGGCGCGGTTTGCTGCTCGGCGGTACTGCACTAGGCATGCTGAGCACCGGCATTTCTCAGGGGGAGCGGCTCGACTGGCTCAATTCACCGCTGATATACGTTTTATTATTGGGCGGTATCGGGTTGTTAATTATCTTTTTGATCAACGAATGGTTCCATCCGCTACCTTTTTTCAATCTTCAGTTATTAAAGAAAAGAAACCTGTCTTTTTCATTAATAACACTGGGTGGAGTTCTGATTATTATGGTGTCACTGGTAAATATTACTTCGGGTTATTTATCTGTGATTCAAGGGTATCGACAGGAACAAACTTCAGACATGATGCTGTGGGTGGCGTTACCCCAATTAATTACGCTGCCGATTATCGCCGTTATTTGCAATACGCCACGGGTTGATTGCCGCTGGGTACTGGCCATCAGTCTGCTGTTGATGGCCACCGCCTGCCTGCTGGCCTCTCAACTAACGCCAGAATGGAACGGCGACAGCTTTCACACCATTGCACTGCTGCAGGCAATTGCCCAACCGATGGCGATTATACCGCTGTTGATGCAAGCAACCGGCGGGCTGTTACCGACCGACGGCCCTTTTGCGGCGGCATGGTTCAACGCGGTGAAAGGATTCTCGGCCACTGCGGCCAGCGGTGCTATCGCTCTGCTCAGCCGGCAGCGCGGAGATTTTCACGCCGACGTTATCACCGACGGTTTTGGTTCAACATACCATGACGCCTCGGCGGCCGCTGGCGAACAACTGTCGCAGATCGCCACCAGACAAGGTCACGTCTTGGCCAGTGCCGACCTTTATATGTTGGTGGCTGGCCTGGCATTATTGCTGACGGCACTGATTCTTTTTATGCCGACCCGTATTTATCCACCGAGATCGGTTGCCGCTTAGTAATTTATTATCAGGAATGAATAATGAGTGGAGTTAACGTTATGGCTAATAAAAAAGCCACCTTTGCCGTGCTGACAATTATCGTTGTTACGCTAGGTTTATTTATCAGTAAATTTTTTTTCAATGAAACGCAGCAACATACCGACGATGCCTATATTCGTGCCGATATCTCGCGCATATCTCCGCAAATAGCCGGTGAAATCACCCAGGTACTGGTTAAAGACAATCAGTGGGTCAAACGGGGGGAACTGCTGGCCGTCATCGACCAACGCGAATTCAATGTCGCTCTTTCGCAGGCAGCGGCTCAGGAACAATCCGCTCGTGCTCGTCAGGAAGACGCCAGAGCCAACCTGGTTCGACAAAACGCTCTGATCGCCGGCGCCCAGGCGGAGCGGCAGGCTGCGCAGGCTGAACTGGCGTTTGCCCGTCAGGAACAGAACCGCTATCAGAAAATGGCCAACAGCGGTGCGGGGTCCTTGCAGACAGCGCAGCAGGCAACGACGCGCGTTCACACCCTGTCAGCCAACGTAGCTCAGACGGAAGCGGCCCTTAAGGCAGCGAAAAACATGTTGCAAGTGTTGCAGGCCCGGCAGGCGGACAGCGATGCCGAACTGACGCTGGCGCTGGCTAAAAAAACCATGGCTGAACTAAACCTGTCCTACACCCGCATTACCGCGCCGATCGGCGGCATTATCGGCAAAAAAAGTCTGCGGGTCGGAGAATTTGTCAAACCGGGCGACGCCCTGCTGGCCATCGTACCGCAGGACAAGCTGTACATCATCGCCAATTACCAGGAAACCCAATTGGAAAAAGTGGTGCATGGGCAACCAGTAGACATCCGCATCGATACCTTTCCCGGGCAAACGCTGAAAGGCCGAGTGGACAGCATTTCTCCAGCCTCCAGCGCCAGTTTTTCGGCCGTGGCACCGGAAAACGCCACCGGCAATTTCACAAAAATTGTTCAGCGCATACCGGTAAAAATTGTTTTCGATGTCAATAAAGAACACGCCACGCTGCTGAATGCTCTGCGCGTCGGTATGTCTGCGGACGTCCGCATCAATACGCTGGACAGGGGGCTCCAATGAACAGAACCGTCATTCCGCTGCTGTTCATGGCGTTAACTGGCTGCCAAGAGGTTGGCCCGAACTATGCTCCACCGCAAAATGTTCTGCCCGGAGATTGGGAGCTCCACTCCAGCCGCGATCCGTTACCGGTAGCCTGGTGGTCAATATTCAATGATGCACAGTTGTCGCAACTGGTGCAACGTGCGGCGGCAAACAATCTGGATCTGCAATTAGCCACCGCACGCATGCAGCAAAGCCGCACATTGCAGGGGCTCGCTGACGCGGCCCTAACTCCGGATCTGAGCCTGGACGGCAGCTACCAGCGCCAACGCGCTACCTCAGCAGGCAGCATGGATCCGTCAGGGAAAAACGGCGAGGCGGACTTTAATCTTTGGCGCGGCGGATTCAGCACCGCCTGGGAGTTGGACATGTGGGGCAAGCTGCGCCGCTCATCGGAAAGCGCCCGGGCCGGTTTCGCCGCGTCGCAAGAGAACCGGCGAGCGGTACTGACTTCGGTGACGGCAGAGGTAGCGAGTGACTATCTGCGCCTACGCGCCACTCAGAGGCTGCTGGAGATCGCGCAGGAAAACCGCGACACGGCGCTGCGCACGCTGCAGTTAACCCAGAATCGATACCAAAACGGCGCCGGTAACGAGCTGGATATCGACCAGGCACAGGTGCAATTGGACAGGGTGGAAGCCCTGTTACCGGAGCTGGACGACCGGCAAAATCGGCTAATAAATGCCATCAGCCTGCTGCTGGGTGAACGGCCCGGCGCGCTGAAAGCGGCATTAACGCCGCCGGGTCCACTGCCGTTGCTGACTCGCCCCGTGCCGATGGGGATGCCTTCGGAACTCGCACTGCGCAGGCCGGATATCCGTGAAGCGGCAGAGCGTTTGCATCAGGCCACCGCAGAGATCGGCGTGGCCACCGCCGACTATTATCCGCGAATTACGCTGACCGGTAACGCAGGCTATCAGGCTCTGGCCTTATCGGACATGGGCAATTGGTCCACCCGTACCTTCGCCATTGGTCCCGCATTATACCTGCCGATTTTCGACGGAGGGAAAATCACGCAGCGTGTACGTCTGAGCGAATATCGGCAACAGGAAATGGCCATTGCTTATCAGCAAACGGTTCTTCGCGCCTGGCATGAGATAGACGACGCCCTTTCCGGTTATCAATCTCAACAACGGCGCCAAGCGCATCTGGCCGACGCACTGGCCGCTAACCAACACGCTTTCTCGCTGGCTCGCGATAGTTACCTGAACGGTGCCAGCGATTTTATCAACGTCCTGAACACGCAGCGTGCATTGCTGGACCTGCAATCTGCTCAGATCGTTTCCCAACAGGAAACTGCACTCGCCATAGTTAATTTATATCAAGCGCTGGGCGGCGGCTGGGAGAAAACCTATCCGTCAGCAGCGCCTAAGGAGTTCGTTTATGCACAACACGCTGAATAAAATTGTCGACGATATTCTGGAAAAAGATACCCGCCGCAAGCGTGAAGCCAGAGTCAGCGCCGTGAGGCAAATAACCGCGAAAACCAAGCGTATTACCCTGAGCGGGGACGAAGTGGATAAATTTATTGCCGATCCGCGCACGCTTGAGCCGGCTTCTTGGATCAAGGTGTTTTTCCCCTGGCGCGATACCTTGGCAGGCCGTGCTTACACGCTGAGCGGCATCGACAAATTCGCCCGTACCTTCGATATCGATATGGTGCTGCATGGCGAAGGCCCGGCATCAGACTGGGCACGAGATGCGATACCGGGCGATAAGTTAGGGTTTGCCGGCCCTTGTTCCGGCGGTTTTCGGCTGTTGCCGCAAACTCGTTGGCTGCTGTTGCTCGGCGATGAAACCGCCCTGCCCGCCATGCGTACCATCCTCGCCTCGCTGTCAGAGCCTTTACCGGTGTTGTGGTTTGCCGAAGTGAGCGATGCACAGGAAATTCAGACCGTCGATTACCCCTTTCTGCGGGTTAACAGTTGGCAAATACGCACCCGACATTTTGACAGCGTAATGAACAGCCCGTTGGTACAGGCCGTCAGTCACTTCGTTCTGCCCGCCGGTCAGGGCCAAGTGTGGATAGCCTGTGAATGCCAGATCGCTGCTTACCTGAAGGACCGATTTATCAATGAGTTGGATATCCCCAAAACCGCGCTGTTCGCCAAAGGTTATTGGAAAAAAGGGGAATCTAATTTCAAGGGTGCAATTTAAACCGCACGAACGGGAGTCACTATGATTGGTAAAGTGTTATTGGCAGTAGATAACTTTGAACACAGCGGCAACGCCCTGCAATTTATGCAACACATGCAAAGCTGCATTTCCGGCATTATAGTGCTGACGGTGGTGGATAACGCCTTCACACTCAGCCACAGTGGGCTGCGCTTCGACAGCGATGAAAGCGACGAATATCCGGCCGCTCAGCACGAAGAGGCACTGGCGCAAAAACAGTTGGGGCAAGTGATCCGGGCGCTGAACCAAATGGGATTCAGCGCCCAAGGCCTGCTGGCCAGCGGCGCGCCCATCGACGTGATCCCTGAGCAGATGGTGCTGTTCAACTGTGACCTGTTGATCATCTCGCATCGCCATCTGTCTTCACTGGGGCGCTGGCTGAATGCCTCCGTTACCCGTGGCCTGCTGGACGAGATCGGCCATCCGGTGCTGGTGATCCCGCGCTGATGCCTGCACTCCCGCCTCAAGACGTCACCGGCTTCATGGCGTAGTGATGCAGATCCTTATGCAGACTGACCATATACAGCACGATCACCGCCGAGAACGGCAGGCCGCACAGCACTACGGCGGTCTGCATCGCACTGAAGCTGCCTGCATACAACAGGCCAATGCACACCACGGTGGTCACCGCGGCCCAGAAAATGCGCAGCCAGGCCGGCGCATCATCCTGCGCCGAGCCGCCCTGGCAAGACAGGTTGGCGATCATCAGCGTGCCGGAATCGACCGGCGTCAGGAAAAGCACAAAGCTGATCAACACGGTGAAACCGGCGGTGAGTTGGGTATAGGGCAGGTATTCGAACAGCTTGAACACCGCCATCGGCGGATCGCTCACCGCCACCTGGCCGAGGATCGCCTGCCCGCTTTCCAGCACCAGGCTGATGGCGGTGTTACCGAAGATCGACAACCACGCCAGGGTAAAGCCCAGCGGGATCAGCAACACGCCGAAGATCAATTCACGGATAGTGCGCCCTTTGGAGATGCGCGCGATAAACAGGCCGACAAACGGCGCCCACGCCACCCACCAGGCCCAGTAGAACAGCGTCCAGGCGCCCTGCCACTGGCGCGCCTTGCCGTACAGATACATGTCAAAGCTTCTGCTGACAATCGAGGTCAGATAGTCCCCCACGTTCTGCAACATGCCGTTGACCAGGTTTAGCGTCGGGCCGGCCAGAAACACGAACAGCAGCAGCAGGCACAAAAAACCGACATTGATATTGGACAGTATCGCGATGCCTTTCTCGACGCCGGTTACCGCCGCCAGCGTGGCTACCACCATCATCACCACGATCAGTATCAACAGCACGCCGTTGCTTTGCGGAATATCGAACAGGTAAAACAGCCCGGAGTTAACCAGCAAGGCACCGATCCCCAGATTGGTCACCATCGAGATCACCGTGACCAAAATGCCGAAGCTGTCCACCAGATGACCAACGCCGCCGTGAATGCGCTCGCCGAAAATCGGATACAACGCCGAGCGCAACGCCAGCGGCAAGCCGCGGCAATAGGCGAAATACGCCAGCGCGGTGGCGATCAGCGCATACAGCGCCCAGCCATGCAGCCCCCAGTGCAGAAAAGTGAGCGCCATCGCCTGACGCGCAGCCTGCACGCTGCCGCCGCTGCCTTCCGGCGGCGACAGGAAGTGATCCAGCGGCTCGTAAGCACCGTAATAAACCAGCGCAATGCCGATGCCCGACGAGAACAGCATCGCCACCCAAGAGGGATAACTGAACTGCGGTTGCTCGTCGTCCGGCCCTAGGCGGATCTGGCCGAAACGCGATAACGCCAGCCAAAAAACAAACGCCATACAGGCAACCATCAATAACATGTAGTACCAGCCGAACACATCGGCTACCCAGCTCTGAGCCAGGTTAAGCCACTGCTTGCTGCCGGCCGGGAACAGCACAATCAAAACGCCAAGCAGCAGGATCACCGCCGCCGAGCTGAAAAATACCGGTGCATTTAACCTAATCGGTTGTTCACCGTGCGATGGGAGACTATTCACTGTCATTGGCAGGATTCCATGATGCAAAAGACAGACGATTTAAACGCAACCTTTAGTTAACATTTAATCGCCATTTATTTGACATTTTTGCAGCATATAGAGTATTGATTGACCGTTCAATCAATCAAATTAAAACTGTGATTTGCCTATCAGTCGGGGAAAAAATGTACCGTAAAGACATTCCGGAGCAGCGTAAGGAGCAGTTGATTAATGCCGCCTTCGCGGCCATTAACGTCGTCGGCCTGGCCGGCATCACCCTGTCGCAGGTGGCAAAAGAAGCGGGGCTGTCTACCGGCATCGTCAGCCACTACTTTGGCGATAAAGAGGGATTGCTGAGCGCCACCATGCGCAAGATCTTGCGCGATCTGCGCGACGCGGTCGCCGAATGCCGCAGCCAGGCGGCCGCCGACAGCCAATCGCAGCTATTTGCCATTATTCAGGGTAACTTCCATCCCAGCCAAACCAATGCGATCTCGATGCGTGCCTGGCTTGATTTCTGGGCCGCCAGCATGCACCAGCCGCCGCTGCGTCGCCTGCAGCGCGCCAACGATCGTCGGCTTTATTCCAATATCTGCAGCCAGTTCCGCCGTGAACTGCCGCAACAACAGGCGCGCGATGCCGCGCGCGGGTTGGCGGCGATGATCGATGGGTTGTGGCTGCGTGGCAGCCTGTCCGGCGGCGAAGCGAATCTCAGCCAGGACTGTCGCATTGCCTGCGACTATGTAGTGCGTATCCTGAACGAGGGTCAACCGGCGGCAAACCCTTCGGCAAAAGCGCCGCGCAAGTAGCTGCTGAACTCCGTTACCGCACGCGACACCTGCGGTGCATAGGGCCGCACTACGTGAAGACTGTCGGCAAAGGCGCCAATCGGGCGCCAGGCCGGCAGTACCTCAATCAACCGCCCGTCCGCCAGCGCCTGTTGCGCGCTGAAATCCGGTAGCAGAGCAATGCCCAGCCCTTCCGCCGCCGCATCGCGTATCGACTCGCTGTTGTTGGTGGCAAACGGGCCGCTGACCGGCACGCGGACCTGGTCCACTTTCCCCTCAGTCGAGTGCCTGGCGACGAAGCTCCAGCCCGGCTGCTCGCTCCCCCGCGGATAGTAAAGGCACTGATGCCGTTGCAGTTCGGCGGGAGATGACGGCATGCCGTGCCGTTTAATATAGTCCGCCGACGCCACCGCCAGCGTTTCCGTCGGGCACAGCCGCCAGGCGACGTGCGTATCCGGCAGGCTATCGCTATGGCGGATCGCCAGATCGAAACCTTCGGTGGTCAACGATACCAGACGGTCCGACACCTCAAGCTGCACCCGTACCTCCGGGTTGGCGCGCAAAAAGCCGGTAATGCGCGGCACCAACTGCTGGCGGGCAAACGCCACCGGCGCCGTCACCCGGATCGAACCGCGCAGCGGCCCGCTGGAATCGCAAATGCCGGAGAAACTCTGCTTAATCTGCGCGAAAGGCTGACGCAGTTCCTCAACCAGCCTCAACCCGGCATCGGTCAGCCGAACGCTGCGGGTAGTTCGCTGCACCAGCGGCACCCCGGCCAGCATTTCGATCTCTTTTATTTTCTGACTCATGGCCGCTTTACTGACGTCCAGCCGCTCCGCCGCACGGGTGAAACTGCCCTGTTCGGCCAGTACGGTAAGCCAGTGCAAATGGGTCCACAGGGTTTCTATTTTTGGATTTTTCATCGCCAACTGTTCATTTATATAAACAATGAGTTCAAGTATAGCGCTTCTTCCCCCGCTGCGGCTTGGCTAAGATGGGTTATCGGAAGCGATGCAAAAACGCTGCCCTACGCATCTAAAATTTCATTAAATCACTGACAGGATTATACAAATGCCATTACTTATCTTCGAAGTCATTGAGGGCCGCAGCGAAGCCGAACTGAAAACCCTGCTCGATGCCGCCCACCGTGCCGTGCTCAGTGCCTTTGAGGTGCCGCAGCGCGATCGCTATCAGATTGTTCATGAAAACAAGGCTCACCATATGGTGATCGAAGATACCGGCCTTAACCTGACGCGCACCCGCGATCTGGTGGTGGTGCGAGTGATCACCAGCCCGCGCGCCGAAGAGCAGAAACAGCGGTTTTACGCCGATCTCAGCCGCGAGCTGAAAGAAAGCTGTGGAATTGAAAGCAGTGACCTGATGGTGTCTATCACTACCAACAGCAAGGGCGATTGGAGTTTTGGCAACGGCGTGGCGCAGTATCTGACCGGTGAATTGTGATGCCTGCGGCTAACGTCCCGCTCGTTAGTGCCCGGACGTTAGCCAGCAAGATTATGACTCCTCGCTGTACTGGTTTTGCCACATCGCGGCGTAACGGCCATCGCGTTGCAACAGTTCCTCATGGCGCCCACGCTCGACGATTTCTCCCGCCTCCAGCACGATGATTTCGTCGGCGTCCACCACCGTCGACAAACGGTGGGCAATCACCAGCGTGGTATGGTCGCGGCTCACCTCGCGCAGATGCGCCTGGATCTCGCGTTCGGTTTGGGTATCCAATGCGCTGGTGGCTTCGTCGAACACCAGGATCGCCGGGTTTTTCAGGATGGTACGGGCGATCGCCACCCGCTGCTTCTCCCCCCCGGACAGCTTGAGCCCACGCTCGCCCACCCGAGTTTCATAGCCGTCAGGCAGGCCGACGATAAACTCGTGGATATGCGCCAGTTTCGCCGCCCGTTCGATCTCCTCGTTGCTGGATCCGGTTTTGCCGTAGCCGATGTTGTAGCGCAGGGTATCGTTAAACAGCACGGTATCTTGCGGCACAATGCCGATCGCCGCGCGCAGGCTAGCCTGTTTCAGATTGCGGATATCCTGGCCGTCAATAAGTACCGCCCCTCCGTTCACGTCATAGAAGCGAAACAGCAGCCGGGACAACGTAGATTTGCCGGCGCCGGAAGCGCCGACCACCGCTACGGTGTTACCGGCCGGAATGGTGAAACTGACGTCGTTCAAAATCGGCCGACGCGCATCATAGCCAAAGCTGACCGCCTCAAAGCGCACTTCGCCACGCGACAACCGAAGGGCCGCGGCGTCAGGACTATCGACGATTTCCTGCTCTTCCTGCAGCAAATCGAACAGGTTCTCCATATCGATCAGCGCTTGTCTGACTTCGGCATAAATAAAACCGAAGAAATTCAGCGGTTGATACAGCTGAAGCAGATAAGCATTCACCAACACAAAGTCACCGACCGTCATCCGCCCCTGCACAATGCCCTGCGCCGCCATCGCCATCATCACTATCAACCCGATGGAGATAATGGCGGTTTGCCCGAGGTTGATGGCGGTAAAACTGAACTGGTTTTTAATGGCGGCATATTCGTACAGCCGGCGCGACATATTGAAACGCTCGGCCTCGAACTCTTCATTGCCGAAGTACTTTACGGTTTCATAGTTCAACAGGCTGTCGATGGACTTGCTGTTGGCATCGGCATTGGCCTTGTTGAGTTCACGCCGGAAACGGGTGCGCCAGCTGACCGCTATCACGGTAAACAGGATATAACCGCCGACGGTGGCCAGGATCGCCAGCGCGAACCAACCGTTCAGCATATGCCACATGATCACCGCGACCAGGGTGAGTTCGAACAAAATAGGGAAAATCGAGAACAGCAACCGTGAAAGCACCGTCGCCACCGCTTGGGTGCCGCGTTCGATCGACAGCGACAGCCCGCCAGTCTGGCGCTCCAGATGAAAGCGCAGGCTCAGCGCATGCAATTGCCTGAACACCCGCAGCCCCAGCAAGCGGGTGGCATTCTGGCTGAGATGAATGAACATCACGTTGCGCAGTTCTTCAAACAGCGTGGCGCCGACCCGCGCAACGCCGTAGGCGACGATCAGCCCCAGCGGAATGGCCAGCATTTTCGCAGTATCCGCGCTCAGTGCGTCGACCATCTCCTTATACGCCAGCGGCACCAGCGAAGTGCTGACCTTGGCGACCACCATGAAAATACAAGCTATAACCAGATACCACCGCAGTTTGGGGTTATTTTTCGGCCATAGGTAAGGCAGCAGGAAGGTTAATAAACGGGAGCGATCCATAAGGTAATATTTATCTTCTCAGTCAAAGTGGCGACGTCGGCTAGTGATCCATTTTGGCACGTATGACGGCGAAACCCTTATGAAATCCGCTATCGCCGCCTTTTTTGATCGCTGGAGCAAGCCTCCATAGCTCAGCAACTTTGCCGCTTTCCTTCGCCCCCTTTATTCTTAAAGTGCGATCTTTCAGGCTCGCCGTTAAAATTTGTTGTTGAGAAGTTACCGCCAAGTTAATATCCGAAAAAATTATTATAAAATGAATTATTGGCTATCGATCAATAATCAAAAGTATCTTTATTTCATCATCTTGTATTCAGTATCTGCCCTACCTTCGCCTACCCAGGCTTTAACACCCGTTGCGAGAAATTCACCATGAGCACTGCATTACCCAGCGAAAATTTGCTTTCGGACAACAATGGAACCGGTTTCAGAAGAAGGGATGTGTTGTTCGGCATGGCTTCCGTCCTTGTCGCCACCTCCCTGCTTGGCTATCCATTTCTGACCCAGGCTGAGCAGCAAACCGCAGCGGCCAACCCGCTTGTCTTTGCACGTTTCTTCACTCTGTCCCGGACTATTACCGAACATCAGGACATCGACCAGGGCATGTCGGCGCGTATATTCACCGCCTTGAGCGGCAGCATCCCCAATTTCTCTGTTCAGATTAAGCAGCTAAGCGCCTTGCTGCAGCCGGAGCAAAGTGCCAAACAGCTGCAAACGCTGGCAATGCAGGCCGGCCTGCAGGATCTGCTCACCGCCATTATCAGCGCCTGGTACACCGGCACCGTCGGGCATGGCCAGCAAGCTGTGCTGATCGCCTATAAGGATGCGCTGATGTACCGCCCCGCCAGCGATGCGCTGATCGTACCGACCTACTGCGGCAACGGCCCGCTGTGGTGGACCGCCGCTCCGCCGATGACCATGACACCCGTTCGCTGAGATTATCCTGATGAAAAAACCTGAATTTACCGCCAATGGCGACGCATCGGCCGACATCGTGATCGTCGGCTCCGGCATTGTCGGCGGCATCATGGCCGACCAACTGGTCAGCCTCGGCTATTCCGTCCTGGTGTTGGAGGCCGGCCTGCGCATCGATCGCGCCCAAGCGGTGGAAAACTGGCGCAACATGCCGTTCGATAACCGGGCGGGCTCAGATTTCCAGGGGCTGTATCCGCAATCTGAATACGCCACCGCACCGCTCTACTTCCCGGAAAACAACTACGTAGCCCTTAGTGGCCCCAGCGCCGGCAGCTTCAAACAGGGCTATCTGCGCACCGTCGGCGGTACCACCTGGCACTGGGCAGCATCTTGCTGGCGCCATTTACCGAGCGATTTCCAGATGAAAACCCTGTACGGCGTCGGTCGCGACTGGCCAATTTCGTATAACGATCTCGAACCCTACTACTGCCGTGCGGAAGAGGAAATCGGTGTCGCAGGCCCCAACGATCCGGCGCAGCAATCGCCGGTGGAGCGCAGCAAGCCTTATCCGATGGACATGGTGCCCTGGGCCTATGGCGACACCCGCTTCGCCGAAGTGGTCAACCCGCACGGCTACCGATCGGTGCCAATTCCGCAGGGACGCAGCATCCGCCCGTGGAAAGGCCGCCCGACCTGCTGCGGCAACAACAACTGCCAGCCGATTTGCCCCATTGGCGCCATGTATAACGGCATCCATCATGTCGAACGCGCGGAAATGAAAGGCGCAGTGGTGCTGGCAGAGTCGGTGGTCTACAAAATTGATACCGACGACCAGAATCGCGTTACCGCCGTGCACTGGTTGGATAATCAAAAACGCTCGCATAAAGCCAGCGCCAACGCCTTCGCTCTGGCCTGTAACGGTATCGAAACGCCGCGCTTGCTGCTGCTTGCCGCCAATAAACAGAACCCCAACGGCATCGCCAACTCTTCCGATCAGGTTGGGCGAAATATGATGGATCACTCCGGCTTTCACTGCACCTTCCTGGCTAAAGAGCCACTGTGGCTCGGCCGCGGCCCGGCGCAGAGCAGCTGCCTGGTGGGGCCGCGCGACGGCGAGTTCCGTAAGGACTATTCTGCCAACAAGATGATACTTAATAATATCAATCAGATAGTTCCCGCAACGCAAAAAGCGCTGGCGCAGGGCCTGGTAGGTAAAGTGCTGGATGAAGAGATCCGCCGGCGCGCAGCCTATGGCGTTGATTTGTCGATTAGCCTGGAACCGTTACCAGACCCGAACAACCGCCTGACGCTGAGCGCCAACCGCAAGGACGCTCACGGCCTGCCGTGTCCCGATATTCATTACGACGTCGGCGATTACGTGCGCAAGGGTGCCGAAGCCGCACATAAACAGCTGGAGCATATTGGACGCCTGTTCGATGCGGATGAATTCAAAATCACCACCAACCTGAACGCCAATAATCACATCATGGGCGGCACCATTATGGGCAGCGATCCGCATGACTCGGTGGTGGACGGTAACTGCCGCACCCACGACCATGCCAATCTCTGGCTGCCGGGTGGCGGTGCCATTCCTTCAGCCAGCGTAGTCAACAGCACGCTAACCATGGCGGCGTTGGGCATCAAGGCCGCCGACGACATCGCCCAATCGCTGGCGGTAAAATCATGAAGATACAACTTGGATTTGCCCTGTTGCTGGGGCTGAGCGGTGCCGCCCTGGCGAACGACGATGGCGCTGCGTTACTTAAACAGGGTGAGCAGCTTGCCGTAGCTTCGGACTGCCAGGCCTGCCACACCCAACCGGGCGGCGGCAAGCCCTTTGCCGGCGGTTACGGCATCAACTCGCCGATGGGCGTAATTTACTCCACCAATATCACCCCTTCGGCGCATGACGGCATAGGTGGCTACACGGAACAACAGTTCGCTCGTGCACTGCGCGATGGGGTGCGCGCCGACGGCAGCTATCTCTACCCGGCAATGCCCTATACCTCCTACAGCAAATTGAGTGATGCGGACATCCACGCGCTCTACACCTACTTTATGCAAGGGGTGAAGCCGGTAGAGCAGAAAAATACGCCGACCGCACTGCCCTTCCCGTTCAATATGCGCTTCAGTATGGCCGGCTGGAACTTGCTGTTTCTGGATAAGAACCGCTTTCAGCCCAATGCCGAGAAAAGCGAGCAGTGGAACCGTGGCGCCTATCTGGTCAACGGCCCTGGGCATTGCGATACCTGCCATACGCCACGCAACCTGCTGATGGCGGAAAGCGCCGATAAGCCGCTGGCGGGGGGCATGGTGGGAAGTTGGTATGCGCCGAACATTACGTCGGACGCCGTCAGCGGCATCGGCGGCTGGAGCAATGAAGAACTGGTGCAATATCTCAAAACCGGGCGGGTCGCCGGGAAAAATCAGGCCGCTGGCGGCATGGCAGAGGCGGTGGAAAACAGCCTGCAGTACCTGCCTGAACAGGATCTGATGGCCATTGCCGTCTACCTGAAAAGTACCGTACCGATCCGCGATGCTCAGGATAAGCAGGCGGCGGACCGCTTTGGCCAACCGCTGAACATCGAACCGACGCTACGCGGCCTGCATCCGTCCAATGCCAATAATACCGTCAGCGACGGTGCGGCCTTATTCAGCGGCAACTGCGCCAGTTGCCACCAACCGGACGGCAGCGGCAGCAAAAACCAGGCCTATCCTTCGCTGTTCAACAATACCGCCACCGGTTCCGGCAACCCGGCCAACCTGATCTCCGCCATTTTGTTCGGCGTGCAGCGCAAAGCAGGCAGCGAGGACGTGCTGATGCCGAACTTTGGCCCGCAATCCTACGTCAATCCATTAACCGATCGGCAAATCGCCGCCATCAGCAATTATGTGCTGAAAAACTACGGCAACCCGGCGGTGACGGTAAGCGAGGAGGACGTGGCGATGCTGCGCACCGGCGGCCCGGTACCGCTGCTGGCGAAGCTGCAGCCTTATATGGCTCCGGCTATCGGAGTTGCGGTGGTGGTGCTGTTGGCGTTGATCTGGCTATGTGGAAGGAAGCGGAAATAGCCCGCGACAGGGGCCCGCTCCTTGACGGAACGGGCCGTTATCTCCACGCTTAACACGATGGCGAAGCGCCTTGCGGCGGCAGATAGCGCTGCGGATCGAGCGCGGTGGCGCGATAGCGGATCTGGAAATGCAGGAACACGGAGTCGGTGCCGGTACTGCCCATGGTGCCAATCTTTTGCCCTGCCTTCACATCCTGGCCGTTGCGGACCAGCGTGGTGTCGTTATGCGCATAGGCGGTGATGAAGTCTTCGCCGTGCTTAATCATGATCAGGTTGCCGTAGCCGCGCAGTTGATTGCCGACGTACACCACCTTGCCCTTGGCGGAAGCGAAGATCGGCTGGCCGCGCGCACCGGCGATATCGATGCCTTTATTGCCGCCGTCTGCGTTGGAATATTTCTGCACTATCTTGCCGCTGGTCGGCCAGCGCCAGCAGCGTGAAGCCCCAGGCGGCGGCGTCGATTTAGCCAACACCGCGCCGGACGAGGTATTTTTACGCCGGGTTGACGCCGTTTTGGTCGGGGCGCTGCCGCTCAGCCGCAGTTTTTGCCCGACTTCCAGCCCGTAGGGCGGCCGTATCTTGTTGATTCGTGCCAGTTCGCTGACTTCGCTGTCAGTGATCCAGGCGATGTAATACAGCGTATCGCCACGTTTAACGGTATAGGATTTGCCGCTGTAAGTGCCCTTCGGCAGTTTGTCGTAGTCGCGGTTATAGCTGTTTTTGCTCGAACAACCGGCCAACAGCAGGCTCAATGTCAGACACACTGCGGCGCGGCGCCACCACGCAAGTTTGCTTCCTGTGCTCAAATCCTGTCCTCAATCATATTTCCGGGCGCTGATACGCGTCAGGCGTCAATAGTAACATTTGCACAGGGGCAGTCAAAAAGCGCCAAAAGGACTATGCTAAACAAGTAGGGATTACTGAGCGCCATACGACAAATGGAGTACTGTCATGTTAAATTTTGACCATAAAAATCTGCCCCTCCTGAGTGAAGAACGCCTCAAAAAGCAACGCACTGCCCTGCTGATTATTGCCTTCCTGCTCTTGGTGGGCGGTATTCTGTGCCTGATTAACCCCCTGGCATCCGGCACAGCGCTGAGCATTCTGGTCGGCGTCTTACTATTGCTGAGCGGCGCGGCGTTGGTGACGGGCATGATAGCCAATCGGGCACAAAACACCTGGCCGATGATCGGCGGCCTATTACTGGGCGCGGCTTATTTGATTATCGGCTACCTGTTTATTACCAGTCCATTGGCCGGCATGCTGACGCTGGCGATATACCTCGCCATATTATTTGCGCTCGGTGGTATTGTGCGGTTAGTTGCCGGTTATAAGCTGCGTGAAGTCAGCGGCAGTTGGTTGCAGTTCGTCATTGGCTTCTTGGATCTGGTGATTGCCTGGATGCTGTTTAGCGCCGATCCAATGACATCGGTCATACTGGTGACCACCCTTGTAGGTATTGAAATGTTGTTCAGTGCCTTCAGCCTGTTCAGGGTCGCCAGGCAGCTAAAGCGCAATTAAGCGCATACATAAGGAGGGTTTATCGCCCCGCCTTTTTCGCTCATTAGCCACTGGCCGCACAATGATGTCGATGTCCCGGTGGCAAGTGCCCTACCCTGAGTAAGGTTTCATGCAATGCAGGCTCAGCCATTCCCTCAGATGAAAGATTGAAATGAGATGATTACGCTATGGAATTCAAGGACTATTATGCCATTTTAGGGGTTAAGCCATCGGACGATCTCAAGGCTATCAAAACGGCCTATCGTCGTCTGGCGCGAAAATATCACCCCGACGTCAGCACCGAATCGAATGCCGAAGCGCAGTTCAAGGAAGTCGCGGAAGCCTATGAGGTGTTAAAAGACGATGAGCGTCGCGCCGAATACGATCAATTGGTGCAACATCGCAACGACCCTAATTTTGGCCGTCAAACGCAGCACGGTCACGCCAATAACGCCGAAGACTTTTCCGATATTTTTTCCTCGATGTTTGGCGAACATGCGCGTTCGCAACACCGACGCCAAAGCCGTGCCATGCGCGGGCAAGACATCGAGATGGAAGTGGCGGTTTTCCTTGAGGAAACTCTGGCCGAGCAAACCCGGACCATTCGCTATAGCCTGCCGATTTATAACGCTTTCGGCATGGTGGAACAGGAAATCCCCAAAACCCTTAATGTGAAGATCCCCGTCGGCGTGGGCGATGGCGAACGCATTCGCCTGAAAGGCCAGGGTGCGCCGGGCGCTGAGGGCGGCGCCAACGGTGACCTCTATCTGATCATCCGCATTGCGCCGCACCCGCTGTTCGACATCGTCGGCCATAATCTGGAGATCGTCTTGCCGGTATCACCATGGGAAGCTGCTCTGGGTGCCAAGGTGCCGGTTCCGACCCTGAAAGACCCTATTCTACTGACCATTCCAGCCGGTAGTCAGACCGGCCAGCGGCTGCGTATCAAGGGGAAAGGCCTGGTCGGCAAGAAAGAAACCGGGGATTTATATGCGGTGATCAAGGTCGTGATGCCACCGAAGCCGGACGAAAAAAATGCTGCGCTGTGGCAACAACTGGCGGAGGCGCAACCCGCTTTTGACCCACGCAAAGAGTGGAGTAAGCAAAATGGCTAACGTAAAAGTGACTTTAACCATTACCGAATTTTGCCTGCATACCGGTGTTTCAGAGGATGAGTTAACGGAAATCGTCGGGCTGGGGGTGATCGAACCGCGTAACCCGACGGCTGCAGACTGGGTATTTGACGATCATGCGCTGACCATTTTTCACCGCGCTCAACAGTTGCATCGCGAATTGGCGCTGGACTGGCCGGGCATAGCGGTCACCTTGACGCTGCTGGAGGAAATTGAACACTTACGTAAAGAAAACAGCCAATTGCACCAACAACTTGCACGATTCGTCACCAGGCCCTGATACCGTGGGAACAGCCCGTTGCTTCTGCAGCGGGCTACGTCAGGCCCGGATAGCGGTTTCTGCGGCAACATAAATCGCCAGCCTGCCTTCTACGGACAAGATCATATTTTGGTTTTTGGCTTAGCTAATGAAACGCTAATATTACCCAAGCATCGGCCCCGCCATTTCAGAAAAAACTCCGACATAATACCCCCCTCCCAAAAAAGGTAAGCCGATAAAAATAAACGTTCGGCGAGGTTTGAAAGAGATCACGTATAAACACTGTGAATAAAAACATGTTATTAAAAACATGTCATTAAAAACAGTATTGACACCCTTTTAAAAACCCGTAGATTGGTCATCAGCAGCAGCAAAATGGTAGCTAGCTGTTATTACCAAAAGTGTTAATTAAGTTGATTTAAATTTATTTTGCGATAAAGGCCACGAAGTGATTTTTGTATGGGCATCAATGCCGAGGAAAATCCAGTCGCTCGCTTGATGACGCTTTAAGGCCACGTAGTCAGTATCTACAATCGCAGGGTGTGGACCAAAACGCGATGATGTAAGGCCATGATTCAATTGTTTTTTGTTTGCGATTGGTTTTCAAGATAGCCTAGAAAACAGTGCAACAAGATCGCAATGGAAGTGAGGCTACGCATCAAGAGTCTATATCGCGAGGGGAGATGTACTTGTTTAAAATGCCATACCTTGGAATATTCATTCAGGTTGGCGGATAATGTGAACTGGTAAATATAGGGGAGGTTTTAGTTAATATTATCACCCGATATTATCTGTGATAAACGTGTACATTTAAAATTAGTACCTTAGCAGTAAGAAATATTAAGTTCATTAATGTTAAATCTGAAGTCAATAGTACCATAAAAGCCCTGGCTGCAACGGTCAGGGCTTTTATCTTTTATGCGTCAACCACATTGCGGTGAAAAATGCCGGCTCCACGCTCCAAATTCTCGGACAATCATCACACTACGTCAGAGGTGTGACAGCCTACCCACGACATTAATAAAATTAATCCTTGCTTAATAAATCAAACCAAGCCTACTATGACGTCATCGGTTTGGAACACAGACCTTATGAAAGCAGTTTTAGTAAAGCAGTCCTCAGTTCAAGCGTTATCTCTAGATACCCCTTCTTCATGAGCCTCCTCCTAAGTGCCCCATAAGTAAAATTCTGCAAAACAGGCCATGTTCGCCACGATGAGTGGCTCAAAAATGAAAAAGGATGTATCTATGTCTACTAAAATGACTGGTTTAGTAAAATGGTTTAACGCAGATAAAGGCTTCGGTTTTATCACTCCACAAGATGGCAGCAAAGATGTCTTCGTACATTTCTCCGCTATCCAGAGCAGCGATTTTAAAACCTTAGACGAAGGTCAAAAAGTGGAGTTCTCTGTTGAGAGCGGCGCTAAAGGCCCTTCTGCTGTAAACGTTATCGCGCTTTAATCGCCGATAATCTCGCTAAAACTTGCAATCGCGATGAAGGCAACGGCCTGAGCAGTTAAGTATTAGCGATCAAAAACCCGCTTATGGCGGGTTTTTGCATTTCTGTAATGTCGAAAAATGCTTCGAAACCAATAAAATGGAACGCGGAGCTTCACTTTCCCACTGAAAAACGAACCAAAAACCAAAAGTGCAAAGCCGGTCATCGCAGTAAACAACAGACCAATCCCCCACCATAAGTTCACCTGCATTCCTGTCAGATTGATAATGCTTTATGTTCATTCCAATATGCGGCAGAAACCTGTGGGCAAACCGGCAGCGCAGAGGTTGGCAGGCGCAAAAGCGGGTGCCGGCCACGCTGGCACAGGAAGGAAAATGCCATTCCTCTTTAGATTCCAACCAAAAAACGGCAAAAGATAATAACGCAACAAAACCATATTAAATCCCTTGTTTTTGTTGGTATTTCATAAAGCCCCTCTCATATTCCATTGAGATTTTTACCCAAAAATACGCATTAAATTTAATAACATTAAGATTCATCTTAAAATATGCCCGCAGGAATTTAAGGATGTTAATTTCCAGGGAATGTGATGAAAAGAAAGGATGTCAGACCCGATTATCAGGTTGAATATGGCGAAGAATGGAAGCCGGAAAAAACCTCTAAATGGTTTTGGGTCGTGTTGATCGCAATTATCGGTTTTTTGGTCGCCATTTCATAAAGCTGACCAACAGGTAAGCGTGATACCACAAAAGAAAGTTTGAAGAAGGTCTTGGAGCGGGTGAAGGGAATCGAACCCTCGTATGCAGCTTGGGAAGCTGCCGTTCTACCATTGAACTACACCCGCATCGGTGTGCGACTGGCATTATAACCGGTTATCCACGCCGGGCAAGCGGAGATAGCGCGTAACTGCCGATGTTTTAAGCAGTTAGCCGCATCGGCCCCCTGTTTCCTTCCAATAAGCGAAAAAAAACCGGCGCAGTCGCCTGCACCGGTTGATGTTCACACCGCAAAAGATTATTTCTGCGGGCGCATTGCCGGGAACAGAATCACATCGCGGATGGTGTGGCTGTTGGTGAACAGCATAACCATGCGATCGATACCGATACCCAAGCCAGCCGTCGGCGGCAGGCCGTGCTCCAGCGCGGTGACGTAGTCTTCGTCGTAGAACATTGCTTCGTCATCGCCTGCGTCTTTCGCATTCACTTGGTCAGCAAAGCGCTGCGCCTGGTCTTCCGCGTCGTTCAGCTCGGAGAAGCCGTTACCGATTTCACGCCCGCCAATGAAGAACTCGAAACGGTCAGTGATTTCTGGGTTCTCATCATTACGGCGCGCCAGCGGGGACACTTCCGCCGGGTATTCGGTAATGAAGGTCGGCTGAATCAGGTGGCTTTCCGCCACTTCTTCGAAGATCTCGGTGACTACACGGCCCAGACCCCAGCTCTTCTCAATCTTGATACCGATGGATTCAGCGATAGCCACCGCCTTGCCCATGTCAGCCAGATCGGCCAGATCGGTTTCAGGACGGTATTTTTTGATCGCCTCGGTCATGGTCAGTTTTTCAAACGGCTTGCCGAAATCGAACACTTCGTCACCGTACTGCACCTGAGTTTTGCCCAGCACGTCCTGAGTCAGGGTGCGGAACAGCGACTCTGTCAGCTCGATGAGGTCTTTGTAATCCGCGTAAGCCATATAGAGTTCCATCATGGTGAACTCTGGGTTATGACGCGGAGAAACGCCTTCGTTACGGAAGTTACGGTTGATTTCGAACACCCGCTCGAAGCCCCCAACCACCAGACGCTTCAGGTACAGCTCCGGGGCAATACGCAGGTACATATCGATGTCCAGCGCATTGTGGTGAGTCACGAATGGACGCGCAGAAGCGCCGCCAGGGATCACCTGCATCATTGGGGTTTCGACTTCCATGAAGCCGCGTTCCACCATGAAGTTACGGATCCCCGCCATCACCTGAGAGCGCACCTTGAAGGTGTTGCGCGACTCATCGTTGGCGATCAGGTCCAGATAACGCTGGCGGTAGCGGGTTTCCTGGTCGGCCAGGCCGTGGAACTTGTCCGGCAACGGGCGCAGAGCCTTGGTCAGCAGACGCAGTTCGGTACAGTGGATAGACAGCTCGCCGGTCTTGGTTTTGAACAGCTTGCCGCGAGCGCCAAGGATATCGCCCAGATCCCACTTCTTGAACTGCTCGTTATAAACGCCTTCCGCCAGATCGTCGCGCGCGACGTAAAGCTGGATACGGCCGCCGACGTCCTGCAACGTCACGAATGACGCTTTACCCATGATACGACGGGTCATCATGCGGCCTGCAACGGTAACTTCTACGCCCAGCGCTTCCAGCTCTTCGTTATCTTTATCGCCGTATGCAGCGTGCAGCTTGTCGGACGTGGTGTCGCGACGGAAATCATTCGGGAACGCAATGCCGTTCTCGCGCAGCCCGGCCAGTTTCTCACGGCGTGACTGCAACTCGTTATTGAGTTCCAACGCCTGATCGGCGCCCTGTGGTTGTTGCTCAGACATTTCTGTTCCTCATAACCCGGCTTTCAAACTTGCCTCAATGAATTTATCCAGGTCGCCATCTAATACGGCCTGCGTGTTACGCGTTTCAACGTTGGTGCGCAAATCCTTGATGCGGGAATCATCCAGCACGTAAGAACGGATTTGACTGCCCCAGCCGATGTCGGACTTGTTGTCTTCCATCTGCTGTTTATCAGCATTTTTCTTTTGCATCTCAAACTCGTACAGCTTGGCTCGCAGCTGTTTAAACGCTTGATCCTTGTTCTTATGCTGAGAACGGTCGTTCTGGCACTGCACCACGATGTTGGTCGGCAAGTGGGTAATACGTACCGCCGACTCGGTTTTGTTTACGTGCTGACCACCCGCACCGGAGGCGCGGTAAACGTCAATACGCAGGTCTGCCGGGTTGATGTCGATATCGATATCGTCGTCCACTTCCGGATAGATAAACACCGAGCTGAACGAGGTATGACGGCGGCCGCCGGAGTCGAACGGGCTCTTGCGCACCAGACGATGCACGCCGGTTTCAGTGCGTAACCAGCCGAACGCGTAGTCGCCGATAATCTTGATGGTGGCGGATTTCAGCCCCGCGACGTCGCCGTCGGATTCTTCAATCACTTCCGTTTTGAAGCCCTTGGATTCCGCCCAGCGCAGGTACATGCGCAGCAGCATGCTCGCCCAGTCCTGTGCTTCGGTGCCGCCGGAGCCGGCCTGGATGTCCAGGTAGCAATCCGCGCTGTCATATTCACCGGAGAACATACGGCGGAACTCTAATTGTTCCAGCTTGGCAGACAGTTGATCGAGTTCGGCTACGGCTTCGGTAAAGGTTTCTTCATCGTCGGCTTCAACCGCCAGTTCCAGCAGGCCGGTGACGTCTTCGCCGCCCTGTTCCAGTTGATCGATGGTTTCCACGATGGCTTCAAGCGCCGCGCGCTCTTTACCCAGCGCCTGTGCGCGCTCGGGGTCGTTCCAAACATCAGGCTGTTCCAGCTCGGCGTTGACTTCTTCTAGGCGTTCTTTCTTGGCATCATAGTCAAAGATACCCCCTAAGAACGGCAGTCCGCTCGGACAGGTCCTGAATTCGGTTTTTTACCGGATTAATTTCAAACATGGTTTTTAGCGTTCTTTTACGTTGATGTCGTCGATGGCGAAATGCCATTAGAACCGGTAATTCTATCGGATCCGGGCGTCAGTTTATAGCGAGTTGGTCAGTTTTTGTGGGGGGAAGGATGTGTATCTGAATCAGGCGCGGCATCACCGCGCCCGTTCAGGAAAAATCAACGCGGCCAGAGGTGCTGGATCAATAACTGCACGTTGCGGTTACCACGGAACTCATTGACGTCGAGCTTGTAGGCTAGCTCCACTTCACGCACGCTGCTGTCGGGCCACAGGGTGGTGTCCACGTTGAAGGCGATGCCGTCGAGCAACGGGCCGCCACCGAGCGGCTCCACCATCAGCTTCAGGTGTTTCTCGCCCACCAACCGCTGTTGCAGGATACGGAACCTACCGTCGAACGTCGGTTCCGGGAACGCCTGCCCCCAAGGGCCCCCCTCGCGCAACAGCTCCGCCGTTTCCAGCGAAAGCTCCTGCATCGCCAGTTCGCCGTCGGACCAGATAACCCCTTCCAGCATCGCCGGATCGAGCCATTCCCCCACCAGTTCGCCAAAGCGCAGACGAAACTCGTCGAATTTGGCCTCTTCCAACGATAACCCGGCCGCCATCGCATGGCCGCCGAACTTCATCATCAAACCCGGATTCAGCGTATCCAGCCGCTCCAGCGCGTCGCGCATGTGCAGGCCGGCTATCGAACGGCCGGAACCTTTCAGAATGCCCTCGCCCGCCGGCGCAAACGCAATCACCGGGCGGTGAAAACGTTCTTTGATGCGCGAGGCCAGAATGCCCACCACGCCCTGATGCCATTCCGGATGATACATCGCCAGCCCATACGGCAAAGCGGTGCTGCTGCGCTCCAGTTCGTCGCACAACTGCAAGGCCTCGACCTGCATGCCCTGCTCAATCTCACGCCTTGTCAGGTTAAGCGCATCGAGATCGTTGGCCAGCATGCGCGCCTGCGCAATGTCATCGCTCAGCAACAACGCCACGCCAATCGACATGTCGTCCAGCCGCCCGGCGGCATTGAGCCGCGGCCCCAGCGCAAAACCAAGATCGTTGGCCGCCAGTTGGCGCGCGTCACGGTTGGCCACTTCCAGCAGCGCCCGGATGCCCGGCCGACACTTGCCGGCGCGAATGCGATTCAGGCCCTGATACACCAAAATGCGGTTATTGGCGTCAAGCGGCACTACGTCGGCAACCGTGCCGAGAGCGACCAGATCCAACAGTTCTGCCAGGTTCGGCATCGCCAACGCACGTTGTTCAAACCAACCGCTTTCACGCAGCCGGGCACGCAACGCCAGCATCAGATAGAAAGCCACACCGACGCCGGCCAAGGATTTGGAGGGGAACTCACAGCCGCGCAGGTTCGGGTTGACGATCGCTTCCGCCGCCGGCAAGGTTTCCCCCGGCAGGTGGTGGTCGGTGACCAGTACCTGCATACCCTTGGCGTGCGCCACGTCAACGCCCGCATGGGAAGAGATGCCGTTATCCACGGTCAGGATCAACTCTGCACCGCGCGCCGCCGCCTGCTCGACCACTTCCGGACTCAGACCGTAGCCGTCCTCGAATCGGTTCGGCACCAGATAGTCAACCGCACTGCCGCCCATGCTGCGCAAGGCCAACACCGTCAACGCGGTACTGGTGGCGCCATCGGCGTCGAAGTCCCCCACCACCATGATGCGGCGATTCGCGGCCAGCGCCTGTTGCAGAATGCCAACGGCGGTGTCGATGCCGTCCAATTGCTGCCAGGGCAGCATGCCTTTGACGCTGCGCTCCAGTTCCTGTTCAGCCTTAACGCCGCGTAGCGCGTATAAACGGCGCAGTAGCGGATGCAGGCCGGCAGGCAGATGGCTGTCGTCCGTCGCCGCACGGCGGCGTAGTTGTGTTTTGAGGCTCACCGGCGATTAACCACCGGTTTTGGTTGCGGTCTGATGCGCATCCAGCATGGCGGCCATCTCTTTCGGCCCCTGATAGCCCGGGATCATCATGCCGTTTTCCAGAATGATCGCCGGAGTGCCCTGAATGCCGAACTGCACGCCAAGCGCATAGTGTTTGCTGATGTCGGTTTTACAGGTCGCCGGGGACACCGCATCGCCTTTCATGGCGGAATCGAAAGCCTTGGCCTTGTCGGCGGTGCACCAGATTGACTGCATGTCTTTCTCGGCCTGGGAGTTCAGCCCCTGGCGCGGGAACGCCAGATAGCGGACGGTAATGCCCAGGTCGTTATATTCTTTCATCTGCTGGTGCAGCTTGTGGCAATAGCCGCAGGTGATGTCGGTAAACACGGTGATCACGTGTTTTTCTTTTGGCGCTTTGTAGACGATCATCTGATCTTTCAGCGCTTCCAGCTTGCCGGTCAGCAATTGGTTGGTGACGTTAACCGGTTCTTTGCCGCTGACGTCGTACAGCGGGCCTTGCAGAATGTGTTTGCCGTCTTCGGTCACGTACAGCACGCCGTTATCGGTCAGCACGGTTTTCAGGCCGTTAACCGGTGAAGGCTGCACTTCCGCCTGCTGAATGCCCAGGCTGCCGAGCGCTTTTTTGATTGCCGCATCGTCGGCGTGGGCCGCACCGGTCACCGAAGCCACCAGCAGAGAGAGCAGCATTAAACCTTTATTCATTCTTCCAATCCTTTTGAGCCCGGCGTGTCACGCACGCGGGTGATGCTGTTGATGTAGCTGTTTAAGTCGTTCGGTCGCTACATGCGTATAAATTTGCGTGGTCGAGAGGTCGCTGTGCCCCAATAACATCTGTACGACACGGAGATCGGCCCCGTGGTTCAGCAAATGGGTGGCAAATGCGTGGCGCAACACGTGCGGTGACAGCCTCTCGCTATCAATACCCGCTAGGATCGCATAGTGTTTGATGCGATGCCAGAACGTCTGTCGGGTCATTTGCTGGCAGCGGTTGCTTGGGAACAGCACATCCAGCGCCTGGCCGTTAACCATCCACGGGCGGCCGTGCTCCAGATAATTTTCGATCCAGTACACCGCCTCCTCGCCCAGCGGCACCAGCCGTTCCTTGTTGCCTTTACCGATCACCCGCACCACACCCTGGCGCAGGCTGACGTCGCTGATGGTCAGCCCGACCAGCTCGGACACTCGCAGACCGGTGGCGTACAGCACTTCCAGCATCGCCTTGTCTCGCAGCTCCAGCGGCTGATCGACGCATGGCGCCTGCAACAAGGCATCGACTTGCGCTTCGCTCAAATCTTTCGGCAGCCGCTGCGGCAGCTTCGGCGAGGCGAGCAGCGCGGTCGGATCGTCTTCCCGCAGCTTTTCACGGTACAGATACTGGAACAGGCGGCGCATGGCGCTCAGCAAACGCGCAGAGCTGGTCGCCTTGTAGCCCCCCGCCACCCGTTCGGCGAGAAACGCCTGCAAATCCAGCGCCTGCGCCTGTAACAACGAGGTATTTTGATGGTTCAGCCAGGTGCTCAGCGCCTGCAGATCCAGCCGGTAAGAGGCCAGCGTATTTTCTGCCAGATTGCGTTCGAGCCAAAGCGCATCCAGGAATTGCTCAATCAGCGCACTCTCTTGCTGTTGCACGCGGTCCTCTCTTTGTTAGCTTTCCACCTGCGCCATTATGCCTTAAGCCAGTGCAAATCTGGTACACTCGATGCCATTCCACGAACGGTAACATAACGGTTTAAAAATGAAGATTGGTCTGTTTTACGGCTCCAGCACCTGCTACACCGAGATGGCGGCAGAAAAAATCCGTGAGATTCTGGGCGAAGACCTGGTCGACCTGCACAACCTGAAAGACGTCTCCCCGCAACTGATGGAAGAATATTCCATCCTGATCCTCGGCATTCCTACCTGGGATTTCGGTGAATTGCAGGAAGACTGGGAAGCGATTTGGCCGCAACTGACGACGCTGGATCTGAAAGGAAAAATCGTCGCCATGTATGGCATGGGCGATCAACTCGGTTACGGCGAATGGTTCCTCGATGCGCTCGGCATGTTGCACGATCACATCGCCCCGCTCGGCGTACAGTTTATCGGCTTCTGGCCCATTGAAGGCTTTGAATTCACCAGCCCGAAACCGCTGAGCGCCGATGGCAAACACTTCGTCGGCCTGGCGCTGGATGAGGTGAACCAATACGACATGAGCGAAGACCGCCTGCAACAGTGGTGCGAACAGATCCTGTTGGAGATGGAACCGCTGCTGTAATGCCAATGGGCGCGATTGCCGCGCCCAACGCCTCTGCCTATTTCCACAACCGGAAGCGGTTTTCGCCGTCACCGGTCGGCGTTTCGCCGCTCAACCGCGCCGGATCGGCCACCTGGTACCAGTCCAGCTTGCGCGTCAGCAGCATTATCCCCGCCAGAATAGCGAACAGCAGCCCTGCCCCGAGCACCAGCGCATTATCTTCCGACTGCAATAGCAGGTACAACACGCCATAAAGCATCAGCAGGCTACCGGCGAATATCGCCCCGCGCCGCTTACCGCGCAGCACCGCGCTGAGATAAAAGGCAATCAGGCCGCTGCAGGCCACGCTGGCCAACAGGTAGGCGGTGGCGAAACCGAAATGTTCGGAGAACGCCAGCAGGATCAGGTAGAACAACACCAGCGCGGCACCGACCAGCAGATACTGGATCGGATGCACCCGCAGGCCGGTCAGGGTTTCGAACAGGAAGAACGCCATGAACGTCAGCCCGATGAACAACACGGCATATTTCACCGCACGTTCGGTCAGTTGATAGTGATCTACAGGTTCAATCAGGCTGGCGCTGAAGGCCGGCAGCTTGTCTTCGTCAATGATCCCATCGTCATAATGAAACGCACTGTTGATGTTGTTGGCGAACCAGGTGCTGCGCCAGCGGGCGCTGAAGCCTTTTTCCGTCACCTTGCGTTCATCCGGCAGGAAGTTGCCGAGGAAATTGGGGTGCGGCCAGTTGCTTTGCAGCGTTAATTCGCTGCTGCGGCCGAGCGGCACCAGTGACAAGCTGCTGGTACCCGCCAGCGTTAGGGTAAAGTCGGCATCCAGCCCCT
This sequence comes from Serratia sp. TSA_7, assembly GCF_052692135.1. Lineage (NCBI taxonomy): Bacteria > Pseudomonadati > Pseudomonadota > Gammaproteobacteria > Enterobacterales > Yersiniaceae > Serratia > Serratia sp. TSA_7. The sequence continues at coordinate 153,625 of NZ_JBQZFU010000002.1, forward strand.
CTTTTTGCAACGCGGCAAGCTGCAATGGCGCATGGATGCCCTGCGGCAACGTATCCACGCGAGTGCCCGGTTCAAAGGTGGTTGGCGGCTGGGTGCTGGCAAGTGGCGAGATGCTCTTGATACCCCGTGAGTCGCTGAGCGCAACCAGCAAATATGGCTGCTCAAGAGTCACGTTGCTGCGCTGCAAATCAGCCAAGTCCGGCTGACCGAATTTCACCTGAAACTTTAACGGCCCCTGATATACCTGGGTTTGATAGATACCCAGCTTGCGTACCTCTACATTCGGCTTGCCGCTAACCTGTAAACTCTCCGGCAGCAGATAACGATAATGCCTCACTCTCTGCACTACCGGTTGCCCCTTGTCGTCCTTCTTCTCTTCCCGCTCGATATAAGGGATGACAATCAACGGCCCCAAAATGCGCTGCGCCCGGCTGGTGCTTTCGCTCACCTGCCCAACCACGCTCTGGCGATAGCCACTGCGCTCCTCAATCACGTTCATCAACTGCGTCACCGGGATAATCATTAAAATCATCAATCCCAGCAGAGTGGTTATTTTCCAAAACAGTACCGATTTCATCATCGCTGCGCGCTCCTTGTAGGTAATGGCGCCACGATAAAACCGGCAAGTGAAAACAGGATGTGGTTATGTGAAGGGACAGTGAAGTCAGAGCGATAAAGTGAAAACGGCTACCACGCCGTGCGGTTGGCGGTTGTACAACTGAATGCCGCCCCGGTGCAATCGCGCCACTTCCTGCACAAAGTTCAGGCCCAGCCCGCTGCTTTTGGGTTTATCGGCCCGCGCCAGCGAATAGAAACGCTCGAACACTTTGTCCAGCGCGTAGTCCGGGATACCGCTGCCGTTGTCGCTGACTGTGATGAGGTAGTGACTCTCACGGCGCTCGCCGCACACGCTGACGGCACCGCCCGGCGGGGTGAAATCCAGCGCGTTGTCGAGCAGATTGGTCAGCGCCTGGCTAATCAGCAGCCCATCGCCGGTCAGTGTGATCGCCTCCAGCGCATCCACCTGCAACACAACGCCGCGCTGCGCCGCCTGAGCTTCTTTGCCCGCCACAGCCTGGCTCACCAGCGTCGCCATCGCCAGCGGTGCCAATTCCAGGCCGGGCCGGCTCTCGAGCCGCGCCTGCACCAGCAACTTATCCACCAATTGCTGAATACGGGCGCTTTGTTGCTCGATATTGGTCAAAAATCGCCGGGCAGTCGCCGGCGGCGGCAATTCCTGCAGCAACTCGGCTGCGCCGCGGATCGCCGCCAGCGGGCTTTTCAACTCGTGGGTCAGGGTATGTACGTACTGTTCGATATAAGCTTTACCTTCCAGCTTCATCCGCATACTTTCCAGCGCTTGCGCCAGTTGCGTCAGCTCGTGGCTGCCCATTTTTGGCAACGGCACGCTTTCGCCCTGCGCTACGCCATCGGCATAGTGCACCAATCGGCCAATCGAACGGTTGATCCACCAGACGAAACCCAGCCCGATCAGCAAGGCAATACCCAGCAGCAGCGCACCGGCCCACAGAATGCGCCGCTCGCTGCGCTTGATCACCGGCGCCATGCTGCTGTTCGGTTTACCTACGCTGAGCACGCCGATAATCTTGCCCTGTTCCAGCACCGGCGCGGCGACGTACATCACCGAGCTGTTTTCATCCTGCGGGTTGCTGCGCGTACTGCGTGCGCCATATTGTCCGCGCAGCGTCAGATAAACGTCATTCCAGCGTGAGTAGTTCTGGCCGACCGCCTGGCCGGCAGAGTCAAAAATAACCGTGCCGCGCGCATCGGTGAGGTACACGTGATATTCGCTGCGATCCTTGCGGATACCGGAAATATTAGCGCCAATAGGCCGTTGATTCAGTTGGGTGAATGCCTGCGCCAACTGCCCGTGCGCCACATCGTCGCGCTGCAGGTCCAGGCGCGCTATTTGCGCCAGCAGGTTAGCCGTGTCCACCAAGGTGCCTTCGGTCGCACGCCGCACGCCAGGCTTTACTTCCTGTACGAAGATGCTCAGTACGAAATAGCCCGCCACCGCCACAATCAGGAAATACCCCAGCAGCAGGCGCAGGCCGATTCTCATGCTAGGCGGCTCACGCTGTAGCCCATGCCCCGGTGGGTGTGAATAGGCGGTTCACCGGGATCTATCGCTCGCAGCTTGGCGCGCAGCGTTTTGATGTGGGTGTCGACGGTGCGATCCAGGCTTTCTTCCGCTTGCGCCCAAACGCTGTCCATCAGTTGCTGGCGTGAAAACACCCGGCCAGGTGCCAGCAGCAGCGTTTTCAACAGCAGAAATTCGTAGCGGGTCAGCGGCAGCGGTTGCTGATGGTAATAAAGGATCGCTCCGGGTTCATCCAGGTCAAAAGGACCAAAGGTGTACAGCGCCGGCTGTTGCAGGCGCTGCTGTTTTTGCAGGCGACGCAGAATGGTGCGCACGCGAGCGCTGACTTCGCGGGGAGAAAAAGGTTTGGCGACGTAATCGTCCGCGCCTATCTCCAGCCCGATCAGGCGATCGACTTCGTCACTGCGGGCGGTGAGAAACAGAATGGGCAAATCCGCCGACTGCGACAACAAACGGCGGCACAGTTCAAAACCGTTGATATCCGGCAGGCCGACATCGAGGATGACCAGCGCGGGCGCTCCTTGCGCCAACGCCTGCAATGCCGGCTCGCCACGTTCGAACCAGCGTACCTGAAAGCCTTCGCTCTCCAGGGTGTAAATCAGCGTATCGGCAATGCTGGGTTCATCCTCCACCAGCCAGAGCGTCGGCTTCATCAGGGTTCCTCGTCATCATCGGCCGACGGGTGCAGCAACAACTGGCGCAGATGCCGCCATTCGGCTTTGCCCATGCTGTCGGAGGCCAGCCATAGCCGGCGGCGTTTTTTGCCCTGCGTCGGCTGCAGCGTCAGCAAAATGCCGTAACGCGGCATCCAGGGTTGCTTTGCCAGCAACCATTCCTGTCCGTGCCAACTTAAACGCTTATTCGCCAGCAGACGCAGTTCGCCCTGCCGCGACGCAATGCGCTTTTGGCTGCGGATGCATTCAAATACCACCAGCGTCAACAACACCAGCCAGATCGGGCCGTAGCCTTCCGGCCAGGGCGAAATCAGGATCAGCAGGATCAGAACGCCGTGGGTCAGCAGCGAGAGTAGCTGGGTGCGCCAGGAAATGCGGACATTACATCGCCACTGGGCCACGGTCTTTATTTCGCGTCTGGATCAGTGTCACCATTCTCTGCAGTTCACTGTCTTGCGGAGCGCCATGATTCATCAACCAGTTGAACAGATCGGGATCGTCGCTCTCAAGCAGGCGGATAAACAACGCTTTGTCTGTGTCATTCAACTGGTCGTACTCATGCTCGAAGAACGGCATGATTGAGATATCCAGCTCACGCATGCCACGGCGGCAGGCCCAGTGAATACGTGCTTTATTATTAATATCCATGTTGTTATGACTAACCTCTTTTCGGCGTGGCAAAAGCCATCGCAGGGTTCAACCGACACACTGTATGGCAACACCTGCGCGATATAATTCCATCGGCCAAAGATCTGTCTGCAAGGGTTACCTTTGGCCGTAATCCCGTAGAGTAACAATTTGACATACTCGCCGGGAAGGACGTTCTCTACGTAAAGTGGAATAAAGCGCTAAATGTCAAAAAAAGCGCTGCCGAGGCGGCAAGCGTGAATAACAGTTTGCAAAGCCCGCCGCCTCTTTTACCATGGGGCCAACACACCTTCAGGTAAGCTAAACGTTAAGCAGGATCTTACTATGGCGTATAAAATTCCATTTCCACCCCGTCAGCCTTCCGCCTCCTCCCATCTGCCCCTGACCCTGATCTCTCTGGAGGATTGGGCGCTGGTGACGCTGAGCGGCCCGGACAGGGTGAAATACCTTCAGGGCCAGGTGACTGCAGACATCGAAGCGCTGGCGGCCGATCGTCACGTGCTGTGCGCCCACTGCGATGCCAAGGGCAAAATGTGGAGCAACCTGCGTCTGTTCCACCGCGGTGAAGACTTTGCCTATCTGGAACGCCGCAGCGTACTGGACAGCCAACTGGCGGAAATCAAGAAATACGCGGTGTTCTCCAAGCTCACCATTGCCGTCGATAGCGAAGCGGTGCTGCTGGGCGTAGCCGGTTTTCAGGCTCGCGCAGCGTTGGCGGGCGTCTTCAACAGCCTGCCGGATGCGGAGCATCAGGTGGTGCAGGACGGTGAAACCACCCTGCTGCACTTCTCTGCGCCGGCGGAACGTTTTCTGCTGGTGACCACCGCCGCGGTGGCCGAACAATTAACGGGCAAACTGAACGAACAGGCAGAACTGAACGACAGCCAACAATGGCTGACGCTGGATATCGAAGCCGGTTACCCGGTGATTGACGCCGCCAACAGCGGGCAGTTGATTCCACAGGCCACCAACCTGCAGGCGCTGGAGGGCATCAGCTTCAGCAAGGGCTGCTATACCGGCCAGGAGATGGTAGCTCGTGCCAAATTCCGCGGCGCCAACAAGCGTGCGCTGTACTGGCTGGAAGGCAACGCCGGGCGGGTGCCGCTGGCCGCTGAGGATCTCGAACTGCAGTTGGGCGATAACTGGCGCCGGACCGGTACGGTGTTGGCCGCCGGCAAGCTGGCCGATGGCCGGCTTTGGGTGCAAGCGGTGTTGAATAACGATTTGGATGCCGACAGCAAACTGCGGGTACGTGACGATGCCGCCAGTCAGTTGACGATCAAACCCTTGCCGTATTCGCTGGAAGCGTAAGGGTTCAGCACGCAGAATCCGTGGGCGCAACCTGTTGCGCCCTACACCCCTCGCTATTCGTCCAACTCTCCGTCACGCTGAACCAGATAGATCAGAACTAAAATAAGGGTTACAAAGAAACGAAAGGCATCAGGCACGCCGTTCCACTGTTTCGACATCCACATACCGAACCACTCTCCCCCGATCGACATAAAGCCAACTTGCCAGGTCAGGAACCCGAGCGTCAGGCCGGCTACCGCCAATTTTTTACGGCCATTAAACGCTTGCGACGGCAGTTTCAGGCCACCCAACAAACGCAGGCCGCCGATCCAACACAGCAGTGCGGTCAGGCTTTCCAGCATAATAATGACGATATAGCCTGCGTGATGCAGCCAGGGCGTTTGTATCGAGCGGTAAGTGATGGTCGCATCGGGGAAAATAGTGTCCATCATAAAAACATGGCGCACAAAGGCGAAGTTGGAGCCGTAATCCGTAATATTGCCAAAGGCAACCAGGGTAGCAAACAGCGCCATAGCGCATACCAGCAACGCCTTAGATAAGCGAACGATCATAGTGATGATTCCTGAAAAAGTGATAGGTGCACCGAAAAGTGCAAGAGTGCGGGCTCAGGAATGGGAAAGGGGCTTGCTGGATACCCGTAAGAAACAAGCGCTCCCTTTTTAACCTAAAAGAAACGCTTGTTCAATATGGCATTTACACCTGTGCGGTCGGCACTCAGACGTACAGATAAATCGCCATAAAATGGCACAGGCTGCCGCCGAGCACGAAACCATGCCAGATAGCGTGACCGAAGCGGAACCGTTTGGAGGCGTAAAAAATCACCCCCAGGGTATAGACCACGCCACCCACCGCCAACAGCGTTACGCCGCCGATCGCCAGGCGGGTCGCCAACTGATAAATCACGATCAATGACAGCCAGCCCATCGTCAGATAGGTGACCAACGACAACGCCTCAAAGCGATGGGCGAACGCCAGTTTGAACAATACCCCCAGCAGCGCCAACCCCCAGATAACCGCCATCAGCCCTTTGGCCAGCGGCGAGTTGAGCCCCACCAGCAGAAACGGCGTGTAGGTACCGGCAATCAAGAGATAAATGGCGCAATGGTCAAACTTCTTCAGCCAGTGCTTGGCTTTCTGATGCGGAATGGCATGGTACAAGGTTGAGGCAAGATACAGCAGGATCATGCTGCCGCCATAAAGACTGTAACTGGCGATGGCCGTGATACCGGCGCCGGTATCCACCGCCTGTACCAGCAACAACACCAACCCGACAATACCGAAAACCAGTCCGATACCGTGGCTGATGCTATTGGCTATCTCTTCTGCCCACGGATACGCCGTAGCGGTATTTCTGTCGTTCTCGGCTTTCATCACTACGCCCGTATTTCCCATAAATCACAAACCCTCAAACGCACAATATTGTTCGAAATTACCGCAAACCAGCTTAACTGAGAACAATTCCAGTGTACACGTGTACGCTAAAATAAAACTGTGAATGCGTGTAACGCCACAAACATCGAAATCCCCTGCCCGCTGGTCTACAATCGACGAGCTTCAACCCATCTACCTTGAGGTTTACACCATGTCATCCGCTGTACCCGCGTTAGATTTCGGCTCAATGACCCAGGTCATCCAGTTCCTGATGGAAATCGACAAGTTGAAAAGCGTGCAACGCCGCACCAAAGTTCTCGGCACCCAGCGCCAGGAAAATTCCGCCGAGCACAGTTGGCACTTTGCCATTGCCGCTCTCAGCCTGGCGCCGTACGCCGGTGAAGGCGTTGATATCCAGCGGGTGATCCAGATGGCGCTGCTGCATGACATCGTGGAAATCGACGCCGGCGACGTGCTGGTTTACGATCTGGCGGCGCGCGCAGCAATCCACGATCAGGAAGTGGCGGCGGCACGGCGGCTGTTTGGCATGCTGCCTGCGCCACAACGCGAGTCTTTCACCGCTTTATGGCAGGAGTATGAAGATGGCGAGAGTGCCGACGCGCGCTTTGCGCTGGTGCTGGACCGCACCATGCCGATGCTGATGAACCTGCATAACGAAGGCCAAAGCTGGGTCGAGAACGGCATCAGCCTGGAGCAAGTGCTGTCACGCAACGCGATGATCGCTGAAGTCCACCCGGAGCTGTGGAAGCACCTGCTGCAACACCTGCAGGATGCGCAGCGCAAAGGCTGGCTGAAGTAATTTTATCTGCTGCAGCAAGCCGGGTGAATCCCTCACCCGGCCTTCCTTTACAAGGGTTTGTGCGCCGTCTCCTTCGCGGCAATCACCGCCCACAGCGTGATCAGTAACGCCGCCACCACATAGGCCGAAATCGCCAGCGTGCTGTCGTAGGATTTAAACAGCGTAGCGATAATCAGCGGCGCAAAGCCGCCACCGAGAATGCCGGCCAACGTGTAGGCCAGCGACGAGCCGGCATAACGTACCCGGGTCGGGAACTGTTCGGTGATAAATGCCGCCTGCGGGCCGTACATTGCCGCATGGATCAGCAAGCCGATCACCACCGCTAGGCAGATCAACACCGGCTGGCTGCTGTCCAGCAACGCAAAGAACACGAACGCCCAAACCATCGCCGCCAGCGCCCCGCCGATATACACCGGCCGACGGCCAAGGCGATCGGACAGCGCGCCGAACATCGGCACGGTAATGGCATTGCCAATCGCCCCCAGCATGGTGGCCGTCAGCGCCAACGGGCGCGGCAGATTCAGCACCGTAGTGACGTAGGTCAGGGTAAATACCACCACCAGCGCATACAGCACGTCGGAACCGATGCGCGAGCCGCCGGCGATCAACAACGGCCGCCTGTGTTGCGTAAAGACTTCACGGATCGGAGCCTGAGTCACATCCTTCGACGCCTCCAGCTTCAGGAAGGCCGGCGTTTCCCCCACGCCGCGGCGCAGCCACAAGCCAAAGACCACCAGCACCAGGCTGAGCAGGAAAGGAATGCGCCATCCCCACAGCTGGAAATCATCCGCCGACATCGCAACCGTCACCAGCGTGATCAAACCTGTGCCGATCAAGGTGCCGCAGGAAGGGCCAACCTGAGCAAACGAAGCGTTGCGTCCCCGCTGATGCGATTTACCGTGTTCCATCGACAACAATACCGCCCCCGCCCATTCGCCCCCCAGCGCGATGCCCTGAATAAAACGCAACGTCACCAACAGCAGCGGGCTCCATACCCCCCAACTGGCGTAACCGGGCAACAACCCCATCAGTGCGGTGGTGACCCCCATAATCACCAGCGTGGTGACCAGCACAAATCGCCGACCCAATACGTCGCCGAGATGGCCAAAAACGATGCCGCCGATCGGCCGCGAAACATAGCCGACCGCATAGGTGGAAAACGCCAGAATGGTGCCCACCAGCGGATCGAACGACGGGAAGAACACGTGGTTGAAAATCAGCGCCGCCATAATGTTGTAAACGGTAAAGTCATACCATTCCAGTGCGGTGCCAATCGAACTGGCGGCCGCCAGCCTGCCGGTTTTTGGCGGATGGGCAGCAGAGGCGGCGGCAGATGAATCGACGATCGGCGTTTCAGTGGTTGATGTACTCATGATGTCAGCTCCTGCTTGGTCAATTGCCAGCCAAGTGCATAGTGTTGAGTGGCGTCGGCTGTTGTTTTCAACTGGCGACAGGCCAGTTCATTTAGCCGCAGACCGGCTGAGGAGCTGCTGCTTTCAATCAGCAGCATCGGCAGCAGGCGACGGTTTTCCCGCGATTCTTTTGGCAACGGCGAACTGAGTTCGACGTCGGGCGAGAGCAGGCTGCTGCGGACAAAACCGGGTTGTTCCGCCAGCATGTTTCCCAGATGGAGAATGGCGAGCTTAAGCCCCTCAGGTTCTGCCTGCTCAAGGGTGATGATGGCCAAATGACTGCCGCAGCCCTGCCCGGTTACGGCCTCCACCGCGCACACCCGACGCATCGGATCACGCATTTTATCGAGGCTCGACACCGACCAGGGGGTTTGTTGGGTAAAGGCGGCGCGGTAGGCCGCGGAGGTAAAACTGGCCAGGGATTCGGTTTTATACAACCCAAGGTATTTACGCCCGCCCTGCAATGCCTGGTAGCGCGTGCCCGACAAGAAACCGGGAACGCGTACCCGCTCTTCCACGTGCTCACGGTCGTACCACTGATTGAAATCCGCCTCGTCCTGCGCGGCGACATCTGTTGCGACAAACAGCATTCCGTTCGGGGAACCGGTCATGGGTACTCTCCTGTTAGCTCAAAGTATGGCGGGGCCATGCCCCACCGGAAAATCACGCACCGGCGAGACAGCGTTCAATCGCCAGCGCCCAGCCCAGCAACGCCTCGTCATGCATGGGTAGCCCAGCCAGCATCAGACCAACCGGCGCTCCGCCGGACCGCTGACAAGGCAGCGACAGCGCGCAGCCGTCGAGGAAATTGATCACCGAAGGATTACGCAGCGCGGCGCCATTGATACGGAAATAGGCCTCTTCATCCATTTCAAGCTCGGCGACCGTCGGCGCGACCAGCGGTACGGTCGGCATCAGCAACGCGTCAAACGCTTGCATGGCGGCGGTAACTCGCCGTTGCCAATCGGCACGCTGCTGCTGTAGCTGCTGCAAATCCCCCTCCCCCAGCGGCTGACCGCGGCGAATGCGCGACAGCACCCGTGGGTCATATTCCTCGGCATGTTCGGCGATCAGCGCCTGGTGCCAGCGCCAGGACTCCAGCGCGCTAAAACCGCCGGCAGCGTTGATGGCCGCCAGTTCGGCGAATTCCGAGCAGGAAATGGTTTCAATCTGCGCGCCGGCCTGCGCCAGCCGCTGCAGGCTGAAGTGAAACCCTGCTGCGACCTCTTCATCCAGGCCGTCCAGCACCAGGGTTTGCGGTACCGCAAAACGCGCCTGACTCAGGTTTTTTAACTGCGGCTGCAACGGCCTATCGGTTATCGCCGTATCCAGAGCGATGCAACCGGCAACGTCGTGAGCGATCACGCCGATCGAATCCAGCGAAGGTGACAGCGGCAACAGGCCGCCATCGTTAATTCGGCGGGCGGTAGGCTTAAAACCGGTCAGGCCACAGAAGGCCGCCGGGATCCGCACCGATCCGCCGGTGTCGCTGCCAATCGAACCAAAACACATCCCGTCGGCCACCGCGACCGCAGCCCCGGAGGATGAACCGCCGGGAATACGACGTGCAGCGCGATCCCAAGGATTGGCAGGCGTGCCGTAGTGAGGGTTGATCCCAAGCCCGGAATAGGCGAACTCGGTCATGTTGGTTTTACCGATAACCACCGCACCCGCCTGCAACAAGCGTTCCACCACCGCGGCATGTTTTGCGGCGGCCGGTGCGGCGGCCAGCACCCGTGAGCCGGCGGCGGTGGCTTCACCGGCCACGTCGAACAGGTCTTTGACCGACACCGGAACGCCGTCCAGCGCTGACAAAGGTTTCCCCTCCGCACGCCGGCGATCGGCAGCCAGTGCCTGCTGTTGCGCCCATTGCGCATAAACGCGGGTAAAAACGCGCTTCCCCTCGCCCTGCTCATCGGCAATGTGCGCCAGCGCGGCGGCGGTCAGTTGCACGGCGGTCAATTCACCGCTGGCCAGCCCGGCGGCGGCTTGCCCTAAAGTCAGTTTTTTCATCACGCCACCACCGGCAGTTCAACGCTGTGATAGCCATGAGTGATAGAGCGCCCCAGCACCTCGTCCGCCAGCTCCATGCGGAACTCCGCCGCCGGCCGGATGCCGCCAATCGCCGCTACCGTACCGCAGGTCATAGCTAATCCATCACGCGGCTGCGGTAGCGTCAGCCCGCCTTCCGGCAACTGCTGGCCGCCCAGATAACGCTCCAGCAGATCGCCCGGCGTGCGCAGGCTCGCGAGGCTTCCTTGCTGATAAAGCCGGAATTCCCCGTCTTCCTTGATCCACGAACGCAGGATCAGCGAATCCCAGTGCGCGATCACCTCTCGCAGCGGCCAGGCGGTGCGCGCAACCGGCTTAACGCAGATCTGTTTGGAAAGCGCTACGCTGTGCGCTTCCAGTTGACGATCGGTATGATCGGACGCCAGCGAAACGTACAGCTCGCCGCGATGGGCGAAGATCAGCGGTTCCGCTTCCCCGGAGGTAGCGTTGCCGATCACTTCGATACGTTCGCTCTGGCTTAGCTGGTTAACCGCCACCCGGTAAAACAGGGGGATTGCACTGGGTTGGGGCACGCCCAGCTCGGCCAACTCCCGAATATGGTGCAGGATCGCCTCGCGGTCGCGGCCGGTCCAACCGGCGATCACCAGATGATCAATCTCGACATCCAGCGCCCCGGCGCCGCAGGATTCGGGTAAAATGAAGGTCAATCTCATGGCATTGTGCCCCTTTGGTTAAAATACTGTGAAATTTCACTATATCTTTAGTAACCAAATAAGCGATTTCCGTGCCATGTTTTTGTGTACTATGTCTAAAAACTTTCTTCTTGCAGGAGCAGAACGTGATGACCGTTGACGCAGAGAGCCAGGCACTCCCGACGGCAGAGGAAGCCGGGCTGTCACTGAATGAACTGGCCTATCGGCGCTTCAAGCAGGCGCTGGTGACGTTAAGCTATAAACCCGGTGAATATCTCAATACCGCACAGGTCATGAGCGAACTGGATATGGGCAGAACGCCGATCAATCAGGCGATCCACCGTTTGGCGAATGAAGGGTTGCTGCAGGTGATCCCGCGCAAAGGGGTGATGGTTTCTCCGCTGTCGATGGATGACGCGCTGGAGCTGATCGAAGTGCGGCTGGCCAATGAAATGCTGTGCATGCGGCTGGCGAGCAAAAGGATTACCGAGCCACAGATCGCTGCGCTGACCGCGCTCAACCAACAAATCGAAGCCGCCTGCCAGAGCCGCGACCGGATTCGGATGATGACGCTCGATCATGCGTTCCATCAGGAACTGGCGCTGATCGCCGGCAATAACATGTTGGCGGATATCTTGAGCGTGCTGCACGCCAGGGCGCAGCGTTTTTGGGCCAGCACGTTGTCGCGGGAAGGGCATATGCGGGAAGTGATCGAGGAGCATCGGGCGATTATCGCCGCACTGGCCGCCCAGGACAGCGACGCCGCGGCCGACGCGGCAGAAGCGCACATCCTGTCGTTCCGCAGCGCGCTGTTGCACGAGGGCTGAGCAGGCTCTTTCCGCATCGTTGCACGCAGCACCGCGTTCAATCACCGCCCGCCGGCAGCCTCGATAAAACTGCCGGTCACGTAAGACGCGGCATCGGACAGCAGAAAGGCGATGGCCTCTGCCACCTCTTCCGGATAGCCGCCACGCTGCATCGGCAACCCGCTTTTTATCCGGTCGACACGCCCCGGCTCACCGCCGCTGGCGTGCATTTCAGTATAAATAAACCCCGGTCGCACGCCGTTGACCCGGATGCCCTGCGCCGCCACCTCCAGAGAAAGCCCGATAGTCAGCGTGTCGACCGCGCCCTTTGAGGCGGCATAGTCGACATATTCGCCCGGCGCCCCCAAACGGGCGGCGGCGGACGACACATTAACGATCGCTCCGCCCTTCCCTCCATGGCGCTTCGCCATGCGCTTCACCGCCTCGCGGCAGCAGAGAAAATAGCCGGTCACGTTGGTGGTCAATACCTTGTTGATGCGCTCGGCGGTAAGTTGCTCGATACCGGCCTGCTGAAACAGAATGCCTGCGTTGTTGACCAGTGCGTCGATCGGGCCAAGGGTCGCGTCCAGCGCCGCAAACATCGCCAGCACCTGGCTTTCATCGGCGATATCCGCCCGCAGTGCCACCGCCCGCCCCCCCAGGGACGCGATCTCCGCCACCACCTGCTGCGCCGCCGCTTCATCTTTCAGATAGTTAACACCCACCGCGTAACCCTGGCGGGCCAGCAGCAGCGCTGTGGCGCGCCCAATGCCCCGGCTGGCGCCGGTGACCAGTGCAACTTTCGACATGCTATTCCTTGTTATGGTTGGGAAATCAGAAACTGTAACTGGCCCCCAGGAAGGCAACCCCAGCCACTTTTTTCTCGACGATCGGGCTTTTGGCCGCGTCACCCAACAGAGTATAGATACCCGCACCGGCCTGGAAGGCGATTTCCGGCGTCCATTGGTAATTCAGCGCGCCATTGAGCGTCACCTGCTTAAAACCGCTCCCCGGCCGATAGGCGGCGAAAGAGGTTTGCTGCGCCTGCCGCTGCGTCACGCCAAAATAGCCGCGCTGATAACCGCTGTTGGCCCAGGTGGTGCTCAGATCACTCGACAGGGTCAGCGTCTCGCTCAGCGAATAAACCGCCGCCACCCCCAGATCGACATAGGCGGTATGCCCCAGATCCTCATCGCCGTAACGACGCGCTTTGGTGGCCTGCATACCTTTTACAAAGGCATGGAAAGGGTCAAATTTATAGCTCAGCTCTATACCCGCCTCAAGAGCGCCGTCGAGGTCACCCATGCCTTTTAGCCGCTTATTGCGGCCGCTCAACGTTTTCACCTCCTCATCCCGCCCGTCGTCATAACCGGCCAATAAGGCGATGCCAAACGGCCCTGACAAGGGTAACTGCCAGCGTGCGCCGTCGATCAGGCCCAGACTGAAATCACCCCAGGCCGATTTATCGTAACCGGCCTGAATGTCGTACAGCGGCACGGCGCTATAGCTGGAAGCCCCCTGATAAACCGGTGCTACCGCCATACCGCCACTGAGTTTCAATGAAGCTTCTCCGTCATCCTGTGTAAACCCCTGCAGGGGAAATAACATCAATAACGTCACCGCAGAATAACCCAGGGTATTTTTCACCGTATCTACCTTATTATTTAATGGGAGTGTTATAGCGCTATCAGACGCCGTAATTGTTTTTTCATACGTGGTTTTAAACTGTCAAAAACATCCGACATCTCCGTATGTGAGCTGAGCTGTACGGCTGGAGGGTGTGGGACTGAATTATTTTCCTCCCGGGCACCTATGTGAAAAATCAGCAGCTCCAGAGCGATAAATAAAATCACGCACGGACGGACAATCCCGCCAGAGAGGGCTAAATTTAAAGCGTTGCCAGCATGCATTTTTTTACCCTAAGGTGACTGTTGTGCTGGAGCAGCCTACCCGAAACCCTGAGTCGTTGCCTTAACGCGAAATTAACGCCAGATTAAGGTTTGCTTAAGAAGGCATAACCGAAGAGCCGTACGGCGTTGTCTTCCGCTGAGGGTTGTAGTTATATAGCCGCCAGCGCCGTGACATAAACCGGATATCCAGTGAACATTTTGCTTGTGGAAGACGATCTGCAATTGGGCAAAGCCCTGTGCCGCGCATTGGAACTTGCAGGGTTCGATCTGTGCTGGGTGCGGCTGGTCCATGATGCACAACTTCAATTATCGCAGGGCAGCTTCGATTTAATGCTGCTGGATCTGACCCTGCCCGATGGCGACGGCTTGACGAAACTGGTCGAATGGCGCGCCGCCGGACAAAATATTCCGATCATTATTCTGACCGCGCGCGACCGCATCGAGAGCCTGGTCAATAGCCTGGATTCCGGTGCAGACGACTTTTTGGCCAAACCTTTTGCGCTGCCGGAATTGATTTCACGCGTGAAGGCGGTGAACCGACGCATGGCCGGGTTCGCCTCCCAAACCTGGAGTCTCGGCAATCTGTATCTGGACCCGATGAACCATCAGGTCACCCTGGAAGACGAACTGTTGCTGCTATCAAAAAAAGAGTACCGCCTGCTGCATGAGCTGATGCGCTGCGCCGGAACTGTGGTGCGCAAAGCCACATTGGAACAGCGGCTGTTCGGCAATGGCGACAGCGTGGAAAGTAATTCTCTGGAGGTGCACATGCATAACCTGCGACGCAAGATCGGCAAGGAAAGAATTATTACCGTGCGCGGCATCGGCTATTTATTAAAAAAAGAGACGCAGGGATGATTAGTTTCAAGTCTTTTTTTATACGCACCATTGTTTTTCAGGTTATGGCAATACTCGTACTCTGGGGAATATTGCTTGGCTGGGTAAAATATCTGTATTACCCCGATGCAGAGAAGTATTTAGATAATCAGCAACGCATTGTCGCACTCGGTATCGCCAACATTCTCGATAAAACCGACATTACCGAACACAATTATCTCGAGATTATCAAAGATATCGAAATAATGTATATCGATTCGATCAAAAACGGCATGCAGGACGAAATAGACTATCGTCCGTTGTTTTTGGTTTACGACCATAATAATCGGATGCTCTACGCTTCGCCGCCGCAGGAAAAACCCTTGTCCCTGCCTCCTTCAGTGCTGTCCGGCACCATCAGCTATGCCAACGTAAAGTGGCATATCGCCGGCAGTTGGAGCGATAAACAGCGCTTTAGAGTGATCGTCGGCGAATCCTTTGACAACCGCACCACTATTTTCGGCAACCCGGCGGAAAGTACCGCGATCCCGCTGCTGGTGGTCCTGGCTGCCATAATTGTTGCTCTGCTGATCACCGCCTATTTCAGCCTGCGGCCGCTGCGGCAAATCGCCAGGATGATCTCCGATCGCAAACCCGGTAATTTATCGCCGATCAACGTCCGTGAGCAATATCAGGAAATCCGGCCGGTAGTGTTGGAAATCAATAAGTTGATGACGCGTATCGACGCCGCCAATCAGCGTGAAAAACGCTTTATGGCCGATGCCGCCCACGAGCTGCGCACCCCGATCGCCGCCGTGCTGGCGCAATTGCACTTGCTGACCCAGGTGGCGGATAAAACCGAGCGGCAGGAAATTATTGAGGACATGCAGCAAGGGCTGGATCGCGCGGCATCGCTGTCACGCCAGCTGATTGATCTGGCCAAACTGGAGTCGGAGAACTTTCCGCTGAAGATAGAAGCGGTGGATATCTACGCTGAAATCAGCAAGTGCATTGCGCAGCACGTGCCCTATGCACTGGAGAAGAACGTCGAACTTTCGCTGGATGGCAGTGAAAATGTGGTGGTTGAGACCGACCGCCACTCGCTGATTGCCATATTCACCAACCTGCTGGATAACGCCATCAAATACGCGCCGGCCGGTGGTCATATCGAAGCCAACATCCGCTCACTGTCGCCGATGGGTTGCTACATTAGCCTGCGCGACAACGGGCCGGGTGTGAATCAAGAACATTGCAAACGCCTGTTTGAACGCTTTTACCGCGTGCCGGGCACCCAGCAGATCGGCAGCGGCCTGGGGCTGGCGATCGCCAAGAATCTGGCCGATAAAATCGGCGCGCAATTGCGGATCACCGAAGGGCTTGACGATCGCGGTATCGGGTTTGTTATCGATCTGCCAGAAAATTACCAGGCGCCACAAGGAAAGTAATAAGGTATCTGGCCCATTTTGGGGCAGGTACGGAACTGTGGCTCGGGCTGGCCATCGGCGGGGCGGCGCTGACCCGTTTTTTCCTGGCGACCAACTGGCCGCCAGGGCTGACGCCTAACGCGAAATACGGATCACCGAACGCACGTCGCTTTTCTTGTTCAAATCCCAGACGGCGGCAATCTCGGACAAGCCATGTTCCTGCGTCTCGACGGCGATCTTGCCTGCCGCCGCCAGGGCCAGGATCTCCTTGGCATACCTTTGCATTTCCGCCACTGGGGGGAAGTTACCGGTGCCACTGCCCATAATCTGCAGTTGATTGCTGCGCAGCACCGCCGCCGGCAGCCGGATATCCGGCCCGGCCATCGACCCGACGTTCACCAAACGTATGCCGCGCCCACCGGCGTAGGATGACAAATCATGGTTGTTAAGCGTCGCAAGCAAGGCTTCGGTCGCGGCACCCCAGATATAGTCGACAATCACCTGATAGCCATGCGGCCCCGCTGCGGCGGCGAAAGCCTGTGTCAATGCGGCCCCTTCCAGTCCAAGATCAACCGTAGCATCAACGTCCAGCGCATCCAACACGCTCTGACGGCGACCGGCAGCGACAATTCGCCCCGCTCCCGCCTGACGTGCTGCCGCCACCGCCAGCTTGCCCGACGTGCCCGTGGCACCAATAATCAGCACGGTTTCACCCGGCTGCACCTCGGCGCGCCAATGAAGCGGCAGCCAGGCGGCGAAAGCCGGATTTATCAGCGCCGCGGCAGTGGCGTCATCCACGCCTTCCGGCACCGGCACTGTCCATGACGCGACGGTTCTTTCCGCCAGTGCGCCATGCGGCTGGCGGAACGAGGCAAAATAAACCCGTTGGCCATCCGGCGTGTAGCCCACGCCATCGGTGCCGGGCACAATCGGCAAGGTCCTGGGGCTGGAGTAATGGGTTCCCGCCACCATCGCGCGGTCAAGTTGCTTGATGCCCGCCAACGTCACCTCAATCAACACCTCGCCGGCCTGAGCCTGCGGCTCTTCGACTGACCCAAAAACCGGTGGCTGCCCTAACGCTTTTACGATTGCCGCTTTCATAACGATTCCTTATGCCATTGAGTTTGCCCATTAAGCAGTGAAGCGCAACCACTGCGGCCCGGCAATAAAAAAGGGACACCGCATCATGCGGTGTCCCTTACTAACAAACTTTACCGAATGTGTTATTCGTAGTCGCTCATTGGCACGCAGGAACAGAACAGATTGCGGTCGCCATACACGTCATCCAGACGCTTCACGCTCGGCCAGTATTTGTTCTCACGCACACCGGCGATAGGGAATACCGCCAGCTCGCGGCTGTAGGCATGCTGCCAGTCGCTGACCAGTTCCGCCTGAATGTGCGGCGCGTTCACCAGCGGGTTGTCTTCCAGCGGCCATTCACCTTTCGCTACCCGGTCAATCTCGCCGCGGATGGCCAGCATCGCGTCGATAAAGCGATCCAGCTCCACCTTGCTTTCCGATTCGGTGGGTTCGACCATCAACGTGCCCGCAACCGGGAACGACATGGTCGGCGCATGGAAACCGTAGTCAATCAGGCGCTTGGCGATGTCCATTTCGCTGATGCCGGTCTCTTCTTTCAGCGGACGAATGTCGAGAATACATTCATGCGCCACGCGATGGTCGCGGCCGGTATACAGCACCGGGTAGGCATCTTTCAGGCGGGTCGCGATGTAGTTGGCGTTGAGGATCGCCACCTGGCTCGCCAGTTTTAACCCTTCCGCGCCCATCATGCGGATGTACATCCAGCTGATTGGCAAAATAGAAGCGCTGCCGAACGGTGCGGCGGACACCGCGCCTTGCTGAGTGGTTACGCCGTCGATCTGCACCACGCTGTGACCCGGCACGAACGGAGCCAGATGCGCTTTGACGCCGATCGGGCCCATACCCGGGCCGCCGCCGCCGTGCGGAATGCAGAAGGTTTTATGCAGGTTGAGGTGCGAGACGTCTGCGCCGATGTAACCCGGTGTGGTGATGCCGACCTGAGCATTCATGTTGGCACCGTCGAGATACACCTGGCCGCCGAACTGATGAACGATCTGACACACTTCGCGAATGGTTTCTTCGTACACGCCATGGGTCGACGGGTAGGTCACCATGATGCAGGACAGTTCTTCGCCCGCCTGTTCCGCCTTGATGCGCAGATCGTGCAGATCGATGTTGCCGTTCTTGTCACAAGCCACTACCACGACGCTCATGCCCGCCATCTGGGCGGAAGCCGGGTTGGTGCCGTGCGCCGAGCTTGGGATCAGGCAGATATGGCGGCCCGCTTCATTACGGCTTTCGTGGTAACGGCGGATCGCCAACAGGCCGGCGTACTCGCCCTGCGCGCCAGAGTTCGGCTGCATGCAAACCGCGTCGTAACCGGTCAGTTGCACCAGCCATTGCGACAGTTGGCCAATCATCTGCTGATAGCCTGCCGCCTGCTCTGGCGGGCAGAATGGGTGCAGTTCGGAGAATTCAGGCCAGGTGATCGGGATCATTTCCGCCGCAGCATTCAGCTTCATGGTGCAGGAACCGAGCGGGATCATCGCCTGGTTGAGCGCCAGATCTTTACGCTCCAGACGGTGCATGTAACGCATCATCTCGGTTTCGCTGTGGTAGCGGTTGAATACCGGATGGGAGAGGATCGGATCCTTGCGCAGCATTGCCGCCGGGATCGACTGGCTGTTTTTGCTCACCGCCGCGTCCAGCGCGTCGATGTCCAGCCCGTGCTCGTCACCCGCCAACAGAGCGAACAGCGTCTGCACGTCTTCACGCGAGGTGGCTTCGTCCAGCGTAATGCCGACTGCGCCGTGAATATCGGTACGCAGGTTGATGCCAAAACTCAGCGCGCGTTCCAGCACGGCGGCCTTGTCTTTGACTTCCACCGTCAGGGTATCGAACCAGGTTTTATGACGCAGCGCCAGACCGGCCTGTTGCAGCCCGGCGGCCAGAATGTCGGTCAGACGATGGATACGCCCGGCAATGCGCTGCAGGCCCTGCGGGCCATGGTACACCGCGTACAGGCTGGCGATGTTGGCCAGCAGCACCTGCGAGGTACAAATATTCGAGTTGGCCTTTTCGCGGCGGATATGTTGCTCACGGGTTTGCATCGCCATACGCAGCGCGGTGTTGCCGGCGGCGTCGCGGGAAACGCCGATAATGCGGCCCGGCATTGAGCGTTTGAATTCATCGCGGCAGGCGAAGAAGGCGGCGTGCGGGCCGCCGTAGCCCATAGGCACGCCAAAGCGTTGCGCGGAACCGAAGACCACGTCTGCGCCCTGTTTGCCCGGTGCGGTCAACAGCACCAGCGCCATGATGTCGGCCGCCACGCTGGTGACGATTTTGCGGGTTTTCAGCTCAGCCAGCAACGCGCCGTAGTCGTGCAGCTCGCCGGTGGTGCCCACCTGTTGCAGCAACACACCGAATACGCCCTGCAGCTCAAGCACCTTCTCGGCTTTATCGACGATCACTTCAAAGCCGAAGGTTTCGGCACGGGTGCGTACCACGTCCAGCGTTTGCGGGTGCACATCGTCAGCCACGAAGAAACGATTGGCGTCTTTCAGCTTGCTGGCGCGCTTGGCCAGCGCCATCGCTTCGGCGGCGGCGGTGGCTTCGTCCAACAGCGAAGCGGACGCCAGATCCAGACCGGTCAGATCCAGAGTCAGGGTCTGGAAGTTCAGCAACGCCTCAAGGCGGCCTTGCGACACTTCCGGCTGATATGGCGTATATGCGGTGTACCAGCCCGGATTTTCCAGCATGTTGCGCAGGATCACCGGCGGCGTCAACACCGCGCTGTAGCCCATACCGATATAGGATTTGTAGCGCTGATTCTGCGAGGCAATCGCCTTCAGTTCGGCCAGCGCCTGATGTTCAGTCGCCGCATCGCCCACCGGCGGCGGCCCCGGCAGTTGAATGTCTGCCGGCACAATCTGTTGGATCAGCGCGCTGAGCGACCGTGCGCCCACCGCTTCCAGCAACTGCTGCTGTTGTTGCGCAGAAGAGCCGATGTGGCGTTCGATGAACGCTTCGCTGTGTTCAAGTTGGCTGAGTGTCTGAGTCATTGCTACAAATTCCTGAATGCTGACGGGGTACGGGATATAGCCTGTTCTATAACTGAAACGCCCTACCCTCGAAGCTCGGATAAAGGCGTTACATACTCAATGGATTTCAAGTTGCCGCCAGGCGACCGGCTTGCTTACCCCAGACGCTTACTTAAGTCAGTCACTGGGGTAAGCAAATGCAGATAACAACGCTGCTGCTTGAAAGACGAAGAGTATGCTGATTACTCGTCGATAGAAGCCTGGTACGCACCGGCATCCAACAGCTTACCGAGCTCGGCAGCGTCGGAAGCCTTGATGCGGAACAACCAACCATCGCCATAAGGCTCGCTGTTCACCAGCTCCGGAGAGGCTTCCAGCGCATCGTTAATCGCAACGATTTCGCCGCTGATTGGCGCATAGATATCGGAAGCGGCCTTCACCGACTCCGCCACGGCGCAGTCGTCACCGGCGGTCACTGCCGCGCCAACGTCTGGCAGATCGACAAACACCATGTCGCCCAGCAATTCCTGCGCGTGTTCGGTGATGCCTACCACGTATTCGCCATTGCCTTCGTCACGCACCCATTCGTGGGATGCCGCGTATTTCAATTCTGTTGGCACATTGCTCATCGCCAGTTACTCCTTCGAAGAAATAAAGAATCAATAAACAAAAAATTAATTAATCAGTGGCTTACCGGCACGGACAAAGCCAGGTTTGGTGACCTTGACCGGCATTTCGCGGTTGCGGATTTGCACGATAGCCTGCTCGCCGATACCGGCGGGCACGCGCGCCAGGGCAATGCTGAAGCCCAGGGTCGGCGAGAAGGAGCCGCTGGTGATCACCCCTTCGTGCGCCTGGCCTGCCGCGTCGGTGAAACGCACCGGCAGCTCATTACGTAATACGCCTTTTTCCGTCATGATCAAGCCGACCAGTTGTTCGGTACCCTGTTCCCGCTGCTGTTCCAGCGCGTCACGGCCGATGAACTGGCGATCTTCCGGTTGCCAGGCGATGGTCCAGGCCATATTGGCAGCCAGCGGCGAAACGCCTTCGTCCATCTCTTGGCCGTACAGATTCATGCCCGCTTCCAGCCGCAGGGTGTCGCGCGCGCCCAGGCCGGCCGGTTTAACGCCCGCCGCCAACAGCTTTTGCCAGAAATCCGCCGCCTGCTCTTTCGGCAAGGCGATTTCATAGCCCGCTTCGCCGGTATAGCCGGTGGTGGCAATGAACAGATCCCCGGCCTGTACGCCGAAGAAGGGCTTCATGCCTGCAACCGCGTTTTTTTGTTCCGGGGTAAACAGAGTGGCGGCGCGTTCTTTGGCCTGTGGGCCCTGCACCGCAACCAGCGCCAGATCGTCACGCACCCTCAGCTCAATGCCATAAGGTGCAGCGTGTTCTTCGATCCAGGCCAGGTCTTTGTCGCGCGTGGCGGAGTTCACCACCAGGCGGAAATAGTCTTCAGTAAGGAAGTAAACGATGAGATCGTCGATCACGCCGCCGGACGCATTCAGCATGCCGGTGTACAGCGCCTTGCCGGGTTGAGTGAGTTTGGCGACATCATTCGCCAGCAGATAGCGCAGGAACTCGCGGGTGCGGGCACCGTGCAGATCCACAATGGTCATATGGGAGACGTCGAACATACCGGCATCCTGACGCACGGCGTGGTGCTCATCGATCTGGGATCCGTAATGCAGCGGCATCATCCAGCCATGAAAATCTACCATGCGCGCACCGCACGCCACGTGCTGGTCGTACAGTGGGGTTTGCTTTGCCATCTTTTCCCTCATTCCACTCAGTAGCTGAAGTTAGGGTGCTGCCACGCAATACGTCAGATTATGGCTCGCGGGCCGGGTTACGTGGCGCACTGACTGCCCAACAGAAACGCTGCGCCGAAACGTACGGAAACTGTGGCTAACCGTCGTGACGCAAACGATACCTTTGTTCTGACGTTATCACCGAACGACCGCATTAACCATAAGTTAAAATAGGCTTGGCGGTGTCCGTCGCCAGTAAAACGCCGGGCTAGTGTGCAGAGTTTTTAACTGGAAAAATGCGCTTTAAGGCACAAAAACAACAATTGAAGCACCAAAAATCCAAAGTTATATAACAAACCAACGGTCAGTCGCGGGATTTCGACTTTTGATAACCGGTTATGGAATTAGAAAAAGTAATGCTAAAACCGGACTGAAATTAGATTATTTCAAATGAAGAGTTATATAAGGAAAAGCTATGGGTGACCCTCATATTTGCGCAGGTGAAACGGTCGTTCACTTGAGCGCCCTGGGTTCTGTGAATGGCGATGAATAGCTCCGTCCCAAGTCTCTCCGTCATATCGGGCAAATTGGATTCTTTCCCACGCAGAAAGTAAAAGGACTCGCTTACCCGCTCCGGTAAAGGTAAATATTTTTCACGTTTATTTTGTTTCTTTCAGAAGATTAATATTTCCACTCTTTACTCATTTTCTGTTTTTTTGATTAACAAAATCACAACCATTGGTTTTATCACCTGCAAAAATAAAAAATGGTGGTTTTTAAAGCCAAAACCCATCGGCTTGTTAGAAAAAAAGAACCATGCTTCAATTAACGCTCAGTTTGTAATGTTAATGTTATCTTAACAATTATGAGGTGGACGTTAGATGGAATCCAGACGCACCAAGGTTTTAATCGTTGATTCGACAACGGAAAAACATTTTCCCCAGCCGGATATTGAACGAGAAATCCTGGCAGGACATGATGTTCGCTTGGTACATATCAGCAATATCAATGAAATACCCACCGAGATCCTGCCTGAAATAGAGTTCATGATCATCTGGGCGTGCATCCCGTCCATCCAGTTCAATCAGGCTTTTTTAAGCAATTTAAGCCGCTGCCGCGCAATCGTTAAAGCCGCCGTCGGTTACGATAATGTGGATATTGACGCTGCCAGGCAGCTCGGCATCGCCGTGTACAACATTCCCGACTACGGCACAGAAGAAGTGGCCGATCACACCTTGGCGCTACTGCTCGGCGTAGCCCGTAAACTCAACGACATCAATTTGCATGTCAGACAAGGTGGTTGGGACTGGGCCAGCGTCAAAAAATTGTATCGCTTGCGCGATAAGACCCTGGGGATCATCGGTTTTGGCCGCATCGGCGGTGCCGTGGCAAAAAGAGCGGCGGCCTTTGGTCTGAACATCCGGTTTTACGACCCCTATGTCGCCAGCGGTATTGATAAAACGCATGGCGTAACGCGCTGTGAATCCCTTGAGGAGCTGCTCGCTTCGGCGGATATCGTGTCTGTCAACGCTTCCCTAAACCGCACTTCCCACCATCTCCTTTCCGAACCGCAGTTTCAGCAAATGAAAGAAGGCGTATTGCTGGTCAATACGGCACGCGGGGGCATTGTGGATTCACAGGCTTTGTTGGCGGCGCTTAATTCCGGCAAGGTGGCTGCGGCCGGGCTGGACGTCCTGGAGAATGAGCCCGATATCCCCGCAGGTTTCAGAGATCTGGATAACGTTATTCTTACCGCACACTCAGCTTTTTACACTGAAGAATCGTTCCTGGAAATGAGAACCAAATCAGCCGAGCTGCTTTTGGGCATTATGGCCGGGGCTAGCGTGCGCAACTGTGTCAATGGGAACAGTATCTTACAGCCGTCGTGATCAATAAAAGCATGGAGAAAAACAATGTCTGCCGAGCAAAATATTGTCGTTAAACAGGTTGAAGAAGAAACGCGTTTTTCAGAAAAGCTGACGCCGTATTTAAAAGAACTCAGCAAAACCAGCCAGGCAATAAAGGATATGTATGAGTTCAATCCTGAATATGAAACATTGCCGGCCAATCTTGACGTTGACCTGCTGAACGAGAAAACATCCACGCCCGTTTTTGGTACGGTAAAAAAATATGATGGCCAACTATTGGTCTTGCTCTCTTACACCTGTGCCGCCAACTGCCGGTATTGTGAACGGCAGGATCGCGTGGGGGTTGGCCTGGATGTGGAAGGTCGGTTAAAAATGTCTCAGATTGATGATATCGTTGATTATATCGCCAACGATAAAAGCATCTACGAGGTCATCGCCAGCGGTGGCGATCCGCTGACCAACCCCAAAGGTCTGCAATATCTGTTTAATCGATTGAAAGCGATCGACCACGTAAAAGTGGTCAGGATCCATACCCGCTATCCGCTGCAAAACCCCGGCAAGGTGCGTATGGAATTGATGGAAGAGCTGGCGCAGGCTAAACCGACGGTATATTTGAGCCTGCATATCGACCATCCCGATGAGCTGCAACCTGAAGTCATCGAGATGATCCGGGCTTTCAAAAAGATGGGCTATGTGTTGCTGACGCAAACCGTCTTCCTGAAAACAATCAATGACGACAAAGACACGCTGAAAACCCTATTTTTGCGTTTATTCGAGTTGGGCGTTCGCCCGTATTACATTTATCACGGTCAGGAAGTCACCTCTACCCGGCGTTTTGTCATGCGCCTCGAAGATGAGATGGCGATCATGACGCAGTTGCGCAATGAACTGTCCGGCCTCGCCTTCCCCCAGCACGTTATCGATATCCCCAGCGCTTCCGGCAAAGTGGTGGTGCCGAGCGATCACTGGCAAACGGATACCGCTACCGTCACGGACTTTTACGGCAAAACGGTCAGAACGGCCGACTGGTCGCCCATTACCAACTAAAACTGCAGGGAAAGAGGTTATCGCATGAAAACATTTATCATATTGCAGAACATTGTCACCTTCCGGACTGACTGGAATAAGATGATCGACAGGGAAAAATACGCGGTCTGTCTGCTGACGGGGAAACAGGGCTGGGGCAATTTGCCCGCAGATCAAAAACCTTGTTTCGACGATATTCAAATCTGCGATCCCTTCACGACAGAAGAACTGGAGCAAGCCTGTCGCGATCTTTTTACCCGTCGCAATATCACCAATATGGCGGAGGTGAGAATCATCACCAACGACGAGTATTTTCTGGGGCATGCAGCGCGCCTGCGGGAGACATTCGGTATTCAGGGGGCAACGTTTGCGCAAACCGAGCCCTTTATCAATAAGTTGCGCATGAAGGCTGTCATCGCCGCCGGCGATATCGATATCCCTCTGGTCGTGCCCTTTTCTCCACAGGCCTATCAGGCAGCGCCTGAACGTTATCTTCAGCAAGTTGAGCAGCCTTTGTCTTATCCGATATTTGCCAAGCAAATTGATTCGGCCGGCAGTGAGCGAATCGCCAAAATTCATGACCGCCCGGCGCTGCGGCAATGGTGTGAAACCAATAAAGACGTTGAAAACTATGAGCTGGACCAATTTATTGAAGGAACGCTGTTCCATATCGACAGCCTGGTCTATCAAGGAAAGATCGCCGATATTTATATCTGCCAATACAGCCACCCCAACGCCGAGTTTATTGATGGCAAGCCAGTAGGCAGTTTGCCGCTGGACAAAGAAAATCCGCTGTATTCGCGCTTCGAAGCCTATAACTCCCGCGTATTCGACGCGTTGGGCTATGTGCCTGACGGCGCGACTCATCTGGAAGCCTTTCTGACCAAAGATGACCGTATCGTGTTTCTGGAAATCGCCGCCCGCGCGCCCGGCGGCTGGATCCCGCAAATGCATGCCCTGTGTTCTGGCCGCAATATCGAGGAACAACATTTTCTGGCGCAAATGGGCCTGCTGGAACAGGCGAACGAGCGGCCTGCCGGTTACGCCGCCTGGGTGTGGTATCCGCATCGGGAAGGCGCGCGCGCCGATATAGAAAAAAACATCAGCGTCGGCAGCGCATATAAAACGACATGGGAGGTTCCGCACGGCACGCTGCTGACCAGACCGCAGAGCGTACGCGACCGCATTGGCGGGATCCTGCTGTGGAATGATTCGCTGGCGTCTTTAACGGCGGACTTCCAATGGCTGGTAAATGACTACCTGCCTTATCACGATGCCGTGGCGGCAGATGACGGGGAGAGTCAGTAAATGAATACCGCCGGCATGTTGCGATTATGGTTTCCCAGTGCAATCAGCATCAGTCTGCTGAATCTGGAACTCCCTATCATCTCGCTTATTCTTTCGGCTTACAGCCTCAAGGCATCCGGCGATTACGCCGTTGCCTTGAGTACTTTCATGTTTGCCAACGCGTTTGTTTTCCCTCTGTGCGCGGTGGTCATCAAAATGAAAAAGAGTGCGGAGACGCTGATGTTTTCCGCGCTGCTCGCCGTCGCGGTCTTTTTGATATTCAATCTGGGCGTTTGGGGTTTTAGGCAACATATCAGCCCGCATATCGCCTTTATTACCCACGTGTTTTCGCTTTCTCTGCTGGCCGTAGGCGTCCGACGTTATCTGCAGGGATGTTGCATCCTGGAAGGGAAAACCGCCCTGATGAGCCGCGCCTCTTTCGTCCGCGTGCTGGTTTCGGTGCTCGGTTGTTATGCGCTGACCCGGTTTCAGGTGCCTGTGGATATGGCGGCGATCCTTGCGCTTGTGGCGGGTGCCTATACGGAGGCCATTTTGCTGTTGCTGTTGGTCCTGCGTCAGGGGATTCGGCTGCACGAAGGGGGCGGCAGGCACTATCGGCAAATCATCGCGCCTTACTTTTCGGCCTTTCTGATGACCGCCTCGTCGCTCATGAGCAACATCATTGTCGTCATCTGTCTGAGCCGGGTTATCGGCGGGAGTGAAGTGCTGCAATACTGGCCGTTAACCTTTGGCCTGATCTGCATTTCCATCGGCGCGGTGTTGGATATTGAGAGCATCCTGCTAAAAATATTGGGGCATCAGCCGCAGAAAAAACAGCAGTTCAGCTTCCTGGCGCTGCTGTGCCTGGCGGCGCCCCTATTGTTCGTTGCATTGTGTCTTATTCTTGATCGATTTGATCTGTTGCCGGCCGGGAGCAGAACGATTTACATGAATGCGGAATTTTTCATCGCCATCGTCGGTGTGTCGATGCTGTGGATTTTACGGGGTTATATTCGCGCCAACCTGATGAACGACAATCGGCTGAGGATCATCAATGCCAGCATTCTGGTGGCGATGATGACCCCTTTAGCCGTGTTTTACGCCGTCGAAATACCCAACTATGGCGTCATGCTGTCGCTGTCGATTTTTTCCGCGCTGATTATACTGGAGCTGTTGTGTTATGGGCTTTACGGCATGACGCAAGCCCTGCAACGGCGACAGATCGCCGCAGAGTAGTGCTTTTGGTTCATTCAATGACGACAAGGCTCCGCAAGGAGCCTTGATGATGACAAAGTGCTTTTTTCATGGTGGTGCAGAGCATGCCGCGCCCCGACGAAAGCTACAGGCGAAGGCTTTATCCTGAGTTTCCAGCCTTAAGCCAGCCACTCCGGCAAATCGTTCAGGCCCATTGCCTGGCGCACCAGTTTCGGCTTAACGCCCGGCAGGCTGTCGGCCAGACGCAGACCGACATCGCGCAGCAGTTTCTTCGCCGGGTGATTGCCGTCAAAGAGCTCACGGAACCCTTGCATACTCGCCAGCATCACGGCAGCGCCATGTTTGCGGCGGCGCTCATAGCGACGCAGGTACAAATGTTGGCCAATGTCCTTGCCCTGACGCTGCAGGCGCCGCAGTTCGGCGATCAGCTCGGCGGCATCCATAAAGCCCAGGTTCACCCCTTGGCCGGCCAACGGATGCACGGTATGCGCCGCATCCCCCATTAACGCCAGACGGTGCGCGGCAAAGCTGCGCGCGTAACGCCCGGTCAACGGGAAGGTCTGGCGCTCACTCTCAAGCCGACAGGCGCCGAGGCGCAGATCGAACGTCATCGCCAGCTCACGGTTAAATTGCTCCGGATCCAGTTGCTTCAGGCGCTCCGCTTCTTCCGGCGCTACCGACCAAACGATAGAGCACAGATGCGGATCGCTGAACGGCAGAAACGCCAGAATGCCATCGCCATAAAATACCTGCCGCGCCGTCGCCTGGTGCGGCTCTTCGGTGCGGATGGTGGCCACCAGCGCGTGATGACGGTAATCCCAGAAGGTCAGCGGAATATCGGCATGCTGACGCAGCCAGGAATGCGCGCCGTCGGCGCCCACCACCAGCCGTGCAGTCAGCATGCGGCCATCTTCAAGCGTGATAAAGGCATCGTTCTCGCCCCATGCCACCTGTTTTAGCGCCGCCGGGGTGATCAGCGTGACATCGCTCAGGCTTTCCGCACGCTTCCACAGCGCCTGCTGGATCACCGAATTCTCAATGATATGGCCGAGGTGACTGAAGCCGCATTCATCGCCGCGAAAGGCGATTTTGCCGAAGCTGTCGCGGTCCCACACTTCCATCGCGTTGTAGGCGCTGGCGCGCAGGGCGAGGATTTCGTCCCACACGCCAATATGCTGCAGCAGGCGCTCACTGGCGGCGTTGATGGCGGATACGCGCAGCGCCGGCTGTTCCTGCGGCGGCGTCATTTCCGGTTGCCGGTGCTCCAGCACCGCCACGCGCAGACCGCTGCCTTGCAGGCCACAGGCCAGTGCCAACCCCACCATACCGCCGCCGGCGATAACCACGTCAAATGATTGCATGCTGCTTAATTTCCTTAAATGACTCGCTGCGCAGCGATTGCGCGGCGTTGCGGGCGCAGCACGCTGCGCCCCTGCTTATACACCAGCCTAGCGATCCACCCAACCCAGCGTACGTTTGGCAAAGGCATCGCGCACCGCCGGCAGCTGTTCCATCGCCATCAGACTCAGATTGCGCCCGACCACCAACGGGCCGTAACGGTTGGCGAACAGCCGGATCAGGCCGTCGGTCACGCCGACCGTCGCCTGCTGATCTTTCTGTCGCCGCTGCTGATAGCGGCTCAGCAGCGCATAGCCACCGGGATCTTCGCCCGCCCGCTCCGTCTCTGCCAGCGTTTCCGCCAGCGACATCACATCGCGCAGCCCCAGATTGAACCCCTGGCCGGCAATCGGATGCAGCGTCTGCGCGGCATTGCCCACCAGCGCCAGCCGATGGCTGACATGCCGGCTGGCGGTCAGCAGACTGAGCGGATAGCTGTGGCGTTTGCCGGTTTTGACGATCCGACCCA
The DNA here is from genome assembly GCF_052692135.1 of Serratia sp. TSA_7. Classification (NCBI taxonomy): domain Bacteria; kingdom Pseudomonadati; phylum Pseudomonadota; class Gammaproteobacteria; order Enterobacterales; family Yersiniaceae; genus Serratia; species Serratia sp. TSA_7. Next base: position 182,740 of record NZ_JBQZFU010000002.1, read on the forward strand.
GCCGCCAGCCAAACGCCTGTTGCAGCTCACTGATAAAGCGGGCGTCATCCCAGCCATCGACCTCGGCGCGATCTTCACGCGCATGGCACCACACCAGCGAACTGCGGCCCTGAGACATCGGCAACAGCGCCAATGGCCCATAGCGGGTGAAACGTTCGAAGGCACGCCCCTGCGGGTCCTCCGAAGTGGTGACGTTGGCGATGGTGGCAAACTGCGGGTATTCGCTTTGTTGCCACTGTACATTGCAGGCTTGTGCCAGTGCCGAACGCGATCCGTCCGCCGCCACCAACAGTTGCCCGTTGATGCGCCGTCCGTTATCCAACAGCACTTCGGCGCGATCTGCGGTACGCAGCACGTCGACCACCCGTGCCGGGCAGTGCAGCGTGACGCCGGGCGCTTTGGCCAGCAACGCGAACAGCCGTTGTCCGGCGTCGTGCAATTCAATTACCTGACCAAGCGCATCGACCTGATAATCTTGCGCATACAGGTTAACAAAGCCGGCGTGGCCGCGATCGCTGACGTGCACATGGGTAATGGCCGTCGCACAATCGCGTAGCGCCGGCCAGACGCCAATACGCGTCAGTTGCTGGCAGGTGCCCTGCGCCAAGGCGATGGCGCGGGCGTCAAACCCCGGGTGGCTGCGGTCGTCCGGCCGCGTAGCTTCGATCAGATCAACCGCCATCCTTCCCTGGGTAAGCGACGAGATGGCCAGCGCCAACGTCGCCCCCGCCATGCCGCCGCCAACGATAATTACGCTCATCCGCTTACCTTGCCGCCGCCATCAACGCTTCAATGGCATCGGCGTCTTTCACCACCCCGGCGGTCAGGTTTTCATTGCCGCCGGCGGTGATCACAATGTCGTCTTCAATGCGAATGCCGATGCCGCGATATTGTTCCGGCACGTCGGCGTCCGGTGCGATGTACAGACCCGGCTCGACGGTCAGCACCATACCCGGCTCCAATTCGCGATCGCGAGCCGGCGTGACGTAATTGCCGACGTCGTGCACGTCCAGCCCCAGCCAGTGGCCCAGCCCGTGCATGTAGAACTGACGGTGCGCCTGTTCGGCAATCAGTTGATCCACGTCGCCTTTCAGGACGCCCAGTTCCACCAGCCCGGTAATCATGATACGCACGACCTCGTCGTTCGCTTCACGGATGCTGGCGCCGGGTTTTAACAGCTCCAGAGCCCGCAGCAGCGACTTCAGCACAATGTCGTACAGGGCACGTTGCGGTTTGCTGAATTTACCGTTCACCGGGAAGGTACGGGTGATGTCACCGGCATAGCCTTTATACTCGCAACCGGCGTCGATCAGCACCAGATCGCCATCGCGCAACTCACTTTCGTTTTCTGTGTAGTGCAGGACGCAGGCGTTTTCGCCGCCACCGACGATGGTGTTGTAAGACGGGTAACGGGCGCCAAGGCGGGTAAACTCATGCAGGATCTCCGCCTCAAGCTGATACTCGAACATCCCGGGGCGACATTTTTCCATCGCACGGGTATGAGCCAGCGCGCTGATCTCACCGGCGCGACGCATCACTGCCAGTTCTTCCGCGGATTTGAACAGGCGCATCTCGTGCAACCACGGGCGCCAGTCGGTGATGGTCGCCGGCGCTTGCAGGTTCTGGCGGAAGCCTTTACGCAGCTTGTCCAATGCCGAGAACAGGATCTGATCGGCATAGGCGTATTCGCCCTGCGCGTGATAAACCACATCCAGGCCATTGAGCAGCAGGTGCAATTGCTCGTTGATTTCGTCGAACGACAGCGCGCGATCCACTCCGAGCTTCGCCGGTGCGGCATCCTGGCCCAGGCGACGACCAAACCAGATTTCCGCGGTCAGATCGCGCACCCGGTTGAACAACACGCTGTGGTTATGCGTTTCATCGCTCTTCACCAGAATCAACACCGCTTCCGGCTCGTTGAAACCGGTCAAATACCAGAAATCGCTGTTCTGACGGTAGGGATATTCAGTATCTGCACTGCGCGTCGCTTCCGGCGCAGAGAAAATAATTGCCGCGCTGGCCGGAGCCATTTTCGCCAACAGCGCCTGACGGCGGTTGTTGAATTCCTGCTGAGTCATCACCTTCTCCTGAAATCAATCTGCCTGTGCTCACGGCCTCTACGGGCGTGGTATCGGGGTTTAGTGCAAGGTCGGTTTGGCATTCTCCGGCGCTGTCGGCTTGCGGCGGGTAAATTCGGTATGGCACAAAATAGCCGCCACCCGCACATACTCCACCACTTCCTCCAGAGAGTGTTCCAGTTCTTCCTGATCTTCGTCTTCGTCGTAACCCAGTTGGGCGATATTGCGCAGATCGTCGATCGCCTCACCCACTTCGTCTTTCACCTGAGCCAGTTTCGGTTGCATCATCCCCAACCCGAGCAGGAAATGGTTCACCCACCCGGCCAGCGCGTCGGCGCGTTCGAAGACGGTTACCGTTTCGCCTTCCGGCATCATCAGTTGGAACATGAAGTCGTCGTCTTCCAGCGTTTCACGCGTAATTTCATAAAGTTGCTGGAGCGGCAGGTTCAATGCCTGCGGAAAGGCCACGCCTTCGTTAGTCAGATCGTAGACCAGCGTTTGCCAGCCGGCGTCGCGGCTGCCACCGCACAACAGGCCGCTGATCAAACCGTGCATTTCTGCTGCGGTCAACGCTACCGCTTGCTGGTTGAGAGCAACGGTCAAAGATTGGTAACTTGGAAATGTATTCTGTATAGACATGCGCATTCGTCATCGTTGGCAGGATAAGTTCGTGTTATGCTACCACCAAGGTCCATCGCTGTACCAGATAAGCGCGACACCTCAGTGGCTAGTTATAATCGTGATGCGCCAGAACTCACACAGTGCCGGCAAGGAGCAAAATGACGCTAAATACGCATTTTGAAACCCTTTTTTGACTGGTAATGTCTGTCGCGGTAGATTACAACCAGGTACTGAAAAAGGGGTTGTATCTTGGTACCGAGGTATATATAGTGGCGCCCGCTTTGGTGGCTCGGTAAGGGCGAACTGGGGCTGGCGCGAAATTTAGGCAGGAAGGTGGCATGTCTGCACAACCGGTAGATATTCAAATTTTTGGCCGCTCGTTAAGAGTCAATTGCCCGCCAGAACAACAAGATGCGTTGAACATGGCGGCGGACGATCTTAACCAACGGTTGCAAGATCTTAAAGTTCGCACTAGAGTCTCAAATACTGAGCAACTGGTTTTTATCGCGGCATTGAACGTATGTCACGAACTTGCTCAAGAACGGTTGAAAACCCGTGATTATGCGTCCAATATGGAACAACGCATTCGTATGCTGCAACAGACCATTGAACAGGCTTTGCTTGAACAGGGTCGCATCTCTGAACGTCAGGATGCACAATTCGAATAACTTAAGTTGCTGAAATCGAAGGTTTCGGCAATGAGTAAAAAATTTCTCTGAGATGTTCGCCAGCGGGCCAGTCCCCTGAGCCGATATTTAGTACCAACAGAATGTGATGATCCGCGATCGGTGTGCATGCTCGGCCCGCCGAGAAGCCTTAAGATTGCGACAGCACGTTCACCTTGAACCATGGGTTCAAGGGTTACAGCCTGCGACGGCATCTCGGAGATTCCCCCTTCCTCAGCGGTATGTGTGCTGATTATGTCTTTTCAATCCCAATATGCCCAACAGCGGCAGAATATCCGAAACCTAATCCGTCAACGTCGTCGCGCCTTAACGCCTGAACAACAACATGATTTTGCTTTGCAGATGGCCGATCGTATCGCTGCGCATCCGCGTATTCTGGCGGCGCAGAGCGTTGCTGTCTTCTTGTCGTTCGACGGCGAACTGGATAGCGGTCCGTTGATCGAACGATTATGGCGGCAGGGATTGCAGGTTTATCTGCCGGTTCTGCACCCGTTCAGCGCCGGCAATCTGCTGTTCCTGCGCTATACCCCGGATACGCTATTGGTGAACAACCGCTTTAATATTCTCGAGCCACAGCTCGACGTACGCCACGTATTGCCGGTCGGTGAACTCGATGTGGTGCTGACGCCACTGGTCGCCTTCGACAGCGCAGGCCAGCGTTTGGGGATGGGCGGCGGGTTCTACGATCGCACCTTGCAAAACTGGCAGCTGACGGGCCTCTACCCGATAGGGTTAGCGCACGACTGTCAGCAGGTGGAAAAGGTCCCGGTGGAACATTGGGATATCCCGTTACCGGAAATCATCACCCCATCGCAGAATTGGGTGTGGCGGGAGCAGGAATAGCAAAAGGCCGGATTTATCCGGCCTTTTCGTTAACGCGCAAACACTCAGAACAACAGGCGGGCGCGAATGGTACCGGCAATCGCCTTCATGCGCTGCAATGCGGCGTCGGCACGTTCGGTTTCCGCTTCGATATCGATAACCACGTAGCCGATTTCCGGACCGGTTTGCAGGTACTGCGCAGCGATGTTCACCCCTTCTTCCGCGAAGATCTGGTTAATCTGCGTCAGCACGCCAGGGCGGTTCTCGTGAATGTGCAGCAGGCGGCTGGCGTTCGGGCCATGCGCCGGCAGCGACACTTCCGGGAAGTTAACCGCCGACAGGGTCGAACCGTTGTCGGAGTATTTCGCCAGCTTGCCCGCCACTTCGTCGCCGATGTTCTCCTGCGCTTCCTGAGTGGAGCCGCCGATATGCGGAGTCAGGATCACGTTGTCGAACTCGCACAGCGGCGAGTTGAACGGCTCGCTGTTGGTCGCAGGCTCTTCCGGGAAGACGTCGATCGCCGCACCGGCCAAATGTTTGCTGGCCAGTACATTGCACAGCGCAGGGATATCCACCACGGTGCCGCGCGAGGCGTTGATCAGAATCGAACCCGGCTTCATCAGCGCCAGCTCTTCTGCACCCATCATGTTCTTGGTCGACGGGGTTTCCGGCACGTGCAGCGTCACCACGTCGCTCATATTGAGCAAATCGGACAGGTGTCTTACCTGCTGGGCATTACCCAACGGCAGCTTGTTCTCGATGTCGTAGAAAAACACCTTCATGCCCAGGCCTTCGGCCAGGATACCCAACTGGGTGCCGATATGGCCGTAGCCGATAATCCCCAGTCTCTTGCCGCGCGCTTCGAACGAGCCGACGGCCAGTTTCTGCCACTCGCCACGGTGTGCCTTGGCGTTGGCGGAAGGAATGCCGCGCAGCATCAGCAACAGCTCGCCCAGCACCATTTCGGCTACGGATCGGGTATTGGAGAAAGGCGCGTTAAACACCGGAATGCCGCGTTTGGTCGCCGCTTTCAGATCAACCTGGTTAGTGCCGATACAGAAACAACCCACCGCCACCAGTTTTTCTGCGGCAGCGAAAACTTCTTCGGACAGATGCGTACGCGATCGGATGCCGACGAAGTGAGCATCGCGGATGGATGCCTTAAGCGCTTCGGTGTCTAACGCACCTTTGTGATATTCAATGTTGGTATACCCGGCCGCAAGCAGATTATCTACCGTGCTCTGATGAACCCCTTCCACCAACAGGAATTTAATCCTGTCTTTCTCCAATGATACTTTTGCCATTTACCCGACCCTATATTCAGACTTCAGAAGCGGCTGTTATGAAACAGCACGCATCCAACATAACAAAAATAACGCGGGCGGCAATACAAACGATTGCCTGCCCGTCAGTACAAGGCTCAGCGTTGTTGCCGGTTTTTGGCAGAAAATGCCAAAGGGAAAGAAATAGACAGAAGCTTTGTGGAGTCAAGGCTCACAATGTGACATATGTCACCAAATTTGGCGCTTTTAATAAAAGATATTTTAGCCAGTGAATTATGCGGTCGGGCAGGATCCAAGACCGCATACAAGATAAAGGCGCACTCTACGCGCCTCCGTAGCATGGGGGGTTTATTCAACCACCTTCACGCCGTCAGGCGTACCGACCAGCGCCACATCCGCACCACGATTGGCGAACAGGCCGACGGTCACCACCCCGGCGATGCCGTTGATTTTGTTTTCCAGAGCAATGGCATCCATGATGCTCAGGTTATGCACATCGAGGATCACGTTGCCGTTGTCGGTCAGCACGTTCTGACGGTATTCCGGCAGGCCGCCCAGCTTCACCAGCTCACGCGCCACATAAGATCGCGCCATCGGGATCACTTCCACCGGCAACGGGAATTTGCCCAGCACGTCCACCTGTTTGCTGGAGTCGACGATACAGATAAACTTGCGCGCGATGGCGGCAATGATTTTTTCACGCGTCAGCGCCGCGCCGCCGCCTTTGATCATCTGCATCTGGCGGTTGATTTCATCCGCGCCGTCGACGTAAATATCCAGCGAATCCACTTCGTTGCTGTCGAACACGTGGATGCCCAGGCTTTTCAGCTTGGCGGTAGAGGCGTCGGAGCTGGACACCGCCCCTTCGATCTGGTGCTTGATGGAGCCGAGTGCGTCAATAAAGTGGGCGGCGGTAGAGCCGGTGCCCACCCCAACGATGGTGCCCGGGGTAACGTAATCCAGCGCTGCCCAGCCAACCGCTTTTTTCAGTTCATCCTGCGTCATGATATGTCCATTGCCTCTGTACGAAAACGTGTGCGTATTATAGGGTAAATCGCTATTTTTCACTCCGGCAGGATCACACTTCTTCACCCTAAGCCGCATTTTTAGGCGCGCCGCAGCAAAATAGCCCCGTGATTTTTCCACCTGTAAAACGCCAGAAATGTGGCATAGTGCCAGTATCAATCTAATTTAAGGGATATCTTTCCGATGAAACGCCCAGACTATCGAACGCTGCAAGCGCTGGACGCGGTGATCCGTGAGCGCGGCTTTGAGCGCGCCGCGCAGAAACTTTGCATCACCCAATCGGCGGTATCCCAGCGCATTAAACAGCTGGAAAATCTGTTCGGCCAGCCGCTGCTGGTGCGCACCGTACCGCCGCGGCCGACCGAGCAGGGCCAGAAATTGCTGGCGCTGTTGCACCAGGTGGAACTGCTGGAAGAAGAGTGGCTGGGTAACGACACCGGTGCCGATACGCCGCTGCTCTTGTCGCTGGCGGTCAACGCCGACAGTCTGGCGACCTGGTTGCTGCCTGCGTTGAAACCGGTGCTGACCGATTCCCCCATTCGCCTGAACCTGCAGGTGGAAGACGAAACGCGTACCCAGGAAAGGCTGCGCCGCGGTGAAGTGGTGGGTGCGGTGAGTATCCAGCCGCAGCCGCTGCCAAGCTGTCTGGTGGATCAACTGGGCGCACTGGATTATCTGTTCGTCGCCTCGAAAGGCTTTGCCGAGCGCTACTTCCCGAACGGCGTCACGCGCTCCGCGCTGCTGAAAGCGCCTGCGGTGGCGTTCGATCATCTCGACGATATGCATCAGGCTTTCTTGCAACAGAACTTTGATCTGTCGCCGGGCAGCGTGCCCTGCCACATCGTGAACTCGTCGGAAGCCTTCGTGCAACTGGCGCGCCAGGGCACCACCTGCTGCATGATCCCGCACCTGCAAATTGAGAAAGAGCTGGATTCGGGTGAGCTTATCGATCTGACGCCGGGCCTGTTCCAGCGCCGCATGCTGTTCTGGCACCGCTTCGCGCCGGAGAGCCGCATGATGCGCAAAGTGACCGACGCCCTGCTGGAGCATGGCCGCCAGGTTCTGCGCCAGGATTAAATGGAAAAGGTTCGCCGTGGCGAACCTTTTTTACTGCAACAAGCCTGCCGTTACTGAGCGGCGTTACGCTGCAACTCGAACACCACATCCACCTGATCGTCAAAGTGAATGCTTTGCTGTTCGTAGGTTTGCGCCGCATCGGTTTCCGCCGCTGCCCCCGCCGATTTATACATGCGCGCTACCGGCATCGGTTGGTAGTTGGCCACATGGTAACGAATACTGAAGACCGGCCCCAGCTTGGCGTTAAAGCCTTTCGCCAAAGAAGCGGCCTGCTGGGTGGCATTCTCGATCGCCTTCTGGCGCGCCTGCTCGCGGTACACATCCGGCTTCGCCACGCCCAGCTCAACTGAGCGGATCTCGTTCAGGCCGGATTTCAACGCGCCGTCCAGCAGCTCGTTCAGTTTATCCAGTTGACGTAACGTCACCTGGACCTGACGTACCGCACGGTAGCCTTTCAATACCGACTCGCCGGTTTTCAGGTAATCATATTCCGGCTGAGTGCGCAGATTGGCGGCGCTGATGTCTTTCTTCTCGATATTGTTTTTCTGCAGGAAATCGAAATATTGCGCCACGCGCTCGTCGACCTGCTTTTTCGCCTGCCCGGCGTCTTTGGAAGAAACGCTGACTTCGATAGCCAGCGTCGCGATATCTGGGGTAGCGTCTACGCTCGAGGTACCCGAGGTGACTACGTGTGGCCCTTCCGGCAACTCCGCCGCCTGCAGCGCCAGAGGCAGCGTCCCTAATCCAACCATTGCGGCCATAGCCAATGCTTTAAGCTTCACAGTGTCTCCTTGATGACAGGCTGTAACTGATTACCGGCCTGACAGCCGGTTCCTTGGCATAAAACGTAGCATATCGCGCGGGCTTTTAAATTCGGATTAGTGACAAATTCTTATAAATTTGCCCCCTGCCAGGCCAATTGCCCTGCGATGGCCCACATCACCAGCCCCACCAGCGTATTGATAATGCGCTGCGCCAGTTGGGTTTTCAGCCACGGCGCCAGCCAGGAAGCCAACAGGGCCAGCGCGAAGAACCAGACGATGGAGGCGCTCACCGCACCCAGCGCGAACCAGGAGCGCACATCCGGCGTCAGTTGGCCACCCAGGCTGCCCAGCACCACGAAGGTATCCAGATAGACATGTGGATTAAGCCAGGTCACGGCCAGCATGGTGACCACCAGACGCCAACGGCTCTGTTTCAACTCCTCTGCCGTCGCCAAGGCCAACTGTCGGCTGAACGCCGTGCGAAATGCGCCCCAGCCGTACCACAGCAAGAATGCCACTCCACCCCAGGTGACGGCCGCCAGCAACAGCGGCGAACGGCTCAGTAAGGCGCTACCACCGAAAATACCGGCGCAGATCAACACGATATCGCTCAATGCGCACAGCGACGCAATCATCAGATGGTACTGACGGCGGATGCCCTGATTCATCACGAAGACGTTTTGCGGGCCAAGCGGCAAGATCATCGCGGCGCTCAAGGCGAAGCCCTGCAGAAAGACAGCTAGCATGGTGTTCCTCACAGAGAAAAAGCGCCGTTCGGGGGGCGCGTGTCGGTCAACACGCGCATCATACGAGGAAGTAATTATTAGGTGAAATTGATATTTCTAATCAAGTATCAGTGATGCTAATACTCAAGCCGGGATCACAAACCCCAATTCCTGGGAAATGCGCTGTGCCGTCGCCAACACCGGCTTGATCAGGGCCTTCACGCCAATCTGTTGCAGTTTGGCGGTCGGCAGCGACACCGACACCGCATAAGGAACCCGCTGCTGGATATCAAATACCGGCGCCGCCACGCAGGACACGCCCAGCTCATTCTCTTCACGATCCATCGCCATGCCGCGCTGGCGGATATCGGCCAATTCCTCATACATCTTCGGCAACTCGGTAATGGTATTGCGCGTCAACGTCTGAATCTCTTGCTGATGGGTTTGCCAATAGTGTTCGGGATAGTCGCTGTTGCCGTAGGCCATGAAAATCTTGCCCATCGCCGAGCAATACAGCGGCATATGCTGGCCGATATAGGCACGGGTGCGCATCATGCCGGTGGTCGGCTCCAGCTTGTAGATCAGAATGACGTGGTCATCTTCCCGGCTGGAGAAATTCACCGTCTCCCCCACTTCCAGATTCAGCTGTTCCAGATGCGGCGCGGCAACGTGGATGATATTCAGCGAAGAAAGCGCCTTCTGGCCGATGGAAATAAACTTGGTGGTCAGGCGATAGCTGCCAGGCGACGGCGCCTGAGTCACATAGCCGCTGGTATGCAATCCCTGCAACAGACGATGGACAGTGCTTTTGTTCATTCCCGCCAGCTCGGAAAGGTGCGCCAGCGGGCAGCCATTAGGGAAATTGCTCAGGATCTCGATCAGTTGCAAACCACGGAACAGGCTTTGGCTGCCCAGGGGTTTATCTTTCTTGTCATCTTTCTCGTCGACAGCTTTCAGGCTCATAGCGCAATTTCTCCAGTGTCGAGCCGCCGGCCAACGCCACGGCGTGGCAAGCGGACCCTTTGTCGGGAATGTTACCCCAAGGCCCGCATCAGGTGAAGACGGAACGCCGTTTCATTGTCAGCAGCAGGTTAAAAATGCGCAACAATCGGGTAACCCCTGAAGTGAGTTGTCCGTCACAATTCCGCAAAGAGACAAATAACACATTGTTTTAAAACAACAATTAAAATGATTCTGGCTTTGCTTTAGATCACCGAACGGCATATTATTTTTGAAATTGAATTTCGCATAATGAAATTTAAAGGCGATATAACAACCAGAAGTTCACCCATTTTGCATTGCGCCGATCGCGCATGCCGGACACCAGGGGCGCATCACATGACACCAGACAATGCGGAACAACCCATTCTCACCCTCAGCCATATCGTCAAACGTTTTGGCGGCAACGTGGCGGTCAATGACGTCAGCCTGCAAGTGATGCCGGGCGAGGTACTGGCCCTGCTGGGCGAGAACGGCGCAGGAAAATCGACGTTGATCAAGGTGTTGGCGGGGGTTTACCCGCGCGACGGCGGCGACATTCAATTTCAGGGAGCCAGCATAGCCTCCGCTGCGGCGATAAAAAGTGACAGCCGCCAACCTATTGCCTTTATTCATCAGGATCTCGGGCTGATCGAATGGATGACGGTAGCGGAAAACATGGCGCTGGTGATGGGCTTCCCGCGCCGTTTTGGCTTGATCGACTGGCGCGCCATCCGCCACCGCGCCGTTCAGGCGTTGCAGGACGTCGGCATCGCGCTGGATCCCGATGCCAGGGTATTCGAACTGTCGCGCACCGAAAAATCATTGCTGGCGATCGCCCGGGCGGTGGCGGTCAATGCCGAATTGCTGGTGCTGGATGAACCCACCGCCTCGCTGCCCGCCAACGACGTGCGCCATCTGTTCGCGGTCATCAACCGGCTGCGCGCCAAAAAAGTCGGCATGATTTACGTCACTCACCGGCTGGACGAAGTGATCGAGATTGCCGACCGGGTGTGCGTAATGCGCGACGGGCGCTACGTGGCCGGCGGCAATACCGCCGACTACACGCTGCGCGATCTGGTGCAGATGATCGTTGGCGAAGCCATGGCCGACGATCAGCGCGAGCCGCTGCCGGAACACCGGCCGCCGGTATTGCAGCTCAATAACCTGGTGGTGGGCGATATCGGCCCGGTCAGTTTCAGCCTGCAACCTGGCGAAATGCTGGCGCTGGCCGGTCTGCGCGGTGCCGGGCAAGAGGAGATCGGCCGGCTGCTGTTCGGTCTGCGCCAGGCCGACGGCGGCGAGATCCATTTTCGTGACCAACCCTATACGGCCGGCAATCCGCAACAGGCGATGGCCTGCGGCGTCTCATTGGTGGCAGGCGATCGTACCGGCGAAAGCCTGGTGATGTCGATGAGCGTGCGTGAAAACCTGTTTATCAATCCGACGGCCTCCGGCCACAAGCTGCTTTCGCGCTACAGCCGCCGCGCGGAAATAGGCGCCAGTTGGTGGAAGGTCCAGCTGTTCGATGTACGGCCCAAGGACGTCAATATCGATATCAGCGCCCTGTCCGGCGGCAACCAGCAGAAGGTGGTGATGGCGCGTTGGATGCACCTGGGCGCACCGCTGCTGATCCTGGAAGATCCCACCGCCGGCGTGGACGTCGGCGCACGGGCGGAAATCTATCATCTCTTAAATAAATCCCTGGCAGAAGGCGTGGCGGTATTGGTTGTCTCCAACGATTTTGAGGAGATCGCCCATATCTGCAACCGCGCTCTGGTGTTTAACCGGGGAAAAGTGGTCGGCGAGCTGAAAAATCAGCAGGTGTCATTCGCCAATTTATTGGAACTGGCCTCCGCCAGCGCCGGGGAAACCCTCGCATCAACGTTAGAATCTGAGGTGGGTAATGTCTAAAACATCTGTTAAATCAACGGCACTTGAGCAAAGGGTCAGCCTGTCGCAAGACGGCGTCGGGCCGTGGCTGATGCAGGTTCTCACCCGCTACGGCCTGCTGCTGCTGTGCGTTGCGCTGGTTGTCCTGTTTTCGCTGATCGCACCGTCATTCGCCTCGATGTTGACGGTGCAGGCGATCCTTTCCAGCAAATCCAAGATCGCCCTGCTGGCGCTGGCGGCGACCATTCCGATGATCGTCGGCAAAATTGACCTTAACGTCGGCTTCGGCATCGTGCTGTGGCATATCCTCGCCATCACCCTGCAGGTGGAATACGGCTTCTCGTGGCAGATGGCGGTGCTGACGGTGTTGGTCATCTCCGCGCTGTACGGCCTGCTGAACGGCATTCTGGTGGCGCTGGCGGACATCGACAGCTTCGTTGCCACCCTGGGTTCCGGCACAGTGCTGTATGCGATAGCGCTGTGGCACTCCGGCGGGCGCCAGATCGTCGGCGATCTGCCGGACGCCTTTATCGCTCTGCACCACACCGAGATCGGCGGGATCCCGATCGTCGCGTTCTACGTGTTGATCGTCGCCGTGGTGCTGTGGTTGATCACCGAACACACTCCGCTGGGCCGCTGCATGTACGCGGTGGGCGGCAACCCGGCGGCGGCGCGGTTAAACGGCATCTCGGTCAACCGCTTTACTGTCGGCGCCTTTATTGCCTCCAGCGTGTTGACCGGCTTCAGCGGCGTACTGATCGCCGCCGAACAGGGCGTCGGCCAGGCCAGCGTCGGCATGGACTACCTGCTGCCGGCACTGGTCGGCGCCTTCCTGGGCAGCACCACCATTCGCCCCGGCCGGGTTAACGTCTGGGGCACCGTAGTCGGCATCGCCATTCTGGCTATCGGCATCGCCGGTATTCAGCAGTTCGGCGGCGAGTTCTGGGTCGAGCCGCTGTTCAACGGCGCGACGCTGCTGCTGTCGATCACCCTGGCGGGCTATGCCCAGCGCCGCCGGTTACTCAATCAAAAAGCGGTACAACGCAGCCCGGCCGTTACGGCGGATAAAAATAACCAAAAAGCGATCAATCCTTAACCAGGAGCTCACCCAATGAAACGTCTTTGGATCTTACCGACTACCCTGCTGCTGGCCGGCGCCGCCTCACCCGCCTGGGCCGACGCCTATCTCGATCAGGCCACGGCGGCGGTCGCCAAGGCCACCGCCAGCGTCACCCAGTGGGACGGGCCGACCAGCGGCCCGCAGTTGCAGGCCAACAAGAAAATCATCTTTATCGCCTCGGACATGAAAAACGGCGGCGTACAGGGCGTGCAAGAAGGGCTTAGCGAAGCGGCGAAAGCCGCCGGCTGGAAGCTGGAAACCTTGGACGGCGGCGGCTCGGTGAAAGACCAGTTGGCTTCGCTCAATCAGGCGATCGCCCAGAAGCCGGACGGCATCGTGATCGGCGGCTGGAACCCGAACGTAGCCAAGATCCCGCTGAAGAAGGCCATCCAGCAAGGCATAGTGCTGACCGCCTGGCACGCGGTGCCGGAGCCGGGACCCATCGCCAAATACAATGTGTTCTATAACGTCACCTCAGATTCCAACGAAGTGGCGCGCATCGCCGCCCAATACGCGGTGGTGCAATCCGGCGGCAAGGCCAGCGTGCTGATCTTTACCGATTCTCTGTATCAAATCGCGCTGGACAAGGCCAACGTGATGAAAGAAGAAATCGGCAAATGCAGTGGCTGTAAAGTGGTGGAATTCATCGATACCCCGCTGTCGGACACCTCCAACCGCATGCCGGCCATGACCTTCAGCCTGTTGCAGAAATACGGCGATAAATTCCAGTACGCGCTGGCGATCAACGATTTGTACTTTGATTTCATGGCGCCGGCGCTGAAAACCGCAGGCAAAGGCGGCAAGAATGCGCCTTATAACATCTCCGCCGGCGACGGCTCCATTTCCGCCTATCAGCGCATCCGTTCCGGCGACAGCCAGTCTGCCACGGTGCCCGAACCGCTGAAACTGCACGGCTGGCAACTGCTGGATGAGTTCAACCGCGCCTTCGCCAAGCAGCCACCTTCCGGCTATGTCACTCCGGCGCACCTGGTGACGCGCGACAACATCGCCGCCGACGGTGGCAGCAACAACCTGTATGACCCGCAAAATGATTATCAGGGCCACTACAAAACCATCTGGGGCGTGAAGTAAGCGGAGGTCGGTATGAACGGACTGATGGCGGACCATCAGCTTGAGCGCCTGTGTTCACCGGCCATCTGGGCTGAAGGACCGGTGTGGCTGCCGCAACAGGATGCGGTGGTGTTCAGCGATGTGAAAGGCAACCGCATGTTCCGCTGGTCACGGCAGGGGGAGTTGAGCCTGTGGCGCTCCCCTTCGCACTACGCCAACGGCAATGCCCGCGATGCCGAAGGGCGAGTGGTCAGCTGCGAGCACGGGCGCCGCGGCATCTCCCGCACTGAAAGCAGCGGTGAAGTGCACATGCTGATCGAACGCGTTGACGGCAAGCGTTTCAATTCACCCAACGACGTGGCGGTGCGCTCTGACGGCACGATTTGGTTCACCGATCCGCCCTACGGCATTACCGGCGACGAAGAAGGTTACAAGTCGGAAAGCCAGGTGATCGGCTGCTATCTCTACTGCTTTGACCCGCGCGACGGTTCGTTGAACATTGCCGCCTGCGATCTGCAGCGCCCGAACGGCCTGGCCTTTTCACCGGATGAGTCGTTGCTGTACGTGGCAGATATGTCGATCGTCGATTTCCCGACCCTCGGCCGCAGCGAATTGCGGGTGTATCAGGTCGATGGGCGTGAGTTGAGCTGCGGCCGGCGTTTCGCCGCCGTAGCCCCCGGCTTCCCGGATGGCTTCTGCGTAGACAGGGCCGGCAACCTGTTTTGCAGTTGCGCCGATGGCGTGCTGATCTTCGACAGCCGGGGGAAACAGCAGGGAAAAATCGACGTGCCGGAACGGGTCTCCAATTGCACCTTCGGTGGGCCGGACGGCAACGAGCTGTACATTACCGCCACCACCTCGTTATACCGCAGAGTGTTGAATACAAAGGGATAACTGACAGGAGAAGTGAACGCAGAGCGGGCCTGTTCCGCTCTGCTTTGTCACGTCTGAAGCACGTCAACGGCCCAAAAACGTGCCGCCGATCACAAAACCACCAGATTAATTTAACCCACTGTTTTATATAAATAACTTTCTCTTTGCTTACTTTGACTTCACTCAGCCGCAGGTATAGCATTTATTTAAAATGTGATTTCGTATATTGAAATTTAACGAGCACAAAACACACAAAAACGCCGTAACGGAGAGTCCGCATGAGAGTGAGTTACACCGATCTGAAACAGCAATTCAAACGCGTACTGCTGTCGCGGGGCGTGGCGGAAACCACCGCTGACGACTGCGCCGGCATGTTCGCCGACACCTCGGCCAGCGGCGTTTACTCCCACGGCGTTAACCGGTTTCCGCGCTTTATTCAGCAGCTCGACGCAGGCGATATCGTGCCGGACGCCGAACCCAGCAAGCTGCTGTCGCTGGGCGCAATCGAACAATGGGACGCCCATCAGGGCATCGGCAACCTCACCGCCCGCAGGATGATGGATCGCGCCATGCAACTGGCCGATAGCCACGGTATCGGCCTGGTGGCGCTGCGCAACGCCAATCACTGGATGCGCGGCGGCGGTTACGGCTGGCAGGCGGCGGAGAAAGGCTATATCGGCATCTGCTGGACCAACTCGATAGCCGTGATGCCGCCGTGGGGATCCAAAGAGTGCCGCATCGGCACCAATCCGCTGATCGTCGCGGTGCCGGGCAACCCAATCACCATGGTGGATATGTCGATGTCGATGTTCTCCTACGGCGCGCTGGAGCTGAACCGGCTGGCCGGCAAAACGCTGCCGGTAGACGGCGGCTTCGACAACGACGGCCAGTTGACGCGCGATCCGGCCACCATTGAAGAGAACCGCCGCATTTTACCTATGGGTTACTGGAAAGGATCGGCGCTGTCGATTGTGCTGGATATGATCGCCACCCTGTTGTCCGGCGGATCCTCGGTGGCGGAAGTAACCGAAGACAACCGCGACGAGTACGGGGTATCCCAGGTGTTTATCGCCATTGAGATCGAGCGCCTGATCGACGGCAATACCCGCGACGAAAAGCTGCAACGGATCATGGATTACATCACCAGCGCCGAACGCGATAACCCGGAAGTCGCCATTCGCCTGCCGGGCCATAAATTCCCGCGCATCCAGGCGGAAAACATGCGCGACGGCATTCCGGTCGATGAACGCGTCTGGGCGCGCATTCAGGCGCTGTAACAGGAGAACCGCCATGATATTCGGTCATATCGCCAATACGGCATCCGAACAGTACCCTGCGCCGGTCGCCAACGCCGTCGCCTATTTGCAGAATACCGATTTCAGCGCCCTGCCCGCCGGGCGTTATGAAGATCCCGCCACGGGTTACGTGGTGCAGGTGCTGGATCTGCACACTCAACCGCCGGACGAACTGCGGCCCGAAGTACACCGCAAGAACGTAGACGTACAGTTTCTGGTCAGCGGCACCGAATTGATCGGCGTAGCGGCAGATCGCGGCGATAACCCGATCCATCAGGAATTGCTGGCGCAGCGCGACATCATTTTTTATCGGGACGTCGCGGACGAATCCTGGCTCACAATGCGCCCCGGCAATTTCGCGGTGTTTTTTCCGCAGGACGTTCATCGCCCGGCCTGTATTCATCAACGGCCCTGCGCTATTCGCAAAGTGGTGGTGAAAATACCGCTGGCGTTATTTAACGCCCAATAAGCAACACCGAGTTTATAACCATGAACGACACGGGCCTGCGGGCCTGTGTAGGCGCCCCTACGCCTTAACACCACTAAATGACTCTACAGGTGTATATATGAATACAGCCTCTGTTTCTGTCACCCAAAGCCAGGCGATCCCTAAATTACGCTGGTTGAGAATAGTGCCGCCTATTCTTATTACCTGCATTATTTCCTATATGGACCGGGTGAACATCGCCTTCGCCATGCCCGGCGGCATGGACGATGAACTGGGCATCACCGCCTCGATGGCCGGGTTGGCCGGCGGTATTTTCTTTATCGGTTATCTGTTCTTGCAGGTACCCGGCGGCAAGCTGGCGGTGTACGGCAACGGCAAGAAATTCATCGGTTGGTCGTTGTTGGCCTGGGCGGTGATTTCCGTGCTGACCGGGCTGGTCACTAACCAGTATCAATTGCTGTTCCTGCGCTTCGCCCTCGGCGTTTCCGAAGGCGGCATGCTGCCGGTGGTGCTGACCATGATCAGCAACTGGTTCCCGGACAAGGAACGCGGCCGCGCCAACGCCATCGTCATCATGTTCGTCCCGATCGCCGGCATCCTTACCGCACCGCTGTCCGGCTGGATCATCACCGCCTGGGACTGGCGCATGCTGTTCCTGGTCGAGGGCGCGCTGTCGCTGGTCGTGATGGCGCTGTGGTATTTCACCATCAGCAACCGTCCACAAGAGGCCAAATGGATTTCGCAGGCGGAAAAAGACTATCTGATCAAAACGCTGCACGACGAACAGTTGCTGATCAAAGGCAAAACGGTGCGCAACGCCTCGCTGCGTAGGGTGCTGGGCGACAAAATCATGTGGCAGTTGATTCTGGTGAACTTCTTCTACCAGACCGGGATTTACGGCTACACCCTGTGGCTGCCGACCATTCTCAAGGGGCTCACCAACGGCAATATGGAGCAGGTCGGGATGCTGGCTATCCTGCCCTATATCGGCGCCATCTTCGGCATGCTGATCATTTCCACCCTCTCCGATCGCACCGGCAAGCGCAAAGTTTTCGTCGCACTGCCGCTGGCCTGCTTTGCCATCTGCATGGCGCTGTCGGTGCTGCTGAAGGATCACATCTGGTGGTCGTACGCGGCGCTGGTGGGCTGCGGCGTCTTTATCCAAGCCGCCGCCGGGGTGTTCTGGACCATTCCGCCCAAGCTGTTTAACGCCGAAGTGGCCGGCGGCGCGCGCGGCGTGATCAATGCTCTGGGCAACCTCGGCGGTTTCTGCGGCCCCTATATGGTCGGCGTGTTGATCACCTTGTTCAGCAAAGACGTCGGCGTTTACAGCCTCGCAGTGTCGCTGGCCATCGCCTCGGTGCTGGCGTTGATGCTGCCGAATCGATGCGACCAAAAAGCGGGGGCCGAATAATGGACTATTGGCTGGGGCTGGACTGCGGCGGCACCTTTATCAAAGCCGGCCTGTATGACCGGAATGGCGCAGAACTGGGCATAGCCCGCCGTACGCTGGACATTGTCGCGCCGCAACCCGGCTGGGCGGAACGTGACATGCCCGCGCTGTGGCATACCGCCGCCGAGGTGATCCGCGAATTGCTGGCCCGCAACGACATTGCCGCCGCTGATATTCAGGCCATCGGCATCTCGGCGCAGGGTAAAGGCGCGTTTTTGTTAGACGAGCAAGGCCAACCGTTGGGTAACGCCATGCTGTCTTCCGACCAGCGCGCATTGGCGCAGGTGCAAGAGTGGCAGAAACAGGGCGTGCCGCAGGCATTGTACCCACAGACGCGGCAAACGTTGTGGACCGGCCACCCGGTCTCGCTACTGCGCTGGGTCAGGCTGCACCAGCCGGAACGCTACCGCCGGATTGGCAGCGTGCTGATGGCGCACGATTACCTGCGTTACTGCCTGACCGGCGAGCTGGCCTGCGAAGAAACCAATATCTCCGAATCCAACCTGTATCAGATAAGCGGCGGGCGCTATGACCCGGCGTTGGCGCAACTGTTAGGTATCGGCGACATCATGCCCGCCATGCCGCCGATCGTTGGCTCCGCCGAGATCGCCGGGCGGGTTAACGCCGCTGCAGCCGAGGCTACCGGGTTATTGCCGGGAACGCCGGTGGTTGGCGGCCTGTTTGACGTGGTTTCTACCGCGCTGTGCGCCGGGTTGCAGGATGAGACGCGGCTTAATGCGGTGATGGGCACCTGGTCGGTCACCAGCGGCATCACCGACAGCATCACCGAAGGTTTCGACCATCCCTTTGTCTATGGCCGCCACGCCGAGACGGGGAAATACATCGTGCACGAAGCCAGCCCCACCTCAGCCGCCAACCTGGAGTGGTTCTGCCGCCAATGGGGGCTGAGCGACTACGCCCAACTCAATGACTGGGTCGCCGCGCTGCCCAAGGCCGCCAGCAGCCTGCTGTTCGCCCCCTTCCTGTACGGCTCCAACGCCGGTCTGGGGCTGAGCGCCAGCTTCCACGGCCTACAGGCCTTCCACCAGCGCGAACATCTGGTGCAGGCGATCTACGAAGGCGTGGTGTTCTGTCATATGACCCACCTTAACCGCATGCGGCAACGCTTCCCGGCGGCTAAAGCGTTGCGCGTCACCGGCGGCCCCGCCAAATCGGCGCCCTGGATGCAGATGTTCGCCGACGTCAGCGGCCTGCCGGTGGAGCTGCCGCAGGTTGAGGAAACCGGCTGTCTGGGTGCCGCGATGGCGGCCATGGTCGGCAGCGGCGCATTCCGTGATTTCGCCGCCGCCCAGTTGGCGCTGGCACCGCGCATCGAACGGGTGCTGCCGGACACCGCAGCCGGTGAGGCCTATGTTCGAAAACACCAAGGTTATCAGGCGCTGATTGCGGCGTTGCAAGGGCTGCAATCCGGCCACCAGGAGGTTCCATGAGCAATAAACCGCGCCTGCAACTGGCGCTCGACCATACCCGGCTGGAGGCCGCCCTGCAGACGGCAGAACGCCTGCAATCGCACGTCGACATCATCGAGGCCGGCACCATTTTATGCATCAGCGCCGGTATCCAGGCGGTGAGCGCACTGCGTGAGCGCTGCCCGCAGCATACGTTGGTGGCTGACCTGAAAGTGGCCGATGCCGGTGGCACCCTGGCGCAACAGGCCTTCGGCCACGGTGCCGACTGGATGACGGTGATCTGCGCCGCACCGCTGGCCACCATGGCCGGCGCACTGGAAGTGGCGCATCAGCATCAGGGGGACATTCAGATTGAGCTATTCGGCCGCTGGACGCTGGACGACGCCAGACAGTGGCGCGAGCTCGGCATCCGCCAGGCGATCTACCACCGTGGCCGCGACGCGCAGGCCAGCGGGCAAACCTGGGGGCGGCAAGATCTGGATCTGATGAAAGCGCTGTCGGATCTGGGCATCGAGCTGTCGGTCACCGGCGGTATCACCCCGGCCGATTTACCGCTGTTCAAAGATATCGCCGTGACCGCCTTTATCGTCGGTCGGGCGCTGGCGGAGGCTGCCGATCCGCTGGCCGCCGCCGGTCAGTTCCGTTCCGCCATTGATGACATCTGGAGAGGTTGATATGCGCCAGCACCCGTTGGGAATTTATGAAAAAGCGTTGCCGAAACACCTGACCTGGCCCGAGCGGCTGGCGCTGGCCAAAGCCTGCGGTTTCGATTTTGTCGAGATGTCGGTGGATGAAAGCGACGAGCGGCTGGCACGTCTGAGTTGGAGCAAGGAGCAGCGGCTGTCGCTGGTCAGCGCCATGCTGGAAACCGGCATCAGTATCCCGTCAATGTGCCTGTCGGGCCATCGCCGTTTCCCGTTCGGCAGCCATGATAATGCGCTGCGCCAGCGCGCCTTCGAGGTAATGGAACAGGCCATTCAGTTGGCGAAAGACGTCGGTATCCGCACCATTCAGCTCGCCGGGTATGACGTCTATTACGAACAGCAGGACGACAGCACGCTGGCGCGCTTTACCGAGGGCATGCAATGGGCGGTCGAGCGTGCCGCCGCCGCCCAGGTGATGCTGGCGGTGGAAATCATGGACACTGCCTTTATGAACTCCATCAGCAAATGGAAGGCCTGGGACGCTTGTCTGGCATCGCCGTGGTTCACGGTGTATCCGGACGTCGGCAACCTCAGTGCCTGGGGCAACGATGTGGCGCAGGAGCTGGCGCTGGGTATTGACCGCATTGCCGCCATCCACCTGAAGGACACCTATCCGGTCACCGAAAGTTCACCGGGGCAGTTCCGCGACGTGCCCTTTGGCGAAGGTTGCGTGGATTTTGTCGCCGTGTTCCGCACGCTGAAACAGCTTAATTACCGCGGCGCTTTCCTGATCGAAATGTGGACCGAAAAAGCCGAGGAGCCGGTGGCCGAGATTGTTCAGGCACGCCGCTGGATCGAACAGAAAATGCAACAAGGGGGAATGACATGCTAACTCTGCCGCAGCTTAAACAACAGGTGCTGGAAGCCAACCTCGACCTGCCCCGCCACAATCTGGTGACCTTCACCTGGGGCAATGTCAGCGCGGTGGACCGCGAACGCGGGCTGGTGGTGATCAAGCCTTCCGGCGTGGAATACGAGCATATGGCAGCCGAGGATATGGTGGTGGTGGATCTCGCTAGCGGCCGCACCGTCGAGGGAAGCAAGAAGCCGTCTTCAGATACCGCTACCCACCTGGCGCTGTACCGTGAATTCGCCGATATCGGCGGTATCGTACACACCCATTCGCGCCACGCCACCATCTGGGCGCAGGCCGGGCTGGACATTCCCGCCTGGGGCACCACCCACGCCGACTACTTCTACGGCGCCATCCCCTGCACCCGGCTGATGACCGAGCAGGAGATTGAACATGACTATGAGCTGGAGACCGGCAAGGTGATTATCGACACCTTCCGCCGGCGCGGCATCAGCCCCAACGCCATTCCGGCGGTGCTGGTGAATGCGCATGGCCCGTTCGCCTGGGGCAAGGATCCGCACAACGCGGTGCACAATGCGGTGGTGCTGGAAGAAATTGCCTATATGGGGATTTTTTCACGCCAGCTGACGCCGGGTATCGGCAGCATGCAGCAAGAGTTGCTGGATAAACACTATCTGCGCAAGCACGGCAAGAACGCCTATTATGGGCAATAAGTCGGGTTAGCCCACCCTTGCAGGCAAACCGCCAGCGTAGTGGCCAGACGCCGAGAGGCGTCTGGTGAAAACAACCATTGATATCGCGACATAATCTGCGTGACAGCTTGCCACCCGCCGCTCCGTCAGACGAATAGCCGGATTCGCCAGTCGGTTTAAAATTCGTTATCATCCGCTCCCACTCTTCGTCCGGGTAGCCTGATGTCCAAGATTATCGATACCTTTATTGCCCCGCCGTGCCATGACAAGATCGAAAATCTCTATCAGGACGAGAGTCTGGTACTGATCAATAAACCCGCCGGGCTGCTCAGCCTCTCGGGGAAAAATCCGCAAAATCTGGATTCGGTGCATCATCGGCTGGTACAGATATTCCCCGGTTGCACCCTGGTCCACCGCCTGGATTTCGGTACTTCCGGGCTGATGGTGATTGCCCGCAATAAGGCTGTCAATGCCGCCCTCTGCCAACAGTTCAGCCAGCGAACAGTGACCAAAGTGTACAGCGCACTGCTCTGCGGGCATCTGGACAACGACGAAGGGGTGATAGACGCCGCGATTGCCAAAGACCCGGCGCTGTTCCCGCTGATGTCGATTTGCGCAACCCACGGCAAGCCCGCTCGCTCCGGCTATCGGGTCGTTGAGCGCTTTTATCGTGAGTTGGAAGGCGGGACGTTACTGCCCGTGACGCGGGTGCAGCTAACCCCGGAAACCGGGCGCACTCATCAACTCCGCATCCACTGTCAGCTGTTGGGCCACCCTATTTTGGGCTGTGATCTGTATGGCGGTCGCCTGCTGCCGGGTACCGAACGGATCCCGCGGCTGATGCTGCATGCCAGTGAACTGCATTTTGTTCATCCCATTGGCAAAGAACAGATCAAAGCCCGTCATGCCAGCCCGTTCTGAAAGCGGCATCTCATCACGATGAACAATGCCCCGGCGTAGTGCCAAAGTGTTTATGGCAAGGCTTAATCAGATGACTTTAGCCTAGAGGCGATAAAAACGGGGAAGCCAAAAAGACATCATCCAGTCGGGTGGGCAGCAAAGGTGTTGGCAACTCGCCAGAATAACCCTGCGTTTAGCCATAAACTGGCTGAAGATAAATCCTAATGAAAAGCCCTGAAGGACTTTTCATGCATAAGCCGGTGCAAAACGTTAATTACCACATCAAATCATCGGGCACTTTAAAATCGGCATACGGATCTTCTTCATCTTGCTCTTCCTGACTAAGCGCACTATTTAATACAATGCTGTTCGCATCTCGCTGCGCAATTTTATCTGCTACGCTCGCAGGGATAATCACGTATTCACTCTCTTCGCGGTTATCAATAACCAAACGAGCAATGGCGAGGCGACCGCTAATCAGCTGAGCTTGGGTAAGCTTATCCACAACGACTTTTTTAATTACATTATTATCTGTGAAGTTAAAACCAATATCGCCTTTTGCAAGGTCGATTCTGTTCATTTCAATGAGCTGCTTCACCTGAGCTTTATACTCTTTAGATAAAGCCGCTTGTTTTTGTTGTTCGCTTAGCTGTTTATCACGCTCAAGTTGCGCTTTTTTATTTTCTTCCACCGCCTCTCTTGCCTCACGAGCCTGCACCCGTGATTTTTTTGCGGTTTTTTGGACTTTGGCCATTTTTTTGCTGGTCACTAGTCCAGCTTTCAGCATCTGCTCTTGCAAGGTGAGTTTTGTCATTTTCGTTTCTAAACCCGTTGAATAATTTGTGGGATTATACCTGTAATTTTCGAGGCTGTACCAGAGGCTGGCGTGACCTGCCGATGCTCAGCGCCCGGTGTCGGTATCGGTGGGCTCAGCCGCCCGCTTCCCGCTCTACCGGCTCAGCTTGTACCGCCGGCTACCCGCGTCTGGATTAGCGTTGCCAAACTGACAAAACGAAAAGCCGAGGCTGCCTCTCAGGGAGATAGCCTCGGCCAGCAATAAAAAAAGGGGCCTGAGCCCCTTCTCGCTTATTCCGCTTTAGCGGCGGCTTGTTCAGTGCGATAGAGATGAACGTCCATCTGCGGGAACGGAATGCCGATGTTGTTGGCATCCAGCGCGCGTTTGAAGTTTTCCATCAGATCGAAGTACACGTTCCAGTACTCCGCATTGGTGGTCCAGGAACGGGTCACGAAGTTCAGCGAAGAGGGTGCCATTTCGTTCAGACGCACGGTCACGCCCTTGGCATGCATAACGCGTTTGTCGGCCGCTATCACATCGCCCAGCACCTTTTTCACCACGTCGATGTCGGCGTTATAGGCCACGCCCACCACGATATCCACACGGCGATTCGGCTCGCGAGAGTAGTTGATGATGTTGCCGGCAATGATTTTGCCGTTCGGCACCACGATGGTTTTGTTGTCTGCGGTACGCAGAGTGGTGGAAAAGATTTGCACCTGATCGACAGTGCCGGCCACGCCGCCCAGATCAACATACTCGCCCACGCGCAGCGGACGGAAGATCACCAGCAGCACGCCGGCGGCAAAGTTGGACAGCGAGCCCTGCAGCGCCAGACCCACGGCCAAACCGGCGGCACCCAGTACGGCGATCACCGAAGTGGTCTGCACGCCAATGCGCCCCAGCACCGCAATAAAGGTAAACGCCAACACGCCATAACGCACGATCGCAGACAGGAAATCCGCTACCGTGGCGTCAATGCCGCGCAGTTTCATCACGCGGTTTAATGCGTTGCCGATCACTCGGGCAATAATCGAACCGATAATCAGGATAACGATGGCGGCGACGATGTTAACCGCGTACTGGATCAGCAGATCCTGGTTCTTCACCAGCCAGTTACCGGCGCCGTTGATGCCATCCACTACATTCAAATCTTTCATTCGTGTCGTCCTAACTTTGTCCCTAATGGGATAAACTCGCAAAAATATACTGACACCAATCGCCAGTTGGAAACCACCGTCTTAGGTTAACCAACATTCGTCCAGCATCCAACCGTAAGCGCTAAAAATAACCGAAACAACGGCGTGTTTGCAGCCATATCCTCTATGCTAAACAAAGCGCTATCCCCATTAAGTTAATCAGGAACCCCATCCGTTATGTACATTCCTTCGTCGATTAAACACTACTGGCAGGTTCGGCCGAGGCTGCTGCTTTCGGTGGGGGCCGGTATTCTGTGTTACCTGCTGCTGCCGGCTCAGCTTTCTGAACTGCAACGCCTGATGATCGGCTGGAACGTGCTGGCCTGGCTCTACCTGCTGTTTCTCTGGCGCCTGATGCTGGTGAGCACGCCACAGCACATCCGCCAGATCGCCCGCTTGCAGGATGAGAGCGCCAGTATGGTGTTGGCGCTGGTCAGCATCGGTTGCCTGGTGAGCATTCTGTCTATCATGTTTGAATTGGGCACGGCCAAACAGGTCAGTGACTCGCTGAAAACGCTGCATCTGACGCTGACCGGCGCCACGCTGGTGGTGTCCTGGCTGCTGCTGCCGACCGCCTTCACCATGCATTACGCCCACCAGTTTTACCGTAAGGGCGCGCAGCAGGACCCGCTGCCGCTGGTGTTTCCCGGCAATCTTACCGAACCGACCTATCTGGACTTCGCCTACTTCTCATTCACCATCGCGGTGGCGTCGCAAACCGCCGACGTGGCGGTCGGTGCGGCGGAAGTGCGCAAAATCACCCTGCTGCAATCGGTCATCTCTTTCGTGTTCAATATGGTGATCCTGGGGCTGTCGATTAACGTCGGCGCCGGCCTGTTGAGCTAAAAACGAAAAAGGCTCCCCGAGGGGAGCCTTTATGGCAAAACAGCTAATCGAGATTACAGAACGTCTACTGCGTTCAGGTCTTTGAAAGCCTGTTCCAGACGAGTAATCATCGAAGTCTGGGCTGCACGCAGCCATACGCGCGGATCGTAGTATTTCTTGTTCGGCTGGTCAGCGCCTTTCGGGTTGCCCAACTGGCCCTGCAGGTAAGCTTCGTTCGCTTTGTAGTACTGCAGGATACCGTCCCAGGTTGCCCATTGGGTGTCGGTATCGATGTTCATTTTGATCACGCCGTAGCCTACGGACTCTTTGATCTCTGCGTCGGTAGAACCGGAGCCGCCGTGGAACACGAAGTTCAGGCTGTTGTGCGGCAGGTTGAATTTCTTGGACACGTAGTCCTGAGAATCGCGCAGGATGGTCGGGGTCAGTTTAACGTTGCCTGGCTTGTACACGCCGTGCACGTTACCGAAGGACGCCGCGATGGTGAAGCGTGGGCTGATGGCGTTCAGTTTTTCGTACGCGTAAGCCACGTCTTCCGGTTGGGTGTACAGAGCAGATGCGTCCATATGGCTGTTGTCCACGCCATCTTCTTCACCGCCGGTGCAGCCCAGTTCGATTTCCAGAGTCATACCCAGCTTCGCCATGCGAGTCAGGTACTTGCTGCAAATCTCGATGTTTTCTTCCAGAGACTCTTCGGACAGGTCGATCATGTGAGAAGAGAACAGTGGTTTGCCGGTAGCGGCGAAGTGCTTCTCGCCGGCGTCCAGCAGGCCGTCCAGCCATGGCAGCAGTTTCTTCGCACAGTGGTCGGTGTGCAGAATAACCGGCACGCCGTAATGCTCAGCCAACTGGTGAACATGATGTGCACCAGAAATCGCGCCCAGAATCGCTGCGCCCTGCGGAACGTCAGTCTTCACGCCTTTGCCGGCGATAAACGCGGCACCGCCGTTGGAGAACTGAACGATAACCGGAGCACGTACCTTCGCGGCTGTTTCCAGCACGGCGTTGATGGAGTCGGTACCCACGCAGTTCACTGCTGGCAGCGCAAAGTTGTTCTCTTTAGCTACTGCGAATACTTTCTGAACGTCATCACCAGTGATGACACCCGGTTTTACGAAATCAAAAATTTTAGACATGTTACTTTGTCCTGTTTCGTCGGCCGTAGATGGATGTAAATCGATTTTTTCATGCCGCGCCGCCTTGGCCGCGCGGTATAAAACAAACGGGCGGCTTTCGCCTCCCGTTGTTTGAATTACTGCTTAGCACGCTCTTCCAGCATCACTACCGCCGGCAATGATTTACCTTCCACGAACTCCAGGAAGGCGCCGCCGCCGGTTGAGATGTAGGAAATCTTGTCAGCAATACCGAACATGTCGATTGCAGCCAGAGTGTCGCCACCGCCTGCGATAGAGAAGGCTTCGCTGTCTGCGATAGCGTTCGCGACAATTTCGGTGCCCCGACGGAAGTTAGGGAACTCGAAGACGCCAACCGGGCCATTCCACAGAATGGTTTTGGCGTTTTTCAACAGCGCTGCCATTGCAAAAGCCGTTTCGTCGCCGAAGTCCATAATCTCTTCGTTATCAGCGATGTCTGAAACGCTTTTCACCGTTGCCGCGGCGGTTTCAGAGAACTCTGTGCCCACGCGTGAATCGGTTGGAACTGGAATGCCGTACTGATCGCGCAGATCTTTTGCCGCAGCAACGAAGTCTGGCTCGTACAGTGATTTGCCCACGTTGTTTTCGATAGCAACGAAGGTATTTGCAATGCCGCCGCCGACAATCACGGTATCCGCGATTTTCACCAGTGATTGCAGAACGTCGAATTTGGTAGACACTTTAGAGCCGCCAACGATAGCGACCATTGGGCGAGCCGGGTTACCCAGCGCTTTGCCCAGAGCTTCCAGCTCGGCAGACAGCAGCGGGCCTGCACAGGCAACAGGAGCAAACTTGCCCACGCCGTGAGTCGAAGCCTGCGCGCGGTGCGCGGTGCCGAAAGCGTCCATCACGTATACGTCGCACAGCGCCGCGTACTTCTTGGACAGGGTTTCGTCGTCTTTCTTCTCGCCCTTGTTGAAACGGACGTTTTCCAGCACGACCAACTCACCTTCTGCAACGTCAACGCCTTCCAGGTAGTCTTTAGCCAGACGTACCGGGTTTTTCAGGTGTTCTTTCAGGTAGTTTACAACCGGCAGCAGGGAGAATTCTTCGTTGTATTCGCCTTCGACAGGACGGCCCAGGTGGGACGTTACCATCACGCGAGCACCTTGTTTCAGCGCAGCTTCAATCGTCGGCAGGGAAGCACGGATACGTGCATCGGAAGTCACTTTACCGTCTTTCACTGGAACGTTCAGATCGGAGCGGATCAGAACGCGTTTACCTGCCAGATCCAGATCGGACATGTTAATTACAGACATGGTGAACCCTCTTGGTTAAATCTCTATAAAGTTGCCTGAGCGACGCACCGGCAAACTGCCGATGCCGCCGTACTAGAAACCGCTGGCGGCCATTGCCCGTGTTGTATCCAACATCCGATTGGCAAAGCCCCATTCATTATCGCACCAGACCAAGGTCTTGATCAGGTGCTGCCCGCTGACCCGGGTCTGCGTACCGTCGACGATAGCGCTATGCGGGTCGTGGTTAAAATCAATCGAGACCAATGGCAGTTCCGTGTAATCGACTATACCACGAAAAGATCCCTGTGCGGCCTTTTGCAACAGCTGGTTGACCTCTGTCACTTTTACCGCCGAACTGACGCTGACGCTGAGATCGATGGCCGTCACGTTGATGGTCGGCACGCGCACGGAAATCGCTTCGAAACGATCGCAAAACTGCGGAAAAATGCGGGTAATGCCGGCGGCCAGCTTGGTGTCGACCGGAATAATCGACTGGCTCGCCGCGCGGGTGCGCCGCAAATCCTGATGATAGGCGTCTATCACCGGTTGATCGTTCATCGACGAGTGAATGGTGGTCACGGTGCCCGATTCGATGCTAAAGGCATCGTCCAGCAGCTTGATCACCGGAATAATGCAGTTGGTGGTGCATGACGCATTGGACACGATACGGTGTTCCGCCAGCAGCGTCTGATGATTGACGCCAAACACGATGGTCGCGTCCAGATCGTTGCCGCCCGGGTGGGCGAACAGAACCTTCTTCGCGCCTGCCGCCAGATGGGCCTCGCCATCTGCCCGGCTGCCGAACACGCCGCTGCAATCCAGCACCACGTCGACGCCCAGCTCGCTCCAGGGAAGCAGCTCTACCGCCGGCTGATGCAGCAAACGGATAGTGTCGTCCCCGACGGTCAGCATGTCGCATTCCTGGCGTACGTCCCAGGCAAAGCGCCCATGGCTGGAGTCGTATTTCAACAGGTGGGCCATCCCCTCGGCGTTCGCCAGTTCGTTGATCGCCACCACGGAAATTTCCGCTCTACGTCCCGATTCATACAGTGCGCGTAAAACGCTGCGGCCGATGCGGCCAAAGCCGTTTATCGCTATGCGGATGGTCATGCTGCTCCTGAAAAAGGGCCTTCTTCCGCCGGGCGCGTTCACCGGCATCGAGAGGGCACTGGCTGGTTATCTGACTAACCTGCATAGAGTAGTGTATCGCACCGCCTGCTGTGAATCGCCGCGTAACATTATTCCTTTCTGCCGGTGGATCTTCACCGGCGTCACTCGGGCATTTCTGCGAGATACTGCTACAACTGAAACGCTTCAGCCGAGCATAAACCAAAGTTTTGCCAAAAGGAACAGGTGCAGCAAGCCGGTGGGCAACGCGAGAGGGTTTTGCGAGAATAAGATGATCTAGCGCACACTTTTGACTTAAGACGGCACCAAAGCCCGACAATGAAACGCTCAACTTTTAGCCAGCATGCCGCCCCCCATTGCAGGGTGCGGCCATGCCGATATTATTCTTTGGGGAAAACCCACAGGTGCTCTGCCGGTAACGATAACCTGCACAGCGCCTGCTCGCGAACCTCGCTGCCATAGGCACGCACCACAAAATCCTCGGCCACCGTGCGGAACAGATATTCCCAACGATCGCCAAGATACATGCTGGTCAGCAGAGGCAGCTCAAGTTGATTGCCCTGCGGATCGTCCCCCAGATGCACGCGTTCGACACGGATCACCGCCGTCCCCTCTGCGCCGGCTTTTACCCCCGCGCCTGCCATGCCCCACAGCGCCCAGTCTTTGCCTTCGATACGCGCTTTACCGTCACTCACCTCCGTGACCTTGCCGTACAGGCGATTATTGCTGCCCATAAACTCGGCGGTAAACAGGGTCGAAGGTGAACCGTACATTTCCTGCGGTGTACCTTGCTGTTCGATTTTCCCGTTGTTGAGCAGCAAAATACGGTCGGAAATCGCCATCGCCTCATTCTGATCGTGGGTCACCATCAACGCCGACAGGCCAAGCTTGATAATCAACTCGCGCAGAAACACCCTCGCCTCTTCACGCAACTTGGCATCCAGGTTAGACAAGGGCTCATCCAGCAGGATCACTGGCGGGTTGTACACCAGCGCCCGGCCAATCGCCACGCGCTGTTGCTGGCCGCCGGAAAGTTGGTGCGGATGGCGCTTGCCCAACGCCCCCAGCCCAAGCTGATCGAGCACGCCCTGCACCCGCTGGCTAATTTCCACCGAGGCGACTTTGCGTAATTTCAACGGATAGGCAACGTTCTCAAACACGGTTTTATGCGGCCATAACGCGTAAGACTGGAACACCAGCCCAAGGTTGCGCTCTTCGGCCGGGATCTCACTGCGCGAAGCGCCATCGTATACGGTATTGCTGCCGATGATAATGCGACCCTGCGTCGGCTTTTCCAGCCCGGCGACCGCACGCAGCAAGGTGGTTTTCCCACTGCCCGACGGGCCCAGCAGCGAAACCACTTCACCCCGTTTCAACTGCATCGAAACGCCTTTCAGCACCGGGTTGTCGCCGTAGGTCAAATGCAGATTTTCTACCGAAAGTTCAATCATGTAATTTCACTCCAAAGCGCAGGGCGATACCCAGACCCAACACCACCAACAGGATGTTGATAAAGGAGAGCGCCGCAACGATATCAATGGCACCCGCCGCCCACAGCGAAACCAGCATCGATCCTATGGTTTCCGTGCCCGGAGAAAGCAGATACACCCCGGTGGAATACTCGCGTTCAAAAATCAGGAACATCAACAGCCACGAACCAATCAGGCCGTAACGCGACAGCGGAATGGTGACGTGTCGGGTGATCTGGCCACGGGTCGCCCCGGCGCTGCGCGCCGCTTCTTCCAGTTCGGGGCCAACCTGCAACAACGTGGAGGAAATCAGCCGCAGACCGTAGGCCATCCATACCACGGTATAGGCCAGCCAAACGCTGAAGATGGTGCTGCGCAAGGAACGCAACCAGACGATCAGGTTCTCCCGCAACCACTCGGCCACCGGCAGCGCCGACAGCCAGCCCTCTTTCAGTGATTTATCCAGCCACATCGGCAGGAACAGGAATACCCACAGGAAAGCCAGACCGGCCAGCAGGCCCGGCACCGCTCGCGGCACCAGCACGCTGTAGTCGAGGAAACGGGTCGCGCCGTCGGGCTTGCGGTGCATGGCGATGCCGATAAACAGGTAGCAAGCCACCGCCAGCGCGCCACCGAACACCCCAATCGCCATTGAGTTGACAATCGCCCGCAGCAAGTTGGGTTGCTGCCAGATGGTGCGGAAAGTATTGAGCGACAGTTCGTCCCAGATGGAAACGCCCACGCCCCAGTTGGAGATAAAGGCACGCAATACCACCCCCACCAGCGGTACGCCGATGGTGACCGTCAGCCAGAACACCACCACGGCACCGGCGACCCAGCGCCATTTACCCAGCGGCAACGCGCGGGCCTGCGAAGCCTTGCCTTTGACGGTAACGAAACGGTTGGCGGTACGCATCAGACGGCGCTGCAACATCACCAACGGAATGGTGATGCAGATCAGCACCACCGCCACCGCCGCCATCAAATGGTAAGACGGCGTACCCAGCTTATTGGTCAGTTGATACAGGTAGGTCGCCAGCACCAGGTTGCCTTCCGGGTCACCCAGCACCAGCATCAGGCCGAACACTTCCAGCCCCAGGAAGAACAGCAGCACGCCGGCATAGAGAATGGACGGCCGCACCATCGGCAAGCTGACGGCGGTCATCACCTGCAAGGGCGAGGCCCCCGCCGTGCGCGCCGCTTCTTCCACGTCGGAGCCTACGCTGCGCAGCGCCGAAGAAATGTACAGATAGGCGTGGGGCACATGCGTCAGCCCGGCGATGACCACGATGCTGGACATCGAGTAGATATTCCACGGCACGAAGCCCAGCAGCGCCTCCGCCCACAGCGAGAAAAAACCCACCGGCCCGGCGGCCACCACGTAGCCAAACCCCAGCACCATCGGGGAGACAAAGATCGGCACCAGGATCAGCGGCTCAATGAAGCGGCGGCCGGGCAAATCGGTTCTGACCATCAAAAAGGCCAGAATTCCCCCCAACGGAATGGCGATCACCACCAGCCCGAAAGCCAGAATAAAGCCGCTTTTCAGCGCCTTGTAAAAGTCGGGGTCGGTAAAAATAAACTGAAACGCCTCAAGGCTGAACACCTTGGATGGAGAGAAAAAGGGGGCAGAGAGGAAACTTTGAATCACGATAAACGACAGCGGCACATAGATAACCAATGCAGTTATCAACACCACCAAGCCGCGTGGCAGGCTTTGCCACTTTCTACGCCATGCTTCCATAAAATATCCCAATGGTTGTAAACGACGACGACCAAAGGGCGCGCGCCGACGTGGCAGACGCGCGTCCGGATCCGGTTATTATTTTGCCGCGGCGGTACGCCACTGCTTGATATAATCCAGGCGTTTGGCCGGCTGCAGATACTCCAACAGACTCTCATCTACCGGGATAGGTTTCAGCGCGTTGCCGAGCATTTTGGTCATGCCTTCAATGTCGTTCTTGCCTTCTATGTCATTGCGGATGGAAGGAATGTCCGCCTGATTGGCAAGTATGCTTTGGCCTTTTTCCGACAGCACGTAGTTAAGCCACAGTTTCGCTGCGTTAGCGTTGGTCGCCTCTTTGCTGATAAAGGACACGCGCGACAGCACCAGCGTGTAATCCTTCGGATAAGAAATACCGAGCGAAGGGTCGGTTTTGGCGCGCGCCTCGGCATAAGAACCCAGAATGTTGAAACCGATCAGGTTCTCACCGGATGACACCCTTTCCATCATGGTGCCGGTGGAGGACTGCACCGCCAGGCCGCCTTTGGCTACGTCAGCCAGGGTAGCGAAATAGTGCGGATCGGCCTTGGAGTCCTGTACTGACAACATGAAACCCAGCCCTGACTTTTCGATGTCATAGGTGGTGACTTTCTTTTTGAACTTGTCGGTCTGGCTGGCGATCAGTTTTGCCAGTGCGGCGTGCGAGTCCGGTACGTCACCCTGCGGGATCAGCCGTTTGTTATAGATGAAGACCACCGGCTCATAGGTGGTGCCGTAGGCCTTCTCTTTCCAGACCGCCCATTTCGGCAATTGGCCCTGTTCCGGCGAGGCGTACTCCTGCGCGTAGTCGGTCGCCAGTTTCAGCGCGGTGTCCATCGACGAGCTCCAAACCACGTCGCCGCTGGTGCCGCCCGCCGCCTGTTCGCTGATGTAGCGGTTGTATAATTCGGTGCTGTTCATGTCGTTGTATTCGACTTTCACGCCCGGATACAGAGCTTCGAACCCCTGAATCAGCGGGCCGGCAGCTTTGGTGTCGGTGGTGGAATACACCACAACCTTGCCTTCTTTCTTCGCGCCATCGACTATCTTCTGATAGTCAGCCGGATAGCCTGCCGGGAAGTCGGCATAGGCAGGCGCTGCCCCCAGTACCGCGATCGCAACCACAGACGCACTGATTCTTGTCAACATGATCAACTCCTGGTTACATTTAAGAAACTAAAAATTAACATATAGTTAATCCTCGTTCTTAAGCAACGCCGTTGATTTTTTATCTTCGCGTTTTGTGAAGTTAGGCATTTTTTTGGGCAATAAAAAGCCCGAACACAGTACGATGCCGGGCATCCAAAGGGTGAAAACATTTAAAAGTTGTCGGCCAATTTTTATATAAATTGGCGTAAGAACTCAATTTACGACTGAAGTTATCGAGAAAGAAAAGATAATTGTCAGCGCAACCAAAGGATATCCTTCGCCTTATCAACGCCAGTTCACTACCTATTTTTTATTAGTAATAACAACCCTGGAATATTAGTCCGCTACATCCATATCAGGAATAAATGAACCGATATTATAGGCTTCTAGCTTTGGCACTTTATTAACGCCATGCTCAAAATTAAAAATCGTAATTGTTCCTGGCGTTGCCGGTAACAACTGTTCTGGTGCCAGATTCAAAAAAACCTTACATGCTGCGCGAATAACGCCACTATGAACAACTGCCAAAATATCGCTATCTTCTTCGTTCACCCAGAAACTCAGTGCCGAACCTATACGCAGGCAAAAGTCGGCCCAGCTTTCTCCTCTTGGGGGGGTGTAATCTCCAGAGCGCCAATTTCTATATTTCTCTGATGCAGACTTAATCAATTCAGGTTTTCGTAACCCCGTCCACTCCCCCATATTGATTTCTCTTAATTTACTGTCGGGAATAGCATCCGGATAACCCACGATTTCTGCAGTTTGCAGCGTTCTTCCCAAGTCAGATGAGACGACACGCCGAGGGGCCAGTAAACGAACGAATTCTTTTATGGATTCAGTCTGTTTAACCCCATTCGTGGATAGGCATGAGTTCGCGTGTCCCTGAAGGCGTGAATCCATGTTCCACAATGTCTCTCCGTGCCTGAGCAAAATAAGTCGCATAATATTATTCCTTTGTAAAACCCATCACAGCCCGTATCCAAGAATCCGGAACCAGGTAAAAATAGCCAGTGAGATCAATGATGCGCAAATAAAACAGGTTATTAACCCGTACTTCATTTGATCGAGTACACTGAAGAAACCGGCAGAAAAATAAATTGTATTTACTTTCGAATGAGGCGGCAGAGTAATAGTATATGTGAGCGTAAATGATGCTGCGAGGGCAAGCGTTACCGGATCCATTCCCAGTGTTTTTGCCAATGCAATGATAGAAGGTATTAATATCGTAGTTCTGACTGTCTTACTGGTGAAGATTAAATGGCTGTACATGCACATAAACACGACAACAATATAGACAAGATATGAACTCATGTTTTCAATGCCAAGCCCATAGACCAACTTCCCGATTAACCACTCTGCTCCCCCAGTAGACTCCAGCGTATTCCCTGCAGCATAAGCGCCTGCAGCGAATATCATTAAATCCCATTTAATATTAGCTTCAGACCAATTTAACAAACCTATTCTTGGCATCAAGCAGAGAATGGCTGCAATCACTGCCGTCATATAAACACTTATTTGAAAACCAAACATTCCCTGATGATAGCTTTCTGTCGCCCAAAGGACGACTGCCATCACAAAAATGTACATGGCTTTTCTTTCATTTTTTGTTAATTGACCCAGTTCTGCTCTTTCTGCTTTAAGTTTCTCTAGTGCTCCAGAAAAATCAACCTCCCCTTTAAATGAATAGAGTTTTAATCCAATTAAAAATGAAAGAGTCATTCCAACAATCGCAATGGGGAAAGAGGCAATAAGCCAATCCATATAGCCGATCGAACCACCTGCCTGAGAGTTAATAAAGCCAACCGCAATGATATTTGCAGCAGTCCCCGTCATAACGCCGGAAGTAGCAATGGCATCGGCCTGTACTCCTTGAAGCATCATCACTTTGCCAAAATTGCTTTTTCCTGGTGTGGCTTTGTAAATTTCCAATAAGATCATACAAATTGGCACCATCAACGTAGCACGAGCCGTTGTTGAAGGGACAAAGAAGACCAAGCAGAAGTTGATAATGATAAGTACAAAGAGTGCTTTTTTGGGGGTTTGGCCAAACCTTGTAATCATCCATAAAGCAAAACGACGGGCAATATTTGATTTGATCATCGCAGAGGTGAGCACAAATGCAGAAACCATCAACCAAATAACATCATAGCCGAGTGTAGCGAAGACGATTTTCTCTTTTGCCACCGTGCCTGTTAAGGGAAGCAAAACGATGACAATCATTGATGTCAGATAAATAGGCAAAGACCCACATACCCATAATGTCAAGGCCGCACAAAATATGGCAATCGCCTTTTGCCCCTCCAAACTGAGTCCTTGAGGCGTCTGGATATTTATTATAACCAGTAGGATAAATAGCGAAGCAGGGATCCCAATGTTTTTTAATGTCAGTTTTTTTTCGGGCTTTCGTGTTGAAGATGGTGCTGGTTTAACAAGTATATCGTTTACCTGCCTGTCAGTCTTTTCCATAACCGAATCCTCTTTATCGTAGGGTAGAGGCGCTCAGTATAGGGTTGTTGAGGCATATTGAAAATTATATTATAATATAGATATCATAAATTAATTTTATGGACTGGTATGAATTTAAATCAAATAGAAGCTTTTTTGGTATTATCTGAATGTCTAAGCGTGACAGAAACGGCTCAGCGTTTGTTTTGCACGCAACCCAGCATCAGCATAAAAATTCGCAAGCTTGAGGAGGATTTGAAAACGGTTCTTTTTGAGAGAGTCAATAATCGCTTATTCCTCACGCCTCAAGGAACGATATTCAAACAGTATGCCATCCAGATTATGAATCTGATAAAAGCATCAAGGGAGCATGTTAAACAGTTTGATAACCCATTACATGGCACAATAAAGTTCGGCGCAAGTAATTTTGCCGGTGTTTATTTGCTTCCAAAAATAATGGCGATATATAAAAAAGAAGCACCAACAGTAAATCTGAGCATGGATATATCTACATCCAGCCAACTTATTCAGAAATTAGAATCTCAAGAACTTGAATTTTTAATTATGTCTGATCATATTTATATTGATGCAGAAAAATATAAACTGGATACATTTTTGACAGACCCACTGGTTGTTATTTGTTCACCTTCGCATCGATTGGCAAAAATTGGCCATTGTCAGTTTTCAGATATCGAGTCGGAAACTTTTTTAATAAAACCAGAACACTCCGCAACACGAGACTTTATATTAAGTCGACTTGAAGAGGAGCATAAAACACTGCGTAATGTTATGGAAATAAGTAGCCTGGAAGGAATTAAGCAAGGTGTAATTCATGGGCTTGGCATCTCGATTGTCTCTAAACTTGCAGTTTTACACGAAATTCGTGCTGGAGTTTTATGTGAGATAGGGTTAGACGACATGACTTTCTCAAGAGGAATTCGTTATGTCCACCACAAAGATAAATACATTTCTCCAGCCACCAGAAACTTCTTGTCTGTATTAACCAAACAGTCAAACATGTAAGCATGCAAAAAACCGGTAATCCCGAACGGCACAAAAACAAAAAAAGCACCGAAAGATTGAACATTCGGTGCTTTTTATATTATCTGAATTTCCGTTATTCACTCTATCACTAGAAGATTAAGTGAACGCCATTACGGTAATTTCAGGCCCTTCAGTGGGCTTGCGCGATGCCTCTTACTTCAGCAGCGCCTGCGCCTTGGCCACCACGTTGTCCACGGTGAAACCGAACTCTTTGAACAGCTGGTCTGCCGGAGCCGACTCGCC
The DNA here is from genome assembly GCF_052692135.1 of Serratia sp. TSA_7. Taxonomy (NCBI): domain Bacteria; kingdom Pseudomonadati; phylum Pseudomonadota; class Gammaproteobacteria; order Enterobacterales; family Yersiniaceae; genus Serratia; species Serratia sp. TSA_7. The sequence goes on from NZ_JBQZFU010000002.1 coordinate 219,960, forward strand.
AAAGGTGGTCATGCCCACGATGGCGCCGTTCAGGCCCACATACTTGTACCAGTAATCCGCGATACCCGCTTCCACCGCCACGCGCGCCGTTACCGAAGACGGCAGCACCGATTCACGGTAGGCCGCATCCTGCTTGTCGAAAGCGTCGGTCGACGGCATCGACACCACGCGCACTTTCGTGCCCGCTGCACTCAGCTTGTCTGCCGCTTCCACCGTGATGCCCACTTCCGAACCGGTCGCAATCAAAATCACTTCCGGCGTGCCCGCGCAGTCTTTCAGCACGTAGCCGCCGCGGTACACATTCGCCAGTTGTTCGGCGGTGCGTGGCTGCTGCGTCAGGTTCTGGCGCGAGAAAATCAGCGTGGTCGGGCCGTCGTTGCGCTCGATGCCGTACTGCCAGGCAACCGCCGATTCCACCTGGTCACACGGGCGCCAGGTGCTCATGTTCGGGGTCACGCGCAGGCTGGCGATTTGCTCGACCGGCTGGTGCGTCGGGCCGTCTTCGCCCAGACCGATGGAGTCGTGGGTGTAAACGAACACATTGCGGATTTTCATCAGCGCCGCCATGCGCACCGCGTTACGGGCATATTCCACGAACATCAGGAAGGTCGCGGAGTACGGCAGGAAACCGCCGTGCAGCGCGATGCCGTTGGTGATGGCGGTCATGCCGAACTCGCGCACGCCGTAGTGGATGTAGTTGCCCGCCAGGTCTTCATTGAGCGGTTTGGAGCCCGACCACATCGTCAGGTTGCTTGGCGCCAGGTCGGCCGAGCCGCCGAGGAATTCCGGCAGCACCTTGCCGAAGGCTTCCAGCGCGTTTTGCGACGCCTTGCGGCTGGCGATGTTGGCCGGGTTGGCCTGCAGCTGTTCGACGAATTTCTGCGCGTCGGCTTTCCAGTTGGCCGGCAGTTCGCCGTTCACGCGGCGTTTGAACTCGGCAGCCAGTTCCGGGAAGGCTGTGGCGTAGGCGGCGAACTTGTCGTTCCAGGCAGACTCTTTGGCCTGGCCGGCTTCCTTGGCGTCCCACTGGGCATAGATGTCCTGCGGGATTTCGAAGGCGGCGTATTTCCAGCCCAGGGCTTCGCGGGTGGCGGCCACTTCGGCGGCGCCCAGCGCAGCGCCGTGCACGTCGTGGGTACCGGCCTTGTTCGGGGAACCGAAACCAATCACGGTTTTGCACATCAGCAGGGACGGCTTGTCGGTGACCTTGCGGGCTTCTTCAATCGCCGCCTTGATGGCGTCCGGGTTGTGGCCGTCGACGTGGCGCACCACGTGCCAGCCGTAGGCTTCGAAGCGCTCGGCGGTGTCGTCGGTGAACCAGCCTTCCACGTGACCGTCGATGGAGATGCCGTTGTCATCGTAGAACGCGGTCAGTTTGCCGAGCTTGAGGGTACCGGCCAGCGAACAGACTTCGTGGGAGATGCCTTCCATCATGCAGCCGTCACCCATAAAGGCGTAGGTGTGGTGGTCGACGATGTCATGGCCCGGGCGGTTGAACTGCGCGCCCAGGGTGCGTTCGGCAATGGCGAAACCGACGGCGTTGGCGATGCCCTGGCCCAGCGGGCCGGTGGTGGTTTCGACGCCCGGGGTGTAGCCGTACTCCGGGTGGCCCGGGGTTTTGGAATGCAGCTGGCGGAAGTTTTCCAGCTCGCTCATCGGCAGGTCGTAGCCGGTGAGGTGCAGCAGGCTGTAAATCAACATGGAGCCGTGGCCATTGGACAGCACGAAGCGGTCGCGGTCAGCCCAGTGCGGGTTGGTCGGGTTGTGGTTCATGTAGTCGCGCCACAGGACTTCGGCGATGTCCGCCATGCCCATAGGTGCGCCCGGATGGCCGGAATTTGCTTTTTGTACGGCGTCCATGCTGAGTGCGCGGATGGCGTTGGCAAGCTCTTTACGAGAGGACATGTTTTACTCCAGGTCGGATTAAAAAATCAGTCAAGTTTTCTATTTTCTCAGACTCAGCATTAAAACGGCAATCCCTAATGCCAAATGAGAGCGAGTTCACAACTTATTAGCACGATCGGCCGTTTTTTCGGAATAACACTATTCTCCCGATTGCTGACGTACACTAGTCTCATGCGACAAGATTTCCCCTAAACTACAATCGCATTCCCCCTTGTTACCATTACAGGAAGATGGCCTTATGAAGATTCGTACCTCTTTGATTGCATTAAGCATTGCCACTTTGGTAAGCGGCTGTCAAAACCTGAATACCGATACGCTGATGCAGTCTGGGGCGCAGGCGTTTCAGGCGGCGACGCTGAGCAATGACGACGTAAAAACCCTGAGTGTTAAATCCTGCGCAGAGATGGACAGCAAGGCACAAATCGCGCCTGCCGACAGCACCTACGCCAAACGTCTGAACAAAATCGCGGCGGCGCTGGGAGATAATATCAACGGCACGCCGGCCAACTACAAGGTTTACGTCACCAAAGACGTGAACGCCTGGGCGATGGCCAACGGCTGTATCCGTGTTTACAGCGGGCTGATGGACATGATGACCGACAACGAAGTGGAAGGCGTGCTGGGCCATGAAATGGGCCACGTGGCGCTGGGCCATACCCGCAAGGCGATGCAGGTCGCTTACGGCACCGTGGCGCTGCGCACTGCGGCATCCTCAACCGGCGGCATCATAGGTTCGCTGTCGCAATCGCAACTGGCGGATGTGGGCGAAAAACTGGTTAACGCCCAGTTCTCGCAGAAACAGGAAAGCGAAGCGGACGATTATTCGTTCGATCTGCTGAAAAAACGCGGTATCGATCCTAACGGCCTGGTCACCAGCTTTGAAAAACTGGCGAAAATGGAAGCCGGTCGTCAAAGCAGCATGTTCGACGATCACCCGGCCTCCGAAGAGCGTGCGCAGCATATTCGCGACCGCATCGCGGCAGGCAAGTAAACCTCAATGCCCGGCGTCCGCCGGGCATTTTTTATGTCTCAATACAATGACTTCTGCGGCGGCCCGGCGAAGGTCAGCGGCCCGATACTGTTCATATCCACCTCCACCACCGACGGCCCCGGATAGTTAATCGCTTCCGCCAGCACGCCCTTGAACTGCGCCGCACTGTCCACCTTCCAGGCCTTCAACCCCATCGCCTCGGCGACCAGCGTAAACGCCGGGGTATGCAGCTCGTTGTAATACTGGCGGCCGGCAAAGTATTTATCCTGGATGCCGCGCATCACGCCATACCCGCCGTCGTTCATGATAAGCAGCGTGATATTGGCCTGCTCCTGCGCCATCGTCGCCAGTTCTCCCAGCCCCAGCGCCAGCCCGCCGTCGCCCACCAGCCCAACCACCTTGCGCTGCGGGTTAGCGATCGCGGTGCCGATCGCCATCGGCAGGCCCATGCCGATCGCCCCGGCCAACGAGTGAATATTGCAAAGCGGCGAAATCGCACGGAACAAACGGCTGCCCCATACGCTGCCGGACACGGTGATATCGCGCACCAACAGCCCATCCTGCGGCAACGCGGCGGCAATGGCGTCGTTCAGTTTGGCGTATTCTCCCGACTGCTCGCGCAGCGCGCTTTCCGCCTGACGCACCGCAGAGGCGATCTCGGCATCCCAGTCGGCATTCACCTTCTCGCACGGGCTCAACCGGGCGGCCAGCGCGTTAAGCAATGCGGCGCAGTCGCCGTTGATTTGCTCATCGGCCAGATAGTTGCGGTTGCCCGCCGCCGGATCGATATCAATCTGCACCAACGGGCGCGGCAGCGGCAACGTCCAGGTGCGGGTTTCGTTGCTGCGCAGGCGCGAACCGGCCACCAGCGTCAGATCGCACTGCGTCAGGATCGCCTCAATGCTCGGCGAATTATGAAACGCCCGCAGGCTGCGCGGATGGCTGTCCGGCAGAATGCCGCGTCCGTGGGTGCTGGAGATCACCGCCACCCCAGCGTCGGCCAGCTTGCGCACCGCATCGCCGCAGGCAAGCGCCCCGCCCCCCAGCCACAACAGCGGCCGTTTGGCGCTTTTCACCCGCTGATACAGACGTTCTACCGCCTCATCATCCGCCGGCGGCAGCGGCGCGGGCGCTAACGGCCGGCTCAGCACCGAGCGGGATACCAGGCTGCTTTGAATATCGATCGGAATCTCTACCGCCACAGGGCCGCAAGGCAGGGTCTGCGCATCCAGGATCGCCCGCTGGATCACCGCCACCGCCTGCTCCGGGGAATTAACCCGGTAGGCGCGCTTGGAACAGGCGCGCAGGAAACCGAGCTGATCGCGGGTTTCATGAATAAACCCGGCATCGGCGTCCAGCCAGGCTTTTTCCACCTGGCCGGTAATGTGCAGCAGCGGCGTGTTGGCGTTTAACGCCTCGATCATCGCACCGACCGCATTGCCGGCTCCTGCGCCGGTGCTGGTCAGCGCCACGCCCAGGCCGGAAAAACGCCCGTGAGCATCGGCCATGGTGACCGCCCCCGCTTCACCGCGTGCCGGTACGAAGCGGATTTTTCCGCGCTGCCCCACCGCATCGGCAATCGGCAGATTGTGGATCGAAATGATGCCGTACATCGCCGACACCCCGTATTGCTCCAGCGTCCGGGCTATCGCTTCACCAACCGTTATTTTATCGCTCATCATCTGCCTTCTCATGTGTTCGTTGTAGGGGTACGCACCGTCGACCAAAGCTAATCGCTCCAGCGGTTCACCTGATGGCTCAGCGCCAGGTACAAGCTTTTCTGCTGCATGTAGGCTTTGATGCCGTGCAGACCCTTTTCGCGGCCCAGACCGCTCTCTTTGAAACCGCCGAAAGGCGTAGAAATAGAAAATGTTTTGTAGGTATTGATCCATACCGTGCCGGTTTCCAATTGCTCCGCCAGCGCCATTGCCCGTGGGAAATCACGGCTCCAGATCCCGGCCGCCAAGCCGTACACCGAGTCATTGGCCTGTTCGATCAATTGCCGTTCGTCGTCGAACGGCAGCGCCACCAGCACCGGGCCAAAGATCTCTTCCTGGCAAGCGCGGGCGCTGTTGCTCAACCCTTCGATAATCGTCGGCAGGTAATAGCTGCCGCCCGCCAGCAGCGGATCGGCCGGTGCCTCGCCGCCAATCACGACCCGCCCGCCCTCTTGCTGCGCCAGCGCCACATAGTCCGCCACGCTCTGGCGATGTTTGTCGTTAATCAGCGGACCAAGATGCACCCCCGGCGTCAGCGGGTTGCCCACCCGCAATCCCGCCGCCAGTTCACTCAGACGCGCCAGCAGAGGCTGGTACAGCGAACGCTGTACAAACAGCCGCGAACCGGCGATGCACGCCTGGCCGGCAGAGCTGAAAATGCCGTAGCAGATCCCACGCGCCGCCTGTTCCAGATCGGCGTCTTCCAACACGATGGTCGGCGACTTGCCGCCCAGTTCCAGCGAGGTGGGGATCAGTTTTTCAGCGGCAATATGCGCCAGATGGCGACCGGTACTGGTGCCGCCGGTAAAGGAAATCTTTTTCACCAACGGATGACGCGCCAACGCTTCGCCAATCACCGAGCCTTTGCCCGGCAGCACGCTGAGCAGCCCGGCAGGCAGCCCCGCCTGTTCGAACAGCTCCGCCAGTTTTAGCGCCATCAGCGGCGTGGCTTCGGCCGGCTTGAGGATCACCGCATTGCCTGCGGCCAGCGCCGGGGCCACCTTTTGCATTTCACTGGCAATAGGCGAGTTCCACGGCGTGATGGCGGCGATAACGCCCATCGGCTGATACTGGCTCAGGGTCATCACTTCGGCGCTGCGCTGGGTGGGCAGCTCGCCCTCCAGCACTTCGCAGGCGGCGGCGAAATAGCGGGCAGTGGCTGCCGCGCTGGCCACCAGACCACGGGTTTCCGCCAACGGCTTGCCGTTGTCGCGGGTTTGCAACTGCGCCAGCTGTTCCTGCTGCGCCAGTATCAGGTTGCTGACGCGATAGAGGATCGAGGCGCGCTGGTGCGGCACCAGCCCGCGCCACTCGGGGGCGCGCCAGGCGCGGTCCGCCGCTTCCACCGCCTCATTCACATCCTCAACGCTGGCGGCATTCAGCCGCGCATTGATGCTGCCGTCGGCCGGGAATACCGAGGCCATTTCATCGCCCCGGCCTTCGCACCAGCGCCCGGCCACAAAAATCTTTAACTTTTCCATGCTCCGCTCCTGCCGTTCAGGCAATAAAGCCACCGTCGATCAGACGGCGACAGGCTTGTACCGCGCTCAGCGCCGCCAGGGTTGATGTCTTGGGATTGCTCGCCAGCGGGTTGCCGCTCAGCTCTATATGGAACTCACCGAAGCTGCCGCGCACCTGCAGCCGGTGAGTATTGCGCCGGGTATGCGGATCGACCTGCAATCGCACCCGCGTAGCATCCATGCCCAGCCCGTTCAGCGCGATGGTCGCCGCCACGTTGGCGTTAGCCGGAAACAGCCGCGCCGCTTCGCGTGCCGACCCTTCAAAGAACACCCGCGCCTCGCTGACCGTATCGAGGTCGATCAGTTTTTCTGCCAGGCTGCCGCGCCAACTGGCGGGGCTTTTACTGGCCTGATAGGTGACGCTGTCCAGCCCGCCCTCGCGCGCCGACGCCAACCCGTCCATGCCCGCCACCGCACCGGACAGCACGATCACCCGCCCCTGATATTGCCGCCCGGCCTGCTGCAACCTGAGTTGCAGCGCCGCATCCGCCAGCGCACCGGTAGAGATCACCGCCAACGACCAGCCGCGTTTCACCACCGCCTCGCCAAACTCCGCCACCGCCTGCTGGCTGGCGCACTCCAGCACCAGATCCGGCTGCCCGGTACAGTGATCCGGGTGCGTCAAGGCCTGCACTTTGCCGTCGAAAGCGCTATTGATAGCCGCATGATGGGCCGCGCGCGCCACAATCCAGCCGACGCAGACGCCCTCCGGCAGGCGGGAAAGCACTTCCTTCGCCATCGCGCCGTAGCCAATCATCATGATGTTCTTCATTTTTCAGCTCCCAGCCATTACAGATGGCGGTTAAATCCGCCGGAGACGTCGAGCGCCGCACCTGTGGTAAAGGACGCTAACGGCGAGGCCAGGAACAGTAACGCCCGCGCCGGTTCCTGCGGCTTACCGAGGCGTTTCATCGGAATGCCGCGCCGTTCGGCGATCGCCGCCGTCCATTGCTCCCAGCTTTGATCCTTGTCGCTGCGCTCCTCGAAACGCCGCCGCCACTGGCCGGACTCGACCATGCCCAGCAGAATCGAATTAACGCGAATGCCCTTCGCCACCAGCTCTTTCGACAGCGTCAGCGTCAGGTTTAACAGCGCGGCGCGCGCCGCCGAGGTGGCGATCATGTGTTCTTCCGGCTGCAGCGCCAGCAGCGAATTCACGCAGGTGATTGAGGCAATGTCCGAGCGCTCCAGAGCCGGTAGAAACGCCTGCACCGGGTTAATCACGCCGAACAGCTTCAGCTCCGCCTCATGCAACCAGGCGTCGCGCGGCGTTTGGTCAAAATGGGCGACGAATCCCTGGCCGGCGTTATTGATCAACAGATCAACGCCGCCGAAGTGCGCGGTCACCCGTTCGGCGAACTGCGCCACCTGCTGCTCATCGAGCACGTCGCAGCACAGCGCCAGCACTTGCGCCTGTGGGAATTCATTGCGCAGGCTGGCTTCGGCGCCGGCCAGTTTGTCCGCATTGCGGCCGCAAAACGCCACCTTGGCCCCTTCCGCCAGCAGCAGACGCAGGGTTTCGAAGCCAATGCCCGACGAGCCGCCGGTGACGACCGCGACCCGATCCTCAAGCTGAAAATTCATGGTTGAATTGCTCCCGTAAAATCCTGCAGATAGCGGTTAAACAGCGCCGGCGCCTCGAGGTAGCTGGCATGCCCCGCGCCGTCAATCAGGCGCAGCGGCGCGTCATGCTGTTGCGCCAGCCTCGCGGCCGCCTCGGGGGGCGTGATGCGGTCTTTATCACCGCACCACACTTCCAGCGGGCCGCGATAGCGCGCCAAATAACGGCCGATATCCTCGTTGGCCAGCATCCAGGCGGCGCTGAGGAAACCCTCGGGATCGAGTTGCTGCATGCCATTGCGCACCCAGGCGATATTCTGAGCCGACGCCTCGTCACTCAGCAGCGCAGCCGCCCGCTGTTCGCCGTAGCCCAGCGGCCCCAACGTTTCAATCATCTGTTTGCGCTGGCTGTAAACCTGCCGGCGTTTTTCCTCCGGCGCCGTGGCATAGCCCTGTGCAGGGTCCGCCAACACCAGCCCGCACAACCCGTCCGGATAGCCTGCGGCATAGGCGCTGGCGATCAACGCGCCGAGCGAGTGGCCAACAATCAGCGGCTGCTCCAGCCCCAGTTCGGCTACCAGCGCGGCCAGCGCAGCGGCATAGGCGGCAGCGTCCGGCTCGGCGACGGCCAGCGGCAGGCTGCCGCCATAGCCGGGAGCGTCCCAGGCCAGCAGGCGGTGGCCGTCGCTCAACCCAGCGTCGTTAAACTGCTTGATCCACGAAGCTGAGCCTGAGCTGATGCCGTGCAGCAACACCACCGGTCGGCCCTGTCCCGCTTCGCGCCAACTGAGGGAGTACCCCCCGCAGCGCCGCTGCTGACGTTGTGCCAGGCCGTTCATCAGTTACGCTTCACTTTGGATAACGGGTGATCGGCCGGGTAGGTCGGCGTTTCCGGTTTGGCCGTGCCAAGCATCACGCACATCAGCGCCTCTTCCTCGCCGTGGTTGAACAATCCACGGTAGACGCCGGCCGGCACCGAGATCAGATCACGCTCTTTCAGCTTGGTTTCGTAGTATTCCGTACCGTCCTGGATCATCAGCGTGATGCTGCCTTTCAGCATAAAGAACACCTCTTCCACGTCGTCGTGCAGGTGCAGCGGCCCTTCGCATTTTGACGGCAGCACCATGGTGGAGAAGGTGAAGTTTCCCGCCGGAATGGTGTTGGTGTCGTTAACCACCCCGGTAGCACCGGTGCCGATGTAACGCATCTGCGCGCGACGGTATTTCGGGTCGTAGTCGGCCTGGAACTTCAACGCATTCCAGTCATATTTACGGCCTTCAAAGCGGGCGATACGCGATTCCACCCAATTCTCTATCGACTGATCCTGCGGCTTGACGCCGGCTTGTTTCTCAACCTGAGACATGTTGTCACTCCTCTGTAGCCATAGATAAATCAGTATTTTTTCAGCAACGGCAGCAGGATGATGCAGCCGATGAAGGCCATCACCACCAGGAACAGCAGGCCGTTATCCATGTTGCCGCTGGCGGCGATCAGCGCCCCCATCAGCACCGGCGCCAACGCGCCGGCAAAATTGCCCAATCCGTTAAAAATACCGCCTGCGGTGGCGCTGACCTTGCTGCTGGTGGCTTTCGCCAGCAGCGCAAAGATATTCGGCGCGCCGGCGCCCCACATAAAGGTGCTGAAGGCCATCGCGGCAATCACGCTGTAGGTGCCCTGCAGATGCAATACCACGGCCAACCCCAGCCCGGCGCCGCACAGCGAGACAAAGCAGGCCAACGTGCGACGATCCAGCTTGTCCGACAGCCAGGCACCGACCACCTCGCCGAGCAGCATGGCGATAAACGGCAACGATGACAGGTAACCGACATGTTCCAGATGGATGCCTTTCCCCTTGATCAGGTAGCTGGGCAGCCAACCGTTCATCCCCCACAGGTAGGTCAGGAAGGCAATGTTAAACAGGCAGATCATCCAGAAATGCGGATTGCGCAAAAGTTCCCGGCGCTGCTGTTTACGCTCCGCCGCCACAGGTTGCGCATCGGTTTTGGCTGCCGGGCGCGCCACGTTCAGATGACGCATGCCAAACAGCACCAACAGCATCACCGGCAGCGTCAGAAACGCCATAAAGAAGAAGGTGGTCTGCCAATCGAAGGTGTTGAGGATATACAGCGTGACCGGGAAACCGAGTGCGGCCCCCAGCGGCGTGCCAAGCAGCCATAACATGGTGGCGCGAGCCTGCAACCGCTGCGGGAAAGCCTGGCGGATAATGGCGTATGCCATCGGCAACAGCGGCCCTTCCGCGATGCCGAGCAGGATGCGCAGCGTCATCATGGTGTGATAAGAACGGGACAACCCCATCAACACCATCAGCACGCCCCACACCACCATCATGCCGATCAGCACCTTAACCGGATTCAGCCGGTCGCCAATGCCGCTCAACAGCATGGAAGATATGCCGTAAGAGAACAAAAACGCACTCATCAGCAAGCCGAGCCGCGCCGGATCAAAACTGATGCCCAGCGCCTGCTGGAACTCGCTGTCGGAAAACAGCGCCGCAATGCTGATCTTGTCGAAAAACGCCAGCAGCACGCAGGCGAACAGCGCGATCGGCACCGACCAGCGCACCCGTTGCTGCGGATTTTCGGCAACGGTATCCCCCACCCGTCCAGCGCGGGCGTCAATGTCTTGCGTAGTCATAAAACGCTCCCGAGGTTCGGGCGTTATTTCAACGCCATCAGAGAAAATTCCGCGTCCGCCAACTGCTGCGGCTCCAGCACCCGCCCGCCGGCCAGCCAGCGTTTACCCAGCTTGATGGTGCGCGCGTCGTTAAACGCCACCATCTGCACCAGTTGCCGGTCGGCGTTGAGCGTAAAGAACACCTGCGACTGCGGCGTGCGGCGCACCACGTGATGCACCCCGCCGATCGGCACGCCGAGGATCTGAATATTGGTGTCGTATTGATCCGACCACAGCCAGGCCACGTCGTTGTAAGGGGCGGCAAAGGCATCCAGCATCGCGCAAGCGGTGCTGATCGCCTGGTTCTGCGCATAGGCCCAGGACTGCAGGCACAGGCCAAGCGTCGGGTGGCGCGCCACATCGCCGGCGGCGAAGATGGCCGGGTGGCTGGTGCGCCCCTGGCCGTCGATCACGATACCGGCGTCGACCTTCAGCCCGGCACTGTGCGCCAACTCGAGGTTAAGTTCGACGCCGATGCCCACGACCACCAGATCGAAAGCCTGAGGATCGCTGCTTTCACTGCCGATCCACGCAGCGCCGTCGCGATCTTCCAGCGAGATCTCGCCGCAGCCGCAGCGTACCGTTACGCCCTGCTGCTGATGCAGCTCGAGCAACGCCTGTGAAACATCCGCGCCTACGCTGCGCATGCATAACGCGGGCTGGCGCTCAAACACCGTCACCTCGGCACCGAGCCGCCGGGCGGAAGCGGCGATCTCCAGCCCAATCCAGCCGCCGCCGACGATCGCCAACTGGCGACACCCTTGCAACGCCCGACGCAGTTTTGCCGCATCGTCCCAGGAGCGCAGCGTCATCACCCGCGGATGGCTGGCCCAACGGGCGTCCGGCAGGCGTGGCCGGCCGCCGGTGGCGATCAACAGTTGATCAAACTGCAACTGCCGCCCGTCGCTGAGCGTGACGATTTGCTGCTGCCCATCAATGGCTTCGGCACGCAACGGGCGACACCAGTCGATGTTCAACCCCGCGACCACCTGTTCGCTGAATAGCCTGCTGAGCGGCGCATTGCCGTCCAGCAACGCCGCCTTGGAAAGCGGCGGACGCTCGTAAAAATCATAGGGTTCGTCGCTGATCACCGTCAGCCGGCCCGCGTAACCCCGATCGCGCAGCGTTTTCGCCGCCCAACCGCCGGCCTGCCCGCCGCCGATAATCACGATGCCCGCCTGCACTGGCTGGCTCATAGCCCCTCCGGTTTTTTCTGCTGGCGACGCGTGTCGTGGTCGATACCGCCTTCCACCGCCCACTCGGTGAACGACACCAGTGAGTGCTCCAATTCGCGCGGTTGCCAGTTTTCGGTCAGATAATCGTCGTTGGTGTAGTACTCGAATGCGCCGCCGGTCGGGCTGTTGACGTACCAGAAATAGGCCGAGGAAATCGGGTGGCGGCCAGGGCCGATGAACGTGCTCCACTTCTCTTTGTTCATGGCGATGCCGCCGCCGATCACCTCGTGGATGTCGCGCACGGTAAAGGCCACGTGATTGAGCCCGCGCGGGCGATTAGGCAGTTTCAGCAGGAACAGATTGTGATGGCCGCCGCGCGCCTGGGTCCGCAGGAACACCGCACGGTCGATATAACGATCCGACACCTGAAAACCCAGCGCTTCACGGTAAAATTTTTCGGTGGCGGCAAGATCCTCGACGAAGAACACCACGTGGCCGATGTTGATCGGCTGCGCCTGCGCATATACCGGGCTGGGCTGATCGATGCGGCGCACGTCACCCCATTGGTTGATCGGCGATACCGGCAACTCGACATCACGTTGTTGGCTGACGCTAAAGCGCAGCGTCATGCCGTTCGGATCGCGGCACTCCAGCTCTTCCCCCACCTGGCGGAAACCCGGCATCTGCGCCAGCAACGGCGCCAGGGCCGCCAATTCGCTTGGGCTGCCGACGCCCCAGGTCATGCGGCGCAGGGTGGACCCGCCCTCGAACGCCGCCGGCAATACTTCGCTCTGCAACGGATGCAGCACCACGCGCGCACCGCTCAGGGTAGTGAATTCGCGCCGGCGTTCCCCCCAATGCTGCTGCGCCGCCTGCAGGCCGAAGTCCTGCATGAACTTTTCGCAAGTTGGCAGATCTTCGACGCCAAATTCCAATTTTTCGATTCCGATTACGCTCATTATTGTGCCTCACGTTCTCGCTGAATGCGTTTTTCAGGCATGATCGAACCCCCGGCCCCTGATAGCTGTGGGCCTTATCCCTGCCTGAGTAAAAGAGTCGGTGCCGTCAGTTAACCGACGTTTGCCTGCGGCGGTGCGCCCAGGAAGCCGGAGATTTTCTCTGCGGCATCCCGCACCTCCTTGCGCAGCCGTTCGCGATCCGCTTTCGGGATCTCATCGAACGGCACCATAATGCTGACTACGGCCTCAACCCGCTGCTCGCGGTTGAAAATCGGATAGACGATCGAAGAGATGCCGTGGCGGAAAAACGATTCGCCGATCACATAGCCGCGCGCCTTGTCCTGCTGAACCATTTGCCACAAGACTTCACGATCCGCCGGGGTGCCCGGCCCGCTGCCCGGCAATTGTTCTTGCGGGTACAGCAGCTCGAACTCTTCGCGGGTGGCGCTGGTCAGCAGCATGCGGCCGAGCGAAGTCTGATGTACCGGCAGGCGAGTGCCGACACTGACCTGATTGATTTGCGAACCGGCGGCACTGACGCGGGCGATGTAGATCACGTCACGCTCATCGCGGATCGCCAGGTGACTGCTGCATTGGCTGCGATCACGCAGCTGTTCGATCACCGGTTGGCCGGCCTGCGCCACGTCCAGCGAGGCGATATATTCAAAACCGAGCCGCAACACCTTGATGCCCAGTGCAAAGGTGTTGGTGCGCGGGTTACGCTCCAGAAAACCCAGATGCTCCAGCGTTTGCACTACGCGGTAGGCGGTCGCCTTCGGCATATCGACCAGGCGATGTAATTCTGCAAAGGTCATTTCCTTGTGCTGCTCGCCAAACGCCAGCAGCAGCTGTAACCCGCGATCCAGCCCCGGGATCAGATATTTACACGCTTGATCGTCTGCCATGTGCTGCTCCTGGCTAAAATGTAGATTAGTTAAAGACAAAGCCGCCATTGACCGGCAACAGTTGACCGGTCACGAAATTCGCCAGCGGCGACAGCAGATAAAGCACCGTACCGTTCACGTCGTCAGGATGTTGCGCCCCGGCCAGCGCCCGGCCCTGTTCGTACAGTTGGTGGCGCTCGGCGGGCACATATTCGGTAGCTTCTACCCGCGTCAGGCCCGGTGCGATAGCGTTAACGCAAATCCCCTGCGGGCCCAGTTCACGCGCCATCGAGCGGGTCATCGAGATAATCGCCCCTTTGCTGGCCACATAGGCCATTAAGCGCGGTGCGCCCCACAGCGCGGTATCCGAAGCCACGTTGACGATCTTGGCATGCGGGTTTTGCGCCAGCAACGGCACCGCTGCCTGGCTCACCAACCAGGTGCCGCGCACGTTAACCTGCATGACCCGATCCCACAGATCAATATCGTATTCCATCATGGTTTTACCGCCGACACCGGTCGCCAGCGCCGCGTTGTTCACCAGCCCGTCGATCGTACCGCCTTCGGCAATGGCACTGAACGTGGCGGTGATCGAGTCCGGCGACGCCAGATCGATAACCTGCGTTTCCACCTCGGCCCCCTGCTCACGCAGGCTGGCGGCGCTGTCCGCCAATTCATCCGCCAGAATATCGCACATCACCACCCGGCCGCCCGCCTGGGCGATGGCCCCGGCAAAGCTACAGCCCAGACCGCGCGCCGCGCCGGTCACCACAATGCGTTTTCCCGCCAGCAGGCCGTTCACTGCGCGGCCTCCTGTTCGGCGAGCATCGCCAGTTGTTTTTGCGCTTCTTTCTGCATCATGCGGCGCAGGCGGGAAAGACCGACGTCATGCTGATACAAATATTCACGGCCACGCGCGTTTGGCGCCATGTTCTCCAGCACGATGCGATCTTGTTCCAGTACGTCCCAATGCAGTGCTTCCAGGCGGTTGCGGTACATAAAGCGCCAGATGTCGCGTTGCCAGTCTTTGACCTTGCGGATACGCCAGAAGAATACCCGGCAATGATCTTTATCTTCCGGCACCACCATACCGATGATCCAGAAGTGGCCGCCCGGTCCAAAGCGTTTTTTGTACGGGATCGACAGCCGCATCCAGTAGGCACCGCTGTTGCCGAACTCTACCCAGTCAAAGTTGACGCCGATCTGGCCATTCTTCTTAAAGATGAACCCGGTATCGGTCGGCTCCAGCGCCATGTCCGCCTTGCGATCCCCTTCTGCCATCGAATGCGAAGAAGAATGCAGGTAGGTACCGTGCATCGGATCCATGACGTTTTCCAATGCATACTGATAGTTGCAGTCCCAGCTGGCAGTGCACAGGAAGTTGCTGTAGGCCGCCTCATCTGCCAGTTCCTGCGGGAAGGTCAGCTCCGGCGGCGCTTCGTCGGCGGTGATGCCGAAATAAAGGAACACGGCGCCGTAGGCCTCTTTGGCCGGGTAAGAACGCAGGCATTTCTGCCCCACCAGCGGGCAGCGATCGACCGCAGGCACATCTTTGACCGTACCGTCGCCGCCGACTTCCACGCCGTGATACCAGCAGGCGATGCGATCACCCAGATTCCAGCCCATCGAAAGCCGCGCACCGCGATGCGGGCAACGATCTTCCAGCGCGTGGATCGCGCCTTCACCGTCGCGCCACACCACAATCTGCTGCTCAAGACGCGTAATGCCTACCGGATTATTGCCCACTTCCCAACTGGCCAGCACCGGGTACCACATGCCGCGCAGCCCCTGATCGAGATAGTTCTGCAAAGTCTGTGCGGAGGATGTTGTGTTTGCTGTCATTGTCTTCTCCCGGGCTGCTCAGTAACCGTTAACGTGAAGGAATTCACGGAACGCCGCCTCATTCCACGGCTGGCCGTTGCGATCAAACAGGCGGCGCTGGTTCAGCGCGCTGACGATCTGCTCAAGCTCTTCCGCACCCTGCTCGAAGATGTCTTCCAACGCCGCGACCAGCGCGGTCTCGAAACCGTCCGGTACCCGGCTGCGGTTCTGCCAGATGACGTTTTGGAATTGGCCAGGTTGGTGGATCTGGCCGTTGCCGCCTTCACGCGCCGGGATCACCTGTTGGGTGTCCGGCAGCCAGGGATTGAAATCGGTGATGTGCTGCATGATTACTCCTCCGCAATAAAGGTGATTTGGATTTGATTGTCTATCACCCGGGTGGGATAGGTTTGCAGATCACGGCCGCCTGGCTCACGCAGACACTGACCGGTACGGACATCGAACAGCGCTTCGTGCAACGGACACTCGATCTTGCCGTCATCGACAAACCCTTGGCTGAGCAAGGCATAAGCATGTGGGCAAACGTCTTCCAGCGCGTAATAGTTGCCGTCGATCAGATACACCCCGACTTCTTTCCCTTCCACGTTGGCGGAGAAAGGAAAATCTTCTTTCACCTGAGACACTTCACACACGTTCTTCCAGCTCATTGCTTCTATCCTCTATCTGATTGTTTCATATATGAAACTCAGTTTCTTATTTAATACACTCACTATAAGTCTGGCGAAACTTTCGTCAAGGGAGCAAGGCGGCAAATGTTAATGAAAGGTTGTTTGATCGTAACAAGTGTGGGAGGGATCACGAAAAAATGCACCGATATGAAAAACCGATATCAGGCATGCGTTTTATAGTGAGTTTATATATTAGAAGTCGTTAATGGGGTTCTGTCGTTTTTGTTGGCGAGAGCGGGTGACCTAAAGCAAAACGCCCCCGATCATCAAGACCGGGGGCGTTTCATTGTCGCTATTCAAAACTACCCGACGCGGTGGCTAACGGGAATTCTTTACCACTCAGCGGCCTTTCTTTTTGCGGCCTGGCTGGGCAAAACGCTTGCGGGCAGCCGCATTGCCAGCGGGTTTCTCGGTGCTTTTCGGCGCACTGCCGGCCGGTTTTTTCACCGCAGGTTTGGCCTTCTTCGCCGGCTTGGCTTCTGAGGAGGAACCCTCAATCGATTTGAACAGTTCGACCAGTTCGTCATCCGTTAAATCGCGCCATTCACCCGGCGGCAGCCCGGCCATGCTGACATTCATAATGCGAGTGCGTTCCAGCTTGGTAACCTCATAGCCAAAATGCTCGCACATGCGGCGGATCTGGCGGTTAAGCCCCTGGACCAGCACAATGCGAAAGACAAAAGGCGCTTCTTTCTTTACCTTGCACTTTTTAGTCACCGTGCCCAGCATCGGCACGCCGGCCCCCAGGCCACGGATAAAATCGTCGGTCACCGGTTTGTTGACCGTAACCCGATATTCTTTCTCGTGATCGTTGCCTGCGCGCAGGATCTTGTTGACCAGATCGCCGTGGTTGGTAAGGAAGATCAGGCCCTGCGAATCCTTATCCAAACGGCCGATCGGGAAGATACGGGTGCTGTGGTTTACGAAATCGACAATATTGTCTTTCTCGCCCTCTTCCGTGGTGCTGACAATCCCCACCGGTTTGTTGAGCGCAATGAAGATCAGGTTGTCTTCGTTGCGGGGTTCAATCAGTTGGCCATTGACCTTGACCACGTCCCCTGGAAATACTCGATCGCCAAGCGCAACGCGCTTGCCATTGATAAAAACGTTGCCTTGTTCGATATAACGATCGGCATCGCGGCGGGAGCAGATACCGCTCTCGCTGATATATTTGTTAAGACGTGTGGATGGTTTGCTCAGCATGGTTCCTCCGTAACCCCGGATTATAGACATTCAAGGCAACAGATACAGGCATTTTCATTGTGCAGTAACGAGTGGCGACATGGGCGTTTCGGGCTTTATTTTCCGCCCTGTCCTCACAGCCCGCTATGCCCGTCGTCTTTCGAGCTGCTGCCTGAAAGACGACGGGTATCGTTTAGGCGTGTTTCTTGGCCGCTTGCAGATACAGCATTTCCAGGCCCAGAGTCGCCGCGGCCAGCGCGGTGATTTCGGATTGGTCATAGGCTGGCGCCACTTCTACCACGTCCATGCCGACGATGTTCAGCGACTGCATGCCGCGTACCAGTTTCAACGCGCGATCGGAGGTCAGGCCGCCGATCACCGGGGTGCCGGTGCCCGGCGCGAAGGCCGGATCCAGGCAATCGATGTCGAAGGTCAGGTACACCGGCATATCGCCGACGATCTGTTTGATCTGCGTCAGCAGGTCGTCCACGCTGCGATCGTTAACCTGTGCGGCATCCAACACGGTGAAACCGTTGTCGTGATCGAACTCGGTACGAATACCGATCTGCACCGAGCGGTTCGGATCAATCAGGCCTTCGTTCGGCGCATGGAAGAACATGGTACCGTGATCGTATTTACTGCCGTTGGCGTAGGTGTCGGTGTGCGCGTCAAAATGCACCAGCGCCAGTTTGCCGAAATGTTTGGCGTGCGCGCGCAGCAGCGGCAGCGTGACGAAGTGATCACCGCCGAATGAAAGCATGCGTTTACCGGCCTTCAGCAATTTCTCCGCGTGCGCCTGCAGCTTGTCGCTCATGTCCTGAGCGTCGCCGAAGTTGAACACGATATCGCCGCAGTCAACCACGTTCAGACGATCGCGCAGATCAAAGCTCCACGGCCAGCGGTTGCCTTCCCACGCCAGATTGGTGGAAACCTGACGGATCGCCGCAGGGCCATGACGGCCACCGGCGCGGCCGGAGGTTGCCATATCGAATGGAATGCCGGTGATGACCCACTCTGCATCGCTGTCATAAGGCATGAAATTCAGCGGAAAGCGCAGGAAACCAAAGGCGTTGGACACTAAGGAATTATCGGACTGATGGCCTAACGTGCTCATTGTAAACCCTCATATTTCAACGTTTCGCCTGCGGTAAAATCACCAGGCGTTGGCAAAAAAAAATCCCTCCCGCGTCGTTAGCCCGACGAGAAAGGGATTGGTACGATGTCTGTTTCGGTACTGCTGATGCGGCAGATTATCGCCGTATTTGGTTCGCGCTTCAAGCCCGCGCATCGTCTTCCTGGCTGCTCGTCGTTAGCAAGTATAGACCCCACATCCTTCATCTATGTGACCGTTACCCCCTTCACGAGCCTGGAAGCTGACACCCATTAATCTCCCGATGATTATTTTTGTGATTTCCATCCCTTTATCTGAAGGTGGAAATATATAAATTAATTAACTCAATTCACTCTATTAACAACACATCGAATTAGTGATTTCGATATTAAAAACAGGGAGAAACTATTTTTTAAAATATATTTAAATGAGACAAGTTAATCGTGCGCGCAACAATTATAACTTACATGCAAAGATAACATAGAGATAAATAAACCCGATGTTTAATATCATGCCAACACGTCAAAAGCGGACTATTAAAAATAAAAAACTTTATGTAACACTAGAGGTTATTACTTTTCTATTAAGTATTCCGCTGGGCTATCTTTGTTCTCAAATTGATTCACTGAATGATATTACCTTGGAAATCATTCTCATCTATGTCCCTGTATCTATGATCACAGTGGATTATCTTTATCAACGTCTTGAAAGGAAATAAGCGTTATGAGAGAGCTGACAACAAAGGAAATACTCACTATTTCTGGTGGAAATGCAGATTCTGGCTATGGAAGGTCGAGGATGTGCCTCACAGTATAGTGACAACCTACAGAGAAAACCCTGTCCGAATCCTCACGGAGAGTTAACAAATTTGTGATAACTGTTCGGTGGCATCGGGCATATCGCGGGGGAAAACCATTAAAAAAAGCCGGACATCCTTAAAATGCCCAGCCTTTCAGATCGGCTCTACTTATTCATCTTCTAAATAAGTATAACCATACAAACCGGCTTCGAACTCTTCTACGAACTGCGCCTGCAATTCATCGTCCAGATCGGTTTCTTTCACCTGATCGCGGAATTTGGCCAGCAGTGCGATCGGATCGAGCTGCACGTATTCCAGCATGTCGGCAACGGTGTCGCCTTCGTCGGACAACTCGGTTTCTACCGTACCGTCCGGGAAGACGAACACGTCAACCGAGGCGGTATCACCGAACAGGTTGTGCATGTTGCCGAGGATTTCCTGGTAGGCACCCACCATAAAGAAGCCCAGCGCCGGCGGGTTTTCCGGATCGTACGGCGGCATTGGCATGGTGGTCGCCACGCCGTCGCCGTCGATGTAGTGATCGATAGTACCGTCGGAGTCACAGGTGATGTCCAGCAGCACCGCGCGGCCTTCCGGCGGCTTATCCAGCCCTTCCAGCGGCAGCACCGGGAACAGTTGATCGATACCCCAGGCGTCCGGCATGGACTGGAACAGCGAGAAGTTGACGTAGAACTTGTCCGCCATACGCTCTTGCAGTTCGTCGATGATCGGACGGTGCGCACGGTTGCTTGGATCAAGCTGCTGCTGGATCTTGTTGCAGATATTCAGATACAGCTGCTCGGCCCAGGCGCGCTTGGTCAGATCCAGCATGCCGTGAGCGTACTGAGTGTGAACGTCGTGCAGGTCCATTTGGCTGTCGTGCAGCCATTCGCGCAACGAGCGGCGGTTCTCCGGCTCGTTCATTTCCTGCCAGGTTTCCCACATGCTTTCCAGCGCACGCGGCGCATCTTCCGCCGGCGGCAAAGGATCGCTGAACTCGTTGCGTTCAACGCCGATCACGTTGGACACCAGCACCGTATGGTGAGCGGTGACCGCGCGGCCGGATTCGGTGATCACCGTCGGGTGCGGCAGGCCGTGCTCATTACAGGCGTCGCCGATACCCCAAATCACGTTGTTGGCGTATTCGTTCAGGCCGTAGTTCACCGAACAGTCGGACTGCGAACGGGTACCTTCATAATCTACGCCCAGACCGCCGCCCACGTCGAAGCACTGGATATTAACGCCCAGCTTATGCAACTCAACATAGAAACGCGCCGATTCACGCACGCCGGTGGCGATGTCGCGAATATTGGCCAGTTGCGAACCCAGATGGAAATGCAGCAATTGCAGGCTGTCGAGGCGGCCCGCTTCGCGCAGGGTTTCCACCAGTTTCAGGACCTGAATGGCCGCCAGGCCGAACTTGGACTTCTCGCCGCCGCTCGACTGCCATTTGCCGGAGCCCTGAGACGCCAGACGCGCACGCACGCCCAGACGCGGTACCACGTTCAGGCGCTCGGCTTCTTCCAGCACCATGTTGATCTCGGACATCTTCTCGATCACCAGGTACACCTTGTGTCCCAGTTTTTCGCCGATCAGCGCCAAACGAATATATTCGCGGTCTTTATAACCGTTACAGACGATGACCGAACGGGTCATGCCGGCATGCGCCAGCACCGCCATCAGTTCGGCTTTGGAGCCGGCTTCCAGCCCCAAGGGTTCGCCGGAATTGACCAGGGATTCGATCACGCGGCGGTGCTGGTTTACCTTGATCGGGTAAACCAGGAAATAGCCGCCTTCATAGCCGAATGACTCGCGCGCGCGTTTGAACGCCGCGTTAATCGAACGCAGGCGGTGCTGAAGGATCTGCGGGAAGCAGAACAGCGCCGGCAGACGCTGGCCGTCTTTGCGACGCTCTTTCACCAGTTCAGCCAGATCGACACGCGCCTGAGGGACGTCCGGATCCGGGCACACGCTGATGTGGCCCAGTTCATTGACGTCATAATAATTGTTGCCCCAGTAGGCGACGTTATAAGTGCGCAGCATCTTGCTGGCATCACGGTCATTCATGGCAACCTCCTGCATGGAGCGTAAAGATATAGGTTCGCCCGCGGCTGGCGGACGGTGAATCAACAGATCATCAGACATTACTCGCCTCACATCCCGTACTGACGATACAGTCAGCCACTATCGCAGCTACAACCCGCGAGAACAACCCAACAAACCGCCCTTGCAGCAGCGAATAAAACTGCCGTTCGCGGTCAGCGATCGGTTTATCACTCATATAATTGTAAGACACCCTGTTCAAACCTCGTGAATCGGGTCAAGAAACATCCCACAGGAAGGCTGCAGGCTACCCTTGTTCAGTTCTTCAGACGACCGTTAACCGGCCCGAGAATCCTGAGTAGCGCCCAAGTGTTTATCACACCTGGAAGGTGGAGTAGAGACAAGACGGGAAATAGCAGAAGAATGTGCGCCAGAACGGCACTGCTGTTGAGAACCAACAACCGGTAGACAACGGATCATTAATCCAACCACCTCCACGCACGTCGCCCGGAATGAACGACTGAGCCTCTATTAATAGTGTAAGAACGTGACCGTTCTATGAAGCGGCGACGCCAACTGTCAGCGTCTGCGGCTGACCATTAAGGCCATGAGCGGGAGCTTGCCACTTTTGCTCCGCACTGTGCACCAAATGAGCCGCGCGCGCAGTTTATACCGATAACCTGGGGAAAATGCAAAATGAAAATTCGCCGGAAACTGTTTCAAGCGATGAAAATGGCGCCGAGGGCTTTACACAAAAGAGCGAAACGGCAAAAAAATACTGGCAATCCGGCTAAAGCCTGACCTAAAATAGACGTCCAGATGTTAATCCATCTATACTGATTTGTGCCCTATGAATTTCAAGTTGCCGCCAGGTGAGCGAGTGCAGGGAACAACGCGACAGCTTGAAAGACGACGGGCATAACTAAGAAACTGCTTAACGGCTTTGCCTGAGGGGCGTTGCAGGATGTATCTCGCGCCATCAGCGGAAGACCCTTCGCTTCGATGCCGGATCTCCAGCGCTGTGCAGTAATTTCTAACCCGTCTTATGCAAGGTAAAGAATACAATGGCTAAACACCTATTCACGTCCGAGTCCGTATCCGAAGGGCATCCCGATAAAATTGCCGACCAGATCTCCGATGCCGTTCTCGACGCCATCCTGGAACAGGATCCGAAGGCGCGCGTAGCTTGCGAAACCTACGTGAAAACCGGCATGGTGCTGGTCGGTGGCGAAATCACCACCAGCGCTTGGGTAGATATCGAAGAAATCACCCGTAAAACCGTACGTGAAATCGGTTATGTTCATTCGGATATGGGTTTTGACGCCAACTCCTGTGCCGTGCTGAGCGCTATCGGCAAGCAATCCCCGGATATCAATCAGGGCGTTGACCGTACCGATCCGCTGGAACAGGGTGCCGGCGACCAGGGCCTGATGTTTGGCTATGCCACCAACGAAACCGAAGTGCTGATGCCTGCGCCGGTGACTTACGCGCACCGTCTGGTACAACGCCAGGCCGAAGTCCGTAAAAACGGTACCCTGCCGTGGTTGCGTCCGGACGCAAAAAGCCAGGTCACTTTCCAGTATGACGACGGCAAAATCGTCGGCATCGACGCAGTGGTGTTGTCCACTCAGCATTCCGAAGATATCTCTCTGAAAGACCTGCAAGAAGCGGTGATGGAAGAGATCATCAAGCCGGTTCTGCCTACCGAATGGCTGAGCGCGAGCACCAAATACCACATCAACCCAACAGGCCGTTTCGTTATCGGTGGCCCAATGGGCGACTGCGGCCTGACCGGCCGTAAAATCATCGTGGATACCTACGGTGGCATGGCCCGTCACGGCGGCGGTGCATTCTCCGGTAAGGATCCGTCCAAAGTTGACCGCTCAGCGGCATACGCGGCGCGCTACGTGGCGAAAAACATCGTTGCTGCCGGCCTGGCCGACCGCTGCGAGATCCAGGTTTCCTACGCCATCGGCGTGGCGGAGCCAACCTCCATCATGGTGGAAACCTTCGGTACTGAGAAAGTGCCTACCGAACAGTTGACCCTGCTGGTGCGCGAGTTCTTCGATCTGCGCCCATACGGCCTGATCCAGATGATGGACCTGCTGCAACCGATCTACCGCGAAACCGCAGCCTACGGCCACTTCGGTCGCGAGCACTTCCCTTGGGAAGCGACCGACAAGGCAGAATTGCTGCGCGATGCCGCCGGCCTGAAATAAGCCTGCGCATCCTGGTAAAAGCGGCAAGCCCCTGGCTTGCCGTTTTTGTTTTATCGGGTAGGTGCTCATGGACCAACACGCAAACAGCCTATGGGCGGGAGCAAAGCCCCCGCCGTTGAGTGGCCTTACCGTTTGGATTCGTAAGCCAAAATGGCCGCAACCTCCGTGTTGCCCGATCTGATACGCAACTCACAAATCTTGCTGCGTGTTATCCATACCAATGATATTACCGTGGCACAAATAACGACCAGTTTTACTACACTCCGTTTGTCCGGCATCATGCCTCCTTCTCCTTGCCTCACGGCGGGTAAGAAGCTAACCTAACGTTGTCTGGCGTTAGAGTTGGCCTCGGGTTGATAAATATCGACTCGGGGCTTTTCTCTTTCTGTCCCTTGCTCAGGCTCAGGACGAAAGATCCTGAGCACCCGCACGCAGTATATTGATCTCCGCCTCAGTTCCACCGCCTTTTTCCGTTCTGAATTCCGTTTCTGCGCATTGATACGCAACGCCTTGCAACAGCCTGAAAGCAGAAAAAAGGCCCAGCAATGCTGAGCCTTTGATGGCAGAAACGGGCGTTGCGATGACGGCTACGAAGTTTGTTTACGCAGCAGGTAAACGAAATACGGCGCGCCGATAAAGGTCGCCAGCAGCCCGGCGGGGATTTGATACGGGAACATCACCATCCGGCCGCACCAGTCGGCGAATACCATCAGCAGGCCACCCAGCAGCGCGGCAATCACCATCTGCGGTAATGCGCGGCGGAAGCCCAGCATACGCGCCATATGCGGCGCCATCAGGCCGATAAAGCTCAGCGGCCCCACGGTCAAGGTCGCCATGGCGGTCAGCGTGGCGGCCAGCAGGAGAATCGCCACCCGCACCGGCGTCAGCGCAATGCCCACCGAGCGGGCGGTCGCGCTGCCCAGCGGCAGAATGGTCAGCCAACGGCGGCACAGCGGCGCCAGCACTATCAGCGTTGCCGCAATGACTGCGGTACGGATCGCCTGCTCCGACGTCACCGAATAGGTAGAGCCGGAAATCCAGGTCAGCAGCCCGCCCATGCGCGGATCGCCGCTGGCCAGCAACAGGAAAATGGTGGTGGTAAACGCCGTGCTGAGCGCGATGCCGGCCAACAGCATACGTTCGGTAGAAAAACCGCCGCGACCGGCGGCGACCATAATCACCAGCAACGTCGCCGCCGCCCCCAGGCTGCCTGCAGGCAGCAGCCAGCCGAAGGCATCGCCCGGTACGATGAACAACATCACCACCACGCCAAAGGCCGCGCCGGAGCTGATCCCCAGCACTTCCGGGCTGGACATCGGGTTGCCGGTCAACTTCTGGATTAAGGTGCCGGCCACCGCCAGCATCATCCCCGCCGCCAACGCGGACAACACGCGCGGCCAACGCCACGGCATCAATGACTCCAGTTCTGCGCCGTAGCTCCAGTGCCAGCCAGCGGCGTTCTGCCCGAACATCAGCGCCACGGCGATGCCGGCCACTAACACAACGCCTGCCAGCATCACCCAGGCCAACAGATGACCGCGTTCGGCCGGTACCTTGTCGCCCAGGTTCATCGGCGGCGGCGTGGCGGCGCTACGCAGGCGCGGCAACAGCCACAACAACAGCGGAGCGCCAAACAACGCGGTCGCCGCCCCGGTCGGGATCTCACGCCAAACCTGCGTCAGCCAAATCATCACCTGATCGGTCAGCCACAGCAGCAAAGCACCCAGCAGCGGTGCCAAGATCATGCGGTGCGCCAGCCGGCGCGCCCCCAGCATCTTCGCCATCAGCGGTGCAAACAGCCCGATAAAGCCGATGACACCCACGGCATTCACCAGCATCGCACTGAAGATAATCGCCACCGCCAGCGCGCAAAAACGCGCCATCGACAGCCCCAGCCCCAAGTTGCGCGCCACGCCGTCGTCCAACCCGAGCAACGTCAACGGGCGCAGCAGCAGCACCGCCAATAGCCCGGCTACTACCAGGCGCGGCAGGATAAATTGCGCAGTGCTCCAGTCCTGCTGGTTCAACGCACCGGTGCTCCACAGGAACAATCCCTGCAGTTGATCGTAATTAAACAACGCCAACAGGCTGTTGACCGCACCGCAGTATAATCCCAACACCAGGCCGGCCAGAATCAGCGTCACCGGCGACATGCGTTTGCCCCAGGCCACGCCGAACACCAGCCCGCCGACCAGGATCGCCCCGGCCATTGCCGCCAGTTGCCGGGTTATCTCGCCGCCCGGCAGCATCCACAAGGTGGCGATGGTCAACCCGAGCTGCGCACCGGCGGATACGCCCAGCGTCGCCGGCTCCGCCAACGGATTGCGCAACACCTGCTGGAACAGCACGCCGACCAGCCCCAGACCGGCACCGGCCAACAGGGAAACCGACAGCCGCGGCAGCAGGCTGTAGTGGAACAGCATCTGACGCACATCGTCGTGATTCGGCGCGCTCATCGCCTGCGCCCACAACGCCCAAGGCAACTGTTGCAACAGGTTGTAGATCGTCAAGCCGCCCGACGCCGCCAGCAAAAGCAGGATCAGCGTCAGCGGCAATACCCGGATGCGCGCGCTCATGAATAGCTCTCCTGCGTCTGCTCCAGCAGATGGCAAAAACGCATCGCCGACAGCGTCGCACCGTAGAACCAGACCGCCGGCACCTGCCGCAATTGATTCTGACGCACAAAGGGCAAAGCCTGCCACAACGGCGTCGAGCTGACTTTTTCCATCATCGCCTGATTGCCGTGGTCGAGATAAATCGCCCGCGCATTTTTCACCGTAATCAGGCGTTCAATGCCCACTACCGCCGTGCCCCAGAAGTTGGTTTCCCCTTCCCAGGCATTGTGGATGCCAAGCTGATCCATCACCTCCTGGAACAGGCTTTTCTGGCCGATGATCAGCACATGCCGCGTATCCAGCAAGGAGAACAACAATAGCGGCTGTCTGGTGTAAGAATGCAGACGCTGGCGTGCATCCTGAATAAACCGGTCGAACTGCATCAGATGCTGTTCAGCGCGTGCCTCAAGCCCCAGCCGCTGCGCCAATTGCTGCAACGAATTCCGGCCCACCGTCAGTGGTTTTCCGCTGCCGTCGTTGAAGCCAAAACTCATCGTCGGCGCTATTGGAGCCAATTTTTGCGGCGTTGGCCCATACCCCTTTGACAGCAGCATCAGCGAAGGCTGCAATTGTTGCAGCAACTCCAGATTCGGCTCGGTGCGTTGGCCCACGTCGACCACCGACGCCGGGATTTTCGGCTCTTCCACCCACAGGTTGTAGTTATGGATATCCGCCACCGCCAGCGGCGTAACGCCCAGCGCCAGCAGCAGCTCAATAGGTAGCCATTCCAGCGCCACGATGCGCGTAAGATCGGGCGGTGTCATCGTCGCGTGCCCCGGTAGAGAGAACAGCAGCGGCGACAGCGCCATGGCGGTCAGCAGACGGCGGCGTACGGGATCGTGTTGAAAATCGGAGGAAGCAGGCATCAGTAGACAAAACTCACCGGCGCACCGCCGCTCGGATGCGCCAGCGTGCCCATTGGAATACCATAAATTTGCTCCAGCACCGGCCCTTGCATCAGTTCCAGCGGGGCACCTTGCGCAATCATCTCGCCACCGCGCAACGCCACCAGATGGTCGCAGTAGCGCGCCGCCATGTTGATGTCGTGCAGCACCGCAATCACCGTCAGGCCACGTTCATGGCTCAGGCGTTGAATCAGCGCCAACACCTCAACCTGGTGCGCAATGTCCAGCGCAGAGGTCGGCTCGTCCAACAACAGGCAGCGGCTGTCCTGCGCCACCATCATCGCCAGCCAGGCACGTTGCCGCTCGCCGCCGGACAGGCTGTCCACCAGGCGGTTGGCGAAGGGTTTCAAGCCAACCAGCGCTATCGCCTCTTCCACCTGTTCGCGGTCGTTCACGCCAAAGCGGCCCAGCGCACCGTGCCACGGATAGCGGCCGATCGCCACCAGCTCGCGTACCGTCATGCCTTCTGCTGCGGGCAGTTGCTGGGGCAGATAGGCGACCTGACGCGCGAAGGCTTTGCTGTCCCATTGCGCCAGCGGGCGTCGGTTAAGTTGCGCGCTGCCGGCGGTCGGGTTCTGATGGCGGCCAAGAATTTTCAGCAATGTGGATTTGCCGGAACCATTGTGACCGATCAGCCCGCAGACTTTGCCCTGGGGAAAGGTCAGCGACAGCGGTTGCAACAGCACACGGCCGGGAACGGCAAAGCTGACGTTGTCTAACGCGAAAGTGGCGTCGTGATCGAGGTGTTTATCCTGCATAGGCCCTACTCTGTTCGGAGCGACGATCCGCCGCCCCGATTATCCGGTTAGAAGCGGAAGGTTGCGGTGGCGACCACCTGACGTTCTGCGCCCCAATAGCAGGCGTAGTCGCGATAACAACTTGAAACGTAAGTCTTATCAAACAGGTTGTTGATATTGACGCCTACTGACGAGCCCGGCAGGCCAAAACGCGCCAAATCGTATTTGATGGTCGCATCCACCAAGGTGTAATCCGGTACTTTAAAGGTGCTGTTGTCACTGTTGAAGGATGAGCTGGACCCCACATAACGCACGCCGGAACCCAGAGTCAGGCCGCTGACGGCCGTTTCGTGGAAGGTATAGTCCGCCCACAGCGACGCCATATGTTTAGGGATCTCGGTGGTTGGCTTGCCCTGATAGGTGCTGTCCTTGGTGTATTTCGCGTCGGTGTAGGTGTAGGAAGCGATCAGGTTGACGTTGGCGTTCAACGCCGCCTTGGCCTCCAGCTCTATGCCGCGCGAGCGGATCTCACCGCTCTGGACGCTGAACTGTGCGTTATCCGGATCCGGCGTCAGGTTGTTGTTTTTGGTCAGTTGGTACAGCGCACCGGTCAGGACGACAGGGCGATCTTTCGGCACGTATTTCACGCCGGCCTCGTACTGCTTGCCAATCGACGGGATAAACGTCTGCCCGTTAGCGGAGGTATCCAGCGTCGGTTCAAATGACTCGCTGTAGCTGAAATACGGCGTGATGCCGTTATCGAACAGATAGTTCAGACCGCCACGCCAGGTGAACTGGCCGTCCGAGCGTTCGTTGGTATAGTTATCGATGCGGTTATTGGCCGAGGTTTTGGCCCAGTCATAACGGCCGCCCAGCGTCAGCAACCATTGGTTCCACTCGCCCTGCTCCTGCACGTACAACCCCGTCTGTTCCTGGCGGTTCAGGTAGTTATACGGGAAAGTCACGGTGGTGGCGTCGTTGCCGTATTGCGGATCGGTCATGCTCAGGCTGTCGGCAGAACCGAAGCCGGAGTTGATATCATTGCGCATGCGCGAATAGTCGACGCCAAACAGCAGGGTATGATCTACAGCGCCGGTTTTCAGCCTGGCCTGCGCCTGGGTATCCACCGAGAAGCTGTTCAGATGCTCCTTCGACTGCACATAGGCGCGGTTCAGCGTGGTCGGGGCCGTCGCGCTAACGCCGCTGCCATAGATGCTCTTCATGTCGCTTTCCAGCTGCATATAACGCAGGTTCTGGCGCACCGCCCAGGTGTCATTGAACGCATGTTCGAAGCTATAGCCGATCATGCGCTGCTTGCGCGCAAAGTAATTGCTTGCTTCACCGTCGTTGAAACTGGTTGGCAGCTTGCTGCCGTCCGGCAACGGGATCAGCGTACCCTGCTTCGGCAGCCAGCCGTAGAAACCGGTATAGGGATCGTTTTGGATATTGGCCAACAGCGTAAAGTTGGTCTTGTCATCCGGCCGCCAACTGAATGACGGCGCAATCGCATAGCGCTTCTCTTTCGCCATGTTCTGCTGCGCATCGCTGTCTTTCGCCAGGCCGGTCAGACGGTAGGAATAGACGCCGTTATCATCCAGCGCATCGCTGAAGTCAAAGCCGGTCTGGAACAGATTGTCGGTGCCCATTTTGAACTGGATTTCGTGCAGCGGTTCGGTGGTCGGCCGCTTGCTGACCATCGCCACCAGCCCACCCGGGCTGCTCTTGCCGTACAGCACCGATACCGGGCCGCGCAGCAGTTCCGCTCGCTCAAGGAAATAAGGATCGACCGAAGCTTCGCTATAGTTGTCGCCCTGCAGACGCAGGCCGTCCAGATACTGGTTGGTATTCACCGCCGGGAAACCGCGAATGGCCACCGAATCATAGGTGGTGGAGCTGCCACGGCTTGCATACACCCCTGGCGCATAAGCCAGTGCGCCTTTCACCGTATCCGGCTGGCGCATATCCATCTCTTCACGCGTGACCACGGAAACCGACTGCGGATTCTTTTCAATCGGCGTATCGGTTTTGGTACCGGTGGCGCTGTGTTTGGCCACGTAGGTGCCGACCGGCCCCCAGGCGCTTTCCTGTTGCGGCTGGCTGCTGCCCACCACGGTAAGGGTATCTTCTTTGGCTACCGGATTGGCTTCAGCGGAAAATGCCGGCATCGCCAGCGTACCCAACGCGGCAGCGATAGTGATCGCCAACCCACTGACGGGAGAACGGCCCTTCATGGCCTGCGGTGAGAATGGACGCTTGGTCAGCATAGGTGGTTTCTCTGATGAATTATTTGATAACGAATGTAAACGATAATAATTATTATAAGCGACGCATTTTATGCAGAAGCCAAATTAAACTGCAAGTCGAATTCAGCCAGTAAATAGGTGGGGGGATTAACCGTTTAACCGCATTAACCTGATGGAAATAAACTGCGCGGAAAATAAAAAGGCCCGCAACCAAAGTTACGGGCCTGCAACAAAAAACCTTTCGGCAACGGGGATTAACCGCTCGCCAACTTACTGGCCCTGGCCGAACATATCCTTGATCCAGCCGGCGACGCCGTCAGCGTCTTTTTGCTCACCCGCCGGCTGTTGCTGCTGTTGCTGCTGCTGAGCGGCCTGGCTTGCCTGACACAGCCCTTGCGGATTATCGGTCCACACCGGGATGCTGCGCCCGCCCTCGCCACAGACAAAGTTACCGGCGGAGTCGATGCCAATCTGGTTGATGCCTTCCGGCGGCTGCAGCATCAGCGGCAGCGGCGTCTGGTTTTCCAGATAGCGGCGATACAGGGTCAGCGCACCGTTGGCGCCGGTCAGCTTGGCCGGGCCGTTGTTGTCACGGCCAACCCAGGCGATAGCCACTTCTTTACCGTCGATACCGGCAAACCAGCTGTCGCGCAGATCGTTGGTGGTACCGGTCTTCGCCGCCAGGTTGTAGTTGGGGAACTTCACCGACAGAGAACGGGAGGTCCCGCGCGCTACACCCTGCTGCATGGCGTACAGCGTCAGGTAAGCGGCCTGAGCCGGCACCATGCGTTCCGCTTGCGGGAAGCTCTGGTACAGCACCGAACCGTCTTCCGCAATCACCGAACGCACCGCAGACAACGGCGCGCGGTTACCGCCGCTGGCGATGGTTTGGTATTCCTGCGCCACTTCCATCGGCGTCAGACCAATCGCCCCCAGCAGCATCGAAGGCACCGGGTTGATTTCCGCTTTAGGAATACCCAAACGTTGCAAGGTAGCGCTGATTTGATCCAGCCCGACCGCCATACCCAAATTCACCGTCGGCACGTTGAGCGAGAAGGCCAGGCCATCCACCAACATTACCTGTCCACGGAATTTGCGGTCGTAGTTGTTCGGTTGCCACAGGCTGCCATTCGGCAGTTTCAGCGACAGCGGCTGGTCCGCCAGCCAGGTATTCAGGCGGTATTTGTCCGGCTCGGAAAGCGCGGTCAAGTAGGTTGGCGGCTTGGCCAGCGACCCGACCAGGCGGCGCGCCTGCATCGCGCGGTTAAAACCGGCGAACTGCGGATTGGCACCGCCAACCATGGCACGCACCTCACCGCTGAAGCGATCGACAATCACCATCGCCGCTTCCAGATCGTTAAGATGGCGGGCGGCACGCAGCGCCGGAATACCGTCTTCGACCGCTTTTTCCGCCGCATCCTGAGATACCGGATCCAGCGTGGTGAAGATTTTCACCCCGGACAGGTCGTTCACCTTGTCGCCCAACTTGGCCTGCAGTTCCTGACGCACCATCTGCATAAACGCCGGCTGCGGCGTGATCACCCCCCCCTTCGGCTGCACGCCCAGCGGCCGCGCGCTGAGCATATTGTACAGTTCGGCGTCGATAACCCCCTGATTTTGCAACAGCTTGAGCACCAGATTGCGGCGCTCCAGCGCCAACGTCGGGTTGCGCCACGGGTTATACAAGGATGCGCCTTTCACCATCCCCACCAGCAATGCTTGCTGATCCAGACTCAGTTCGTCCACCGGGCGGCCGAAGTAATACAGGCTGGCCAGCGGGAAACCGCGGATCTGGTCGCTGCCGCTCTGGCCGAGGTACACCTCGTTCAGATACAGCTCAAGAATACGGTCCTTGCTGTAACGGTAATCCACCAGCAGCGCCATGTAGGCTTCGTTGACTTTACGCCATAGCGAGCGTTCGTTGGTCAGGAACAGGTTCTTCACCAACTGCTGCGTCAGGGTACTGCCGCCCTGCACCGCACGCCCGGCGGTCAGGTTCGCCAGCATCGCACGGCCAATGGAGTAAGGGCTGATGCCGTCATGCTCGTAGAAATGGCGGTCTTCGGTGGCAATCAGCGTATCCACCAGCAGGTCCGGGAAACCGGCGCGCGGCACGAACAGACGCTGTTCACCGTTCGGTGACTGCAACATGGTGATCAGGCGCGGATCGAGGCGGAAGAACCCGAAGTTACGCTGGTTCTCCATGTTTTCGATTTTCGCCAGACGGTTGTTCTGGAAATCCAGACGGGCATGGATTTGCCCCTCTTTGCCATCCGGGAAGTCAAACGGACGACGCAGCATCTCGATGCTGTTGGCCTGCACGGTGAACTCGCCCGGCCGGGTCATGCGGCTAACCTGGCGGTACTGCATACCTTCCAGCAGATCGACCATTTCCTTCTTGCTGTACGGCATGCCCGGTTCCAGGTTGACCATGCGGCCATAGACCGCGGCCGGCAACTGCCAGACCTTGCCGTCAATGCGGCTGCGGATCTGGGAATCCAGGTACACGCCGTAGATCGCCAACAGCACCGCGACCACCAGAATCAGTTTGATAAGCAGGCCAAGCCAACGGCGTTTTTTACGCGGCGGAGTCGCTTTTACCTTACGCGGCACGCTTTCCTCCTCGTCTTCATATTCATCATCGTCATCTTGCTGCTCGTCTTCCTCGTAATCGTCATAATCGTCGTCTCGGCGACGGCGCGGCGGTTTGCCCGACGCGGTGCGTTTTGGTTGTTTCCCTTTGCGCCCGATGGGCTCGCGGTCATCCCCAGCCATTGCTGTCATTCTCCAGACTTGGCGGCACTGCCGGCCATTATTAGTCGCTTAATCTGTCCCGACGCCAGGCCGCTGAACAGAAGAAACATCTGAATTCTCCCCCTAAATAATTGGCGTTGCATCAAGGTGGCAGGAGAACTTATCCCGATGAGCTTACTCTAGTAAGTGATTCGGGTAAGTGAGCACAGCCAACACAGATGCGGCGTCAAGTATGACGGGGGTTACTGATATTTTTTCGTGCGCCGCGTGGGGGCGGTATTCGCCGGATCATCCGGCCACACGTGTTTCGGGTAGCGCCCTTTCATCTCTTTCTGCACTTCCCGGTAGGCACCTTGCCAAAACGCTGCCAGATCGCCGGTGATTTGCAGCGGCCGGTGTGCCGGTGAGAGTAACTCAAGCACCACCGGGATGCGACCCTCGGCCAGCATTGGGCTGCGCTGTTCACCGAACACTTCCTGTAAACGCACCGCCAATGCCGGCGGTTTGCCGGCATCATAGCGAATCGGCAAACGGCTGCCGGTCGGCACAGTGTAATGAGTGGGCAGCGCATTATCCAGCCGCTGCTTTTGCTGCCAGTCCAGCAGGCGCGCAAGGGCTTCGGCGATATTGACCTGCTTCAACCCGCGCATATCGCGTACGCCACTCAGGGAGGGCAGCAGCCATTGCTCCAGCCGATCCAGCAACGACTCATCATCGACCGCTGGCCAGGCAGCCTCCGGCAGCCAATTTTGCGCACACTGCAAACGCAGACGCAGCTGTTCGGCGGCGGTATCCCAGTTGAGCACCGCGATACCCTGGGCGCGTACCCAGTTGAGCAGCGCCAGTTGCAATTCCTCATCGGCCGGTTTGGCCAACGGCTGCGCCCGCAGCGTCAGACGGCCAATCTGCTGGCGTTTCCAGGCTCGCAGCGTGCCCTTTTCTTCATCCCACTCCACCGCAGTTTGCTGGGAAACGATCGCCGGCAGTTGCGCCGCCAGCGCATCAATCTCCACCGGCAGCGCCAGCAGAATGCGCGCATCGGGGCTGTTGTGGCCCTGCAGCAGGCTTGGCGCGATCAGCCACGGCGCACGCGACAGCGCCTCATCCTGATTCATCGCCGCCCCCATGCCGTTGGCCAGCAGGTAACGGCCATCCTGACCGCGCCGCTGGGCGATGCGGTCGGTAAACGCCAACGCCAGCAGGCTCGGCGCCAAATCTGCATCAATCTGCCCGCTTCGCGGCTGCAAACGCCGCGCTAACTGGGCAGCGCGGCGCTGCCAGTTTGGCTGTAGGCGGCTCAGCCAGTAGCCGATATCCATCTGACCGCTACGCGGTGGCTCTTCCAGCAACGCCGCCAGCGCGGCAGCGGTCGCCAACCCATCCGTCCCCCGCTCTGCACCCTGGGTCAGCATCGCCGCCAGCCGGGGCTCACAACCCAGCATAGCCATCTGCCGGCCCCGTGCGGTTAATTTGCCGCCGTCGTCGGTAGCGCCAAGGTGTTGCAGCAGCTTTCTTGCCGCCGCCAGCGCCGTCTCCGGCGGCCGATCGAGCCAGGTCAGTTGCCCAACGTCATGGCAGCCCCACTGCAACAGCTCCAGCCAGAAACCGGCGAGATCGCTTTGCAGGATTTCCGGTTCGGCATGTTCCGCTGCCCGCTCTGCCTGCTCTTTGGCAAACAGGTGCCAGCAAATACCGGGTTCCAGACGCCCGGCACGGCCGGCACGCTGGATCATCGACGCCTGGCTAATGCGCTGCGTCACCAGCCGCGTCAGGCCGTTACGCACGTCATAACGCGCCACGCGCTCCAGCCCGCTGTCTACCACCAACCGAATGCCTTCGATGGTCAGGCTGGTTTCGGCGATGTTGGTCGCCAGCACCACCTTGCGACGCCCGGCCGGCGACGTTTGAAGCGCTTTTTGCTGCTGCGCCAGCGGCAATGCGCCATACAACGGGCACAGGTCGGTATCGGCCGCCACCTCGCCGTTCAGCCGCTCCAGCACCCGATTGATTTCCGCCACGCCGGGCAGGAACAGCAGCAGCGATCCGCCCTGTTCGGACAGCAGGCGTTTCACCGCCGCCGCCACGCCATCCTCCAGCCGTTGATGGCTGGCCAATGGCTGATATTGGCGTTCAACCGGGAAGCTGCGCCCCTCGGACACCACCACCGGCGCCTGCGGCAGCAGCTGCGTCATACGAGCGTTATCCAGGGTCGCCGACATAATCAGCAGTTTGAGATCCTCACGCAGCCCCTGTTGCACGTCCAGCAACAGCGCCAACGCCAGATCGGCCTGCAGGCTGCGTTCATGGAATTCATCGAGGATCACCAGCGAGACGCCCTGCAGCTCGGCATCCTGCTGTAACATGCGAGTGAGAATGCCTTCGGTCACCACCTCCAGCCGGGTATGCGGCCCGCTTTTGCTTTCGGCGCGCATGCGGTAACCCACGGTCTGGCCCGGTTCTTCCCCCAACTGTTGCGCCAACCGATACGCCACGTTCTTCGCCGCCAACCGGCGCGGCTCCAGCATGATGATGCGGCCCGGCAGGCCGGCTTTAGCCAGGATCTGCAGCGGTAACCAGGTCGATTTACCGGCGCCGGTTGGCGCGTGCAGCAACACCTGCGGGGCGGATTGCAGCGCAGTGAGCAATTCATCAAGAACCGCACTGACGGGCAGTGAAGACACAGAACTCTCCGTAGTGGTTAACATTGGGCGGCGCACATTGTAGCATTAGACTCTGCGTTTCATTCATTTGCCGGGTATCTATGTCCAGTTCGCGCCGCCTGTTTTTCGCCCTGACCTTACCTGATGCACTGCAGCAACAGGTGATTCGCTGGCGCGCCGAAGCTTTCACGCCCGAAGCCGGTCGGCCAGTCGCCGCGGCCAACCTGCATCTGACGCTGGCGTTTCTCGGTGATGTCAGCGCGCAAAAGGAAACCGCGCTGAAAAATCTGGCCGGCCGCATTATCCAACCCGGCTTCAGCATGATACTGGACGATCTTGGCCACTGGCCGCGCCCTGGCGTGGTATGGCTTGGCACCCGCCGCGCACCGCGAGGGGCGTTGCAACTGGCGGAGCTGTTGCGATCGCAGGCGGCCCGCAGCGGCTGCTACCAAAGCCCGATGCCGTTTCATCCGCACATCACCCTGCTGCGCTCTGCAACGCAACCGGTAGCCGTGCCGCCCGCAACGCCGGGCTGGACCTTCAGCGCCGACTCCTTCACCCTGTACCAGTCGGTATTTGAGAACGGTCGCACGCGTTATCACCCGCTGGAACAATGGCCTTTAGCCCATCAGGATACCCCATGATTTTCACCCCACCGCTACGTTCCGCCACGCTGATTAAACGTTACAAACGCTTTCTGGCCGACGTGATTACCCCGGAAGGCGAAACTTTCACCCTGCACTGCGCCAACACGGGTGCCATGACCGGCTGCGCCACCCCGGGCGATACCCTTTGGTATTCCACTTCGGATAACGCCAAGCGCAAATATGCCCACAGCTGGGAGTTGACGCACACCCAACAGGGGGATTGGATCTGCGTCAACACCCTTCGCGCCAACGGATTGGTGCGCGAAGCCATTGAACAGAATTTAATCAATGAATTATCCGGTTACAGTAAAATCAGCGGCGAAGTAAGATATGGCAGTGAAAACAGCCGTATCGATTTGTTATTACAGGCAGAAAACAGGGTTAACTGCTATATTGAAGTTAAGTCAGTCACATTACTGCAACAACAACGTGGTTACTTCCCTGATGCGGTAACGCTCAGAGGACAAAAGCATCTGCGTGAGTTGCTCGGCGTGGTTGAAAGCGGGCAGCGGGCGGTTTTGTTTTTTGCTGTGTTACATAGCGGTATTGAACAGGTCGCACCGGCACATCATATAGATGAGCGTTATGCGGCACTGTTGGCACAGGTTCGGCAGTTGGGAGTAGAAGTCGTTTGTTATGGGGCTAAATTATCACCTGACGGTATATCTCTCTGCGATAAGTTACCGTTTTTTATCGATTAGCGGCACCGGGCACCAATAATTCAACAACCGGTCATCGCGTCGCCAAATACGCCTTCCTTCACAGCATTGTCAAGCAGGCGACAGGAATAATTGCCAACCTACCTTCCATCTGTTATTTATAGCGGCCTGTTTTTCCCCCGCATTGGGGATTCGATAGTGCGTGTGTATGTAGGAGAAGCAACATGCAAGAAGGGCAAACCCGTAAAACCTCGTCCTTGAGCATTCTCGCCATCGCTGGGGTGGAGCCGTACCAAGAGAAGCCGGGCGAAGAGTACATGAACGTCGCCCAGTTGAAGCATTTCAAGCTTATTCTTGAAGCGTGGCGCAACCAGCTCAGGGACGAAGTGGACCGTACTGTATCGCATATGCAAGACGAAGCGGCCAACTTCCCGGATCCGGTAGACCGTGCAGCGCAGGAAGAAGAGTTCAGCCTTGAACTGCGTAACCGTGACCGTGAACGCAAACTGATCAAAAAGATCGAGAAAACGCTGAAGAAAGTGGAAGACGAAGATTTCGGCTACTGCGACTCCTGCGGCGTGGAGATCGGTATTCGTCGCCTTGAAGCGCGTCCGACTGCCGATTTGTGCATCGACTGCAAGACCCTGGCAGAAATCCGCGAAAAGCAGATGGCCGGCTAATACAGTTGTTACCGCTGCGGTGTGCGTTCATACGCACACCGCACAGAGAAAAGGGAACCTTTCCCCTCTGATATGCAAGAAAGTCATTATGTGGGGCGCTTTGCCCCATCGCCTTCCGGAGATCTGCATTTCGGTTCGCTGATTGCCGCTCTGGGAAGCTACCTCCAGGCTCGTGCCCAACGCGGGCAGTGGCTGGTTCGCATTGAAGATATTGACCCTCCGCGCGAAGTCGCCGGTGCGGCCGCCTGTATCTTATCCGCACTGGAACACTATGGTCTCCTCTGGGACGGCCAGGTCATCTATCAATCCCAACGTCACGAAGCCTACCGCGCAACCCTGGATCAACTGCAACAACAGGGGCTTAGCTATTTCTGCAATTGCACCCGCAGTCGTATCCAGCAAATTGGCGGTTTGTATGACGGCCACTGCCGTGATTTGCATCTTGGTCCGCAGGGCGCCGCTATCCGTTTACGTCAATCCGCACCGGTTTACGCCTTTCACGATCGCCTGCAAGGCGAGTTGCGGGCCGATCCGGCTCTGGCGCGAGAAGATTTTATCATTCGCCGACGCGATGGGTTGTTTGCCTATAATTTGGCTGTGGTGGTTGACGACCATTTCCAGGGCGTGACCGAAATCGTACGCGGCGCCGATCTGATTGAACCGACGGTGCGCCAGATTGCGCTGTATCATCAGTTGCAGGCACCGGTCCCCGCTTATGTGCATTTGCCACTGGCGCTGGGTGCGAACGGCATCAAGCTGTCGAAGCAAAATCATGCGCCCGCGCTGCCCGAAGGCGATCCTCGTCCGGTGCTGATCGCCGCGCTGAAATTTCTGCGTCAACCGCTGCCGGAAAGCTGGCAAGATCTTGACCTGCCGTTATTATTGAGCTGGGCTATAGCACACTGGAAGCTGGAAAATGTGCCCCGCCAGGTGGATGAAAACACATCGGCATTCTCAAAGGAGCCATGGTGAGCTATGATTAGCCGCTATTTTTTGTTAGCTCCATTTTTATCAGTCACTATCGAGGTGTACCATTTTTACCCGAGTAGCCAATTTCTGCCGTAAGGTACTAATCCGCGATGACAAGCTGCCCCGCGAGGATGCGCCGGTGAGCGATAAAAAGGTAATCCGCGAAGAAAGCGTGGTGGCTGAACAACCTGCCGCGCCGCAACAACAACGGCACGCCGAAAGCGGTAGAGAAACCCCTGCCCGCCGGCCGGCGCCGCGCAAGCGCCCACCTTTTCCCGCAGCGGAGGGAACCGGCCCCATGACCGTGATCCCACGCGATCAGCATTCAATCTCACGCAAAGACATCAGTGAGAATGCGCTGAAGGTGTTGTACCGCCTGAACAAATCCGGCTACGAAGCCTATCTGGTCGGTGGCGGCGTGCGCGATTTGTTGCTCGGCAAAAAGCCGAAAGATTTCGACATCACCACCAACGCCACGCCAGATCAGGTGCGCAAGCTGTTCCGCAACTGCCGCCTGGTCGGCCGCCGTTTCCGTCTGGCGCACGTGATGTTCGGGCCGGAAATCATCGAGGTTGCCACTTTCCGCGGCCACCACGAGCAGCAAACCCCGGAATCAGACAAGAATTCTTCCCAGCAGGCCCAAAATGGCATGCTGTTGCGCGACAACATCTTCGGTTCGATCGAAGAAGATGCTCAGCGCCGCGACTTCACCATCAACAGTCTGTATTACGGCGTGGCGGACTTCACCCTGCGTGATTACGTTGACGGTATGCGTGACCTGCAACAGGGAGTGATTCGCCTGATCGGCGATCCGGAAACCCGCTACCGCGAAGATCCGGTGCGCATGCTGCGTGCGGTGCGCTTTGCCGCCAAGCTCGACATGAGCATCAGCGACGAAACCGCCGAGCCGATCCCACGCCTGGCGTCGTTGCTGCATGAGATCCCGCCGGCGCGTCTGTTTGAGGAATCGCTCAAGCTGCTGCAGGCAGGTTACGGTTACCCAACCTATTTGAAACTGTGCGAATACCAGCTGTTCCAGCCGCTGTTCCCGCAGATAGCACGCCACTTCACGCCTAGCCATGACACGCCGATGGAGCGCATTCTGGTGCAGGTGCTGAAGAACACCGATTATCGGCTGCAGAACGACATGCGCGTCAACCCGGCGTTCCTGTTTGCTGCTATGCTTTGGTATCCGCTGCTGGAACATGCGCAGAAACTGGCGCAGGAAAGCGGGCTGGCGTATTACGACGCCTTTGCGCTGGCGATGAACGACGTGCTGGACGAACAGTGTCGCTCGCTGGCGATCCCGAAACGCATCACCACGTTGGTTCGCGATATCTGGCAGTTGCAGTTGCGCCTGTCTCGCCGTCAGGGCAAGCGTGCGCACAAGCTGATGGAACACCCGAAATTCCGCGCCGCTTATGATCTGCTGGCGCTGCGCGCCGAAGTGGAAGAAAACCAGGAAATGCTGCGTCTGACCGAATGGTGGGGCGAGTTCCAGGAAGCCACGCCGGCGCGCCAGAAAACCATGTTGAGCACTTTGGGTGACGACCCCGCGCCACGCCGCGCCCGTCAGCGTCGCCCTCGCCGCCGGACGCCGCGTAAAGAAGGAGCATAATGATCCGCGTTTATATCGCGCTGGGGAGTAACCTGGCGCAACCGCTGCAACAGGTAAAAGCCGCACTGGAGGCGCTGGAGCATCTTCCGCGCACCCGACTGATCCTTTGTTCGTCGTTTTACCGCACCAAGCCGCTGGGGCCACAGAACCAGCCGGACTTTCTCAATGCGGTGGTGGCGCTGGATACTTTGCTGCCCGCCGAACAACTGCTCGATCATACCCAAGCGATAGAACGCAATCAGGGCCGTGTGCGCAAAGATGAGCGCTGGGGCCCGCGCACCCTCGATCTGGACATCATGCTGTATGGCGAGCAGGTTATTCATACCGATCGCCTGACAGTGCCGCATTACGGCCTGAAAGAACGCGAGTTCATGCTCTACCCGCTGGCGGAAATCGCCCCCGAGTTGGTGTTCCCGGACGGTGAGTCGTTGGCCAGTTGCCTGAAGCGCGTGCCGGAGAACGGCATGGAACTGTGGCATCAGCCCAAGCAAAAAGCCTGAATCGGGCGCAGCATGCGGCGCCCCCTACAGCCTCACCTGAGCGACAAACCCGCCTTCTGCCCGGTTGGCAAAGCTGATGCGCAGCCCGTGCAAACCGGCGATGCGCTGCACGATAGATAACCCCAGCCCGCTGCCGGTTTGCTCCTGGCCCGGCGGACGATAAAAACGCTCACCCAGCCGTACCAGGTGCTCCGCCGTTATCCCCGGTCCATTGTCTTCGACCGCCAGCAAACGCTCTGTAAGCCTCACAGTGACGGTGCCGCCCGCAGGCGTGTAACGTACCGCATTGTCCACCAAATTACGCACCAGCAGCGACAGCAGCAGCGCTTGGCCCTGTAACGGTGCCGGCATGCCCTGCTGTTCGTAACGCAACGTGACGCCGGCGGCGTGAGCATGACGATCCTGCTCCGCCAGCGTCATCGGCACTAGTCGGCTCCAGTCGACCGGCTCCAAATCGGCCAGATCCGACAGTGAATCCAGCCTCGACAGCGTCAGCAACTGATCGACCAAGCGAGTGGCACGATCGATGCTCACCGTCAGATTGTCCAGCGCATGTTCACGCATCGGCTCATCGTCACCGGCCAATTGCACCACTTCCGTCTGCACCCGCAGCGCCGCCAGCGGGCTACGCAGCTCATGGGCGGCATCTGAGGTAAAACGCCGCTCACGCACCAGCAACGCATTGATGCGCGCAAACAGCGCGTTCAGCGCATCCACCAGCGGCCTGACTTCGGTCGGTACCTGACGCGCATCCAGCGGCGTAGCGTCGTCAGGCGCCCGCTTGCGCAGCCCGGCAGCCACCACGCGCAGTGGCCGCAGTTCACGCCCTACCATCAGCGCGATCAACAGCATCAGGATCGGCAACGTCACCAGCCACGGCACCAGTTGCCCGGTTACCATACCCAGCGCCATATCCCGCCGGTAATCCCACTCCTGGCCGACCACGATACGATAGCGGCCGTCCGGGCTGGTCAGCCACAGCAGCCGCCAACTGTCGTCATCACCCCGCCGTTCGCCATCGGTAAAGCCTTCACGCTCGCCGTCAAAGCGGAAATCCGCGCCGCTTTCACCGTCATTGAGCAACATCTTGCCGTTACGGTCGAAGATGGCGAACGCCAACGCATCGTCATCCTGCTTGCCTCGCTTACCGTGGTGCACCAGCTTCTTGGTTTTCGGCAGGCTACGCACGCTTTCGTCGGCCAGCAAATCGCCCAGATTGGCGGTCGCCAAGCGCTTGGCAAACAGCATCTGCTGGGTATCAAACACTTCATTGATGTTGTTGCGCGTCATCATCCACGCCACCAGGCTGGCGGAACACCAGGTCACCAGCGCCAGCAGGCTGAAAATCAGGATCAGCCGCAGCCGCAAGCTGAGATGTTTCACTCTACCTCCCCCAACGTGTAGCCCACGCCGTGAATGGTACGGATAAAACCGTTACCCAACTTGCGCCGCAGGTGATGAATGTGCACTTCCACGGCATTACTGCTGACTTCGTCATCCCAGTTGTACAGTTTTTCCTGGATCAGCGATCGCGCCAGCACTCGTCCCTTGTTATGCAGGAACAGCTCCAGCACCGCCAGCTCACGCGGCGTCAAGGTTACCGGCTCGCCGTTGCAGCTCACGCTGCGAGTGGCCGAGTCAAACACCAGGTTGCCATGCACCAGTTGCGGCATCAGTTGGCCATGACGGCGGCGGATCAACGCCTGCAGGCGCGCCGCGACCTCCGTCAGGGCGAAAGGTTTGCACAGGTAATCATCGGCACCGCTCTGCAGGCCGCTGACCCGCTGCTCCAGCGCATCGCGCGCGGTAAGGATCAGCACCGGCACATCATGGCCGGCCTGGCGCCACTGGCGCAATAAATCC
This sequence comes from Serratia sp. TSA_7, assembly GCF_052692135.1. Classification (NCBI taxonomy): domain Bacteria; kingdom Pseudomonadati; phylum Pseudomonadota; class Gammaproteobacteria; order Enterobacterales; family Yersiniaceae; genus Serratia; species Serratia sp. TSA_7. The sequence goes on from NZ_JBQZFU010000002.1 coordinate 262,080, forward strand.
AGCCCATCCAGGCCCGGCAAGCTGAGATCGAGGATCACCGCATCGTAAGGTGCGCTTTCCAGCGCGCTTTTGCCGACCAACCCGTCGGTAAACCAGTCCAGATTAAAACCGAGTTTGGTCAACCCGGCCTTGATGCCGTCACCGATTAACTTGTCATCTTCTATCAGCAGAATTCGCATGCTCGTCCCTTTTTCGCCATTACATCACAAGGTTCTTAAGAACCCCTTAAGCTTCAGATCTGCGCTACCCACCCCGTTAGGGTTACAGTAGAATGACAACACTTTTTTGCAGCCAGGGCCCTGCGCGTACCGCGCGGCTCTATTCAGGAGACGTAGTGATGAAACCCACCACCGTGACCCATTTGCGCCAGTGGAAACAGGAGCAACGCAAGTTTGCTTCACTGACCGCCTACGATGCCAGCTTTGCTCAACTGTTTGAAGAGCAAGGCGTTAAAGTACTGCTGGTGGGCGATTCGCTGGGCATGACGCTGCAGGGCCACGACTCCACGCTGCCGGTCACCGTCGCCGACATCGCTTACCACACCCGAGCCGTACGCCGTGGCGCCCCGGCCTGCCTGCTGCTGGCTGACATGCCTTTCATGAGTTACGCCACCCCGGAACGGGCCTTCGCCAACGCCGCCGAACTGATGCAGGCCGGCGCCAATATGGTGAAACTGGAAGGCGGCAGTTGGCTGTGCGAAACGGTGAAAATGCTCACCGAGCGCGCCGTACCGGTATGCGGCCACCTCGGCCTGACGCCGCAGTCGGTGAACGTGTTCGGGGGCTACAAGGTGCAAGGCCGTGACGAGCTCGCCGCCAAACAACTGCTGGAAGATGCGCAAAATCTGGAGCTGGCCGGCATGCAACTGCTGGTGCTGGAGTGCGTACCGACCGAACTGGCGCGCAAGATCACCGAAGCGCTGTCCATTCCGGTGATCGGCATTGGCGCCGGCAACGTGACCGATGGCCAGATCCTGGTGATGCACGACGCCTTTGGCATTACCGGTGGCCATACGCCGAAATTCGCTAAAAACTTCCTGGCGCAAAGCGGCGATATTCGCCTGGCGGTGCAACAGTATATGCAGGAAGTGGAGCAAGGCGCTTACCCCGCTGAAGAACACTCTTTTAATTAAGCGATCGTTCCAGGAGCTATCAATGATTATTATCGAAACCCTGCCTTTGCTGCGTCAGCAGATCCGCCGCTGGCGCCAGGACGGCAAACGCATCGCGTTGGTACCGACCATGGGCAATCTGCACGAAGGCCATATGACGCTGGTTGATGAAGCCCGCGCGCGCGCCGACATCGTGGTGGTCAGCATTTTCGTGAATCCGATGCAGTTCGAACGCCCTGACGATCTGGCGCGCTACCCGCGCACCCTGCAGGAGGACAGCGAAAAGCTGACCCGCCGCAACGTCGACCTGGTGTTCGCACCGGCGCCGGCCGATGTTTACCCGCAGGGGCTGGAACAGCAAACCTATGTCGACGTGCCGGGCATTTCCACCATGCTGGAAGGCGCCAGCCGCCCCGGTCATTTCCGCGGCGTCGCCACCATCGTCAGCAAACTGTTCAACCTGGTTCAGCCGAATCTGGCCTGTTTTGGCGAGAAGGACTACCAGCAACTGGCGCTGATCCGCAAGATGGTGGCGGACATGGGGTACGACATCGATATCGTCGGCGTGCCGACCGTGCGCGCTAAAGACGGCCTGGCGCTCAGCTCGCGCAACGGCTACCTGACTGCCGAAGAACGCAAAATCGCCCCTCAGCTCAGCAAGATCATGAACGCATTGGCAGAACAACTCAGCAACGGCGAGCGCCACGTCGACGATCTGCTGGAGCAAACCGCCGCGCACCTGCGCGCCGCCGGTTTCACACCGGACGAACTGTTTATCCGTGACGCGGACAACCTGCAACCGCTGGGTGTTGAAAGCCAACGCGCAGTGGTACTGATGGCCGCCTGGCTGGGCAAGGCGCGCCTGATCGACAACCAGCAGGTTGACCTGACGCTGTAAGCTACTTTTTGTGCAATCGTCACTGTTTCAGCCCCTCTGAAAGTAGACATGGAGGGACTTATCGGTGACGATAAACGCCGGATGGATGTTCAACCTCAATCGCCTGTGAAGGCTGATACTCAGTTAGGTAAAGTTATGATACGTACTATGCTGCAAGGCAAGCTGCATCGGGTGAAAGTGACTCAGGCCGACTTGCACTATGAAGGCTCCTGCGCCATCGATCAGGATTTCCTGGAGGCCGCGGGCATTCTGGAATATGAAGCTATAGATATTTATAACGTTGATAACGGTCAGCGTTTCTCGACCTACGCCATCGCCGCTGAACGCGGTTCGCACATCATTTCGGTCAACGGCGCGGCGGCACGTTGCGCCTGCGTAGGCGACAAATTGATCATCTGCTCTTACGTGCAAATGAGCGATGCCGATGCCCGCCAGCACCACCCGAAAGTCGCCTATTTCGAAGGTGACAACAACCTGCAACGCAAAGCGAAAGCCGTGCCGGTTCAGGTAGCCTGAGAATAAAAACGGGCGCCTTTCAGCGCCCGTTTCCTGTTATTGCACCACCACCGCCCCCGGCTTGTTGGCTATCCTGTCCGCCATGGTCTGAATGGAGTCGGTACGCAGAATATACAGCCGCTTCAGCGTATATGGATTATCCCCCGGCTTTACCTTACCCTGCACCGTGGTCACCGCCATGTGGAAACCGGCGTCTTTCGCCGCCTGTATCGCCCGCTGATTGTAGCCGCCAAACGGATAGGATACGTACAACACGTGCGGATTAAACTGCGACAGCGCGCGGCGCGAACGCTCAAAATCGAATTCGATATTGTGCAGCGAACGGCTCAGCAGAATAGGCTGGCGGTTGCCGTCGGTACGGTGCAGGAAATGCGTATGTGACTGCACGTCGAACACGTCCTGTATCTGCTTCAGTTCGGAAATGCTCATAAACTGCAGCGAGTCCGGGTTCCACTTCTGCGGGTGGCGTTTGATGCGCGAAGAAATAATAAACGCCGTTGCGCGGAAACCGTAGTCCTTCAATACCGGATAGGCATAGCGATAGACCGACTTCAGCCCGTCATCAAAGGTCAACACCACCGCCTTGCCCGGCAGATTGATCTGATTCTTCAGGTAGGCTTCCAACTGGTACAGGGAAATGGTGTCATAACCGGCCTGCTTCAGGTAGGTCATCTGGTTGCTGAACGCCACGTCCGAAGTGGTGGTCGAGGTATGGCGGAAACGCTTGTTCTCTTCGTTTTTCAGCAGATGGTGGTAGGTCAACACCGGAATGCCGGTGTCGATTTCGCAATCCAGCTCGCTGATATAGCCCAGACGATCGCCAATATTGATCTCATACCAGGTATTGTTCAGCCGATCCTTCAGTTTGCCGATGATCGGATAACGCAGGTTCTCTTCCAGCACACCAAACACTTCGCTGGCGTTATCCGCCTTGGTATAGACGTTGATCGCCTTCTGAGTGATCAGGTTCTGATTGGTCAGCGGCTTATTCAGCTCACCGAGATCGTCTTGCACCTGGCGAGATTTTTTGAGGTTGCGCACGTCGTCTTTATCGATAAACCCCGTGCCGTGACCAAACTTGAATTCGTAATATTCCGCATCCGCCGGGAACACCTGAATCAGCTGCCCCTGCTTCACTTCTCCGACCGGGATAACATGCTCGCCAATCAGCGAATAAACCTCGCTGTCGCGTTGCGCTTCCATATATTCAGATTTAACAGCGCTGTCTTCCGACAACAAATTTGCCAGCGTCGCCGGAGAAGCGAGTGACATCAGGATGCCGAGTAGCCCAGCCGCTATCTTGTGTTGAGGCCGCATGGTTATGTTCTGCTTACGAGTGCGTGATAAAAATGGAGAAAATGTGGAGCGCCAGCATAGCACGATTTGAACATCGGGGAGAAAGGGGTTATGTGAGCAATTCTATTGATTTATGTGATGCCGGCTTCAGATCGATAACAGCGCCCCCGAACGCGGGTCCGGGGGCGTCAGTACATCAGGTGCGCAGGCCACGACCGCGCTCTATCAGGTACCAGGACAGCAGATAGAACACCAGGATAAACGCCACCAGCACCGCCATGGTCAGCACCAACGGCACATCACTGATGCCGAGGAAGCCGTAGCGGAAACCGCTGATCATATAGACGATCGGGTTCAGTTTGGACACCGCCTGCCAGAACGGCGGCAACAGCGTCAGCGAATAGAAAACCCCGCCCAGATAGGTCAGCGGCGTCAATACGAACGTCGGGATCAGGCTGATGTCGTCAAAGGTAGTGGCGAACACCGCGTTGATCAGGCCCGCCAGCGAGAACAGGATTGCCGTCAGCAGCAGCGTGAGCACAATCACCCACCAGGCATGCACCTGAAGCGGCACAAAGAACAGCGAGATCACCGTCACCAGCACGCCGACGCAAATGCCGCGCGCCACGCCGCCGCCGACGTAACCGGCAATCACCACATGAGTCGGCACCGGCGCCACCAGCAACTCTTCGATATTGCGCTGGAACTTGGCGCTGAAAAACGACGATGCGACGTTGGCGTACGAGTTGGTGATTACCGCCATCATAATCAGGCCGGGCACGATAAACTGCATGTAATCAAAACCGTGCATATCGCCAATGCGCGAACCAATCAGGTTGCCGAAGATGATGAAATACAGCGTCATGGTGATCACTGGCGGCACCAGGGTCTGGATCCAGATACGGGCAAAACGGTTGATCTCTTTGGCCCAGATACTCTGTAAAGCCACCCAATACAAACGCGTCATGCTTTTTCTCCATTACCGTTAACCAGGGTGACAAACAGCTCTTCCAGTCGGTTAGCCTTATTACGCATGCTCAATACCTGCACCCCCTGCGCGCTGAGCTGAGCGAACAAGCCGTTCAGGCCCTGCTCGCGCATTACTTCCACTTCCAGCGTCGAGGTATCCGTCAGGCGGTTGCGATAGCCATCCAGCTTCGGCAAGGGGCTTTTGGCCGCCAAATCGAGGATAAAGGTTTCGGACTTCAGCTTGGCCAGCAATCCTTTCATTGAGGTGTTTTCCACCAGTTCCCCGTTCTGGATAATGCCGATATTGCGGCACAGCATTTCCGCCTCTTCCAGATAGTGGGTCGTGAGGATAATGGTCGTGCCCTGGGCGTTCAGCTCTTTCAGGAAGCCCCACATGGAGCGGCGCAGTTCGATATCCACCCCAGCCGTCGGCTCATCGAGGATCAGCAGCTTTGGCTGGTGCATCAAGGCGCGGGCGATCATCAGACGGCGTTTCATACCGCCGGAGAGCATGCGGGCGCGTTCATCGCGCTTGCCCCACAGATCCAACTGGGTCAGGTATTTTTCCGCACGCGCCAACGCTTCGCGCCGGGTCACGCCGTAGTAACCCGCCTGATTGACCACAATCTGCATGACGGTTTCAAACGGGTTAAAGTTGAATTCTTGCGGCACCAGCCCGAGTTGGCGCTTGGCGTTAACGATATCTTTATCGATGTCATAACCGAACACCCGTACGCTGCCGGCCGTTTTGTTCACCAGCGAGCTGATAATGCCGATGGTGGTAGATTTTCCAGCGCCGTTTGGCCCTAACAGGGCATAAAAATCCCCCGCTTCGACGTTAAGATCGATCCCGCGCAATGCCTTGACGCCACCCGCGTAGGTCTTGGTCAACTGCGCTAATTCCAGTGCATAATTCATAAGTTAGAAAGTACCTTGTGACGATGAGTATGCTGCCGCGTCTTGTAATTAGAGATGATCTTATCATCAGCAGCGATTTCACTGAGGCGAATCCGTGCGGAAAAAAGCGTAACTGTTCCGATTTCCAAATTGTGACGCTTGTCCTATATTAGCCCAACGCAATCTGTTTGTTACAGGCCTATAACCCTCCATGAAAGAAATCGAAACGCTTATCGCCAACAACAAAGCCTGGTCGGCCAATATCAACCAGGAAGATCCAGACTTTTTTGAACGTTTATCCCAGGCGCAAAAGCCCCGCTTTTTATGGATAGGTTGCTCGGACAGCCGCGTCCCGGCAGAAAGACTGACCGGGTTGGAACCTGGCGAACTCTTTGTCCATCGCAATGTGGCAAACCTGGTGGTTCACACCGATCTTAACTGTCTGTCGGTCGTGCAGTATGCGGTGGATGTGCTGGAGGTTGAACATATCATCATCTGCGGCCATCTGGGCTGCGGCGGCGTAGAGGCCGCGGTGGAAAACCCGGAGCTGGGGCTGATCAACAACTGGCTGCTGCATATCCGCGACCTGTGGTACAAGCACAGTTCGCTGCTGGGCGAACTGGAACCGGAACAGCGCCTCGACGTACTGTGTGAAATCAACGTGATCGAGCAGGTCTACAACCTGGGTCACTCCACCATTATGCAATCGGCCTGGAAACGCGGCCAGAAAGTGACGATTCACGGTTGGGTGTACGGGATTCAGGACGGACGGCTGCGCGATCTGGAAGTGGCTGCCACCAGCCGCGAGAGCCTGGAAATGGGGTATCGCAAGGCGATGTCCAAACTGCAGCAGGACAAGGGCGTAAAAGCCTAAAGCGTTATCTTGCTCTCAATGTGGGCGCGGCCAAGCCGCGCCCCAGCCGATTACTCGTCCAGCAGCACCACTTTGCCGACGTACGGCAGGTGACGATAACGCTGAGCGTAGTCAATGCCGTAGCCCACCACGAACTCGTCCGGGATCGAAAACCCGACGAACTCCACCGGCACTTCCACCTCACGGCGCTCGGGTTTGTCCAGCAAGGTACAGATCGCTAGAGATTTCGGCCCGCGCAGCGCTAAAATTTCGCGCACTTTATTCAGCGTATTGCCGGAATCAATGATGTCTTCGACGATCAGCACGTCTTTGCCGCGGATGTCTTCATCAAGATCCTTGAGGATTTTCACATCGCGGGTGGTGGACATGCCGCTGCCGTAACTCGAGGCGGTCATAAAGTCGACTTCGTGCGGCACTTCAATCGTGCGACACAGATCGGCCATGAACATGAAGGAACCGCGCAGCAGCCCGACCAACACCATATCACTGCCGCTATCGCGGTAATGTTCGGTGATTTGACGGCCAAGTTCGGCGATACGGGTCTTAACTTCCTGCTCGGAAATCATTACGTCTACAGTGTGTTTCATAGGTTTCAGGTCAGTTGCCGGAAGAAGGGCGCAGAGTTTAGCATAGCCTGAAGCCGGTGGCGACGCGAGTGCGCCGCCACTTCTGCTCTAGTCGCTTACGGTAAAGCCCATCATCATGCCGGTATCCTCATGCTCCAGCAGGTGACAATGCGCCATATAGGCATGTTCACTGCTAGCCGGATGATCGAAACGCACCAGCACTTCACTGCGCCACCCCTCGACGCGCACCGTGTCTTTCCAGCCGCTGCGGTGAGCCGCCGGCGGCTTGCCGTTCTCCGACAGGATGCGGAACTGGGTGCCGTGGATATGGAACGGGTGCAGCATCATGTCGCCTTCGCCGGACAGGGTCCATTTCTCGTACTTGCCGCGTTTGGCTTCAAACGCCGGTTTGGTCATATCAAAGGCCTTGCCGTTGATCTTATTGCCGTGGCTGAAGTCGAAAGCCTTGGCGCCATGATCCATACCCTTCATGTTGCCGTGATCCATACCTTTCATGCTGCCATGATCCATGCCCTGCATATTGCCGTGATCCATGCCTTTCATGCTGCCATGATCCATGCCGGCCATTCCGCCATCGCTGGTGCTCATGCTGCCGTGATCCATGCTCATCCCGGCCATCGCCTGATGGCCGTAACGATCCATCAACGCCTGCATGCCCAGCTTGTCCAACTGCGGGTCCATCATCAGTTGCAGCCAGCGCTCCTGAAGCCCGGCCAGCGGCGGCAGCGCCGGCAGTTTCACCAGGCTGTCCGGCATCGTTTTGATTCCCTGCGCCAGCGAAGGCTGAATGCGCAACACCGGCAGCGGCTGGTCGAACGGTGCCAGCGTCATGCCCATCTGTTTGACCGGCTGCGTGACGATGTCGAACGGCTTGCCGTCCGAGGCATCCACCAGCACTTCAAAGCGTTCGCCCATCAGCATCGGCAATTCGGTCAGCTTCACCGGTTCGGCCAGGAATCCCCCGTCACTGGCGATAACGTATAGCGGCCGATTATCGCTGGCCGCCAGGTTCAGCGAGCGTGCATTGCAGCCGTTGAGAAAACGTAACCGCAACCAGCCGCGCGGCGCAACGTGCTGCGGATATTGGGCGCCGTTGGTGAACATACGGTCGCCGAACCAGCCAACTGCGGCGCTCATCACGTCCAGTTGGTATTCAATCTGTGCGTCTTTGCCCAAGCGTTTGTCCTGCAGGATCACCGGAATATCATCCAGCCCCCAGGTCTTCGGCAACGGCAGCTTACTGCTCTCGTCGTCTTCCAGCAGCACCAGCCCCGCCAGCCCCATCATCACCTGATGGCCGGTTTTGCCATGGGTATGCGGATGGAACCAACAGGTGGCCGCGGGCTGTTCGACAGTGAAACTCACTCTGCGCGTGGTACCCGGTTGAATCAGCGCCTGCGGGCCACCATCGACATCGCCGGGGATTTCCAACCCGTGCCAGTGGACCGTGCTGGCCTCCGGCAAGCCGTTTTTGATATCGACCGTCACCGGTTTGCCGCGTTGCAGCCGCACCGCAGGCCCCAGCAGCGCTCCGTTGACGCCCCAGGTTTGGGTCGCTTTGCCCGGCAACCAGTTCATTTCACCGGTTTGCAGCGCCAGCGCGATTTTTCCCTGTGCGTCCGGCATCAACAGCGGTGGGATCGGCAACGCCGGCAACCCGGCTGCCCACGCGCTTCGGCTCCACAGCGGTAAGGCGCTTGCCGCGCCCAGCGCAGCGGTCAATTTGATAAAATCACGGCGTAACATCGCTGACTCCCTTTTCTCAGTGATATGTACCCTATGGCTTTCAAGTTCCAGCTCATTCATCCCCTGTCAATCGGGGCGCTGGCGCAGGTAATAACGCCGCAGCTTGAAAGACAACAGGTATAACTTTCATGCCTGACAGCCTAAACCCTCCCCTTAGCGGAAGGTCAAGCCTTTGCTGCCGGTTATGTTATCCGCAAGTAATAAAATTTGGTGCCTTTACAGGCAAGTGTGATAACGTTTGCAGACAATAAACAGGTCTATTTTCATGATGAAAAAAACAACGTTACTGGTGCTGCTGCTCACCATGCTGGGGTTCTCCAACGCCAGTCTGGCGCTCAATGAGTCTGAGGCGGAAGATCTGGCCGATCTGACGGCGGTATTTATTTATCTGAAAAACGATTGCGGCTACAACGACTTGCCCAACGCGCAAATCAAACGTGCCATCGTTTACTTCGCCCAGCAAAACCGCTGGGATTTGAGCAACTATAATAGCTACAACATGAAGGCGCTGGGTGAAGACAGCTATCGCGATCTCAGTGGCATCGCCATCCCTACCCCCAACAAATGCAAATCTCTGGCACGCGATTCGCTGAGCCTGCTGGCGTACGCCAACTAATCCCTTCTGCCTTCCGCTACCTCTGTTTGAAATTCAGCCGTGCATCACCAGGCAGAGTTAGCTATGATGTTGCGCCAATTTTTCATGGCCGTTATTACGGAGTTCCCGCACATGACCCAGAAAGAAATTTGGTATGAAACGCTGCATGCCAACTTCGGCCAGTACTTCTCGGTAGAGAATGTGCTGTACCGCGAGAAGACCGAGCATCAGGATTTGGTGATTTTTGAAAACCCGGTGCTGGGGCGCGTGATGGCGCTCGACGGCGTGGTGCAAACCACCGAGCGCGATGAGTTCATTTATCACGAAATGATGACCCACGTTCCGTTGCTGGCACATGGCCAGGCGAAGAAAGTGTTGATCATCGGCGGCGGCGACGGCGGCATGCTGCGTGAAGTCAGCCGCCATCGGGGCGTAGAGCAGATCACCATGGTCGAGATCGACGCCGGGGTGGTGGAGTTCTGCCGCCAGTATCTGCCTAATCACAATGCCGGCTCCTACGACGACCCGCGCTTCAAGCTGGTGATCGACGACGGCGTCAACTTCGTTAATCAGACCGATGAAAAATTCGATGTGATTATCTCGGACTGCACCGATCCGATCGGCCCCGGCGAAAGCCTGTTCACCTCAGCGTTCTACGAAGGCTGCGCACGCTGCCTGAACGAGGGCGGCATTTTTGTCGCGCAAAACGGCGTCTGCTTCCTGCAACAGGACGAAGCGGTCAACAGCCATGCCAAACTAAGCCAATATTTCAACGACGTCAGCTTCTATCAGGCGGCGATCCCGACCTATTACGGCGGCATCATGACCTTCGCCTGGGCGAGCCAAAACCCGGCGCTGCGTCAGCTCGATTTATCCGCCCTGCAACATCGCTTTAATCAAAGCGGCCTAAACTGCCGTTATTACAACCCGGCGATCCACGCAGGCAGCTTTGCCCTGCCACAGTACTTGCTCAACGCACTGAACGTTACACGTTAAGCGAGAAGATAAGGAGGTGAACCCAATTGCAAAAGCTAAAACTGCACGGCTTCAACAACCTGACGAAGAGCCTGAGTTTTTGTATTTACGATATTTGTTACGCCAAAACCGCGGATGACCGCGATGGCTATATCGCCTACATTGACGAGCAATACAACGCCAATCGCCTGACCGAGATCCTGAGTGAAACCTGCTCGATCATTGGCGCAAATATTCTGAACGTCGCACGTCAGGACTACGAGCCTCAGGGCGCCAGCGTGACCATCTTGGTCAGCGAAGAACCGGTCGACCCGAAAGATGTAGATACTTCGGAACAGCCTGGCCCCCTCTCAAAGACGGTGGTCGCACACCTGGACAAGAGCCACATCTGCGTTCATACCTATCCGGAAAGCCACCCAGAAGGCGGATTGTGCACCTTCCGCGCCGATATTGAAGTGTCGACCTGTGGCGTGATTTCACCGCTGAAAGCGCTGAATTACCTGATCCACCAGTTGGAATCCGACATCGTCACCATGGATTACCGTGTGCGCGGCTTTACCCGCGACGTAAATGGCGTGAAGCATTACATCGATCATGAGATCAACTCGATCCAGAACTTTATGTCTGACGATATGAAGGCGCTGTACCACATGATGGACGTCAACGTTTACCAGGAGAACATCTTCCATACCAAGATGCTGCTGAAGGATTTCGATCTGAAGCATTACCTGTTTAACGCCAAGCCGGAAGCCCTGAGCGAGGCCGAGCGTAAAGAGATTACCGATCTGCTGTGGAAAGAGATGCAAGAAATCTATTACGGCCGCAATATTCCGCACTTGTAATGGGTTAAGGGTGCGGCCATACACACGCCGCGCCCTTACATTTAATAGTTGAGCATAAAAGAACGGTAGGCCTTCAGCACCGCGAGGAAGTCTTCGACGCCGCAGAATGAGAGGCTTTCTTCATCATAATAATTCATCCCCTCTTCCATCTCGTCGCCTTCAAACGCCAATAGATTGGCGCGGATCATCACCTCTTCACCGTCCATCAGCAATGTATATTCGTGGCCTTCCAACTGCCATTGACGCTCACTGCCTTTGACTTCCGCCGCCCCGGCTTCGATCCGATCCAGCAGGTTGAAGTCACCTTTGACTTCCTCATTGATCCAGTGGCCAATCGCTTCATGCCCCATCGAAAATCTGACCACCACCTGACCGGTCACGTCACGCAGAAATTCGTAATCCATAGCACGCCCTCCTGAGCCTTTTTCTTAGTGTAAACATTAATTCATGACTAACTCAGCGAGCGCTCGCAAAGTTGGCAACTGAGCAAAATAAAACGGGAGGCCAAGGCCTCCCGTTGAACAGTTGCGCAATATAGCGGCTTAAACGGCGGTTTGGAAGATCACGCCGTCGGCTTTTTCGGTGTACTGGCCCAGTTGGTCGAAGTTCAGGTAGCGGTAAGTATCCGCCGCCGTTTTATCGACCTGTTCCATGTACGTTTGATACTCGTCCGGCGTTGGCAAACGGCCCAGCAGCGAAGCAACCGCCGCCAGTTCTGCAGAGGCCAGATAAACGTTGGCACCGGTACCCAGACGGTTCGGGAAGTTACGGGTAGAGGTGGAAACCACCGTCGCGCCGTCGGCCACTCGCGCCTGGTTACCCATACACAGTGAACAACCCGGGATCTCGATACGCGCACCGCTCTTGCCGAACACGCTGTAATAGCCCTCTTCGGTCAGTTGAGCCGCATCCATCTTGGTCGGCGGCGCAACCCACAGGCGAGTCGGCAATTGGCCCTTGTGCTGGTCCAACAGCTTGCCGGCGGCGCGGAAGTGGCCGATGTTGGTCATGCAAGAACCGATGAACACTTCATCGATCTTGCTGTTAGCCACGTCGGACAGCAGGCGCGCGTCGTCAGGATCGTTCGGCGCACACAGGATTGGCTGAGTGATCTCTGCCAAATCGATGTCGATCACCGCAGCGTATTCCGCATCCGCATCGCCTTCCAGCAGTTGCGGATCCGCCAGCCATTTCTGCATACCCTGAATGCGGCGCTCCAGCGTACGGCGGTCGCCGTAACCTTCGGAGATCATCCACTTCAGCAGCACGATGTTAGAGTTCAGGTACTCTTCGATCGGTGCCTTATCCAGCTTGATGGTACAACCGGCAGCGGAACGTTCGGCAGAGGCGTCGGTCAGTTCAAACGCCTGCTCGACTTTCAGCTCCGGCAAGCCTTCGATTTCCAGAATACGGCCGGAGAAGATGTTCTTCTTGCCCTTCTTCTCAACGGTCAGCAGGCCCTGCTGGATCGCGTAGTAAGGAATGGCGTGCACCAGATCGCGCAGAGTAATGCCAGGCTGCATCTTGCCTTTGAAGCGCACCAGGACAGACTCGGGCATATCCAGCGGCATAACGCCGGTCGCTGCGGCAAACGCCACCAGACCGGAACCAGCCGGGAAGGAAATACCGATCGGGAAACGGGTGTGAGAGTCACCGCCGGTGCCGACGGTATCCGGCAACAGCATGCGGTTCAGCCACGAGTGAATAACGCCGTCGCCCGGACGCAGCGATACGCCGCCACGGTTCATGATAAAGTCCGGCAGCGTGTGGTGAGTGGTCACATCAACCGGTTTCGGGTACGCGGCGGTATGACAGAACGACTGCATGACCAGATCGGCGGAGAAGCCCAGGCACGCAAGGTCCTTCAGTTCGTCACGGGTCATCGGGCCGGTGGTGTCCTGAGAACCTACGGAAGCCATCTTCGGCTCGCAGTATTCGCCCGGACGCACGCCGGCAACGCCACAGGCGCGGCCCACCATTTTCTGCGCCAGCGAGAAGCCCTTGTTGCTGGAGGCAACTTCTTTGGCGATACGGAACACGTCGCTGTGCGGCAGGCCCAGCGCTTCACGCGCCTTGGTGGTCAAACCACGGCCGATAATCAGCGGGATACGGCCGCCGGCGCGCACTTCATCCAGCAATACGTCGGTTTTCAGTTCGAAGTTGGCGATCAGTTCGCCGGTTTCGTGGTTGCGCACTTCGCCTTTGTACGGGTAAACGTCGATCACGTCGCCCATGTTCAGCTCGGAAACGTCCACTTCAATCGGCAAGGCGCCGGCATCTTCCATGGTATTGAAGAAGATAGGCGCGATTTTACTGCCCAGCACCACACCGCCACCGCGCTTGTTCGGCACATACGGGATGTCGTCGCCCATAAACCACAGCACAGAGTTGGTGGCGGACTTACGGGAAGAACCGGTACCGACCACGTCACCGACGTAGGCCAGCGGGAAACCTTTCTTGTTCAGCAGCTCAATTTGCTTAATCGGGCCAACGCTGCCCGGCTGATCCGGCACTATGCCTTCACGTTCGTTTTTCAGCATCGCCAGGGCGTGCAATGGGATGTCCGGACGCGACCAGGCATCCGGCGCCGGCGACAGATCGTCGGTGTTGGTTTCGCCGGTGACTTTGAATACGGTAACGGTGATTTTTTCCGCCAGTTTCGGGCGTGACAGATACCACTCGGCATCGGCCCAGGACTGCATAATCTGTTTGGCGTGCGGGTTACCCGCCTTGGCTTTCTCTTCCACGTCGTAGAAGTTGTCGAACATCAGCAGCGTGTGGGAAAGCGCTTTGGCGGCGATAGCGGCCAGTTTTTCGTTATCCAGCGCGTCGATCAGCGGATGAATGTTGTAACCGCCCTGCATGGTGCCCAACAGTTCTACGGCTTTCTCGGGGGTAATCAGGGGAGAGGTCGCTTCACCTTTGGCGATGGCCGCCAGGAAACCTGCTTTGACGTAGGCGGCTTCGTCGACGCCTGGTGGAACACGATTAATCAGCAGGTCTAACAGGAATTCTTCTTCGCCTTGTGGCGGATTCTTTAATGATTCAACCAGCGCTGCCATTTGGGTGGCGTCTAACGGCTTAGGGACGATGCCCTCTGCAGCACGCTCGGCTACGTGCTTACGGTATTCTTCTAGCACGACATTCTCCTCGCTCTCATTGTCATTTATTGTGCCTGGCGTTTATACCCGTCGTCTTTCAAGCCGCAGCGTTGTTACCTGCATTCAGTTATGTGGCCCGTCCATGGGCCACACCCCTTCGGGGCCGCTGCGAGCAGCGTTCAAATCTGCTCCCGGCAGATTTGTCACCCCAGTTACTTACCTAAGTAAGCGCCTGGGGATGAACGAACTGGGCTCCTAACTGCAACTTGAAAGCCATAGGGCATATGTTCAAACCGGGTTTAGCGCACGGTGTTGGTGCCATTGATCCTGACGGGGCACTGCTGTCGATGTCCTGGCCTGTAAGGTACAGTGCCCGGTTCCGCTCAGCCAGCATATCAGGATTTGAAACGGTTGTTAATTCGTTCACATAAAAGCAACATTAAATCTTTGCTGAATCGTTGAGTACAGAGTAATCGGCTGTAAGGCAGGCTAGCCGGGGCTGCAGGAAGGTTCCGTTCACATCATACATCAGCCTGACGAGCACAACACAATAACCATTCACTTACAATGGCTATTGATCGCGAATAGTAAAAATTGAGTGCGGAAGGCACAAAAAAACCGCCGTTAAGGCGGTTCTGTTGTTCCGTTCGGTGTTAGCAGACACCTTAGGGAATTCTTACATCGTTAAAGAACGATACAAGCGCTACCGAGCCAAAACATTGTGCGCAACATCGTTCAAAAAATCAACTAAACAATATTATCAATCTCGTTTTTTGGGTATTATTTCTATGGGTCTGTTCTGCCCGTTTAGCAGCGGGTCATCGGGCTTGAGAACAGCGCTGCAACTACTGCGATACAGGCGCTACCGGGCGCTTGTTCCGCCGGGATTTTTCCGGTGAAGTCGCGGTGGTCGTGGTTCCACAAGGATCGCGCAATGAAAGGGAGTTCTTTGTTTATCCTGCTCATTGTACTGGGATCGGCGTTTGGCGTGAGCAAAGGCGGTTGGTCGGTTAACGGCAACAGCCTCACGTTGAACGTGATATTCCAGAACAAGTAAGCTACTGGCCGCTCATTGAGCGGCCTTTTACCTGAATGCCATCCATAAAAAAACGGCCCCTTTTCAGGAGCCGTTCGTTAACCGGTCAAACCAGCAGAATTACTTCTTCTTGGCTTTCGGGTTTGGCAGATCGGTGATGCTGCCTTCGAAGATCTCTGCCGCCAAACCTACGGATTCGTGCAGGGTTGGGTGAGCATGGATAGTCAGCGCGATGTCTTCCGCATCACAACCCATCTCGATAGCCAGACCGATCTCGCCCAGCAGCTCGCCGCCGTTGGTGCCGACAATCGCGCCACCGATGATACGGTGAGTTTCTTTGTCGAAGATCAGTTTGGTCATGCCGTCTGCACAATCGGAAGCGATAGCACGGCCGGAAGCTGCCCACGGGAAGGTGGACGTTTCGTAGCTGATGCCTTTCTCTTTCGCTTCTTTCTCGGTCAGACCCACCCATGCAACTTCCGGCTCAGTGTAAGCGATTGATGGGATCACTTTCGGGTCGAAGTAGTGCTTCATGCCGGCGATAACTTCAGCGGCAACGTGGCCTTCATGCACGCCTTTGTGCGCCAGCATCGGTTGACCGACGATGTCGCCGATAGCGAAGATGTGCGGCACATTGGTGCGCAGCTGTTTGTCGACGCGGATAAAGCCACGCTCGTCAACTTCCACACCGGCTTTGCCCGCTTCCAGCAGTTTGCCGTTCGGCACACGACCGATAGCCACCAGCACCGCGTCGTAACGCTGCGGTTCTGCAGGCGCTTTTTTGCCTTCCATAGTGACGTAGATGCCGTCTTCTTTGGCTTCTACCGCAGTCACTTTGGTTTCCAGCATCAGGTTGAACTGCTTGCTGATGCGTTTGGTGAAGACTTTCACCACGTCTTTGTCGGCAGCCGGGATCACCTGGTCAAACATCTCGACCACGTCGATCTGTGAACCCAACGCATGGTATACGGTACCCATTTCCAGGCCGATAATACCGCCGCCCATCACCAGCAGACGCTCAGGGACGGTTTTCAGTTCCAGCGCATCGGTAGAATCCCACACGCGCGGGTCTTCATGAGGAATGAATGGCAGTTGGATCGGACGGGAGCCTGCGGCGATGATGGCGTTGTCGAAGTTGATGGTAGTAGGACCATTTTCGCCTTCAACGACCAGGGTGTTAGCGCCGGTGAACTTGCCCAGACCGTTAACGACTTTAACTTTACGGCCTTTAGCCATGCCAGCCAGACCGCCGGTCAGCTGATTGATGACTTTTTCTTTCCAGACGCGCACTTTGTCGATGTCGGTTTTCGGTTCGCCGAAAACGATGCCGTGCTCGGCCAGCGCTTTGGCTTCTTCGATCACTTTGGCAACGTGCAGCAGTGCTTTGGAAGGGATACATCCCACGTTCAGGCAAACACCGCCCAGCGTGGAATAACGTTCAACCAGAACGGTTTCAAGACCTAAGTCAGCGCAACGAAAGGCAGCAGAGTAACCTGCCGGGCCCGCCCCAAGTACCACGACCTGAGTTTTAATTTCAGTACTCATCATGACCTCTTAATTGATTGTCCGGCGGGTCAGACGTCATTTTTATTGCTAATCGATCTCATAACGCCCTTCATCCACCGGGACGCTTACACCGCGAGCAGTTTACAGAATTGTTAATAATCTGCAAAGCGCGTTCGAAGTGACCCGTGTCTCAACAATTTTGTCGAGTCATGCAAAAACCGACAAAACTGCTACTGAAGTAGTAAGGGCGCAGCATGCTGCGCCCTTTTTTCATTACATCACCAGACGGCGAATGTCAGCCAGCATATTGTTGATGATGGTGATAAAGCGCGCACCATCTGCACCATCAATAACACGGTGGTCGAAGGAGAGCGACATTGGCATCATCAGACGCGGCACGAACTCTTTACCGTTCCAGACTGGCTCCATAGCGGACTTGGAGACGCCCAGGATAGCCACTTCCGGCGCGTTGACGATAGGCGCGAAGTGAGTCGTCCCGATACCGCCCAGGCTGGAGATGGTGAAGCAACCACCCTGCATTTCGCCTGCGGTCAGCTTGCCGTCGCGCGCTTTTTTGGAGATAGCCATCAGCTCGCGGGACAGCTCAGTGATGCTTTTCTTGTTCACATCCTTGAATACCGGAACCACCAGACCATTTGGCGTATCAACCGCAACACCGATGTTGATGTATTTTTTCAGCGTCAGCTTCTGGCCATCTTCGGACAGAGAGCTGTTGAAGCGCGGCATCTGCTCCAGAGCGGCAGCGACGGCTTTCATGATGAACACCACAGGGGTGAACTTCACGTCCAGCTTACGTTTGGCCGCTTCATCGTTCTGTTGCTTGCGGAACGCTTCCAGATCGGTGATATCGGTTTTGTCGAAGTGAGTCACATGCGGGATCATCACCCAGTTGCGGCTCAGGTTGGCGCCCGAAATCTTCTGGATGCGGCCCAGTTCGACTTCTTCGATCTCACCGAACTTGCTGAAGTCCACTTTCGGCCATGGCAGCATGCCTGGCAGACCGCCACCGGCAGCAGCGGTTGGAGCCGCTTCCGCACGTTTGACCGCGTCTTTCACGTAAGTCTGGACGTCTTCGCGCAAGATGCGGCCTTTACGACCGGTGCCTTTCACTTTCGCGAGGTTTACGCCGAATTCACGCGCCAGACGACGGATGACCGGGGTTGCGTGCACGTAAGCGTCGTTCTCTGCGAACTCGCCTTTGCTTTCCGCTTTGGCAGTTGGAGCGGCCGCAGCGGCTTCCTGCTTGGCCGGGGCCGGTGCAGCTTCTGCTTTCTGGGCCGGAGCGGCGGCGGGTGCCGCGCCTTCAACTTCGAACACCATGATCAGAGAGCCGGTTTTCACTTTGTCGCCGGCGCTGATTTTGATTTCTTTCACGGTACCTGCGAACGGTGCCGGCACTTCCATAGAAGCCTTGTCACCTTCAACGGTGATCAGCGACTGCTCAGCGGCAACTTTGTCGCCCACTTTCACCATCACTTCGGTCACTTCTACTTCGTCGCCGCCGATGTCCGGCACGGCAACGTCTTTGGCAGCGGCGGCAGCCGGTGCGGCTGGGGCCGCAGGGGCTTCAACCGCAGCCGGAGCGGCAGCAGAAGCTGCGCCGGCCACTTCGAAGACCATGATCAGGGAACCGGTTTTCACTTTGTCGCCGGCGCCGATTTTGATCTCTTTCACGATGCCCGCAAAGGGTGCAGGGACTTCCATGGAAGCCTTGTCGCCTTCCACGGTGATCAGGGACTGCTCGGCTTCCACCTTGTCGCCCACTTTCACCAGGATCTCGGTCACTTCAACTTCGTCGGCACCGATGTCCGGTACCGCAACGTCTTTGGCAGCAGCGGCAGCCGGTGCAGCAGCAGGTGCTGCGGCCGGTTTTTCTTCCGCTTTGGCGGCTGGTGCGGCAGCTGCCGCACCTTCTGCTTCAAAGATCATCAGCAGTTTGCCGGTTTCGGTTTTATCGCCGACGGAAACCTTGATCTCTTTCACCACGCCCGCTTGCGGGGACGGGACTTCCATGGAAGCTTTATCACCTTCAACGGTGATCAGCGATTGTTCAGCTTCGACTTTATCGCCCACTTTCACCAGAATTTCGGTGATTTCCACTTCGTCTGCACCGATGTCCGGTACCTTGATTTCGATAGACATTCTTCTGTACCTCTTATGCCAGACGCGGGTTAACTTTTTCTGGGTTGATGTCGAATTTCTTAATCGCATCAGCTACCACAGAAGCTTCGATTTCACCGCGTTTAGCCAGTTCACCCAGAGCAGCAACCACAACGTAAGAAGCATCGACTTCAAAGTGGTGACGCAGATTTTCGCGGCTGTCTGAACGACCGAAGCCGTCAGTACCCAGAACGCGATAATCGCTGGCTGGAACGTAAGTACGAACCTGTTCTGCGAACAGCTTCATGTAGTCGGTAGACGCAACCGCAGGCGCTTCGTTCATCACCTGAGCGATGTAAGGCACGCGTGGGGTTTCGGTTGGGTGCAGCATGTTCCAACGCTCACAGTCCTGGCCATCGCGCGCCAGTTCGGTGAAGGAAGTCACGCTGTAGATGTCAGAACCAACACCGTAGTCTTTCGCCAGGATCTGCGCAGCTTCACGCACGTGACGCAGAATGGAACCTGAACCCAGCAACTGCACTTTACCTTTGCTGCCTGCCAGAGTTTCCAGCTTGTAGATACCTTTACGGATACCTTCTTCTGCACCCTGCGGCATGGCCGGCATGTGGTAGTTTTCGTTCAGCGTGGTGATGTAGTAGTAGACGTTTTCTTGCGCGTCGCCGTACATGCGGACCAGACCGTCATGCATGATTACAGCCACTTCGTATGCGTAAGCCGGATCGTAAGAGATACAGTTAGGGATAGTCAGAGACTGAATGTGGCTGTGGCCGTCTTCGTGCTGCAGACCTTCACCGTTCAGGGTGGTACGGCCTGAAGTCCCGCCGATCAGGAAGCCGCGCGCCTGTTGGTCGCCCGCTGCCCAGCACAGGTCACCGATACGCTGGAAACCGAACATCGAATAGTAGATGTAGAACGGAATCATCGGCAGATCGTTGGTGCTGTAGGAAGTCGCCGCGGCCAGCCATGAAGAAGCTGCGCCCAGTTCGTTGATGCCTTCCTGCAGAATCTGGCCTTTCTCGTCTTCTTTGTAGTAAGCAACCTGCTCACGGTCTTGCGGGGTATATTGCTGACCGTTCGGGCTGTAGATACCGATCTGACGGAACAGACCTTCCATACCGAAGGTACGGGCTTCGTCGGCGATGATTGGCACCAGGCGATCTTTGATCGACTTGTTCTTCAGCATCACGTTCAGGGCACGTACGAAAGCGATAGTGGTGGAGATTTCTTTGTTCTGCTCTTCCAGCAGCGAGCTGAAGTCTTCCAGAGCCGGCATTTCCAGCTTCTGGGTGAAGGCCGGCAGACGAGTCGGCACATAACCTTTCAGCGCCTGACGGCGTTCGTGCAGGTATTTGTACTCTTCAGACTCTTTCTCGAAGGTGATGTACGGCAGTTTTTCGATGTCAGCATCGGCAACCGGCACGTTGAAACGATCGCGGAAGTGGTGCACCCCTTCCATGTTCATTTTCTTCACCTGGTGAGCGATGTTTTTACCTTCCGCGGTTTCACCCATGCCGTAACCTTTGATGGTATGGGCCAGGATAACGGTTGGTTTGCCTTGGGTGTCCTGCGCTTTTTTCAGTGCGGCAAAGACTTTCTTCGGATCGTGACCACCACGGTTCAGCGCCCAGATTTCGTCGTCGGTCATGTCTTTGACCAGAGCGGCGGTTTCCGGGAAGCGGCCGAAGAAGTGCTCGCGTACGTAAGCGCCGTCTTTGGATTTGAAGGTCTGGTAGTCGCCGTCCAGGGTTTCGTTCATCAGCTGGATCAGTTTGCCGCTGGTGTCTTTACGCAGCAGCTCATCCCAACGTCCGCCCCAAATCACTTTCAGAACCTGCCAGCCTGCACCGGCGAAGATGCCTTCCAGCTCGTTGATGATCTTGCCGTTGCCGGTGACCGGGCCGTCCAGACGCTGCAGGTTACAGTTGATGACGAAGACCAGGTTGTCCAGTTTTTCGCGGGTAGCGATGGTGATCGCGCCCTTGGATTCAGGTTCGTCCATCTCGCCGTCGCCCAGGAAGGCGTAAACGGTTTGAGCGGAGGTGTTCTTCAGGCCACGGTGCTCCAGATATTTCAGGAACTTCGCTTGATAGATGGCGCTGATTGGGCCCAGGCCCATGGAAACGGTCGGGAACTGCCAGAATTCCGGCATCAGTTTCGGATGCGGGTAAGAAGACAGGCCTTTGCCGTGAACTTCCTGACGGAAGTTGTTCATTTGGTCTTCGGTCAGGCGGCCTTCAAGGAAGGCTCGTGCGTAAACGCCTGGAGAGATGTGGCCCTGGAAGTAAACCAGATCGCCGCCGTCTTGCTCGTTGCGCGCACGGAAGAAGTGGTTGAAGCAGACTTCATAGAAGGTCGCGGAAGACTGGAAGGAAGCCATGTGGCCGCCCAGGTCCAGATCTTTCTTGGATGCACGCAGAACGGTCATTACCGCGTTCCAGCGGATGGCTGAACGGATACGACGTTCCAGATCCAGGTTGCCTGGGTAAGCAGGTTCGTCTTCCACCGCGATGGTGTTGACGTAGTTGTTGGCGGCAGCACCGGCTGCAACGCTAACACCGCCTTTACGGGCTTCACCCAATACCTGATCAATCAGAAACTGAGCTCGCTCAACACCCTCTTCACGGATGACCGATTCGATCGCCTGCAGCCAGTCGCGGGTTTCGATCGGATCCACGTCATTGTTTAAACGTTCTGACATGGTGGTATTCCTTATCTGTCTAATGGTTTGTTTGGAGCCTGTCTTCCTGTGTTCTGAAGCAAAACACACGAAGACAGGCCCATCAGTTTAGTTGCCGCGTAAATGCTTAAATAAGCATTCCGAACGTAAACCCCGCAGGCTGGTGTACCCTGAAGAGAAACGTTCTTAATCCTTGCGTTGCTGGAGACGCCGCAGCGATCTCTCGCGCCGGGTATGTTCCCGACTGAGATCCAGCAATATTTCCTCGATAAACGCCAAATGGCGGTGCGAAGCTTCGCGGGCCCTTTCCGGCTCGCGTGCCACAATCGCCTCAAAAATCCCGGCGCGGTGGCTGCTCACTTTTGCCAACATCTCACGGCGCGAGTAGAGCAATTCAAAGTTCTGACGCACGTTCTGTTCCAGCATCGGCCCCATACAGCGTAACAGGTGCAGTAACACAACGTTGTGGGCAGCTTCGGTCACGGCGATTTGGTATTGCATGACCGCGTCGGCTTCTGCATCGAGATCGCCGCTGTCCTGGGCCTGCTGAATCACAATATGGCAATCGCGGATGCGCGCCAGATCTTCGTCGGTACCGCGCAGCGCCGCATAATAGGCAGCGATGCCTTCGAGGGC
Source organism: Serratia sp. TSA_7 (assembly GCF_052692135.1). Taxonomy (NCBI): domain Bacteria; kingdom Pseudomonadati; phylum Pseudomonadota; class Gammaproteobacteria; order Enterobacterales; family Yersiniaceae; genus Serratia; species Serratia sp. TSA_7. The sequence continues at coordinate 284,484 of NZ_JBQZFU010000002.1, forward strand.
ATGACGAGTTTCCAACAGATCGAATTGTGATTCAGGATGGTCGGCCAGCAGTTCAGCCAGCGGATCGCTGAAGCTCTGCCACAGATTAGTTTGTACAAAGGTGCCGCCGCCCTGACGGCGCAGGAGCAGCCCTTTAGCTTCCAGGCGCTGGATGGCCTCTCTCAGAGAAGGACGGGAAACATCAAATTGTTTCGCCAGTTCGCGCTCCGGTGGCAACTTTTCGCCTGGACGCAACGTTCCCTCGAGGATCAGGTGTTCGAGCTGCTGCTCGATAACGTCTGACAACTTGGGTTGGCGGATTTTGCTGTAGGCCATGGGTGAATTCTTCTCTGCGAATGGCGCGGAGTCAATTGGTAATACCAATTTCAAAAACGTGACCGTAAAGTAACAAAGTATTCACCTCCTGTCCATATGAGCCTCGTTCGAAATCATGATTCCCCGCACATTTTAACACCTCGATATCCGGTTAACACTTCGCTATCCGGCCTGCTGCAAACCGGTAACTCACCGTTGGTAATACCATTTACGAGGTAGGTTTCTGATTTAACGTTTTAGAGGCTGCGCCTCGTCAGGAAGACTGAAGCATCAAAAGCAGAATTTTATTGCATGTTTATTAAGCTTTAACGAATAGCTATTTGCGGCGTATATCCGGCCTATAACTGATTACTATTTCACCACCACCAAGGATTCATATCTAAGTTATTTCTGCGCATTATGTGATTTGCTGCTTATTTCGTGCATCGGATCCCCTCTGTCGTCACACAACCCGCATTTTGTTTCCTAAACTGCTGAAATATTAATCACTCACAGAATAAAGCAGGTGCAAACTGACGCGCATAACATTATTCTTTGCCAAACGGTAGCGGCTCCGTGGAATTAATAGCTATAACGCCGTAAATAAAACAAAACACACATCGTAACCACTGCTTTACAGCATGTGAGTATTCTGCAACGACAGAGGGTTTCATTGATGGATGGTCAACAGCAAGGCGACCAGCTGAAACGCGGCCTGAAAAACCGCCATATTCAGCTTATAGCCCTAGGTGGCGCAATTGGTACCGGGCTGTTTCTCGGTATCGCTCAAACAATAAAAATGGCCGGCCCGTCGGTCATTCTCGGCTATGCCATTGGCGGCTTCATCGCGTTTCTGATTATGCGCCAACTGGGTGAAATGGTGGTGGAAGAGCCGGTTGCCGGTTCCTTCAGCCACTTCGCCTATAAATACTGGGGCAACTTCGCCGGCTTCGCTTCCGGCTGGAACTACTGGGTGCTGTACGTGCTGGTGGCGATGGCGGAACTGACCGCGGTCGGCATCTATGTTCAGTACTGGTGGCCGGAAATCCCGACCTGGGTGTCCGCCGCGGTGTTCTTCCTGGCGATCAACGCCATCAACCTGGCCAACGTGAAAGTGTATGGCGAGATGGAGTTCTGGTTCGCCATTATCAAAGTGGTGGCGATTATCGGCATGATCGTGTTCGGCGCCTACCTGCTGTTCAGCGGCATGGGCGGCCCGGAAGCCACCGTAACCAATCTGTGGGCGCAGGGCGGGTTTTTCCCGAACGGCATCATGGGGCTGGTGATGGCGATGGCGGTGATCATGTTCTCGTTCGGCGGTCTGGAACTGGTGGGTATCACCGCCGCCGAAGCCGACAACCCGCAGAAAAGCATCCCTAAAGCCACCAATCAGGTGATCTACCGCATTCTGATTTTCTATATCGGTTCATTGACCATTCTGCTGTCGCTGTACCCGTGGGGCAAAGTGGTTGAAGGCGGCAGCCCGTTCGTGCTGATCTTCCACGCGCTGAACAGCGACGTGGTGGCAACGGTGCTGAATATCGTGGTGTTGACCGCAGCGCTGTCGGTCTATAACAGCTGCGTATACTGCAACAGCCGCATGCTGTACGGCCTGGCGCAACAGGGCAACGGCCCGAAAAGCCTGCTGAAAGTCGACGGCCGCGGCGTGCCGGTGATCGCCATCGGCGTGTCCGCCATTGCCACCGCCTTCTGCGTGCTGATCAACTACCTGATCCCGGGGCGCGCCTTCGAGCTGCTGATGGCGCTGGTGGTATCGGCGCTGGTGATCAACTGGGCGATGATCAGCCTGGCGCACCTGAAGTTCCGCGCGGCCAAGAACCGTGAAGGCGTAGAACCGAAGTTCAAGGCATTCTGGTATCCGTTCAGCAACTACCTGTGCCTGGCGTTTATGGCCGGTATTCTGGTGATCATGTACCTGACGCCAGGTATCCAAATCTCGGTGCTGCTGATCCCGGTATGGGTGGCGATTCTGGCCATCGGCTACGTCATCAAACAGCGCAGCCAGCGTACGGCGAGCACCGCCAGCCGCTGATAAACCGCGTTAAAATCAACATGGCCCGCAAATGCGGGCCATTTTATTGCCCTGCAATTTTGCAAACTGGCTCACAGTTTCTTCGCCACGCCCGGTTTGTCCATCTCTACAACCAATAGTTTCTGATAACTCGCCCCCTGCCGGGACAATAATCGTTGCCACTCAGTCAGATCCTGCCGCCACGGAGAAAATGTCCATGAAGAGCAATGCCCTATCGATAAAAGAAAAGATTGGCTATGGCATGGGAGATGCCGGCTGCAACATGATCGGTGGCGCGATTATGTTGTTTCTCAATTATTTCTATACCGACATCTTTGGATTGACTCCGGCGCTGGTCGGCATTCTGCTGCTCTCGGTTCGGGTGCTGGATGCGGTTACCGATCCTATTATGGGCGCCATCGCCGATCGTACCCAAAGCCGCTGGGGGCGCTTTCGTCCCTGGTTGCTGTGGGTATCCCTGCCCTACGTATTATTCAGCGTGTTGATGTTCACCACGCCGGAATGGAGCTACAACAGCAAGGTCGTCTATGCCTTCGCCACTTACTTCTTGATGTCGCTGACCTACACCGCCATTAACATTCCCTACTGTTCATTAGGCGGCGTAATCACCTCAGATCCGCAAGAGCGGGTATCTTGCCAGTCATACCGTTTTATTCTGGTCGGCATTGCGACGCTCATCCTCTCGCTAACCCTGCTGCCGATGGCCGACTGGTTTGGCGGCGCCGACAAGGCGCGCGGCTATCAGATGGCGATGGGCGTACTGGCGCTGATCGCCCTGTTCATGTTTCTGTTCTGCTTTGCCACAGTCAAAGAGCGCATACGCCCGGCCGTGCCGACCCACGACGCGCTCAAGTCCGATCTGAAAGACGTGTGGAAAAATGACCAATGGGTACGCATTCTGCTGCTGACCTTTTGCAACGTCTGCCCCGGGTTTATCCGCATGGCGGCCACCATGTATTACGTGACCTACGTCATGCAGCAGTCAACCTCATTCGCCAGCCTGTTTATCGCGCTGGGCGTAGTCGGCATGATGATCGGCAGCGCATTGGCGAAGCCGCTGACCGACCGCTTCTGCAAACTGAAAGTGTTCTTTTGGACCAATATCGTGCTGGCGGCGTTTTCCTGCGGTTTTTACTTCCTCAACCCTCAGTTGACCTCATTAATCGTGGTCGCCTATTTCCTGCTGAATATCTTGCACCAAATCCCTTCACCGCTGCACTGGTCGTTAATGGCCGACGTGGACGACTATGGCGAGTGGAAAACCGGCAAGCGCATCACCGGCATCAGCTTTTCCGGCAACCTGTTCTTCCTGAAGGTCGGGCTGGCGGTAGCCGGCGCCATGGTCGGCTTCCTGATGTCGTATTCCGGTTATCAGGCAGATGCGGCCAGCCAAAGCGCCAGTGCACTGAATAGCATCGTATTGTTGTTCACCGTGATCCCGGGCATTGGCTATCTGATCACCGCAGGCGTAGTGCGCCTGCTGAAGGTCGATCGCCAACTGATGCAGCAGATTCAGATCGATTTGGAAAAGCGCCGGGTCAATTACCAGGAGCTGACCGACTATCGTGAGCAGCAGCTAGAAACCAAACACCCGTAAGGAGCCCGTAATGCGAGACTACCCTAATCCTTTTATCGAACAGCGGGCCGATCCCTTTATTTTGCGCCACAGCGATGGCTATTACTATTTCACCGCCTCGGTGCCGGAATACGATCGCCTGGAGCTTCGCCGGGCGCGCAGCCTCGACGAACTGCCGCAGGCCACAGCAAGGGTCGTATGGCGAAAGCCGCAGCAAGGGCCAATGAGCGCGCTGATCTGGGCGCCGGAACTGCACTTTATCGACGGCAAGTGGTATTTGTATTTTGCCGCCGCCCACAGCCCCGACATTGCAGATGGCCTGTTCCAACATCGCATGTTTGCGCTGGAATGCAGCGCAGCCAACCCGTTAACCGGGGAATGGGTAGAAAAAGGCAGGGTATACAGCCACATCGACAGCTTCTCCCTCGACGCCACCCATTTTGAGCATCGCGGCAAACATTATTACTTATGGGCGCAAAAGGATCCGGCCATCAGCGGCAACTCCAATCTTTACCTGGCAGAGATGGAAAACCCGTGGACGCTAAAGGGCAAACCGGTGCTGCTCAGCAAGCCGGAGCTCCCCTGGGAAATCGTGGGTTTCGAGGTGAATGAAGGACCTGCGGTGATTACTCATGGCCAACGGATATTTATCAGCTACTCCGCCAGCGCCACCGATGAAAATTACTGCATCGGGCTGCTCTGGGCCGATATCGATAGCGACATCACCGACGCAGCCCAATGGCACAAGGCCAGCCAACCGATATTCCGCACCAGCGTCAGAAACCGCCAATTCGGCCCCGGACACAACAGCTTTACCCTCGACGAGCAGGGCCGGGATCTGTTGGTTTACCATGCACGCAATTACACGGAAATCGAGGGCGATCCGCTTTATGACCCCAATCGTCATGCGCGGATTAAGCCGATAACGTGGGATGAAGAAGGCATGCCGGTATTGGGTGAACCACCAGCGGATAATCGCGAGTAGAATAAAAGGGGCTCAGCACGCTGAGCCCCTTCTTGATCAAGGCTGATTTCGCAGCTTCTTCACCTGCTCGGCTGTCACATCCGCCGGCAACCCACCCCAGGTGACCCGCAGATAGTTCACCAATTCCGCCACTTGCGCATCGTCCAGCCGTGCACCAAAGGCCGGCATGCTCTGCATGCTTTCACCGTTGGGGAACTGCTGCGCCGGCAAACCGTCCAGCACCGAGACAATCAGGTTTTTAGCGTCCGGCTGGCGCAGCGTAGCGTTATCGCGCATCGCGACCGCCACATGCGGTTTACCCTCGCCTTCACGTGCATGACAACCGGAACACTGATCCAGATAGCTGATGCGCCCGGCATCGCTGCCCTGCCCCACTTTTACCGGCAGCGCGGCCGGCGGTTGCTCACCCATCAGATAGGTAGCCAACGCCTGATGGTCTTCCGGCGTCAAATGACGCGTGCTGAGATCCACCACCATATGCATTTCGCTGAAGGCGCTGCCCTGCGGCGCAATGCCGGTTGCCAGGAAGCGGTTCAGGTCGTCCGGCGTCCAGCCGCGTTGCGCCAACCCGTGCGGAGTGATGTCCGGCGCCATAAAGCGCCCCAGTTCGCCGCCCTGCATCGGTTTCCCGAGATCCATCTGGCCCAGCATGCCGCGTGGCGTATGGCACTCCCCACAGTGGCCCAGCGTATCCGCCAGATAGCGGCCACGTTGCCACTGCGCCGAAGTCCCCTGCGAACTGGCCGGCAGCGGATCCTGATTGCGGAACAACAGGTTCCAGCCAATCAGCGCCATGCGCTGGTTGAACGGGAACGGCATGGCATTTTCCGGGATGGCAACATCCACCGCCGGGCGCGTCATCAAATAGGCATAAATATCATCGGCATCCTGGCGCGAAATCCCTTTATACGAGGTATAAGGCATCGCCGGGTAGAGATGTCGCCCGCCCGGTGCCACGCCCTGGGTCAGCGCCAGGAAGAAGTCGTCTTTGGTCCAACGGCCAATGCCGTGGTCGGCCGAAGGCGTCAGGTTACTGCCATAAATAGTGCCGAACGGCGTATCCAACGGATAGCCGCCCGCCAAAGGCGCGCCGCCGCTGGCGGTATGGCAGGCTGCGCAGTCGGCGGCCTGGGCCAGATAGCGCCCCCGGACGATTTGTTCGGCGCTGGCGGTCACCTGCTGCACCGGACCGTCGTAGCGGCGGTTTTCCCGCCACCACAGCAGGGCGATAACGATAATCGCCACCAGCAGAATCAACAGTGCGAGACGTTTTTTCATCGCGCCGTCTCCTTCACCAGACCCGGCGTCTTCAGCACCACGTCGCGCACCGCTTCGTAGTAGCGCACATAGCCGGTACAGCGGCAGATATGGTTGTTCAGCGCTTGTTCGATGGCGCTTTCCAGCTGATCGCGCGCAATGGGTTCACGCTTGAGCTTTTCCACAAAAAGGGTGGCGGCGTTGACGAAGCCCGGCGTGCAGTAGCCGCACTGGAAGCTGTAATGTTCGAGAAAGGCCTGCTGGATCGGTGAAAGCTCGACCACCTCGCCGTGTTCATCCACCCTGGCGTGCCCTTCGACGGTGCGCACTTTCTTGCCGCTGAAAAAATGCGCGCCGGTGATGCAGGTGCGCACTTCCTCACTGGTGCCGCTCGGATGATCGACAATCGCCACGCAGGCGTGACAAATGCCCTGCCCGCAGCCCAGGCGCGAACCGGTCAGATCGAGATATTCATGCAGGAAGTCGATCATCATCAGCCCTTCCGGCACCTCGATCGGGCCATACTGTTTATCGTTGACGGTCAGGGAGATCGGCTGGGTTTTAATGCTCATTGTAATACCTCACGAATATTTTCTGCACGAACGGGCAAATCACGGAAACGGTGGCCAGTGGCATGGGCGATAGCGTTAACCAACGCTGCGACCACCGGGATCATCACCACTTCGGCCATGCCTTTTGGCGGATCGGTTTCCGACAGCGCGGGCAGGATGTCGCCGGTCTGCTTCCAGACCGCCACATCGCTGGCTCGCGGCAGGTGGTAACGGTTAAAGTTCCAGGTACCGTTACCCGGCCCGTCTTCGTACAAGGGTAAATATTCGTGCAACGCATGGCCGATGCCCATCGCCAGCCCGCCCTGCAGCTGGCCGGAAACCAGCTCAGGCACAATCAGGTTGCCGCACTCCATGATCGAATGATGGTTAAGCAGTTCCACCTGGCCGGTGGCGATATCCACCGCTACTTCCGCCAAGGTGCCGACGGCGCTGTAATAGGTCACCGCCGCGTTATTGCGCTGGGTCGGAGGATAATAGACCTGGGTGCGCGGCAGCGTTTTGAACTCGCCATTGGCATTGCGTACCGCCAACCCGTCGATCGGCAGGCGCTCACCGTTACCGCTCAGCGTGAAATCCGCCTCCGCCCACTGCCAGCGGTTAAACACGTGCACCGCCGCACCGGTGATACCGCCCATCTGGTAGGCTTTTTTCGCCAACATCTCCAGGCTCAACACCGCCATGCCGGCGGCGGTCAGCCCGCCTTCTACCCAGCGCGCGTCTTCTCTGCGCACCACCAACGGCGCCGCCTGGCCACCGCCGATACCCGCCTGCCACAGCGCCATCGCCGCCGGCCACAAACCGTGATTGAAGATCAGCCGGGCCGCTTCGCGCGTGCTGTGGGAAAAGTAATACGCCGAGTTGCTGGCGCTTGACGGCGAACAGTAGCTTGGCGTCCAGGCTGGGTTGGTTTGCAACTGATCCTGCTCGGCCTGCGACATGATGTAAGGATCGCCGCTGGCGATCATCGGCAGCACTGACCAGTCGGTCACCGAAAAGTGCGCCTCATCCGCCGGTTTGCCCAGCCACTGCGCGCACAGCACCGACTGTGAAGTCGACATGCCGGTCCCCATCTCTGCGCCGCTGTGATACAGCATGATGCGCCCGTCTTCCCCCAGCTCGACGCGAGCAAAGGAGGTTTCCGCCCCGGTGCCGAAGTCTTTTTGCACGCAACCGAAGCCGACGCCATAACGTTTGCCCGGATGCCGGCTCTCAAACTCGGCCTTACGCTGGGCGCGTTGCAGCCACATCTCGTGCTTCGCCGCCTTCTCCAGCACTTCATCGGCACGAATAGCGCCGGCAGGAATAGCGCCCTGGGTGTTTTTCATCCCGGACTTCAGTACGTTGCGCAAACGAAATTCGATCGGGTCAATCTTGAGTTCGGCAGCCAGTTCGTCCACCATCATCTCGGTGGCGGCCATGCTTTGCAGCGTGCCGTAGCCGCGTGCCGAACCGGCGTCGATAGCACGCGAAGCCAATCCCACCGCCGACAAATCGCTTTTCGGGAAGTAGTAAATCGATTGTGCCGCCGTCGCCGCCACCATCACCACCGACGGCGTAAAGTTGCTGCGGCCACCACCGTCTGCCGTCATCTCAGCGTGGAATGATTGCAGCACGCCGGTTTGGCGATTGACCGCAATACGGTAGTTCATGTCGAAAGCGTGGCGTTTCAGCGCCGTCTGGAACTGCTCGAAACGGTCATTGGCCAGGCGTACCGGGTGTCCGTCGCCATACATCGCCGCCACCGCGCCGTAGTACGGGAAGTTAAAGTGATCTTTCGAACCGTAACCGACGGTATAGCACGGGTGCAAAATCAGCTGCTTCACCGGCGGGTTGCGTTTGGCCAGCATGCGCGGCATTTCGTCGGCCACTTCCTGCGGGGACTGGGTCGGCACCACCAGATGCAAAGTCTGCGTCGCCTCATCGAACCAGCCATTGGCGTTGTCCGGCTCCAGCGCCGAAGTATCGACAGACTGCGTGGTATAACGGCGCGACAGTACCAGCCAATCATCCGGCGGCGTTTGCAGCTCAGCGGCAATCAGCCCGGCATAATGCATGCCTTCCTGATCCAGCTTGCCGCCTTCGCGGCCTTCCGGCCAGACCGGCAGGTGTTTCCTCATCGACACCGGGAAAATCGGCGTGTCTTTCAGGCTGGAGAAACGATCGTCATCGAACGGCTGGTCGCCGCCCACCCGCACATAGCGGAAGGTGCCCCAGGGATCGCGCTCCAGCGGGCCGGTCTCGGCACCGTATTTGAGAGTATCTTCGCGGAATTTCAGCTTGTCCTTGGCAAAGCGGAAACGGGCGAAATCGTGATAAATCAGGATCGCCACTGCCTGCCCCAGATAGGCCGGCGTCTTGCCTGCGGGCAGCAGCATGTCGTCGCCATAAAACGCCGGGAAAGCCAGGCCGTCGCGCGCCAAATCTTCCGCCGTCACCAGACGATCCGGTTGCAGGTCGTCTCCCAACAACGAGAGGTCGAGGCCCGCAAACAGCCTGTCGGCCTTGGTTACGCGCAGAATAAAGGCGTGCGCCTGCTTTTGTGGCCAGTGCGGCATATCGACTGCGCGGATATCGCGGGCGAACACCTTCTGCCCCATTACCTTGGCACGGCCGTCAATACGGAAACGCACGCGTTTCTCATGGGCGTCCCAGTTAGGCGACTGAAGAATCTTTTGTTCAAACAGCGCGGCGTAGGCGCGGCTGTAGAGGGGGGCGAGGTAGACGGACACCCCCGCTATCACGGCGCTTTTGATAAAGCGACGCCGTGACGAGTTGAAATTGCTCATAAAAAGTCCTTCACTTCTTTATTGTTGTTTTTTGTGTTCGCGGTGTTGTTGCGCAAACGCTGACGAGCTTGCCGTAGACGTCATAAGCATATGCTTATACCCAAAATTATGTGATGATTAACATCCTGTTTTCAACAAAAACACATATTAAAAACACACATTGGCGGTAAGGTAATCAACAGTTGCGCAAATTCGGGCAGAGCAGATGACAACAGGCATAGTGATCGCCGCCGCCGGGCGTGGGGAACGCTTCTCGCAGGCCGGTGGCGCAGGCAACAAATTAGACGCTGAGTTTGCGGATGAGACGGGTCGCCGGCGCCCGTTGTTCGAACATACCTTGCGCCAGGCGCTGGCCTCCGGCCTGCCGGTGTGGGTCGTCACCCGGCCCGATAACCGGTGGATACAGCAGATTTGCAGCGCGTATCAGGTACCGCTCACGCTGCTCGCCAGCGCAGGCCTCGGGGATTCCATCGCCGCCGGCGTTGACGCCACGCCGCACTGGCAAGGCTGGTTGATCCATCTGGCGGATATGCCGTTCGTCACGCCGGACATCTTCCGGTTGGTCGCCGACGCGTTGCAAGATCATGCGATAGCTCGCCCCTGCTTCGACCAACGGCCTGGCCACCCGGTCGGCTTTGCCGCGCCATTGCGCAAAAGGCTTTGCCAGTTGCGCGGTGATAATGGCGCACGTGAACTGCTGCAAGGGGAAGCGGTTTATCTGTTGCCTCTTGATCGGGCAAGCGTCGTGCAGGATATTGATCTTCCGTCACAGCTACCGGCCAGCGAGTAAAATCATCTATGCAGCATCTTGATATCACCGTGGTCAGCCAGGCGATAAGCTGGCTGAAACAGCAGCCGGTGTGGCTGTGTACCGTACTGAATACTTACGGCTCCTCGCCGCGATCGCCAGGCGCGCTGCTGGCGGCAACCCAGAGCGGGCATTACTGCGGCTCGCTGTCCGGCGGCTGCGTGGAAGAGGATTTTCTGCGGCGCGTGGCGGCCGGGGAGTATCTGGCGGCCAGCCAGGTGATCCGCTACGGTGAAGGCGGCCTGGAGCCGAACGTGGCGTTGCCCTGCGGCGGTGTGCTGGACGTGCTGATTGAATACCTGCCGGCCGGTGACGACAGCATCGGCTACCTGACAAAAATCGCCGGCGCGCTGGACGGACACCACGCGTTGGTCAAACGCCTGACCTTGCCCGATGCCTGCCGCAACCTGGAACTGACCGACTTTGCCAGCGCCACCCAGGTGGAGCGCAATGGGCAGCAAATCACGCTGAATATCGCCGCGGCACCGCGCCTGCTGATTGCCGGGTTATCGAGCGTGGCACTGTATTGCGCCGATTTCGCCGGTTCGTTGGGGTTCGAAGTGCTGGTGTGTGAAAACCGCCCGGAGGCGCTGGATAACTTCGCCCCCCAGCTCCGGCCCGGCGTGACGCTGCTGCGCCAGTTCCCGGCCAAATTTATTGAGGACGGCGGGTGCCACGCCAACACCGCCATCGTGGCGCTGACTCACGACCCGCGGATGGACGACCTGACGCTGATGGAGGCTATACACACCCCGGCATTTTATATCGGCGCCATGGGCTCGCTGCGCAACAGCGCGCGCCGCCGCCAGCGCCTGCAGCAGATTGCCGAGTTCAGCCCACAAGAGCTGGAACGTATTCACGCGCCGATCGGGCTGCCGCTCGGCAGTAAAACCCCGGCGGAAATCGCCCTGGCGGTGATGGCCGATATCGTGCAACAGAAAAATCGCGCGGCGGCCCGGCCTTTCAGTCCAGAGGAATTACGGGCACCAGGTGCTGAAGCTCCAGATGCAGCTCCTCCCGCTCATTGAGCGAATAGCTGAACATCGTCAGGTCAGGCCCTTCCTGGCGGGCCAGGCCAAGCTCCGGCAATATCTGAGTGTATATCTGCACCACATGGTCGTTCAGTGCCACCGGCTTGCCGGAATAACAAAAGCGGCAAAAATCTCCGTGGATGTCCGGCAGCGGCTCCAGCTCGGGATCGGCATTGACAGAACTGCCCGCCTCAACGCCAAGCGAATAGTCGACTCTGACCCGTTGCCCATCCGGCCTAAAATGGGTTAGCGCATAGATCAACGAAGGGCGGCCACCAAGCAGCTTATAGAAATTCTCTTTGATTCCGCTGCGCAGATGCAGATGCGATTTATCCAGATGCTCAATGTCCAGGTGATAGGCGTAATTTTTCCCTCTGAGGAGATACTGGCCTTTATCAACGGTGACGCGATCGACCTTAATATCGCCAGGCTGACCGGCGGACAGCGAACGCACCAGATGGCTGAAGTCCTGCTTGCGGGCATGGCGGTAGACGCTGGGGGATTCGGCAAAGTGCTTTTTGAAACAGCGGGAAAAGGTTTGTTGGTTATCAAATTGATATTCTACGGAAATATCAAGAATGCTCTTTCGCGTGAAACGCAAAGCGAAGGCGGCCAGATACAAACGTCGGGCACGAATATACGATGCCAGCGACAGCCCGGTCTGTTTCTTGAAAAGCCGCTGCAGATACCATTTCGAGTAGCCTGATTTGGCGGACACGATATCCAACGACAGCGGATTGGTCAGATTGTCTTCAATCCAGACCAGCAGATCCTTGATGTGATTTTCCTGCGTTCCCATTTTCTTGCCGAACCTTCCGTTACAAATATGCCTTTGTGCACGTTTTACTGCTTTGTGCGTAGGGTATACAGGTTAAAACGAGGCGTCCAGCGGGCAACAGGACTTTACACAGGAGGGAATTCAGTGTGAAAGTTGCCGCCCCTATCAGGCGGCAACTGTTTTTGAAGGGTTATTTCACGCAGCGCGAGCACTGGCCGGCCTGGATCTTCTGGAAGAAGTCATTGCCTTTGTCGTCCACCAGAATAAACGCCGGGAAATCTTCCACTTCGATTTTCCAGATCGCTTCCATCCCCAGTTCAGGATATTCCACACAGGTCAGGCTCTTGATGCTTTGCTGCGCCAGAACCGCAGCCGGGCCGCCGATGCTGCCAAGGTAGAAACCGCCGTGTTTGTTGCAGGCATCCGTCACCTGCTGGCTGCGGTTGCCCTTCGCCAGCATGATCATGCTGCCACCGTGAGATTGCAGCAGATCGACGTAAGAGTCCATGCGCCCGGCGGTGGTCGGCCCCAACGAACCCGAGGCGTAACCGTCCGGCGTTTTGGCCGGGCCGGCGTAGTAAATCGGGTGATCCTTAATGTATTGCGGCAAACCTTCACCGCGATCCAGACGCTCTTTCAGCTTGGCGTGCGCGATGTCGCGACCCACGATGATAGTGCCGCTCAGCGACAGGCGGGTCGATACCGGATACTGCGACAGCTGCTTGAGGATATCGGCCATCGGGCGGTTGAGGTCGACCTTGATCGCCTCGCCCTCTCCAGCCTGGCGCAGTTCCTGCGGGATAAATTTGCCCGGATTGTGCTCCAGCTTCTCCAGCCAAATGCCGTCGCGGTTGATTTTTCCCTTGATGTTGCGGTCAGCGGAACAGGAAACGCCCATGCCGACCGGGCAGGATGCGCCGTGGCGCGGCAAACGCACCACGCGGATATCGTGCGCAAAGTATTTACCGCCAAATTGCGCGCCCAGCCCCAGGTTCTGCGCTTCTTTCAGCAACTCTTCTTCCAGCGCCACATCACGGAACGCCTGGCCGTGTTCGTTGCCTTCGGTCGGCAGGCCGTCGTAGTACTTGGTCGACGCCAGCTTGACGGTTTTCAGCGTAGCTTCAGCCGAAGTGCCCCCGATGACAAACGCCACGTGGTACGGCGGACAGGCCGCAGTGCCCAGCGTGCGCATTTTATCGACCAGGTAATCTCTCAGCTTGCCCGGCGACAGCAGCGCCTTGGTTTCCTGATACAGATAAGTTTTGTTGGCCGAGCCGCCGCCTTTGGCGACGCACAGGAACTTGTACTCTTCACCGTCCACACTGTAGAGATCGATCTGCGCCGGCAGGTTGCTGCCGGTGTTGACCTCTTTGTACATGTCCAGCGCGGCGTTTTGCGAATAACGCAGGTTGTCTTCGATAAAGGTGTTGTACACCCCACGCGACAGCGCTTCTTCATCGCCGCCGCCGGTCCAGACGCGCTGGCCCTTTTTCCCCATGATGATCGCGGTGCCGGTGTCCTGGCAGGTTGGCAAAATACCCTTGGCGGCGATTTCTGAGTTACGCAGAAATTGCAGCGCAACGTACTTATCGTTTTCGCTGGCGTCCGGATCCTCAAGGATATCGGCAACCTGCTGTTGGTGCGCCGGGCGCAGCATAAACGAAGCGTCATGGAAAGCATGCTGGGCGAGCAGGGTTAACGCTTCGGGGGCAACTTTCAGGATTTCCTGGCCTTCAAACTCACTCACAGAAACGTGATCGCGGCTCAGCAGATAGTATTCGGTATCGTCTTTCTTCAGCGGGAACGGATCTTGATAATGGAACGGTTTATTCGACATTGATCTCTCACTTGCAACATCAGCTGCGTTAAATTCACACTTACTCAGCATGCCCGGGGCAGGCTGCGGCAAAAAACCTCCCACACCTTACGTATTTTTAATCAGTCGGTTATTGCGCTAAATCGCATAATAACCCCTATATTAGCAAGGTATTACTTCAAGGGGTTTTTTCCCAACCTCATACGATGAGCACTGCGGGTACAGACTCAGCATGCACGCTTTATTATCCCGCAGTTAACACATTGATTACAATCCATCAGAGACGATCGGGTTATCAATGCGGTGAAAAACCTGCAGGGAGTGAGCAAAGAATTAGTTTTCCGTCTTGTTGCCAGCCGGGGCGCCTTTGCTTAAGCTACCCACAATGAACAAAGTAAGAATCCCCATTGCACTGCAACAGGCGGTAATGCGCTGTCTGCGGGAAAAGCTTCAGCTGGCCCGCCAGCATTTTTCCGTCGAGTTTCCTGAACCCAAAGTCGTTTACCAGCAGCGCGGCACCACTGCGGGCACCGCCTGGCTGCAAGCCTGGGAAATCAGGCTGAATCCGGTGCTGCTAATGGAAAATCAGCAGCCGTTTATCGATGAAGTGGTGCCGCATGAGCTGGCGCACCTGTTGGTGTTTCGCCAGTTTGGCCGTGTGCCGCCGCATGGCCGCGAATGGCGCCAGATGATGGAGAGCGTCTTGCGGGTGCCCGCCAGCCGCACCCACCAGTTCGAAATCGCCTCGGTGCAGAGCAAAACCTTCCCCTACCTGTGCCGCTGTCAGCAGCACCAGCTCACCGTGCGCCGTCACAATCGGGTGCTGCGCGGTGAAAGCGAATACCGCTGTCGCCAATGCGGCGAAAAGCTGAGATTTATCGCTATCGAAAACCTTTAACGAAACGATTTATACGTTAAAACAAGTAAATATCACCATTTGCCACTGCCATAAACTTCCGTTACCCTGCCTGCTTTTCCAATTTCGAGCTGTTTTGGAATATGCTTCGCAAAATTCTGTTTATGGTGGTTTTCATTGCAGGTGCCGCCCACGGCATCAATAATTTCTCTCAGGCCAAGACAGCGGCGGCCAAAATCAATCAGGATGCGCCCGGCTCTTTTTACTGCGGATGCCGGATCGACTGGCAGGGTAAAAAAGGCATTCCTGACCTCAAGAGCTGCGGCTATCAGGTGCGTAAAAACGCCCAGCGTGCGCAGCGTATTGAATGGGAACACGTGGTGCCGGCCTGGCAGTTCGGCCATCAGTTGCAATGCTGGCAGCAAGGCGGCCGCAAAAACTGCAATAAAGACGCGACCTACCGCCAGATCGAAACCGATCTGCACAACCTGCAGCCGGCTATCGGGGAAGTGAACGGCGATCGCAATAACTTTATGTACAGCCAGTGGAAAGGGGGCGAAGGCCAGTACGGCCAATGCCCGATGAAAGTGGACTTCAAAAATAAGCAGGCTGAGCCGCCGGCGCGGGCCCGTGGCGCTATAGCACGCACCTATTTCTATATGCGCGACCGTTATCAACTGCGGCTTTCACGCCAGCAAACCCAATTGTTCGACGTGTGGAACCGCCAATATCCGGTCAGCCAATGGGAATGTCTGCGTGAAGCACGCATCGCTAAGGTTCAGGGCAATCATAACGCCTATATTCAACAGGCTTGCCAGCAACGAAAAGGCTAACCTACTATATACCCGTCGCCTTTCAAGCCGCAGCGTTGTTCCCTGCACTTGCTCACCCCAGTCACTTACTTAAGTAAGCTCCTGGGGATGAACGAGCTGGGCGCCTAGCTGCAACTCGAAATTCATAGGGTATAGCCTCTATCTATCAAGCTGCCTACCCCTTTAGTCAGGATCGAATATTCACATGCGTATACCCCGCATTTATCACCCGCAACCCTTGATCGACAATGCGGAAATCGCGCTGAGCGAAGACGCCGCCAACCACGTCGGACGCGTGCTGCGCATGAGCGCCAGCCAGACGTTGCAGCTATTCGACGGCAGTAACCGGGTGTTTAACGCCGAGATCGTTCGGGTCGATAAGAAAAGCGTGCAGGTGCAACTCGGCGCCGGCCAGTTGGAAGACCGTGAATCACCGCTCAATCTACACCTGGGCCAGGTGATTTCCCGTGGGGAGAAGATGGAGTTCACCATTCAGAAATCCATCGAGCTGGGCGTTAACGTCATTACACCGTTGTTTTCCGAACGCTGCGGCGTCAAGTTGGACGGCGAACGTCTGGCGAAAAAAATTCAGCAATGGCAGAAAATCGCCGTCGCCGCCTGCGAACAATGCGGCCGCAACCGCATTCCGGAAATTCGCGAGGCCATGCAGTTGGAAGCCTGGTGCGCCGAGCAGGACGGCAGTCTGAAGCTTAACCTGCACCCGCGCGCCAGCCACAGCATCAATACCCTGCCGCTGCCGGTGGACCATGTCCGCCTGCTGATTGGGCCGGAAGGCGGGTTATCCGCCGACGAAATTGCGATGACCACCGGCTACGGATTTACTGATATCCTGCTGGGGCCACGCGTTCTGCGTACAGAAACTACAGCGCTCACCGCAATTACCGCTTTGCAGGTACGTTTCGGCGATCTGGGTTAAAGGAGAGAAAATGATTAAGCTCGGCATCGTGATGGACCCTATCGCCTCCATCAATATCAAGAAAGACACCAGCTTCGCCATGCTGCTCGAAGCGCAGCGCCGTGGCTGGGAACTGCATTATATGGAGATGAACGATCTCTATCTGCACGCCGGCGATGGGCGCGCACGCACCCGCTTGCTGAGCGTGAAAGAAGATAAAGAGAGCTGGTTCAGCTTCGGAGCCGAGCAGGATCTGGCGCTGCAGGATCTGGACGTGATCCTGATGCGCAAGGATCCGCCATTCGATACCGAATACATCTACGCGACCTACATTCTGGAGCGCGCAGAGGTGAAAGGCACGCTGGTGGTCAACAAGCCTCAGAGCCTGCGTGACTGCAACGAGAAGCTGTTCACCGCCTGGTTCCCGGAACTGACGCCGGACACCCTGGTCAGCCGTAGCGCAGCCCACATCCGCAAATTCCACCAGCAGCACGGCGATATCATCCTCAAACCGCTGGATGGCATGGGCGGCGCGTCCATCTTCCGCGTGAAGCAAGACGATCCTAACCTGTCGGTGATTATCGAAACCTTAACCGAGCACGGCAGCCGTTTCTGCATGGCGCAAAACTTCCTGCCGGCGATCAAGGAAGGCGATAAGCGCATTCTGGTGGTTGACGGCGAACCGGTGCCCTACTGCCTGGCGCGCATCCCGGCGCAGGGGGAAACCCGTGGTAATCTGGCCGCCGGTGGCCGTGGCGAACCGCGCCCTCTGAGCGAAAGCGACTGGAAAATTGCCCGCGCAGTGGCCCCGACGCTGAAAGAGAAAGGCCTGATCTTCGTTGGCCTGGACGTGATCGGCGATCGTCTGACCGAGATCAACGTCACCAGCCCAACCTGTGCGCGCGAAATCGAAGCGGCCTTCCCGGTTTCCATCACCGGCATGCTGATGGACGCGATCGAAAAACGTCTGGCAGCGAAGTAATCCGCCATGCGGGCGGCGCTGTCGCCCGCAATCCTGACCTTCCAAAGCGCGTGCAGCCAACAACGCTGCGGTTTGAAAGGCTACGGGTATATACCCTATGGATTTCGAGTTGCAGCTAGGCGGCCAGCTCGCTCATCCTCAGGCGCTTACTCAAGTAAGTAACTGAGGTGAGCGCGTGCAGCCAACAACGCTGCGGCTTGAAAGGCGACGGGTATAGCCGCATACTGGCGGCTGTTTAACTTCTCACCACTCAATTACCTTAAATAACGCCATGAATTTACAGCACCATTTTCTTATCGCCATGCCATCTCTTCAGGATCCTCGCTTCAAACGCTCGGTGATTTACGTCTGCGAGCACAATGAAGAGGGGGCCATG
Organism: Serratia sp. TSA_7; assembly: GCF_052692135.1. Taxonomy (NCBI): domain Bacteria; kingdom Pseudomonadati; phylum Pseudomonadota; class Gammaproteobacteria; order Enterobacterales; family Yersiniaceae; genus Serratia; species Serratia sp. TSA_7. Next base: position 302,382 of record NZ_JBQZFU010000002.1, read on the forward strand.
GGCCTGGTGATCAACAAGCCGGTGGAACAGTTCACGGTGGAAACGGTGCTGAGCAAGCTGAAGATCATGCCGCCCGCTCGCAATCCGGCCATCAGCCTGGATAGGCCGGTATTCGCCGGCGGCCCATTGGCGGACGATCGCGGTTTTATCCTGCATACGCCGCGCAGTGGCTTCGGTTCCAGCATCCAGATCTCGCCGGATACCATGATCACCACTTCAAAAGACGTATTGGAAACGCTGGGTACTCCGGAGCAGCCGGATGACGTGCTGGTGGCGCTCGGCTATGCCGGCTGGGAAAAAGGCCAGCTGGAACAGGAAGTGCTGGAAAACGCCTGGCTGACCATCGAAGCCGATACCGACATTCTGTTCCATACGCCGATCGCCAGCCGCTGGCGCGAGGCCGCCAACCTTCTTGGTATTGATATCCGCAGCATTGCCAACCACGCAGGACACGCCTGATGACCAACCGCACCATTATCGCCTTCGACTTCGGCACCAAAAGCATCGGCGCGGCCATAGGTCAGGAACTCACCGGCAGCGCCCGCGCGTTGGCGGCGTTCAAAGCGCAGGACGGCTCACCGGACTGGCAAAAGATCGAAAAGCTGCTGAAAGAGTGGCAGCCGGATCTGGTGGTGGTCGGCCTGCCGTTGAATATGGATGGCACCGAGCAGTTGGTGACCGACCAGGCACGCAAATTCGCCAACCGCCTGCATGGCCGCTTTGGCGTGCAGATCGCACTGCATGACGAACGCCTCAGCACCGTCGAAGCGCGCGCCAATCTGTTCGATCGCGGCGGTTTCCGCGCTCTGGACAAAGGCAGCGTAGACTCCGCCTCCGCAGTCGTGATTCTGGAAAGCTGGTTCGAACGGCAACGGGGCTAACCCGTCATACTTGAAGCTGCATCTGTGTTGGCTGCGTGCGCTCCCCCCAGTCACTTACTTGAGTAAGCTCCTGGGGATTCACGCTCTTGCCGCCTTGATACAACTCCAATTATTTAGGGTATAAACGCTCTCTCTCTCTCTCTCTCTATCTTCACACGCTATCTCCCAGCAAACCGGCGTCGATCCGCTGCTGCAACCCCTGTTCAAAAGTCTGCATGCCGGACTGCGCGCCGGTTTGCAGCACGCTGGCGAGCTGATGGGTTTTGCCTTCGCGGATCATGCTGCTGACCGCCGCCGTCGCCGTCAGCACCTCAAAGATTGCCACCCGCCCGCCACCAGGCCTGCTTAGCAGCTTTTGCGCAATCACCGCCTGCAGGCTGGCAGCCAGCTGTGCGCGCACATAAGGCTTTTCTTCTGCCGGGAAAACGTCTACCAAACGATCCACCGCCTGCGGCGCGCTGCGGGTATGCAGCGTCGCCAGCACCAAATGGCCGGTTTCCGCCGCGGTGAGCGCCAGACGGATGGTGGTGGTGTCACGCAGTTCTCCCAACAGGATCACATCCGGATCTTCACGCAGCGCGGCGCGTAGCGCTTCGTCAAAACTGTGGCTATCGCGGCCCAGTTCGCGCTGTTGAATCAACGACTTCCGGCTATGGTGCATAAATTCGATCGGGTCTTCCAGCGTGATGACATGCCGGCGTTGATGCTGATTGATGTCGTCAATCATCGCCGCCAGCGTGGTGGATTTACCGCTGCCGGTCGCGCCGGTGACCAATATCAGACCATCCTCACGCCGCAGCAGCGCGGGGACAATGGCCGGTGCCGCTAACGCCGCCAGCGTCGGGCAGTGGCCGGCGATCAACCGCAGCGCGATGGATATCCCCAGGCTTTGCAAAAAGAAATTGGCGCGCAGCCGGATATCGCCCGCCAGCGTCAACGCCAGATCGAGCTGCCCATGCTGCTGCAAAAGCTGTCGCTGCGGCGGTTGCAGCAGCGTGCCGCACAGCTGGTGCATTCGCTCCTGAGTCAGTATTTCCGCCCCTTCCAGCGGTTGCAGTTCACCATCAATGCGCAACATGGGTTGATGGCCCGCACAAAGGTGCAGATCGGAAGCATTATGCTTTACACTAAGGGCCACGAATTCGTCGATATCCATATCAATCTCCTGGGTCAATAATGAGCACTATCCAACAGAATCTGCAGGATGTCAGAAGCCGCATCGCGACAGCCGCTCAAGGTTGCGCACGCGCTCCAGAAGAAATCACTCTGCTTGCAGTCAGCAAAACCAAACCTGTGGCGGCGATCGCAGAAGCCATCGCGGCCGGCCAGCGCGCCTTTGGCGAGAATTACGTGCAGGAAGGCGTGGATAAAGTTCAGCATTTCGCCACGCAGCCGGAAGGCGCAACGCTGGATTGGCACTTTATCGGCCCCTTGCAATCCAATAAAAGCCGGCTGGTGGCGGAGCACTTCGCCTGGTGCCACACGGTGGATCGGCTGCGCATCGCCCAACGCCTCAGCGATCAACGCCCGGCTGGCATGCCGCCGCTTAACGTTCTGATCCAAATTAATATCAGCGATGAACAGAGTAAATCTGGCATTGTACTGGCTGAATTACCGGCGCTGGCTGAGGCGGTAGCCGCGCTGCCGAACCTTAGGTTGCGCGGGCTGATGGCGATTCCCGCTCCGGAAGAAGACTACCAACGCCAGTTGGCGGTCTTCGGCCAGATGAGCGACGCCTTCCTGGCCCTGCAACAGCATTATCCGCAGGTGGATACCCTGTCGATGGGCATGACGGATGATATGGCGGCGGCGATTGCCGCAGGCAGCACCCTGGTGCGTATCGGCACCGCAATTTTTGGCGCTCGTGATTATTCACCGGCCTGACATATAACGAGGGATTTTGATGCAACATCGTAAGATTACCTTTATTGGCGCCGGCAACATGGCGCGCGCGATTATCGCCGGCCTGGTGGCGGGCGGATACCCGGCTAAACTCATCAGCGTCTGTGCGCCTTCGGCTAAAAACCGCGATGCGTTGGCGGCGGACTACGGCATCGTCAGCAGCGGCGACAACCTGGCCTGCGCACGCGAGGCCGAGGTCGTGGTGCTGGCGGTAAAACCGCAGATGATGGCCGACGTCTGTCAGCCGCTGCAACAGGTCGATTTCTCCGGCAAGCTGGTGCTGTCGATCGCCGCCGGCATTCAGGTCAGCCGTTTTTACCAACTGTTGAGCGACAAGCTGAGCATCGTGCGCATTATGCCCAATACCCCGTCTCTGGTTGGCAAAGGCATGAGCGGCCTGTACGCGCCGCAACAGGTCAGCCAGCAGGATCGCGACTACACCGGCGATTTGATGGCCTCCGTCGGCAAGGTTTGCTGGGTGGATGACGAAAACGGCATCAACGGCGTCATCGCCGCCGCAGGCAGCGCACCGGCCTACTTCTTCCTGTTTATGGAAGCCATGCAGCAAGAAGCCGAGCGCATGGGCTTCGACGGCCAAACCGCACGCGAGCTGGTGCAACAGGCCGCTTCCGGCGCCGCCGCGTTGGTGGAAGCCAATCCGGACACGCCATTATCGACCCTGCGCGAGCAGGTCACCTCCAAAGGCGGCACCACCGCCGAAGCGCTGCGGGTCTTCAACGAGCAGCAACTGCCGGAGACCGTGGCCAAAGCCATGCGCGCGGCGGTTTCCCGTGCGCAGGAAATGGAAAAATCATTTTAAATAACCGAGAGTTAAGGAGAAGGACCCTTTCATGCTAACGCTGACTTTTTTGGTCAAAACCGTTATTGATCTTTACGTTATGGTGCTGCTGCTACGCATTTGGATGCAGTGGACGCGTACCGACTTTTATAACCCGTTCGCCCAGTTCGTGGTGAAGATCACCCAACCGGTGGTCGGCCCGCTGCGTCGCATCATTCCGTCACTGGGGCCTGTCGACAGCGCTTCGCTGTTGCTGGCGTTCCTGCTGATGACCATCAAGTACCCGCTGTTGCTGCTGATCCAGGGCGGCGCGATGTCGCTCAGCCCGTATAACCTGCTGTTTGGCCTGATTTCGCTGGTCAAGTCGGCGGGTTATCTGATCTTCTGGGTGATGATTATCCGCGCCCTGATGAGCTGGATCAGCCAGGGCCGCAGCCCGATTGACTATGTGATGTATCAGCTGACCGAACCCCTGATGGCCCCGATCCGCCGCATTCTTCCCGCCATGGGCGGCATCGATTTTTCAGCGATGGTGGTGATCCTGATCCTGTATCTGATCAACTACCTGGGTATGGATTTGTTCGGTGAGATCTGGTTCCTGCTGTGAGTGCAGTTACCCCCGTGCTGGACGGGCTGGCGATCAGGCTATATATTCAGCCGAAAGCCAGCCGCGACCAGATTATCGGTTTGCATGGCGACGAACTTAAAGTCGCCATTACCGCCCCGCCGGTTGACGGCCAGGCCAACGCTCATCTGATCAAGTTTATCGCCAAGCAGTTTAAAGTGGCGAAAAGCAACGTCACTATCGAGAAAGGCGAACTGGGGCGGCATAAACAGTTACGCATCGTCAATCCGCAACAAATCCCCGCCGTGGTCGCGGCGCTTATCGAATAATGTTCAAGGTAGTCATCATGCAAAAAGTCGTTCTTGCCACCGGTAACCCGGGAAAAGTGCGTGAACTCGCCGACCTGCTGGCCGATTTCGGTCTGAACGTGGTCGCACAAACCGAGCTGGGCGTGGATTCCGCCGAGGAAACCGGCCTGACGTTTATCGAAAACGCCATCCTGAAAGCCCGTCACGCGGCGCAAATCACCGGCCTGCCGGCGATCGCCGATGATTCCGGCCTGGCAGTGGACGCCCTGGGCGGCGCGCCTGGCATCTATTCTGCGCGCTACGCCGGCGTAGACGCTTCTGACCAGCAAAACCTCGACAAGCTGCTGGTGGCGCTGAAAGACGTGCCGCAAGGCAGCCGCGGCGCGCAGTTCCACTGCGTGCTGGTGTACATGCGCCATGCAGAAGACCCTACGCCGCTGGTGTTCCACGGCAGTTGGGCGGGTGAAATCATCTTTGAATCCGCCGGTGCCGGTGGTTTCGGTTACGATCCTGTCTTCTACGTCCCGGAGTTGGGCCGCACCGCCGCCGAACTGAGCCGCGACGAGAAGAGCGCGGTATCACACCGCGGTAAGGCGCTGAAGCTGATGCTGGAAGCCATGCGCAATGCTTAAGTTGCCACCGCTGAGTTTGTACATTCACATCCCGTGGTGCGTGCAGAAGTGCCCGTACTGCGACTTCAACTCGCATGCGTTGAAGGGTGAAGTGCCGCATCAGGAATACGTCGATCACCTGCTGGCCGATCTGGATGCCGATCTGCCGCTGGCAGGCGGCCGGGAAATCAGCACCATTTTTATCGGTGGCGGTACCCCCAGCCTGCTGAGTGCCGAGGCGATGCAATCGCTGCTCGACGGCGTGCGGGCGCGTATTCGCGTCGCCGATGACGCGGAGATCACCATGGAGGCCAACCCCGGCACCGTGGAAGCCGATCGCTTCAGCGGCTACCAGCGCGCCGGTGTGAACCGCATTTCGATCGGCGTGCAGAGCTTCAGCGCGGAGAAGTTAACCCGTCTGGGGCGCATTCACGGCCCGGAAGAGGCCAAGCGCGCGGCACACCTGGCCACCGGTCTCGGCTTGCGCAGTTTTAACCTCGATCTGATGCACGGTTTACCGGACCAGTCGCTGGAAGAGGCGCTGGACGATCTGCGCCAGGCGATCGCTTTGAACCCGCCGCACCTGTCGTGGTATCAGCTGACCATCGAGCCAAACACCCTGTTCAGCTCGCGGCCGCCGGTGCTGCCGGACGACGACGCGCTGTGGGACATCTTCGAACGCGGCCACCAACTGCTGAGCGCCGCCGGCTACCGGCAGTATGAAACCTCGGCCTACGCCAAGCCGGGCTACCAATGCCAACACAACCTCAACTACTGGCGCTTCGGCGACTATCTTGGGATTGGCTGCGGCGCGCACGGCAAACTGACCTTCAGCGACGGCCGCATTCTGCGCACCGCGAAAACCAAGCATCCGCGCGGTTTTATGCAGGGCAAGTACATGGACAAACAGCATGAGGTGACGACGGCAGATCGGCCGTTCGAGTTCTTTATGAACCGCTTCCGCCTGCTGGAGGCCGCGCCGCGTGCCGATTTCGCCCACTACACCGGGCTGGACGAAAGCGTGATTCGCCCACAGTTGGATGAAGCGCTGGCAAAAGGCTATCTGGAGGAAACGGCGGAATACTGGCAGATCACCGAAAAAGGCAAGCTGTTCCTTAACTCGCTGCTGGAGCTGTTCCTGGCGGACGAATAAAAAAAAGCGCTGAATTATCAGCGCTTTTTATTAATTCAACGGACCTGTGTCTCAGGCCGCCTGATGGGGGCGATGTGTCACATCGCCACGCCCCTTTAGCAAACCCTCAACGGAAATATCTTCATCCAACGCATCCCAATGGATCCCACAAGCACTCAACTCATAGCAAACGCGTTGTTCATCCGTTGCATTCAGCAACCGGGGGAACCATGTTAGCGGAACACCAATAATTCTGGCATCGCTCAGTTCCACCCACATTGTCACCTCATCAAAGCGGACAGCTTTAGCTGAAATACTCATTCCAGGCCTCCAAAAACAGCGACTGGTGATCTTCAATAATTCCAGTTAACTCTTTTAATACTCTGGAATTAAACCCATCATTGCGTGCCAGTTGCACAACCGGCGTCAACCAGAACTTGGCTTCCGTCCCCGCGTCTCTGACATGAATATGAGCTGGCTCTAACGGATCGCCTTCATTTGAGTAAAAGAAAAACTTATACCCTTTAAAACGAAATATCACTGGCATCAATGCAAAATCCTTTTGGCAATTGATTATAGTTTAGCCAGTTTGTCAGATAGTCGTCAGCAGGTCAAAAAACGCTCCGATAGTGATAAAGCTAATGTTACTTCAACGCGTTAAGCAGGTCTTTACGCTGGGTTTCCAGGCCGGTAACGCGGTTGCAGACGTCGTGACCAAAGTTCTGGAAATCCTGCTCCTGGTTGTTCCATTCGTTCTGAATCGCCTTCTGCAGGCCACCCAGGTTGCCCATAATCGCCTGCAACGGATTACCGCCGCTGCTGGCGGCCTGCTTGACGCCCATCTCGTTCAGGCTGTCTTGCAACACGCCGCCCATGCTTTGCTGCACAAGGTTGCGGCCATCCTGCTCAACCTGGTCGATCGCCTTGTGGTGGAAGGCCAGGCCGTCGCTGCGGTGTTCGATAATGCGGTTCATCTGCTGCTTAAGCTGGTCGTTCAGCGTGGTCAGGCGGTTGCGCACATTGCTGTCGCTACCCAGTTCCTTCACGATCACCTTGTCCAGCGCCACCCGCGCTTTTTCCAGATGCTGCTGCGCGCCCTTGTCGATCCACGGCAGTTCTTTGCGTAGCGCACTCTGGTAACTGAAAGCTTTCTGACGCTGGCTGTCGTTGAGGCTCAGCGCCTGGCCGTTACGGGTGACATCGCCATCCGCCGAAATCTGCAGATTGCCGCTGGCGCCAGTCACCTGCACGTTTTGCGGGCTGATAACCACGTCGTCCTGAGGTTTCACGCTGCACTGATATTCGGCATGCGCCTGTGAAGCGGTCAACAGCAGTAAGGCTAACCCGGTTTTCTTTAACATATTTTCTCCTGACTCACTTCCGTGGTGGGATTAAAAAATCGAACGGCTAATCCGTTGAGACAACAGTTCCAGCGCCGCAGTTCCCGCCAGGGAGTTACCGGATGCATCCAGCTCCGGCGACCAGACGGCGATCGACAGCTCATCGGGCACGATAGCGACAATGCCGCCGCCCACGCCGGATTTGCCCGGCATGCCTACCCGATAAGCGAACTCCCCCGCGCCGTCGTACATGCCGCTAGTCATCATCAGCGCGTTGATCTGGCGGGCTTGCAGCGGGCTTATCACTTCGCGCCCACTGAGGTCGCGCCCGTGATTGGCCAGATAGGCAAAGCTGCGCGCCAGCTCCACGCAGCTCATGCGCAGCGCGCAGTAGTGGAAATAGGTTTGCAAAACGGTGAGCACGTCGTTTTCGAAGTTGCCGAACGACTTCATCAAATAGGCTATCGCCGCGTTGCGATCGGAGTGTTCGAACTCGGAGCGCGCCACGCGGGAATCATAGGCCAGATCGTCTTCGCCGGTCAGTTGCCGCACCACTTCCAGCATCCGCTGTTTAGGGGCGCTGAGCCGGGTTTGCAGCATGTCGCACACCACCAGCGCGCCGGGATTGATAAACGGATTGCGCGGCTTGCCCTGTTCCATTTCCAACTGCAACAGCGAGTTGAACGGCAGGCCGGAAGGCTCTTTGCCGACCCGTTGCCAGATCTCGTGTTCCTGGTAGCGCGTCAGCGCCAGCGTCAGGCTCAGCACTTTGGAAATGGACTGAATAGAGAAACGTTCCGTGGCGTCCCCGGCCTGGAACATCTCGCCGTCGACGGTGCAAACGGCGATCGCCAGACGGTCGGCGGCCACTTCCGCCAGCGCCGGTATATAGTCCGCCACTTTCCCTTTGCCAATCAGCGGGCGCACCTGTTGCAGGATGTCATCCAGCAACGCGTTATCCAATGTCGTTACCACCTCGGTCACACTCCGGACAAAACAAAGGTGCCGTTAAGGCACCTGAGAATGCTGAAAAAGTTCTCTGTAGTTAAAAGCAGCGCTATGAGTGCCAATAAAAACAAAGAATCAGATTTTCTGTTTTACCCCAACCCAGCGAAAACCACGTTTTTCGGCGGGTTATCCACAGTCTAAGGTGCCGTTAAGGCACCTTAAATCAATGAATGGCACGGCGCGATGCCGCACTCATCGGGCCGGTAAAATCAATCCCACCAGATATCGAACAGATCGCTGACCTTAACGTCGGACAGCTTGCGCGCTTCCAGCCATTTTTTGACCAGTTCACGCTGTTCGTCGGTGCAATGACCGATGGTTTGCAGGCAGATTAACCCTTCCCACTGCAGATAGCCGCTGCCGTCAAACGCCAGGCCATTCGGCTCAATCACTTCGTCGATGAAAGCGTCCAGCGTGCTGTCGATATCCTCAACCGCGGTGCCTTCGGCAAAGCGCCATGCTACGGAGAAACCCAGCTCCTGAAACTCTTCAATGTGTAACTTTTTACGTAAACGACGACTGCGGTTCTTAGCCATTATTCTTTCCTCTCAAACATCAAATCCCAAACGCCATGTCCCAGACGCTGGCCGCGTAATTCAAATTTTGTCAGCGGGCGTGAATCCGGACGCGGCACGTAATCATTATCGCTGGAAAGATTACGGTAGCCTGAGATCCCGTTCATAACCTCTAACATATGTTCTGCATAAGGTTGCCAGTCGGTGGCCATATGGAATACGCCCCCGACTTTCAGTTTGCGTCGCACCAGTTCAACAAACGGCGTCTGTACGATGCGGCGTTTGTTGTGGCGCGCTTTGTGCCACGGATCGGGGAAAAACAGCTGCACCATGTCCAGCGATCCGTCCGGGATCATATTCTCCAGCACCTCAACCGCATCGTGACACATCACGCGCAGGTTGCTCAATTCCGCTTCAGTGGCGTCCGCCAGGCAAGCGCCCACGCCCGGCGAATGTACCTCAATCCCCAGGAAGTTCTGCTGCGGATTGTTGCTCGCCATGGTCACCAGCGAGGCGCCCATGCCAAAACCGATCTCCAGCACGGTCGGCGCTTCGCGCCCGAACAGTGCGGCGATATCGACAGGTTCAGCCTGATACTCCACGCCCATCACCGGCCAATAGTTGTCCAGCGCGTGCTGCTGGCCTTTGGTCAACCGCCCCTGGCGGCGGACAAAACTGCGGATACGGCGCATCGCGCGGCCGTTCTCATCAAATTCCGGGGAGATGACGTCATTAATCATAGTGCTTTCTGTCTGTTTGGCTGCCAATTAGGGAAACGCGCATTATGCAAAGATACCTTGGTTTAGCAAGTGTTCATCTTGATACCTGCCGTGCGACGTCGGAAAGTTCCGGTTTACAGCAACATGACTCTATGCTGCAATCTCGCTTCATTTTCTGCCGGATATCGAATCTGCTTATGATGCAAGCACAACAGTTCGCACAGGTAGTGCTTGACTGGTACCAGCGTTACGGTCGTAAAACCCTGCCGTGGCAGCTTGATAAGACCGCCTATCAAGTATGGCTCTCCGAGGTCATGTTGCAACAAACTCAGGTTGCCACCGTTATTCCTTATTTTCAGCGTTTTATGGCACGCTTTCCCAACGTACGCGCCTTGGCAGACGCGCCGCTGGACGAAGTGCTGCACCTGTGGACCGGCCTGGGCTACTATGCCCGCGCGCGCAACCTGCATAAGGCGGCGCAGACCATTGTCGCACAGCACGGCGGCGAGTTCCCGACAACCTTTGAAGAAATCGCCGCTTTGCCCGGCATCGGCCGATCAACCGCCGGTGCGGTGCTGTCGCTGGCGCTCGGTCAACACTATCCGATCCTCGACGGCAACGTGAAGCGCGTGCTGGCCCGCTGCTATGCGGTTGAGGGCTGGCCGGGCAAGAAAGACGTAGAGAACCGCCTGTGGCGGATCAGTGAAGACGTCACCCCGGCCAAGGGCGTCAGCCAGTTCAATCAGGCGATGATGGATCTGGGGGCGATGGTCTGCACCCGCTCCAAACCCAAATGCGAGCTGTGCCCCCTTAATACCGGCTGCATCGCTTACGCTAACCACAGTTGGGCAAAATACCCCGGCAAAAAACCGAAGCAGACGCTGCCGGAAAAAACCGCCTACTTCTTATTGCTGCAAAGCGGCGAGCGGGCGTGGCTGGAACAGCGCCCGGCCGTAGGGCTGTGGGGGGGGCTGTTTTGCTTCCCGCAGTTCAGCGAACGCGAAGAGATGGAACTCTGGCTGCAACAGCGCGGTCTGAAAGGCAATCGCCTGGAGCAGTTGACCGCATTTCGCCATACTTTCAGCCATTTTCATCTCGATATCGTGCCAATGTGGCTGGAAATGAACGATGCCGGCGGCAGTATGGATGAGGGGGTCGGTCTCTGGTATAACCTGGCGCAACCGCCCGCCGTCGGGCTGGCAGCGCCGGTTGACCGCCTGTTGCAACAGTTGGCAAAACACTCCCCGCTCCAACAGGGTTTATTTGGCGCTAGCGCCATTGATGAGGAATTAGCATGAGCAGAACCATTTTTTGTACCTTCTTGCAGCGCGATGCCGAAGGGCAGGACTTCCAACTTTATCCAGGGGACATAGGCAAACGCATCTATAACGAGATCTCGAAAGAGGCCTGGGCCGAATGGATGAAAAAGCAGACCATGCTGATCAACGAGAAAAAACTGAACATGATGAACGTGGATGACCGCAAACTGCTGGAAGCCGAAATGGTCAAATTCCTGTTCGAAGGGCACGACGTCCATATCGAAGGCTATACGCCACCGAGCGAATAATGCTGTTGGGGCCAGGCGCTGGCCCTTCCAAAACTTCTCGTATACGGCTTTAAGATGAAGAAAATTTTAGCTTTGCTAGTAATAGCGCCATTGCTGATTTCCTGTTCCGGCAAGAAAACCGACGAAGTCAACGAAGCCTGGGTCAAAGACACTAACGGCTTCGAGATCCTGATGGGCCAATTTGCCCACAACATCGAGAATATCTGGGGTCTGAACGAGGTTCTGATCGCCGGGCCAAAAGATTACGTTAAATATACTGACCAGTATGAAACCCGTAGCCACATCAACTTTGATTCTGGCGCGATTACCATTGAAACCATCGCCACCACCGATCCTGCCGCGCACCTGCGCCAGGCTATCATCAGCACCCTGCTGATGGGGGACGATCCGGGTTCAATCGATCTCTATTCCGACGTCAACGATATCCAGATCAGTAAAGAACCCTTCCTGTACGGCCAGGTGCTGGATAACAAAGGCGCGCCGATCCGTTGGGAATGGCGTGCGGCGCACTTTGCCGACTATCTGCTGCAAACCAAGCTGCAAAAACGCACCTCCGGCCTGCACGTGATTTACTCGGTCACCATTCAGCTGGTACCAAACCACCTGGATCAGCGTGCGCACAAATACCTGCCGATGGTACGCAAGGCGTCGGAGAAATACGGTGTGGAAGAGTCGCTGATCCTGGCGATCATGCAAACCGAATCCAGCTTTAACCCCTATGCGGTAAGCGGTTCGGATGCGCTTGGCCTGATGCAGGTTGTGCAGCACACCGCCGGTAAAGACGTATTCCAGATGCGCGGGAAATGGGGCACGCCAAGCCGCAGTTACCTGTTCGATCCGGAGAACAACATCGACACCGGTACCGCTTATCTGGCGATCCTGCAAAACAACTATCTGGCCGGCATTCAGAACCCGACCTCGCGCCGCTATGCGGTGATCACCGCCTATAACGGCGGCGCAGGCAGCGTGTTGCGGGTATTCTCCAGCGACAGAACCCGTGCGGTGAGTATCATCAACGGCATGCAGCCGGGTGACATTTACCAGACGCTGACCACCAAACACCCGGCCAGCGAGTCACGCCGTTATCTGGTGAAGGTGAACAACGCGCAGAAGAGTTATCGCAGGAAGTAACGTGCGGTGAGGTTGTTATCAATGAAAAGGGCCGGTGCAAACCGGCCCTTGTTGTTTATTGCTTGATCATATAACCGAAAATGCGTTTCCAGCCGTGATCCTTTTTCTCGATATACACACCCTGCAGCTCCGGTGAGAAGCCCGGCAGACGGTTGATACCGTCTTCCAGCGCCAGGAAGTAACGCTGCACCGCTCCGCCCCACACTTCCCCCGGCACCACGCACAGCACGCCCGGCGGGTACGGCAACGCGCCTTCCGCCGCAATGCGCCCTTCGGCCTGGCCGATCGGCACCAGCTCGACGTTGTCGCGAATAAACTCCACGTTGGCGTCCTGCGGGTTCATCACCACCTGCGGGAAATGGTTCTTGCGGAACATCTCTTTTTGCAGTTGCTTAACGTCGAAGCTGACGTACAGATCGTGCATTTCCTGACACAGCTGGCGGATGGTATAGCCGCGGTAGCGCTGCTCGTTCTTGCGGTACACCGTCGGCAATACTTCGCTCAGCGGCGCGTCTTCTTCCACGTAGCGTTCGAACTGCACCAGCATATCGACCAGGTGCTCCATCTTGGCCGGATTTTCCGCCGGGGTCAGCAGGAACAGGATCGAGTTAAGATCGCATTTCTCCGGCACTATGCCGTTCTCGCGCAGGAAGTTGGCCAGAATGGTGGCCGGCACGCCGAACTCGGTGTATTGGCCGGTGGCCGCGTCGATGCCCGGCGTGGTCAGCAGCAGCTTGCACGGATCGACCAGATACTGGTCCTGCGCATAGCCTTCAAAACCGTGCCATGTCTCGCCCGGCACAAAGTTGAAGAAACGGGCATCGTTGGCGATCAGGTCAGTATCGTAATCCTGCCAGGCCTTGCCCGCTACCTGCAACGGAATAAACGGCCGCAGCTGCGAACAACGTTCCAGCAGTTGCTTGCGCGTCTCGATACCGAGCTTCACGCAGTCCATCCACATGCGGCGGCCGGCGGCCCCGGCATGCATCTTGGCGTTAACGTCCAGCGCGGCGAACAGCGGGTAGAACGGGCTGGTCGAGGCGTGCAACATGAAAGCGTTATTAAGGTGCTTGTGGTTACAGTGGCGCTTCTGGCCCTTGATGTGATCGTCTTTCTTGTGGATCTGCGAGGTCTGCGAGAAACCGGCCTGCTGCTTATGCACCGACTGGGTAACAAAAATACCCGGATCGAGTTCATCGAGCTCCAGCAGCAGCGGCGAGCACTCTTTCAGCATCGGGATAAAGCCTTCGTAACCCACCCAGGCGGAGTCAAACAGGATGTAATCGCACAGATGGCCGATGGTGTCGATCACCTGGCGCGCATTATAGATAGTGCCATCGTAGGTACCGAGCTGGATGATCGCCAGGCGGAACGGCCGCGCCGCATTGGCCTTCTCCGGCGCCACCTCACGGATTTGCTCACGCAGATAGCGCTCGTCAAAACAACGCGAATCGATGCCGCCGATAAAGCCAAACGGGTTGCGCGCGGTTTCCAGATACACCGGCGTCGCCCCGGCCTGGATCAGCGCGCCATGGTGGTTGGATTTATGGTTGTTGCGATCGAACAGCACCAGATCGCCGCGGGTCAGCAGCGCATTGGTCACCACCTTGTTGGCCGCCGAAGTGCCGTTGAGCACGAAATAGGTTTTATCGGCGTTGAAGACCCGCGCCGCATGCTTTTGCGCATCCTTGGCCGAACCTTCGTGGATCAGCAGGTCGCCCAACTTGACGTCGGCGTTGCACATGTCGGAACGGAAAAGCGTTTCGCCGTAGAACTCGAAAAACTTCCGGCCGGCCGGGTGCTTGCGGAAAAACTCCCCGCCCTGATGCCCCGGGCAGGCAAAGGTGGAATTTTCCATTTCCACATAGGTCTTCAGCGTTTTGAAAAACGGCGGCAGCAGCGCCTGCTCGTAGGCGTCCGCAGCGGCTTCCAGTTGCGCCATATAGAACGCCTTGCTGGCGCCGGCCAGGGCAAAAACGCCGGTAATAAACGGCAGGTAGTCCGGGGAAAGGTGTTCATCCCCTTCAACAGCAACAAACGTTGGGATCTCGAATCCGGTGGCTTTCAACTGCGCCAAAATACCGGCGTTAACGTCATCAACCGACACCACCACCGCGGCCACATCGGTATAGTCCGTCTGTTCAATGCGGACAATCTGGCGCAGCGTTTCAATCGTGGCGACCAGGCTGGCGCTTGTCGCTATTTTCAATTCTTTCATAATGCTAACTCTCAAACGGTTAAGGATGAGGTGGTGCCACGGGGCACGGCGATGAGATAACAAAGGTTATCCCGGCAAAGTGATGTCCGGCGTTGCAGCATAAAGCGCAACCGTGACCGACTCATGATCGCGAGATCATCAGGCAGCTATCGGGGACTGGTATCGGCAGCGTCCGATAGACATCAGTAAAATCAGAGCCGCAGCTCTATTTTTAATAATGCCTAACAGCGAGCATCAGAAGATGCCTTACCGCATGGTCGGCAGGGCGTTCTTGGCGTACTGTGTTCGGGAAAGGTAACGGCGGCGTGATGGCATCTTCAGATGTCTGGTGCGCAGTGGCGCTTGAGTAACAAAACCAGTCATGCCAGTAATCCTCTGACTTAAATAAGCGGAAACACCGTTAGGGGACGTAGAGTGCCAAAATTTGCGCAATGATTGCATGTTTTTTTATGAGGTTCAAGTAACAATTATGTTACTGCCTATTGAGGTAGGCATTATATAACTCATTGTTATTTATCATATAAAAATAAAAACCTGTAAAATCAAAACGGTATAAATACACATCTTTTCTGCATATCTATTACCGCAGGCCGACGCAGACGCCCGGAAGCGCCCCACCCCATTGAATGAAAAAAGAGCAACCGATCGGGTTTGTGACAGAAAGCGATTGACGATATCCAGCCAATAGGGTTAAATGCGCCCCGTTGCCCGGATAGCTCAGTCGGTAGAGCAGGGGATTGAAAATCCCCGTGTCCTTGGTTCGATTCCGAGTCCGGGCACCATATTTAGAGAACCCAGCCTATGGCTGGGTTTTTGCTTTCTGGGGTATGGACTCTCCATCGAACAAGTTCGATTATTCGGCCTGAAGGCCTCACCCTGCGGGCCAACGCTGAAGCGTTGTTCAACACGGCGCAAGCGCCGGTTGTCCGAGTCCGGGCACCCTATTTAGAAGAACCCGCCTATGGCTGGGTTTTTGCTTTCTGGAGTATGGACTCTCCATCGAACTGTAAGTATCCCAGCTTTAGTTCCACACACTTTTTGAGAGCTCCGGTTTTTCAGCCATCAGCCGGCACTCTTCAGGCGTCAGGTTGTTCAGGGATTCATGAGGCCGCTCGTTGTTATATTCCATCAGCCAGCGCTCTGTAATTTCTCGTGCTTCATTCAGTGTTCTGAACAGGTAAAAATCCAGGATTTCTGTCCAGTAGGTCCGGTTAAAACGTTCGATAAACGCGTTCTGTGTTGGCTTACCCGCCTTGATAAATTCGAGCTGCACGCCATGTTCTTCGGCCCATTGTGCCAGCGCCAGTGAGACCAGTTCTGGCCCGTTGTCCATCCGCATCTTCAGCAGGTAGCCGCGGTTTACCACGATCCTGTCCAGCACCCGGACGACTCGCTGAGCCGGGATATTAAAGTCGATTTCTATCGCCAGCGCTTCACGGTTAAAATCATCCACCACATTGAAGGTCCGGAAGCGTCTGCCGCAGACCAGCGCATCGTGCATAAAATCGATGGACCAGCTCTGGTTTAACGCTTGCGGCGTCACCAGTGGTGCTGGATTACGCACTGGCAGCCACTGTTTTCCCTTACGACGAAAATTCATTTTCAGCAGACAGTAAATTCGGTGTACGCGCTTGTGGTTCCAGACGTGCCCCTGCCTACGAAGCACCTGAAACAGCTTCTTAAAGCCGTAGCGGGGATAGCGCTCGGCCACCTCTGTCAGCACCTGGACACCGGTTCATCACGTTGCGTATCCGGTTGGTATAGCAGCCTCACGGCAGACATCTTTGACAGTGCGTCCGGCTTCGACGGACTTCAGAACGGCGATGATCTGGTGTTCAGTGAATCGGATCTTGCGCATAGCGATCTCCTCAGGGGACATAGTCAGTATGTCGGAAGATCTCTAAAAGTGAATGGGTCGTTTAAGCGGGATACTTACATACTGGCTCGGTCTGCTAAGGGAATAGATGCCGACCATCATTATTTAACGAACTTGCAGCTCGGCACCATTCTTTTAAGTGTTAATTTATAGATGTAGAGATCTCCGACCTGATAGATATGTTCGACACTAATGATTATTTTACTCGATTGACGATAAATGTTATTCGATTGGGTAGCTATATATACAAGTATCATCAATATAACCAAAGCCATCCAATCGATGCTTTCTCAGGTTAGCCTCCAACTGGAATCCTGTACGAAGAGCTACTTTTGCACTCCGTACGTTCCTGCTAGCCATCTTTATCTCTAATCTTTGACACTTTAAATAATGACAAGCAATGTTTCTTACTAAAATACAGGCTTCTGTAACAAACCCCTTACCCATTAATTGACTTGAAGCCCAATAACCGATTTCATAAAAAGGTATTATAGGATTTACAATAAATAAGCTAATGCATCCAACTAAATTATTTGACTTAATATCAAAAATCAAGAACCTGTATTCTTCCTTGTCATTCCTGAAATTAGTAGAGGCAATTTCAAGATTTTTATAACAGGTCTCAATAGAGTGTTCTGAATTTGACCATAAAAGGAACTCAAAATGCACTTTAGAAAAATTAGAAATAAGTGCATAGACATCATGGCAATACGAAACATCTGGAGCTAATAGTTTTACTTTTTGCCCCGTAATAAGTTGCTCAGGCAGATCTGTAATTATCATGGAAGAACTCCCCGTTAGAGATAACAATTAACTTAGGTTTGCTTCTAATCCAATTTGATGAATTCATTATATCATAACTACCACATGATGATATTATCACCTTATCATCAATAGAAAGATCAACTGGTATTGACATGTTTATCGCAATAATATCAGACTCATAGCAATTAGAACCAAAAACATGAGCTAAGCTAGTTTCAATGCATTCCTCTCTCTGAGGAATGATAAAAGCAAATCTATTATTATGATACTGCGCAGATCTCACACTTGTACCTGGTGCCGATATGGTTATAATATTAATGTCATTACGCTCTTTTACTGAGGCGATTCCGGAAATTAGATATCCATAATCTTCAGTTAAGATCCTACCAGGCTCAATTACAACACTAACCTTATTGATGTCTATACCTTGTTTTAAAAGTGCTTCGCGTACACGCTTTGGATAATTATTATTGACCAAAACATCATCACAATTTGCAGTGGATGCAGGATAGCCTCCTCCAATATCGATAAAATGTATGATATCTTTCACCTTGGAGATTTCATTTGAATAATATTCCAATGCTTTTATCAGATAGTCATGAGATGTGAGATTTGACCCTGAATGAAAGTGAAGCCCGCAAAGATGAAGACCATTTTCTTGTAGTAACAACAATGACTCATGAAATTCATCCCGACTCATTCCGAAACGAGACAACCCCGTCGATCTATAATCGGTGCTTAGACGGAATGATATTTTTGGCTTTACTTTAATATGGTTGGAAATGAGTATAACTCTCTCTACCTCAAGAGTGTTATCACACTGTATTTTAATACCTTTTGATATGGCAAACTCAATTTCATTATTTAGTTTAACTGGCCCATCAAAATAAATACACTCGCCTGTGAAACCATCATCCAAAGCAAGTTTTATTTCGTGTAACGATACAGTTTCGGCAGACAAACCCTCAAAAAGCATTGACTTCGTCACCATTGATAAGTTGTTGCTTTTATAAGAGTATGCAACCTCCAACTCAGGGAAATAATACTCCCAATGAGATTTTAATTTGCGCGTCGCTTTTCTGATAGAATCGAGATCTATAATGTAATAATAATCTTCTTTATTGTGTACTTGTATTAATTCGTTGAATTCAATAGCCATTATTTAGCTCTCATAGTCCATAATGCAATTGACTGATATTTAGCATGCTCATTGAGCAGTACACGCGTATTATAATATCTATCAAATGAAATTTGTTGCTGTTCTTGGCTTAACATCAAGAAATTTTCCTTACTACATATAGCTTTTCGTGTAATTGACTCGATCTCATCATCTGTATAAATAGGTAAATCAAAAAGCTCCTCACTGATAAGATCAAATCGTGCACTGAAAAACCTATACCAATAATTATAATCTCTATTTGTATCTGGACGATACCCTATATGTTTTTCTACCATATCAATTAGCTCACTATCTGGTGTTAATTCATAAAAGAAAGGTGATATGCACAAATACCCATTATTTCGCAAAACTCTATGACATTCTTTTAATGCTGTCTCTTTATCAGAAATGAAGCCAAAACAGCAGCCCGCAGTAATATGAGTGAATGTGTTATCAGAAAATGGAATGCTTTCCGCATTTGCAACAGAAAACTTTACTCGTGCACCAATCCCATTTTTAAGTGCTAAAGCACTTGCTGATTCAATCGATGGAGGCGATATATCTATTCCATCTGCTCGGCATTCAGTTTTTAACGATATATTTCTTGATGAAAATCCTGTTGAACACGCTAAATCAAGGAGATAAGACTCCTTGTTTATTTCGCTATTTTTTATCCAACTTTCCAATGTTACGTTTCCTCCTGGAGGAGTGTTGTCCACTCCAAAAAAGCCAAGGAAATCAGGATAGGATAATTTCAGTAAATCAGTATTTTTGATATTGTTAGTAGACATTTTTAGTTTCTCCACCAATTTATAACATTAATAGTATCAGTTGATTTTATAAATTTAGCTCTATGGTCACTTGACTCTGAAAGTGAATAATTGTAGATACACCCCTCTTTCTTATAGTTTTCCCTGATTTTTTCTTTGTTATCTTTTGTTATAAGATTAGAATCATTATCAGCAAACCGATCAAAGGATTGATCTGGTTGAACAAGAAATGAAATGGTATTGTTAAGCGGTAAATACCTAGAGTGATTTTTTGGGTAATGATTTGAGAAAACAAGTAGGTAAAGTTCAACCCCATCTATTATAAAACGCCATTTTTCATCTGTTATTTTTTTAAGCAAATTAGGTGCAAGGTTGTCCTGAATTGTTTTTAGGAAATTGGCTAGTTTAATACTTAGGTCATTATCACTGGTCACATTTGCATTTTCAAAAATCAAATACAGGCCATCAAGGTTATGAATGTTATAAGTTTTTAAGTATCGACTCAATACTTCTGTAAAGCTTGCGTCATTTTCATCAAAGATATCGAACCAATGTCGCCCTCTATGTGCATATATACACTTCACATTAGAAAATGCCTTTATGCTTTTTTGTTGTAGATTATACTTATCTTCATTAATTAAAAGCACTTCGTCAATATCCTGACTTATTTTTAAATCGAATTCATCTCTAATTACATCGTTTATTTTGCTTATAACGGCATGGTTTTTATTTTTCACTTCATGAAATATATGCTCACTAATAAGCGAGGCCGGCTCAATATGAATAGCTTCGTGTTCACTGAACTTTGCATAAATTCTGTCATTTAAAACATCCGCTATTAGCAACGACATAGATATCCTCTAAAGTTTAAAAATGAGAAACAATGCTCGACCATACTGAAACCACAGCGATTAAATAATTTTATATTTTCAGAGTCAAGATATGGTATCAATTTATTCTCTAGAGCTAACCTTTTGTTTTCAATTTCTGTCTTAGAATATCCTCTGCTATGTTTCCATTTTAAGTACGATTCAATGTAGGTGGTATTTATAACAGGATCCTCAAATATAATCTTTTCGAAGACAATCATTGTGACTTGATCGGAACATGATGATTTTATGTTTTTTATAAATTCCTCTCTTTCTGGTGGACGTATAAATTGAAGTACAAGATTTAGAATGACAAAATCAGGTCTCATGATGTCGCAGATGGTTTTATTCTCTCCACTTAGGTAGTTATGATTACTTAATGTCACTTTTTCTTTGTAAGGCTCACACTTTTCTCTTGCTTTTTCAAGCATACATGCAGAAACATCGACTCCGTAACAATGTTTAACTTGCGTCTGTGATAACAGCTTATTTATTGTTGTACCGGTAGAACACCCTATATCAAGAAATATTTTTTCTAATGAAAAAGAATCAAACATCAATGCGATTAAATCCTGGATGTCTTCGTATCCTGGAACACTTCGTGAAACCATATCATCAAAAACATTGCATACATCTTCATTAAACTCAAATGACTTCATTTGGTCTTTATTAATAAATACATTATCAATTCCCATATTTAAACTCCAATACTGTGAAGTAAGGAAAGTTATGACCTAAATGCATCTTATCAGGATGCCGTGGCTCTTTAATTGATACCAATGAGAATCCCGCGTCGATAAAACTATTTACATAGGTTGATAGGTTTCTTTTGAAAGAGTTAATCTCACATAAAAAATTGCCATGTTCGTCAAGCCTACTTTTAGTTTGTACCCCTTCGTAGAAGTAATTTTCTATTACCATTTTGTCATTCTGATGGCTAGTGCACGAGTCTTTTACATGATTCGGTACTATGCATAGAACTCTACCTTCTCTGCTCAAAATGGACCTAACTTTTTTTATATATGAATAATAATCATTTATATGATCTAGCACTAAGGACAAGATAATAAAATCAAACAAGCTATCACTTTCATATTCAATTAAATCACATTGAATATATTCAATCTGCCCACCTTTCTCTCTGGCAACATCTAGCATTTTTTTATTAGTATCTAATGCTACAACTCGAGCAGAACAAAGGTCGAGCATTCGACTATATGTGCCTATTCCGCAGCCTATGTCCAACGCAGTAGCATACTCTCTTTTGAGTATTACCTCTTTTACATAGTCATCGAGAATCACTCTATTTAAACTTGTCCCCTCTCTATGATTTTTATAAAAATCTGCAATTATATCAAATTGTTCGATTGTTCCATTGTCTGGATAATGTTGCGTAGGACTACTTAAGTTTATATCTTTTTTATAATCATAAACTAGCGTTTCATAATTATCCGGATTAATTATTAGCCTTTTCTCTTTAAGAATGCTATTTCCAGTGGTAATGAATTTTATTACTTCGTGTGAACATATTGATGAAACTATATAATTTAATGGCCCATATGATGGAGCTTGATATTTTTTATTTATTCTAATAGTAGTATTTATATTCTCAAATACATCTCTATTAAACAGTTGTTCGAACCCTGGTTTTGAATGTGCATCCATCATTGGGCCAACTAATCCCATCCTTCCTAAATAGCCAGCATTAATAACGGGGATATTGATCTCACTATGCAACCTCCCAATTAATTCAAATGCATTACTTGGATCTGCTGATAAAACAAGAATGTCACAGTCCGAAAAGAAAGAGATAAACTCGTGTAATTTATCTCTGGAGAGGAGGTGTGGTAAAGTATGAACTTCGCAAAAGCTATTTTGTTCAGCTAAATTCGCCTTTAAAGAATCAATTTTAAGCGTGCCAATCTGCGATTCCTTAAAAGTAGTCGTACGAGTTAAATTAGATTCTTCAATTAAATCGCCATCACTAACTTTTAGGCAACCGATACCGGCTGCAGCTAAAAGAGTCGCAACATTGGAACCGATGCCCCCAGATCCAATGATCCCAACGGTTGCGTCTCTCAAGGCATTCATTGAATCTGCCTGATTCATTCCTGATAGTTCAAAGAACAATCTATGCCTATCATAGCGATCTTGCTCCCAAGTATATGATACTATTTTTTCCTCAATCAAGTTGTTGAGAATTTCGTTTATATTATAAGCTTCTTCAGAAGCTGACTGATTGTATCTTTCGGCAACATAGTCAAATTCTTCTGGAACGTTCAGCTCCTCAAGAAGTTTAAGTAAAAATGCAGGGCAGTCTTCTATCTCCGTTATGTCCATAAGGGTTTGACCGCATACAATTCTATTTTCTTCTTCTACATACTTTATTGGAAGAGATCTATTTAATTGAATTTTCATTCCGCAACTCCAATGATTCCATTTTTGTTTTCTTCATTTTTATCAATATATCTTATCCATGCGATAGTGACCGGAATTACGCTCAATATACAAATAAAAGAAAACACAAACGCCGATGATAGAGGTAAGCTTTTTGCCATCCCCCCTATGATGAGAAGAGATACAATACCAAAAACTCGTGCAAGCAAACTAACAATAGATAAAACAGTGTTTGAGTTATTATTATTTAAGTGTTTAAAGAACTCAGAGTCAAATTGGCTCATTGGGACTGAAAAGAAGCTATGGAACATAGTAAATATCACTATTGGAAGCCATTGTCCCTTTATAAAAATCAGTGCAAGCATAGATATAGCCGCAAAAATAGTCGCCAATAATGTTATTTTCATCGGGTTGTACCTAGTCAATAGAGTTTTCCTAAAATATCTATTGAAGAGATATTTTGTAAATGAATAGGAGAAAAAACATCCGCCTAAAATCACGATCTCTTGATTCTTTGTGGAATTATTCAATAATCCAGTTTGATTTAAAATGAATGGTTGCCAGAAATGAAATACGGGTTGCATTGCTGCCACAACCAACCCGCATATTAATATATAGTAAATACCAACTTTTGTTGATACTAACAGCTGTAAGGCATTTTTTGTATGCAAGTAAACATTAAATCTTTCTTTAATGTTTTGTACATCTTTCTTTTCACTTACTGAATCTATTTTGCTGAAAGCGAACACCAAAAAGATAAATGATACACCGCATAAGTAATACGCAGCACTATAACTTCCAATTAACACAACAATAATTACACCAATGACACCTGATACAGAATTCATTAATGCATTTACTTCTCTTACATATGACATGTAGTGGTGATATATATTAGACTCACGACTTTCACTTGGCAACCTATCGACTAACCCCTTAATCCATGTACTATCTGCACCAGAACAGAAACATGCGCCAAGCGCATAAAAAACTTCGGCCATAATCAGTAAATACATGTTCGGAGCAAACGTACATAACGGAAAGAATAGAGCATAGAAAAAACAAGATAGAATTACATTTTGTTTTACACCTAGCTTGTCACCCAATATTCCCGTTGGCAACTCAAATACAAAAATAGATATGCTAAAAACCATTTGCAAAATGGCTATTTCTGATATTGAAACCCCCATTGAAAAAAGGAAAAAAACATGAAAAGAACCAGTAACCATTCTTATCGCATTCATTGCAGAACAACTGTGTAATAGTTTTTTTATCTCTGGATCAATTATTATCATGACTTTTCCTTAAGTTAGAAATGGCGATCAATCGATCGCCACCCTACAACATTGGAACTATTTAATTAATTCGCACCACAGGAGTTCGGGCCACAAGACAGAACTTTTTTCTGTTGCTCTTTAAGTTTGGTCACATCAACACGTTTTACTTTCAGTTTTTTAGTCGGTTTGATCGTATCATTATTCATTTTACCATCCTTTAAGTTAGTAACTTGATTTATGTCATACAACAAAAACGATAACATTTTGTCGTGACAAGAAAGTTTTATCATAAATATCATGAACCGATCAAATTTAAATCACCCAAGTCACATCTATATAACTTGTTGTAATATATACTTATTTTCAACAATGAATTATTTTAACATTATTTGAAATACTTTGTTTCATTAAAATTCATACATATTACCTCTAGTTATTAATAAATTTATTTAACCTTACATTCTCCCCATACCTACTCGGCACGTGAAGCATTAACGCATAAAAATACGGTGTAGATGCCTGCTAGATGGGGTCCTTACCTCCCAGTAAGTGAGTAGTGGTTGATGAACCGCATAATTCATCACCGTTCTAGATAAAGGCTACCAGGCCGCTTTCGCTGACATGAGTAAACCACCTGCTTAACTGTGGCTCTTTTTTTTGGTTTTCAGGATCCGGTAGAAGTCCAGCGTCGGTTTTTGTTCGTTATTCTTTGCTGATTCAACCATTAGAAGCATCCTTCTGGGAATGTGTGTGGCTTGAAATAGTCTCGGCAGACACCATTGGCAGCAATCCAAAACTCTTTTTCATTTCCAAAGGAAAAGTGATGACGTGAATTTTCGCTCACTTTTTAATCGCCATTGGCAGTGCCAATAGCGATTACTTTTTAACCAACGTAGTTTTCATCTGAGCGAATCGAAAATTCTGGATACATATTCAGACTTTCTGCTATTTGTTTTTTATGCAGTGTTGGCACTGCCAACGCTGTACGTTTCCCCCCTGCCAGATTTATGACCTATTTTTTGCGCGTGCCATTCCCAAACGTAACTTCGCAACAATGTCGCTGACATGCTCCCGCGAAGCCAGGTGTTGGCGGACTGGACCTGTTGATTTTGCTGGCGTCGCAGAGCAAGGTATTTGGCGTCGCGGTACAGGACTGGTAGGTTCTGGGGATTTTGTACTCGCATACAGCTCACCATTCCGGGCGCGCTTGATCACCGCCAGCAGCCAGCCAGTGGGGTTATTCAGGCTACCTCGTGCCATCGTATGTGCCAGGCTCTCCATTACCTGCCGAGAGTAGGATTCGGGTAACGCTTGCAACTGAGCCACGACCTGTCGTTGGCCATCAGCCGCCATGCTGTTCTGCAGTTCGGTCGGTAACTCAGGTACGTACGTTGTTTTATTCACACTCTGTGTGAAAGAACGTACGTTACAGTTCGGTTGTGTTGATGCACCGTAAGTAGCTGATTCCAGAATGAGTTCGGAAAACGAACTCGGTGTTTTGCTCCCCTGTTTCACACTGAGTTCGGTAACCATTAGCCCGTTGCTCCTCGATACTCACATCACGGCTCCCACCGTTATCCGATCAGTGCTCAAGCTCAAGTTTTTCCCAGTCTGGAAAAATCGCGACATTAGGGATTTCCACATGCTCGAAGCCGTTGACATCCACGACAGTGACGCCATCGCTATAGAGTTCAAGAACCTGCCAGGGTGCAGGTGCGGCTAACTCGCGCTGTTCATTAATAAAGGTCACAAACTGTTCAATATTCATTGATTTGCCTCTTGACGCAGAACGTCGAAGTCGGCAATCCAGTTAGGGAACAACTCGCAGGCCAGCTCATACATAGTGTCAGCAGCAGCGAGCGTTGATGTACGGGTGGTGGTTCTTTCGAGACGATGAACGGGTTGACCGGAAGCATGCCCCATTTTGTAAATTTCCAGCTTGGGGATGATGGTGTCGAGAAGGGAGACGTCGAAGGCATCTGCACGCAGATATTGGCCATTTGTGATGATGCTGCGCAAACTTTCCAGAGTCTGCCAATCCAGATTGGTGTACTCCATGCAGTTGGTCAGGATACGGATACGGGGTAACGCGATGCCGTAGCAGGTCAGCGGCAATAATCCTTCCATCAACCCCAATGTGCCACGCAGAAACTCACGGGTGTCCGGCAGTATAGGCTTGATAACCCCAACAGCAAATTCCGTGCTGGCCACCAGAATAAGTTCGAGCATCACAGACGCCGCGCCTTTGGAGTCAATGATGATGGTATCGTACTCGTTGAACAAAGGGTGTTGCAGGACATTCCGCAGGCGCATACGCCCATCAGGGGCATGCAGCATGGCAGAAGATAAACGGTCGTGGGGATCGTTGGAAACAATGATGTCCAGATTTCGGATAACAGAACGGGAGATAATTTGCTCAGAATGGTTGAGGTCGACCGTCTTCATCAACAGTTCGTACAAACCATTGGGTGCTTCATATTCCAGGGAGAAAATGCTGCTTGCGGTGGGCTGGGAGTGGTCGCCGTCGATGAGGAGGATCTTTTTACCTGCATCGGCGAGGAAGCCAGCAAGGTTAGCACTTTGAGTGGATTTACCTTCTCCGCCTTTAGTTGAAACCATAGGCACGATTTGTGGCCTAGTACTGATTGAAGCAGTAGTGGCTTTTGTGACGATATTTTCCATGAGTACACTCGAATAAAGTATTCGATGAGTACAAATTCGATACAAAAACTAATTTCCCACTGCGATAATTCAACTTGCTAGCGAAGAGAGGATTGAAAATCCCCGTGTCCTTGGTTCGATTCCGAGTCCGGGCACCATATTTAGAAGAACCCGCCTATGGCGGGTTTTTTGCTTTCTGGGGTATGGACTCTTCCTGCGGACCAAGGCTAAAGCATAGTAGCCAGCAGGGCCTCATGAGCCTGAAGTAATTGCCGCTGGCTTTGCCGGCATATCCGGGTCCCATTTGATGGCCTCAGCATGTCACGCCTCCAGCGATATCATCACCCCTGCTATCGGCATTAGCAGCACTCCGTTGAATCATGACTGGTGCTATCTGCCCAGGTTAATAGGGTACGCACCATAGGAAAACCTTTTCGCAACTGAAAAAGTTTCCGTTAGGCTGTCATACATGCTGATTGTGTCTGGTAAAAAGATCCCATGGAAAGTGAGTTGAAGCAGTAGCTCACTAAAAAATATCAGAGCTATATCTTTTTTAAATTTTTATAGGGATGGTAAACTTACCATTACGTCACATTATCTTATTACGTAGAAAAGGCGTTAATCCAGGAAATAAGAAAGGATATATGGTACATACTTCGAACATATGGGCTTTCAGCACCGATATAAAAAATTCTAATATATATCTACACAGATATTAACACTCTATTTATTGCCATCGACTTATTTTATCCCCCCTGGAGAATAGATTACCTTATGCATTATAATCATTCTAAAGCTAAGTGTTGAAAAGTTCCCTGGTGTTACGCATTTTCAATATCCTGACCGTTATTTAAATAAATCCGGCCACAATAATATCACAAGGTATTATGATAATTACTTATAGTTTTTTAATTAGCAACGCGTTGGAGTAGAATAATATTAATTTTGTTAACGTGTCAAAAAGAATAATTTAAGAACCTATGAGAAGTCATAGTATAAAACCAATAAACTCACGATAACTATTTGAAAAAAATCTGAAAAGGAAATGTATCCTGATACCCTAGCTTAATGCACTCATCTATAAGCTGAACACTTGAAGTTACATTGAACTTGACCTTCAGGCTTCTCATGCAGTAGTCATAATTAGCAAGATTAATATTTAAAAGCTCTGATATTTGTTTTCTTTTCAATCCTTTAAGAAGAAAAAACAGAAGTTTAGCCTCATTGGCACTGAGTTTCACATCTTTGTATGATGATATTTTTAACACTTTCGACATACCAGTAACATTATGAAAATCAACATAACCATTCATAATAATGGCTGTTGCCGTGGTGCCGGCAGGAAATCCATTTTTATCATATATAACTTGTTTAGAAGTATGTAAAAATGCATGAACGACTCCCGGGAGGGGTTCAAGAACATTGTAAACCTCACCTGCAAGGATCGCTTTCTCATGATCTCTATAAATATCGCCTCTTTCAGCCCATGGCATGTCTGAGTCATCAAGAGTCGGCAACCTATACGGATCCACACCAGAGAACCGACTAAACAATAAGTTAGATGCAACAAAGCGGTGATTGAGATCTTTAACAAGGCTTATCCCGGCGCAGGCAGGTATTACGGGATTGTCTAAATAATACTCAATGGTTGGTGAACTCTTCTCATCCAAAGGTGAAAACTGTCTACTCTCTATCTTGATCTTGGTCATGGAAGTCCTCCCATGGACTTTCGGGCTTTCACTGCAAAGCGAAAGCATAATCCTTCATTTTCACTCTATAAGTAACATATTTCTGCAACCTAAAAACCCTCTCGTTTTATGAATATAATGTAACAATGCCTTTCATTATTGTTTTACGTATTAAAACCGCGTCTTATTATAACTACAACGCAACTAAAAACAGGATGTTTTATTTCCGTTTTCTGAATCCCAATCTATACTGGGGTAGGTATTTTACAGTCCATGGAGATTCAGGATGTCTAAGAATAAAACCGTCATAATTACTGGTGCGCTTAGCGGCATTGGCGAAGAATGTGCCCGCACGTTCAGTCAATTGGGGTATAATGTAATAATTTCAGGACGTAATGAAAAAAGAGGTAGGGAATTAGAAACCGAACTACGTCAAATCAATCCTGATACTCACTTCTTTTTAGCCGATATCGTATTTGAAAATCAGGTTTCCGAATTAATTAAGTACACGCAACAAGTCTTTGGGAAAATCGATGTCTTGCTTAATGTTGCAGGTACAGAGGGGCAGCCTATTTCGCATGACAAAACCACAGTCGAAGACTTCCGCCATGTATTTGATACCAATGTGCTGGGAACCCAACTGGTGATGAAGCATGTTCTGCCGGTTATGAGCAAACAGGGGTCAGGCAGCTTGATTAATTTCTCATCGCAAGCTGGGCAAGTCGGTATTCCTGGCGGCAGCGTCTATTCAGCAAGTAAACATGCAGTAAACGGATTAACGCGCTCCGCCGCACTTGAAGTTGCCGCTGACGGGGTACGGGTTAACGCCATTGCGCCCGGGCCAGTAGCAACAGCAATGTTTGACCGGTTTGTGGGGAACGATCCGATAGAGAAGGAAAAATTTCTCAGCAAAATGCCTACCGGGCGTATTGTTACAACCGAGGAGATTGCTGCAACGGCACTTTTCCTGACTTCGGATAATGCCCGTTCTATCATTGGCCAAATTATCACTATTGACGGTGGTTATTCAGTAGGTTAATTCCGCGTGTAATACAACTTTTAAATATCTAATATCAAGTAGAAATAATAAAAAGCCTGCATTAAGCAGGCTTAGTTTACAGCAAAATGATTATGAGCAATATACGCGAGCTTCACGCGGAGCGTAGATGCCAAAGGTCACAAATCCAAGCAACCCATTAACGAAGGTTTGCTGTACTTCTGTACGGACAACTTTGTCAGTCCCACCACAAACAGCGGCAGCATCAATAGTTTTCTTCTGACCAATACCGGCCACAAAGAAGTGGTGAGTAGTGATCTGTTTTGGTGTTACCGCTACGTCATTTTTTACAATAAATGTTTGCTGAGCACAGCCAGTAACAACCATTGCGAGAACTACAGTGGCAAACAACTTCTTCATAACCATTCCTTATGTAAATTAGCAAAACACTTTAACGATAATCCTTTTACATTAATTTACATGCTGGAGTCAATTTTAACAAAAAAATCACACCACACTCTATGTATTACTAGGTTAGTAGTTGTCTTCGTGAACCTCGTATTCAGAAGAAAGGAAGAGTGATTAAAACGTCTATAACAAGGAGTGAAACAGTGGTTAGTTTCCTCTCAAATAGCGCACTTTTGCTTCCTTAACTAGCGGGTCGTGCGGGCAAAATCAATGAAAGCCTTTAACGGAGCAGGTACATGTCGCCGGCCCGGGTAATACAAATGTAGTCCTGGATAGTATGGACACCAATCGGCCAAAACCTGGATCAAGCTCCCTTCGGCCAGATATCGAGTCGCCATGTCCTCGAAGACATAAGCCAATCCCAGCCCCTGTATAGCCGGCCTGAGCATCAGACTGACGTCACCTAGGGTAAGTGAGCCGTTAACTTCAATTTCTTGGGTGATCCCCCCACGCTCGAATTCCCAGCGATAAATTGTCCCACTGGGAAATCGATGGCGAATGCAGGGAATACGCTGCAAATCTTCAGGTTTTTGTGGGACACCGTGAAGCTCGAAAAACTTGGGTGCCCCCACGACAACAGATCGCAGGTTCGGGCCAATTTCCAAAGACACCATGTCTGCGTCCAGTCGATTACTAAAGCGTACTCCTGCATCAAATCCCTCAGCTACTACATCGACGAAAGCATCGCTTTCGACGATCTCCAGCCGGATATCCGGATACTGCTGTAGAAACGGGCTAATTATTGGGAGAAGCACCAATTCGCAAGCCTGGCGACTTGCGGTTATGCGCAAACTGCCTGAAGGCTTGTCGCGAAAGCTATTGAGGTCTTCGAGAGCATCATCAATATCTCGGAATGCAGGTCTCAGGCGGGTGTATAGCCTGTCTCCGGCTTCGGTCAATGCCACGCTACGCGTAGTACGATTGAACAGCCGCACGCCAAGCCGATTCTCCAGTACACGCAAAGAATGGCTCAAGGCTGAAGGGGTAAGGCCAAGATCTATTGCTGCCCTGCTTAGGTTTAGATGTTGAGCAATACTCAAAAATATCGACAGGTCAGCTGGCGATGGTGCTTTCATATATGAGCCATTTTCACAAAGCAATGTCAAATTAGTGGTATTAACACATTAGTAATGAATGTGTACAGTTGTGTCAACCCATCAAGAAGACTTAGCGACACCGAACGGATCGCTGACAGGAGGAGTTGAAATGCGTACTTGGTTCATTACTGGAGCATCCCGTGGATTTGGCACACTCATCGCAGAACATGCCCTGCGTGCGGGAGACTCAGTCATCGCTACCGCTCGCAAGCCAAAAGACATCACTGATCGCTTGGGCGACCACCCAAACCTGCTGGCTGTAAGACTGGATGTCACCAGCGAAGAAGAATCACATCAGGCTGTTGCTGAAGGTATCAAGCGTTTTGGCCAGATTGATGTCGTTATCAATAACGCTGGCTTTGGAGTTTTGGGCGCGGTTGAGGAAACCAGTGCTCGCGAAACGGAGAGTCTGTTCGCCACCAACGTCTTTGGCGTACTGAATGTGACGCGCGCTGTACTACCACACATGCGCCGCCAACGTAGCGGCCACATCATCAACATTTCCTCTGTCGGCGGGTATCAAGCCTATGTTGGCTGGGGGGTTTACGGCTCCACCAAGTTTGCCGTGGAGGGCATCACCGAAGCACTCCACCAAGAGTTGGCCCCCTTGGGTATCCATGCGACGGTAGTTGAACCAGGTTTCTTTCGCACCGATTTCCTTGATGAGCAGTCTTTGATCAAGACTGCACTGGAGCTCTCAGACTACGACGATACCGTCGGGAAAATGCGGCGCTTTGCCGAGGGAGCTAATCACGCTCAGCCTGGTGATCCAGTGAAGTTTGCCGAAGCCATATTGACTCTGGTTAATGCGCCGAACCCTCCTCAGCGCCTAGCGTTGGGCAGTGATACGGTAGCTCGGATCGGCGAGAAGCATCGCTTTGTGGATGCTGAATTAGCCGAATGGAAAGCGCTGTCCCTCTCGACAGACTTTAAAGACTAAACAACGATACGACACAAAAACCGGACTTATCCGGTTTTTGCGTGTATTGGACAGGTAGAATGCGTGGTTATGCTCATACACCGCTAGCTTTAACGGCGCGCAATCAATGTAATTTTAAGCTCGCAATATAAATATCAATAGAATAATTATTCCCCCCAGCGTTTTCATATGTTGGACGCTCCATGAAATTACGTGTTTTTTTTGAAATTTGCATTTATTTTACCCATCTGTTTTATGTTGGATTAATTATATCGCTATTCATATTAATAATTTCTTATGTTTGTTGTATGAAAAGAAATTAATTGGAATATGGTTTAAATAATTTCTAATCATAACCTTCAATAAGGTTTGGAGAAGTATCAATTTCATGAAACATGGAAAACTTTCAACATCTCGCACTCATATTATTTTTGACCTCATTACAGGGCGACTGACTCCCGGAGACATCTGGAAGAAAAAAAACTACCGTTTCAAGTTTATGATAAGAACGGCGTTATATTACGGTCCGACACGGCACATGCTGAAAAACCTTTCAAAACGCACTGATTTTGAATATCTGTTAAACGCACAGATTACTCTGCCAAGTAAACCACACCGTCAGTATTTAATTTTAGGGTTAAATGCGGGCCAGCGCGCCGCAGCAATCGTCGATTATTATCACTATATCGACTCGCTGTCGGCCCCTCGACTCATCAGGGCATTTACATCCCCCGATGAAGTTATGCTGCTGCAATTAGCAGGGAAAGATGAAGCGTGTTTCACGCTTTCAGCATCCAGCGCGCATAAAGCCGAACTCGAAGGGGAAGCGACACTATGGCTGCGTGATAACAACGATAGGTTGCTGGCTAGCCTTACGTTTAGTGTTATGCAGGTAAAGGCAAAGTTGGTCCTGGTGATCGGCGGTCTACAGGGACCAAGACGTGATGTTGCGCACGATGTCATCAAAGACGCAACACGTGCCTGCCACGGGCTTTTCCCAAAGAGGATCCTGATGGAGTTTATTTGGCTACTGGTTGCCCGCACTTCTATCAGCACCATTTATGGCGTCAGCAACGATGGACATGTTTTCCGTGCGCTGCGCTACCGTTGGAGTAAAGGGCATCATTTCCGCGCAAGCTATGACGAATTCTGGGAATCGCTAGGGGGGGTAAAGATGAACAAACGGGTTTGGAATTTGCCCATATGGCCAGAACGGAAGATGCTGGAAAATATCCCAAGTAAAAAACGAGCGGAATATCGGCGCCGTTTTCAGCTACTGGATAGTATGAATGAACAAATTAATAACTGTATCTCAATAAGTAAATAGTATGTTTGGCGAGGGGTAAATATCTGATTAAATCCTCCGTGTTAATCTGATGTTGGGCAACAGGAAAATCTCAATTCCTGCTATGGCGATCTGTTGAAAAATGGCAGCATTCCCCTATTGAAATCATTCCTCGCCCTGCCCCCCAATTATTTCAGTGTGGGGGCGTAAATTAAAGCAGACACGTTTACGGTGAGTACAAAACATTATGCACTGCATCCATTCATTTCTCTAAATTCAATGTAGGATTTCTGCCGAGGTGGCCTTTGCAATGGCTTGTGATTGATAGTATTCCTTTAAAAAACTCAGATTACTCATACGCTCTAGTGCTGAATTCAGGTGAGCTAACTCTCATTGCGCGAACCAAGACTGATCACATCATTGAACCCGGCGCAGTGCTTTACCCTCTGCTTAACGCGGTTTACTCGATAAATGGAGATAAATCGAAAACAATGAAAGCCGCCAAAATCACTAAATTATGCCTTATCTATTGGGAGCTGCTGCGTAAAGAACAGGCTTCAATCAATAAGTAAGGCAATATCACCGCTGGTACAACAGGTGGAGACATAGTGTTTGGCCAAAGAGACCGCTGAATTTTTTTGTGCCTTAGTAAACGTCCGTATGGTGATCTCCCCCTACGGGGAAAAAGACCACCGAACATCGGTGGCCATAGGTTAATGCAATAACAAAACTCGGTGATTAGCCAACTGCTGAATTGGGTGACAACGGCACAGAATCCTTGTCGGCGTAGGCCAGGTGGCTCACCTCACCAACCTCGACCTCAGCCGCTATTCGTCCGCCGTCGACATGCTCGCCGCGGTCGTAGCGATCGTAACCACTGCGTTTCGCATCGGGCATATACCAGGTATGTTCCACCTGGCAACTGAACAGATCCGACACTATCCCGATAACCTCGCCGGCTGGCGGGTACCACGGGGAATCAAAGTGAACAGTCAACGTGTTGATGCCATCCCGAACACAACCGACATTCTGGCCTGATGGCCATTCGACGCCGTACTGTCGACCATAGAGCTCGGCCGTGGTCGGCACATCACGTAACAGTGCGCCTGAACCATTCAGCTCGGTAGCCAGGCGCGTCGGGATCAGCATCAGCATATCGCACGGTGCGGTATACTCAGGCATCATGCCCAAACGCTCCCAACAGCTGCCGGCATCGATGTCAGGGCTCACTCCCACCAGACCGAACCAGTCCGCATACTGGCGAGACAGCACATCCGCCATACGCTCCTTCGCGACGTTGGGGATGTTCTCCCATTTCACGGCGTCAATACCCGACTGGCGATACAGACGCTCAATCAAGCGAATGCTCTCAGCCGTTAACGGGACATCCGCCTTCAGCAACCCGAACCAGTGTTCAAAGGCCAGGTTCTGAGGTGATGCGATACCCGGATGCGTTAATAAGCCCGGATAGGACACGTAAACACCGGGTTTTGTCGTGGCCGGCTTCAGTATGCCGCCGCACCCGGCCAGGAACAGCCGGCAGCTCTGCTGAATGGCATGACGGTAGTCAGGCACAACATGGCCATTCACCCATTGCTGCAGTTCATCCACAAAAACGGATTGGCCCGTGATGACCAGACGATTGGTGCACCAATTTGACATAGTAGTTCTCCTCTTCTTACAAGAAAAAAGAGGAAGCTTTCCCCTACGGGGGAAAGTCTCCCCCGATGGGTTAGGTGTTAAATCATGATGGTCAGGACAAGGGTACTGCCCTGCCGTTAGAGTTCATGCTCACCGATCACGCCCAGCTCTTCCGCCTGGCGCAGATACGGTGATGATGGGGTAAAGGGACTGGCGCCCAGGCGTACCAGGTGGTATTTATCCACCAGGTTGTTGATCGCCTCAAACGGCCGCACTCCCGCTTCCTGTAAAGCCATCACGCACTCCGCTTCACACAGATCGGTATCGTTTAAGGCCAGGCCAAAGTATTTGGCCAGTAACCTGCCGGCAATGGTCTGCCAGTAACGTTGTTCAATCGTCATCACCAGACTCCTCATGCCGCAACGGCAGGATCGGTTGTCACCGCTTCCGCCAAGGGTTTCAGTAAAAACTCTGACGCCTCACGGGCCTGTTTTGCCGCACGAAACAGCGCGCGCTTATCTTCACGCAATACCCTGAGCCAATGTTCAAGGTAACTGTCGTGCTGGATGTCGCCAAAGACGCCAAGCTGTGCGCACATAAAAGCACTGCCCAGCTCCGCCACCAGTTCCTCGAACGCGTATACCGGGTCCCCGAACGCCCGGGAGGAAGACGTGATCCCCTCCCGGTTGAGCCGTGTTGCATGACCGGTGCTGTGCACCAGTTCATGCAATAACGTCGACCAGTAATCCGCCTCGGTTCGAAATTGCTGAACCTGTGGCAGGACAATCTGGTCGCGACCCGGCGCGTAATAGGCTCTGTCCTGGTAAACCTGTTCAACCCGAACGCCACAGGCGTCAACGAGGGTGCTGACCTGAGCCTGTGTTTTCGCATCGACCAACGCCCCCTCCTCTTCCGGCTCCTCTGCCGGCGTAATGCCGACAACTTCCGGGAGGTCGTCGCATTGGGCAACGTTAAACAGGTACAATGGCTTCAGCATGGGTATTCGCATTTTCAGCGGGTTCCCCTCTTCGTCAAACAGCTGCCGGCCGTCAGCATCCTCCACTTGCTTGTCCCAGGGTTTGAATACCACGGCCAGCGTCGCGGTTTCGCCGGCACGCACATACCCACCAACGGCTTCCGCCTGCTTGTAGGTGAGCCAGCGATTGGAGTGAAAACCCCTTTCGTCCGCGGCCATCCATAACAACAGCACATTCACGCCGCTGTAGTGGTAACCGGTCGTGCCGTTCTGCGGCATGATGGCCGTCGACGCGCCGCGGCCCTTGTCGGTCCGCCAGGGCTTGCGCCAGGGCAAGGTTCCCGTCTCGATGGCGGCAATGATTTTGTCCGTAACCTGTTGGTACAGGTCAGTACGTTCGCGACGGGCTTTTGCCGGCCGACGTGATGATGATGTTTTTTTCATGGAGTGCTCCTCGTAAAAAAGGCGCATTCCTCCCCTAGCGGCGAAGAATACGCCCCAGGGGACAGAAAAAAGTGGTTAGAGAGCGGGGTAACGCAGTGCCCCTTTCGGGTTTACCGTGTCAACACGCTGTTTCAGCCGTTCGAACATGGCCAGATAGTCTTCCCGATCGGCGGGCTTTGCCCGCTTGCAATCGGTATGACAGGCCGTGGCCAGCAAGTTGATGGACCGCTCACGCCAGTGTTTAAACTCATCCTGGCTGACACAAACCGAGTAATGGACCTAGGCCAGCTGCAGCATGCGGGCGGTTATACGACGGAAGTCGGCGACACACACCCAGTTAACCGTGGCAACGTGCATATAGACCGTTTCGGGTAACAGGTGGATCCAGAGCTCATGGCCTTGCGACAGTATTCGCTCGATACAACTGTCGTTCAGCATCAGCTCCTCGCCAAAGTCGTCGCCGCCAGCGAGCCGCCGGGACGTTTCATACCAGGCTTCATCCTTTTCGGGATGGCAACCGTCGGCATACGCCAGGTGCTTGATACGGCCGGTGGCGTTTCGTTCGCCCACAGCAGGCATCAGATAGACGCCGTCGTCTTTGGCCAACACCAACGCACACTGATTGGCGCGGACTTCAGCCACCACGGCGCGCAGTTCTGCAGGGTTAAAATGCAACATGATAAGTCTCCTTAAAAAGCGGAGACGACTTCCCCTGGAGGGGAAGCCCCTCCAGGGAAATAAAACGTTATGGCCAGCGCGGTGGTGTTACCACGAAGCCCGGAAGTAAAGGTGATACCGACTAAAATCGAAACCGGTAAGTACGCTGTTAACGTACGTTTTCAGTAAGTCGACCTGCATCCAGTACACATCGCAGTAGTCGCGAGAGTCATCAGGGAACTCCTCATGGCAGTTCGCTTCATTCAATCGTGACAACAGCATCTGCAGCATCTGGATGTCATTGCGGTCGAACGCCATCAGCTCACCGCTTTTGACGTCCCCGACACTGTTGGCCACCCAATGCATCAACGCAGTAAACCCGCGAAAATGACAGGAGTGAACCAGCAGCGGCGGATGGTAGTGGTTACACGTTTTGTGGTTGTATATTCGCGGCGCCTGCACACAATCACCGCCGTCCTCCAGCCACGCTGGTGAACACGGCACCCAGTCGCCAACGGGTGTCCAGTCGCCGTTAACCGGCAACATCGGATAGTCAGCCTTACGCTGACGGAAAAAGTTGATATCAAGCCCCATGGGTCACTCCTCTCGGTATACGGACAGGAGCTCCCCTGCAGGGAGGCCCTGCCGGGTGAATAAAAAAATCGCGACTATGCCGCCGAATGCGCCTGATTCAAACGCGCCGCCAGCACGTCATCCATGCCGACAATAACGCACCAGCGACAAAGCAGTTCATCGGGATCATCGTTATGACTGCTATACCCTTCCAAATGGTAAAGAATGGAGTCATCAGTCAGTGCCGCCTCATCCACTTCACCTGGAGCAATAAGTTCTGGGCGTTTGAGGTGGTGGCGCAACCAGAGTAGTGGCAACTCCCATCCTGGATATTTGGCGAGTTTGGAGTCGTTCCGCTCTATCCGTACAGAGCCAGGGCACAGGTTATGAATCAGTGTCAGAACCAGTCGGTGAAAAAAGTCGGGGCGCTGAAAGAACCCCACACGTTCTTCGACGTCAGGCACCGGTTGCATCGGACTATTTTCCTCTGATTCCGGTGATACACGTAAACCGGCCGTTTCGAAGATCATGCCATCAAACAGCTGGCCGGCTTCCGTGATACCTTCTGGCCGGGCTTCATCCGGCAACAACCAGAACACCTCGGTTACCGCCAGGGTGAAATCAATCCACTCGTCCTGGGACGGTGGTGCGACAAAATACACGTTCATACTCACGATAAATCCTCCGGTAACAAAAAATTGGGGGGATTTATCCCCCTGACGGGAATAAATCCCCGTCAGGGTGTGTGTCTGTCAGGCTGCCGTGCCGATCACCAAACCTCGAGCTCGCCAATAGCTATGTCGGCTTCGACATAACGCTTGCCTTGCTCCACGGCCTGTGTCCAATAAGACGCATGAATATCTTTGCTCAGTGTATCCAGGCGAGCCATAAGCGCTTGCCCGTTAGCGGAAAGTGTCGATATATAGCCGTACTGCATGACCAGCAGGAAACCACCAAAGGCCTCTCCCGCATTGATAACGGCATTTTCCACATCATTCAGCTCAGTGGGGTCTTCACGTTCAATACCCAATCCCAAGCGCTGGCAAGCCCGTATACTCATGAGCTTACCTTCAACCAGGCAAAGGAAATGAAACGCATCAAGCGCGGTTTTCACGTCAAGTACGTTGGGTAACTGGGTATGCATCGATAAATCCTCCACAAAAAGAAAAGCGGGATTTATCCCCATAACGGGTGTAAATCCCCGTCAGGGTATTAAGTGGGTAAACCGACAGCTCTAAAAGCGGTAACGCAGTCTGGCCAAATGCTCAGCATGTTGGCTAGCGAGTCGGTAAGCTTTTCTGCGCTCGGTATGTTTGCAAGCCAGCACAACATGGGTGCTTGCGTAGGTATATTCGCCTTTGTACCAACCTTTGCGCAGCGTCAGCAACGCGCTGACCGAACCATCATCACTGCAGATAACATGCGCGCGAACGGCAAAATTACCTGCTGCATTGACGTACCAGTCAGTAAAACGCGGCGGCGTCATGCGAAAAGGTATTCGCTGGACAGCCGATTTGACACGGTGCAGGGTTGAGAAGAAATCAGGAACAACTGAAGAAGTAAAAACAGACATGGTGTTTCTCCTGTAAAAAAGGGAAACACCGCTCCCAGGGGAAAGGTATTTCCCCTGGGGATTGGATTGCGGTAACCGCAATCGTCAGTACCTTCATCACCGTTAAGTGATCCCTGTTCTCAAAGGTTAAACAGGGTTACCGCCACTGGGGCTTCCTCTTTCAGGCTACGAGGCTATTGGCAGTCACCCGAAGGCGTTTCTCACAGACCGCTGAAACTTTGGCTGGCACTCACCCGAAGGCGCTTCTCACAGAGTGCTGAAGCATTGGCTGGTTGTCCGAAGACAACAAGTAAGCCTGTTCATTTTCGAATCAAAAGAGAACAATGTCAACCACAGGAGAACTAAAATGCAGCCAGGTTATGTTTCTTAAAAAAATCAAGCTATATAATCAGTGTTCGAATCCTGACACTATCAATATCACGTCAACATGTTAAATATGGAAAAAAACTGTTATTAACAGCAACCATTAAAACCTACCAAATGTAATTGCAAACACATCAATAAAGAAATTATTTTAATATGGGACATGGCATAGTCCTAACCGAACAAAACCAACAAAAAATAAATATATTTTCACACCTGCAACCGTAACGTGAAAGTCATTCCCCCTTCTGGAGCGATTTCCGCATCTAGGCTCCCTCTATGTAACTCACAAATAGCACGTGCGATAGAAAGTCCCAACCCACTACCGCCTGAAGATCTCGCTCTGGAGCTTTCAGCGCGAGCAAAACGTTCAAACATATGCGGTAAAAACTCACTGCTTACCCCGGGCCCGTAATCACGGAAACGTACTGCTAGAAAACCGGGTTCGTCACATAAGCTGATCTCCTGATGCCGCCCCTCTTTGGCATAACGCAATGCGTTATCCATCAAAATGATAAATACCTGCCCCATACGATAAGGATCGACCAAAAGACTCGGTGAGGTATGTGATTCCAGAGTGAAAGTAAAGCCTTGTAGTTCAGCCTGCGGCCTCAACCAGAGGATCCGTTCTCTAAGTAATTCAACAATATTAACCGGAGACTTATCCAGTAACAGTTGCCCCGCCTGCGCCATGGATAACAGGTACAGATCATCAATCAAACGGTTAAGATGATGAAGCTGACTCATGACAAGGTTAAGCTGCTTCGTTTCACAAGGAAAAATGCCATCAATCATTCCCTGCATCCGTCCGGTCGCTGCAGTAAGGGGAGAGCGTAGCTCATGGGCCATTGCCACGTGAGAAGCCTTGAGTTCACGTTCATATTGCGAAAGGCGCTCCGTCATCGTATTAAAGTCGTTAGTCAGGTTGATGAGCTCTACCGGCACTCTTCTTTCCAGCCCGACACGATGCGAAAACTCCCCTTCAGAGACCTTCCTCGCTATTTTCGCAATACGGGTAAATTGGCGTGATAGCGGACGGGCAGCATATAGCCCAAGGATAACAATTGTCGGTATAGCGACCAAAACTAGGGAACAAAGCAGCATCAAGTCAATAGAGGTGGCAGAAGGATTAGAGAAGTTTACGCCATACCAAGCATCCACCAGTTGATGATAGCGTGTGATATTAATGTCTGGGTCTGCCAACAGTTTCTGCATCTCTTCCCTGGTAGACTCAGGCATAGAGTGCAGTTTCCAAAGATATACCAGACGATAAGCACCCCACATACAACTGGCAATAATGATCACGCAACCAATAGCCAG
The DNA here is from genome assembly GCF_052692135.1 of Serratia sp. TSA_7. NCBI lineage: Bacteria > Pseudomonadati > Pseudomonadota > Gammaproteobacteria > Enterobacterales > Yersiniaceae > Serratia > Serratia sp. TSA_7. The sequence continues at coordinate 342,853 of NZ_JBQZFU010000002.1, forward strand.
TGAGAGGACCCGCAATAAAATCCAACGCGATAAAGATGACGGTTTGTGTGACTTGTCCATACTTACCTGAACCTGTATCCGAAGCCCCTGACGGTGAGCAGCACTCCAGTGACGCCGGCATTCTCCAATTTTTTACGTAGCTTATAAATATGCATGTCCATCACTCGCTCCATAGCCTCACTTTCTGGTAAACACTTTTCTAGCAACTCCTGACGTGAAAAAACCTTGGTAGGTGCACGTAAAAGTGTCGCCAACAAGCTGAATTCTGTCGGGGTTAGCTCGAGATTTTGGACTTTATCAGCGGAGGTTTCGACGGAGGCCACCATCGATTCAGTATCAAGGCGCAATGAGCCAAAAGACAGGCTCTCTTTCACATGATTTTGATAGTAATAGCGTCGCATTACCGCATGCACACGGGCCATCACTTCCCCAGGATGATAAGGCTTGACGATATAGTCATCGGCACCATAACGAAGTGCACCGATCTTATCCGTCGCATCCCCCATTCCGGTGATCATAATGACGGGAGTGTCACTCTTTTTCCTTAACTGGCTCAAAATTTCCGTCCCGTTGATACCCGGCAGCATCATGTCAAGCAAGATTAAGTCAGGCTTCAGGCGCTGAACCATCTCCATCCCTTTAGAACCATCCCCAGCCACTGAGACATGGAAATGCTCCCGTTGTAGATAAGCTTCCAGCACCTGTGCGGCATCACTGTCATCTTCAATAATCAATACATGTTTTTTGTCCATAACGTTTTCCTGACTACCAATAAATCCCTCTCATTCCTGTATAGTTACTGGCCGCTTTTACAGCCAGTAACTATGCGAAATTATGTCATGTTCAGCGTCATTGCTTGTCGAGTTGCTTAATAATCGCATCGAACCCCGCACGAGTATAGGCATCCACCCCATTGTTATCTGCCTGCGGCAAGCTGGATTGCTTCACAATCACCACGTTTGCTGTCGGATCAATGTATACCCATTGACCGTAAACACCAATTGCCGTATAGGCATGATGAGCGTTATTGCGGATCCAGAATTGGTCCTTATAGCTCCAGCCAGCCCTTCTGCCGCAGATCCACTTTCCGCAAATACATTAATATCGCCGCCAGAAGTGATGCTCTCTATGGCCTTGTACGGCAGGATTTTTTCCCATTAAATTCACCTTTATTCAATAACATCACGCCGACCTTAGCCAGATCTATTGCCGTAGCATTCACACCGCCACCACAGGATGGGGTGCCTGATTTATCAACCAACACGAAGGCACCTCTGCTCATACCGAGTTTAGACCACAACCGATCTGACAATAACGTTTCAAATGTCTCCCCTGAGGCACGTTCTGTAAGCCAGCAAAGTACATCCGTAGTGGGAGTCACATAATGGAACTTATCACCATGTTTTCTCTGCTTTTTCAGTGTAGTTAAGAACTGACGAATAGTCCTCGGCCCATGGTCATTTTTGAGCTCAGGAGCCGCACCTTTCAACTCAGGTATATAATCCATGACCTTAGCATCCCTGTTTAACTTCCCTTCAGCAACGAGAAAGGTGGCCAGTATCCCGGTAAGTGATTTTGATACAGACATTACCAGATGGCGAGTGCGACTACTTTGCCCATCGAAGTAATTTTCGTATCTTATTTCGCCATTTTTTATGACGAAAACGAATCTGTTCGTGTCTGATGCAACATATCCGCGACAGTTTTTCGAAAAACACGATGAATAACCGGATCTTCAAAGTCGAAATTTATTTCGTTCATATTCAACTGAGGCTTACCTGTTCCAAGCGAGTAAACCGGCGTACCTGCAGTATCAATACTTTTATGGGGGAAAAACTCCTTTGCATGTTTAAAGCTGTAACGATTATTTCTCTGGCTCAGCATGTTGTATTGCTCGATACCAAGTTCAGTACGTGTTTTGCCGGCACTAGAGATATTCTCACCTAGTCCGATAACGGAAGCCGAAGACTGGGCATAGACTGATGAAGTCAAACACAATGACATAATTATGGAGAAGAGTATCTTTTTCATTCAATGCATCCTGGTTATAATCCAGCACGAATTAAATACCGTTACTATCAAGATACTGCTAATCAATTGTCAATTTTTTATCAACTTGTGATTTTAATTGACATTCATTAGCATATTCCCACGATAAGCTCTACGCCCATAATTATTAATCCATAACAGTTTCAAACGACACTTTTTGCTAGGATGCCTTAGGTGTTTTTCCTGATTCATCATCAATAAGTTGATCTAAGAACCCCACCTCTACTATCATTCCTCAAGGCACACTGCTGGCAGAACCAGAAACATCCCCCCATCTACGGACTCAAGATGGATTTCATCACCAGATCTGTAAACGCTTAGCAGCCAGCAACTCAGTCAATCTGACTGGGAATCCCTGCCAGCGATAAAAAAACAGCTATTCGGTATGTATCATGGTGCATCAAGAACACTTTCGGGTAAGTGCTTGACGTGTCTGCTCACTAATGGCATCGGTAAGTTCATAACGCCGCCGATATACAGCACGTTTTTTACTCGGCACATCGCCTAACCTTTTCCTGATGATATTAATAGGTATCGAATAATAACCATGGCTGTCTATATCTCCGCCAGACATTTCCCAGAAGGAGTCATAATCAGCATGCAAATGTTTAACCCTGTTTTTATACCTGACAGCCTGGTATACATGAAGTTTATTGGATACTGCGAAAATTTTATCCACGCTGAGCAGACTGGCAACCTGAATTAGAGACTCCAGAACAAGCCTCTTTGGGAACAAACCATACAGATTTTTTGTTGCCTGCTGGACAAGTTCTTGAGCGTTGTCATTATTAGGCCCCTGTAACCCACCTATAATTACAGACCTTTTGTTATCGCGTAAGCAAAGCACAAACGTGATTTCCGCCAGCATTTGTCCGGAACCGTCTCTCAGAATGATGCTGGCTTCCCCTTCTCGATCCAGCCTACATGTCGAAACAAACTGAAGGATAAATAGTTGATCATCTTTCCCCATAAACTGACACAAGCAGAGTCCGTCGGGCGACAGATGGCTCTTGAACGCTTCAACATCCAGGAAAGAGGTCAGCATGCTGTAATGGTAAAGGATGGCTTGCATCCTTTCTCCACTGGATAAGGCTGCGCTTACATACGGGCGGTGGATCCGACAGGGTAACCGGGGCTGATTTTGCAAAAGCTCATAATAAAGCGGATGACTCGTAAGAAGACTCAGTAACTGATAAGTTTTCACCGGCATAAGCAGAGAACGAGAAAAAAATTTAAATCGAAAGTGAGGAGAGTTCCAGAACCGGTGCGGCTGCAGATTACCGATAGATAAGGCCATGTAAAGTCCAAGCGGTGATTCAGGAAGTGAAACTGCTGTACGATTGTTTGAAATGTGAGACATTATGATATTCCGAAGCTAGCGCCTTCTACTTCATCAATACTGCAAAAAATAAATTCAGGTGTTCGTGCAGAATCAATGAGGTGAAATCGTATTTTATGATTACAGGGCACACTAGCGTGAAATAATCAATGACTGGTCAATACAACATCAATATTCAGTCAACAAAAGACACCAGATAATAAATTGATCAATGAATGAAAAACATGATTAAACATCTGAAATAATTAAGGTAACAGTGACAGATTACGATCTGCATCCTACAGACCAATCGCTGGAAAGCACTCACCAGGCCAACCCCGGCCGAACATTTTCAGGTTAGCACCCTCCTAAAACTCTGAAGCTGGGTACCCCGAATCGGGCGTGGTCGATGGATTTTGTTATGAAGGCACACTCATTGGAGACAAGTTATCCGGTTGATCCACTATCATTCACCGGGTCCGGATCGCCTTCAATGATTAAGACATGTTTCACAGACTCACATTGATTAAACATTGATAAACCCTTGTCGATTTCTTTATTATTTGTGGCGATACTTCCGGAGTTGTTAACAAGCATAATTCACTCTAGGAGCTCGTATGAAGGGGATAAAAAGGACACTATCGGTGATATTGTTTTTGCCATTTGTAACTTATGCATCATCTGTCGAAAATAAACATGAGATAACCGTTGGAATAGGAACACAGTATGCACCTACGTATATTGGAGCCGATAAATATGACGTGACAAACGCACCTTATTTTGAATGGACCAACGGGAGCTGGTTCGTGAGCTCAGAAAAAGGTATTGGGATTACTCATTCCTTTGATAATGGTTTATACTTGGGGCAGGCATTGGGGTATACATGGGGTCGAACAACTGATGGTGATTCGTGGTTACAGTCTGGCTCCGACCACCTCAAAGGAATGGGGAAAATAAACACAGCATTAAACTCAACAACAACTCTCGGTTGGTGGATGACTCCCTGGATTGGCGTTGAAGGAACCATTGTCGCCCCCCTGACTGAAAGCCAAGGAGTTAATTACAACATAGGTGTTAATGCTGTTTTATTTAATGATGACAGCAACACGCTAACAGCCAGTGGCGTCATGCATTATGGCGACGCTCGTTATAATAACACCTGGTTTGGTGTTAATGAGAAGCAAAGCCGAAATTCAGAGTTCAAGAGTTTTAACTCCACAGGGGGCTTATACAGTGTCGATTATAGTATTAACTGGCAACACTTATTTAATGAAAACTGGTCTGGTTACGCGGCTCTACACTATACTACACTGGCTAACCATGTGAGGCACAGCCCCATCGTGCAGAAGGATGATTATTTCACTTTCACAATAGGTGCATTTTATTCTTTCTAATATGATAAAAGTATTTACGTAACTTTTTGTAACGTCGCAGCCCCGTGAGAGCTGCGACCTTTTACCACTACTTACTCAATATCATCTTTAAAATAGACTTGTCTAATATAACGTCCCCGCCCATCACCATGACCTAAATCCATAGAGACCAATGCATTCGCCTCTTCTCGGCTCATACCATTATTGACATGATGAGTTACAGCATCCTTTGCATAGGCATATCGCAAACTATGAGGCGCATCCTTTCCAATCATACCTGCGTCACGTACGATATTTCTGTATCGTTCTATCGCCGTATGTAGAGAAGGCTTATCAATCAACTTCCCTTTATGCTCATCGCAATGTTTTATCGCCTTATCCAAAACAGATAAAACTTTCTCACGGTTAAAAACTGTTGTATCTCGAGGGCGACCACCTTTTGTCCCGAAAACCACCTTCACCCTATCGTTACCATTTAAAATGGCTTGTTTCCAGGTTTTTAGCGATTTGGCCGACTGAACCGTCTCCTCCGTTCTCAGCCCCAAATAACGAGATAATTGCACGCCGATTGCTACCCCTTCGTCCTTTTTAAAAACATGGTTAACAATTGCCGATAACTTATCATCGGGGAGTGGTGTTTTTGTCCCATCGCGGCTTGCTCCTGATATACCCAGCGCCTGATTACTCAACTTATCATGCGAAGGGTCTGCAAGTTTATTTCGCCCCGCTGCTGACATGATCGAACGGACCGATGCCATTTCATTTTGGAGCGTGCGTATTGATATATTTTCAGCCTTACGACTATTAATATAATTTTCAATATGGGACGTCTTAACATGCTTAACGTCACGGATCTGGATATTTAATTTCGCAAGACGTTCAGAAAAGCGTTCCGCTATTCTCGAACGGTCAGCGACGGTTTTAAAACTCCCCCGTCCCTGGCGGGCGAGAGTAACCAGCTGCTTACTGAGTTTTGACATCGATTCTCCTCCCACGGGATGCACAACCCTCTGCTTTCCACAAAGCAGACGGATCTGTACCCCAGTAATTTCAACCCCGACGACACGGTTGCTTTTGCGCTTCCTGCGTCTCGACTGGTATCTGTGCATCGGGGCGGCGAAATGTTGAGTTATTTCGAGGCTCCCCAGGTCTCTGACCTGTTCGCGGCTTTCGCCGGCCTGACGTTAGTCAGTCTGCCTCCACACACTACTGTTCGTAGTGTCGCCATCGATACCGAGTCGATTTCCTCCTTTTAGATAGTGAAACGTTCAAAACGGTGTTTTCCGTTGTAATTACGTTGAAGTTAATGAGTGTTTAAAACCGTACTGACACGGACTACGTGTTGGTCAGATGGTAGTAAAACGTTGAAAGCCACGTCGTACGTGGGTTGAGACATTATGCGCTACGCGCGTCACTTGGTAGTGTCTTCGCCACTTCACAAGTGACGCGCGCTCCTCAGCTCCTAATGAGACTCACGTAAGCGGCCAAATGTACCAAATGGCCTTATACGTGCGTTCAAAAGTCGCATCGTCAGCAACACGTCTTAAAAGATAAAATAATCAAAGCGTTGAAGCCTAAAACCTCGCCTTGGCGAGCTTTACAGCGGAAGGACGTAATGCATACGTTTTAGTGAAAGGAACCGTCCCAGGACTGGTGCGGTTGAGTCATTAGTGAACCTTCATCACTGTCGTGATCTCCGTTCTCAAAGGGTAAACGGAGGTACCGCCACATGGGCATCCTCTTTCAGGCTACGAGGATATTGTGACCACCCGAAGGCGTTTCTCACAGGTCACATGAAACATTGGATGGCACTCACCCGAAGGCGCCTCTCACAGAGTGCTGAGACATTGGATGGTCGTCCTGGGACGACAACACAGCGCAGTTAGCTTAAGCGATAATATCCTGCATAGTCAATTATCGTCATCCACACACTCACGATTAACGTATTTTTACCTTCATCCCCATATTGTTTTAACGTGGATAGGATTGATAATATTTTAAATTTTCACTTAAAAACCCTCTTCAAAATCTCGTTTAATAGCCCTGATTTATTCCTGTTCCCTTACACCTCGACTTTATTTTAAAAATAAAAACCACTGGTTATTTAAGCGAGATTAAACAGTGGAGTTATTAATTAAATTCCCAAAAAAAGGAAACTTAAAAACTTCACATTTAAATTACTTAGCTTGATTTAGTTAATTAATAAATCCAAAACAGAGTTACTATCTAATAAATTTAATTATTAAATACAATCTAAACCTAGGTTTATTATTTTAGCCAACTAAAAGAAAAATCTGTAAATAGCGTTATACAAAAGTCATCAAACGTTTTCTACGAATATTTAAAAAAGAAATCACATCCAGTATTTACTTCCCAATAAATAAAATTTTCCAGCATGGACCCGACTGTCCGACAATGCCATTAGCTTATCGCTATTTTTATACGAATGATAATCTTGAAAGAGCGTCAATCGCAACTCACGTCCGCAACGAGAATCACTCAGCGTAGACTACAACTGCACCCTAACCCCGCCTCAATGATATCAATCAGATAATTACACCGTTTCCTTATGTTGAATTACCACAGCACTGGCTAAAAAAAACCCTTTCTATCTTGATCTTACAAAAATTAGGCCGGTCAAAATAACCGGCCTGTTCCCTAGGTGTCGCCTTATTTTTAGTCGGCTATGTGTGCCTTGATGTTTAGCAACTCTAAACAAGTTTTATGTTAAGTGATGCTAAACATGTCGTCAACTTTTTATCTAACTTATCTGACGATATCCTATGATTCCTCAACGACTGAAATTTGCGCGTTTACGAGCCGGCTTTACGCAGGAAAAGTTGGGCGTGCTGGCAGGTATTGATGAGGCGACTGCTCGTTCACGGATCTCGCAATATGAGAGTGGTACTTATACCCCTTCATTTACAACGATGTGCGCGCTCGCCAGAGTACTTAATGTGCCTGAATGCTATTTTTATATCTTGGATGATGATTTTGCAGAAAAGGTACTACGGTTATACCTAGAATGAATAACGCATGCTTCAAAACAAAAAATCTCGGCCGTGATGAAATCTTTATCTCATCTCTTAAGCGATTGGTGACTACTTTTGGGAACTATGCGTTGACTGAACTAGCGATGAATGGGCCGTTTCGGAATATAGAGCATGGTCACAGCTTTGGCGACCAGCCCTCAGGATTAGTCACAGTACCCAGTTCGTCGGAAAAACGCTTCGTTATGGATATACCCTCACTCTGCTGATTGCCCCTATCCCGAAATCCTGCCCCATTCAGAAGCATTTACCGGAGTGCGCACATTTCACAAAGCTTAAAGGTTGCGCAATGTTAAGTAATAGTTAAAATCATCTAGTTGCAGTTAAGGTTAAAACACTTTTTTTGCGTAGGTATGAGCAATAATATCAATAAATTGCTATAGCGATCCTACCTCAGACAATCGTTTTTAGCCTATCCACCTTGGGTTCCGCATCTCACGGCGAAAACATCATCAATCCCTAACGGCTATGGACGCCCATAAACAGCAGTTTCGGTTATCACAGGAAAATGCTATAGAATTATCCACTACTTATGCTGTACTTAAACCTTAAAATCACATTTATCAAACTGCGTTCACCGATGGAAGATTATCTATGAGTTCACCTGCATCTGTTACCGAAGTTCTCCACCATCACATACGACGGATGTCCGGGCGAGACCCGCACGAGAAACATCGAGTCGCCTCCTCTTTAGAATTATTGTTCGACCTAACCTTCGCGACCTGTTTTGCATTTGCCGCCACCCAATTAACACATGCATTGGCAGCGGGCGAGTACACTACGGCTCTGCTCGGGTTCGGATTCGCGAGTTTCTGCATCTGTTGGGCTTGGTTCAACTTCTCGTGGTTCGCCTCAGCCTACGACACTGACGATTGGATTTTCCGCATAGCCACATTGGTGCAAATGGGCGGAGTGCTAATATTGGCGATTGGTTTGCCACGTTTATTCTCTTCAATCGAGCACGGCTCTCTCGACAATTCGATAATGGTAGTGGGTTATGTAATCATGCGCGTAGCCATGATATTTCAATGGTTGCGCGCAGCGAAGCAAGATCCTTCACGCCGCCGCACTTGCCTCACTTATGCTGCCGCCATCACTGTTGCTCAAATAGGTTGGATTGCGATTATCCTGTTTCATTTCCCTTTGGATATTACCCTCATACTATGTGGCATATGGTTTCTTGTCGAACTAGCGGGACCCGCACTAGCGGAACGAAAGGATGGTGGCACCCCTTGGCATGCGGAGCACATGACCGAACGCCATAGTCTGTTCGCGATAATTGCACTTGGTGAAGGATTGGTGGGCACGGTCGCGACGTTATCAGCTGAAATGGAGCATCAGGGCTGGACGATGGACGCAGCACTCGCCTGTATTGCAGGTGTCGGGCTCACCTTCGGGATGTGGTGGGTATATTCCATTCTACCCTCAGCGAAAGTATTACACAGGCATCGTTCGCGCGCTTTCATATGGAGCTATGGCCAGATACTGCTTATCGCGTCCATAGTTGCTACCGGAGCAGGCCTGGATGTTGCTGCGACCTTTATCGAAAATAAAGCTCACATCGGGTCATTATCAGTCCTGCTCGCCACCGCAATTCCAGTTACCCTATTCCTCGGATTGATCTACGCGCTCCACTATTTTCTTGTGCGCCGTTTCGATCAGTTGCATGTATGGCTCCTGCTTGCGACCGGTATCGTAATCGCGGCCTCTGTCACCGCAGCGATTTACGGTGTAGGTATAGTCATATGCTTGGTCATTCTTATGTTTGCGCCAATCATCACGGTGGTCGGTTACGAGGTGTCAGGACATCGTCATCAAGGTGAGGTGCTAATGGAGCAGTAAATAACCGGGGTTCTTGCTGCATGTGCCCACCGCAACACCTGAGCACAGTAAGATGTTTGGTAAATTCCGTGCAGAGCAACAGTACCTATCCTGTAATGCATACAGACTGGGTATGGCCAATGGCAAACACCCATAGCGTCGTGCTTGTCATTGGCCAACGGAACGATCTCTTAAGTTACGCAATCGTCGTATAACAATTGTAATGGGTTTTCACTTCGCTTAGAAAAAATCAAACCCATTAATATTATGGATTGGCAACCTATAACAATATTAGTTTTATGAAAAAACGCCTTTGAATTGACTTAATAAATCAAATCAACTCATGAAAAATAACTTCCAACGCTAGTGTTTTTCATGCCATTCAGCAACTTACCACCGACCTGCTGCAATAACCCTCTGGCATGCTGGTATTGAACGTCAAGTTGACGGTTTTGCTGCATACTGGCATTTAGGGAAAACAACACCGTCCCCTCTTTCATCACAAATACCGGCTCAGTATTACGTGCGCTATGCCCAACAGAAGTTAAAGAACAAAACAGCACCAGCGCTGCTGCAAATACCAATATGATGCCACCGAACAATTGAATGTTTTTCATAGCTGACAAACCTCAGTAATTGAGTGATGGGAATTGACGATTCGGCGCGATGCCGTAACTTGATGTGAAGTATAAAGACGTATTGGAACAGCGGATATCTGACTAGTCAGAAAAGCAATTCGTAGCTAAACCTAGAGGATGGCTGTTAATATTTACCGCAAAGAGGACAAGGGAGATAACCATGGGTGCCGGGCGTATTCCACGTCGTTACGGCTTGTTACGTTGGCTGATATTTGTTGCGGTTTACTTCTTGCTCGCCACCATCAGTCTCGAAACACGCGATCCCTGGAGCCTGTCCAGCACCATTTGGTTGCCGGCCGGTCTGTTGCTGGGCGTATTATGCACCCGCTCCCCGGCACAGTGGCCGGTGTGGGCGATCAGCGCCGGCGTACTGCATTTTTCGGTCAGCCTGCTGCACGACCGCCCCTGGGATATTGCGCTGGCGTTCGCCCTGCTCGATTTAGCGATCATTTGCCCGCTGGCGTTGATCTGGAATGGGCTGCACCGCTATTCAAACGGTTTGTCGCACCCGGGAGAAACGTTGCTTTTGCTGGCCGGCGTGTACCTTGCCAGCGCCGTGGGCGGTCTGTTTAGTGATTTAATTCTTAAAGCTCTCGGCTATCCGACGCGGGTTTCGCATTTCATCAGTTGGGGAATTTCCAATGCTACCGGCTGCCTGGCGATCGCACCGCTATTTATTATCCATCGTTTGAATCATGGCCAGTGGCAGTGGCCCACCCGCCAGCAAGCCGTTATTGCAGCGTGGGTTTTTCCGTTAGCTATAGCCGTTTTTTTCCTGCCTTCCAGTCTGTTAAGCAACGACCTGCTGAATAATGCTTTATTGTATTCCGTGTTGGCGCTATCGCTGTTGCTGTCCGCTTTGTTGCCCCTGTTGCCGCTGGCGCTGTACTTTATTCTGCTCACGCTGCTGGTTAGCCTGGCGACGCTCTACGGCTATGGCCCATTTCGCCCAGCGTTGGCCGGCATGCAGGCGGTCGAAGCGTCACAGCTGTACTTGCTGATGACAATCTCACTGGGATTGTTAGTGGCAACGCGGGAACAACGACATCGCTCTCAGCGCCAACTGATGCAACAACAGCAGCTATTGCTGAACGCATTGCTACAAACGCGCCACCCAGCCTTTTTTCGCCTGTCGGCAGAAGCTGAACAATTGGATTGGCAGCCACACGAAGCCGTTTTCGGGATGCCGCCACGTCAGTTAGCCAATCTGACGCTGCTGCTGGCCCATGTTCACCCCGACGATCGCGAGGTGCTGAAAACATTACTGCGCACCGTAAGGGAATCGCGGAATACACCGCAATATTGCTCATTACGCCTGCTGCTGCCCGATGCACATTATCATCATGTCGAATGCCGTTTGTTGCACCATCCGCAACAAGGGGTGGTCGGCGTATTGGCACTGGCGAAAGCGGATTCACTATACTGATTGCATTGTCTGCTCCGAGGAGTCATTTGTGCAAAAAACCGTGGTAATAGCCGATGATCACCCCGTATTCCTGATTGGTCTGCGAACCGTGGTGACCACAGCCTTTGGCGATAATTTTACGATCGTCGGTGAAGCGCAAACGGTGGATCAACTGCTGGCTTTGCTGGCGGAAAAATTGCCGGATGTGCTGCTCACTGATTTCAATATGCCGGGTGAACAGCAGTCCGACGGACTGCGGCTGATTAGTACCCTGCGCCGCAAATACCCACAGTTGCCGATTGTAGTCATTACTGTGATGACCAATCCCGGGCTGATCAACTCCATTCTGGCTACCGGCGTGTTAGCCGTGATCAATAAGCAGAGCCTGACCACTGAGCTGACCGCGTGTTTGAAAGCGTTACAGCAGGGGCGTCGACCGCCGGGCAACGCCGTATCATTGCCCTCCACAGTAGCAATGAGCCCACGCGAGTTGGAGGTCGTGCGCCTGTTGGCCCAGGGGCACGGCGTTAACGATATCGCCGCCATGCTCAGTCGCACCAAACAGACCATCAGCGCGCAGAAGAAAAGCGCCATGTTAAAAATTGGCGTCAACTCCGATGTCGATTTGTTCGCCTATTTGCGCGAGGCTGGGCTGTGAAAATGAAAGCCTGGCTGGTGCTGGTCACCTTACTGCCTGCGTGGGCCTGGGCGACCGGAGACATTCACATCGGTCTGCTCGACGATCGTCCACCCTACAGTGATTTTGATGCAAACCATCAACTGCAAGGAGCGGCGACAGATTTACTGAGCGCCCTTGCGGCTCAAAATAGGTTGCACTTCACCACACAGGCCACATCCAGCCACAGTCAATTGGCGCAGATGTTGAACGCGCAAAGTATTCAGGCAGCTTTGCCACCGCCGCAAAGTTCACCACCACCGCCGGGGATACTGGTTTCGCATCCCTTGTTGCAACAGCGCTGGGCACTGGTGGTTCGTCAGGATCGGCTGCCGTTGCAGCACGAATCATCGTTGGATCTGCGTCATCAACGGGTATTGATATTACGTCACAGCCCGGCGCAGGCGGGATTATTTGCGGCTTACCCCGGCGTGGAACTCGGTGAGGCGGCGTCATTACATGAAGCGATCCGGCTGCTGAATGCCGGTGCCGCGCAGGGCATCGTCTGCGATGCCACACAGGCGGCGTTGTTAGCCAGCAATCTTTACCCCGGCAGGCTGAGCGTGCGCCCACTGCCGGCAATCATCAGCAGCCAGTCACTGTGGCTGGCACCGGGTCAGGAAGCGCTGTTGCAGCGTATTAATCATGCCATCGACACCCTGCCCGCAGGCGTTGCACAGTCGATCAATGAACGCTGGCTGTTGAACTCAACGCTAAGTGCAATGCAACCGAACGGCACCAACAGCGATCGCTGGTTTAATCCGCTGACGGCGGTCAGTGCCGCGCTGTCGCTGTTTCTGATCGGTTTTCTGTCGACTGAAATTTTCCGCCGCCGCCGTGCCGAACGCGGTTTGCGCGATGCGTTGAAATACTGGCAAACGCTGCTCAACAGTATCCCAACGCCACTTTTGGTGTGTGATCCGCTCGGTAACATCACCCATTGCAATCAGGCCTTGCTAGAGTCACTGACGCTAACGCAGCAGCAAGTGATTGGACACTCCCTGGAGCAGTTTACCGCGCGAAATCCGATTATTCCCGCCATCAGCCAACAAGAGCGCATAGCCGCCATCGGCAATATGCAACCGCAGTTTTCCGACCGTGCAATAGTGATACAGGGAGCGCAACGGGAAATCGCTCAATGGCTGGCAGCATACAGTGACAGCCGTTTGACACCGCAAGGGTTGCTGCTCGGTTGGTATGACATCAGCGAGCGCAAACGCCTGGAGCGCGATCTCGCCGATGCCTTGCAAGAGGCCACCAACGCCAGCCGCGAAAAAAGTCATTTTCTGGCGCGCATGAGTCATGAAATTCGTTCACCGATGAACGCTATCCTCGGTATTCTTGAGTTGGAAACCCAGCGCCCCGAAGCCGCCGGAACGTCACTGCCGATAGCCTATGCGGCCTCACGCCAGTTGCTGCAAATTGTCGGGGATGTGTTGGATATTTCCAAGATTGAAGCCGGTGAAATGCACTTGCAAGCTCACCCCACGGAACTCCATCCCTTGCTGACGCAGGCGCTGGATACCTACGCTGCGCTGGCGGCGCAAAAAGCGCTGCGGCTGGACAGCGATATCGAAGCCGTCTGGCAGCATCAGTACCTGCTCGATGGCACCAAGTTGACGCAAATTCTCAATAATTTGCTCAGCAACGCCATCAAATATACTGAACAGGGCTTTGTGGCACTGCAGGTCGGTGTACTACCGCAGGATCCTCATCACGACAATCTGACGTTCAGTATCAGCGACAGCGGCATAGGTATCGCGCAGCCCCTGCAACAGAAGATTTTGCAGCCCTATGCTCAGGTTGATGCCAACGCGCCGGCCAGCACGGGGCTCGGGTTGGCGATTTGTACCCAACTGCTGCAACTGATGGGTAGCGAGTTACAGATTGACTCCACCCCGCAGCAGGGTTCACGGTTCTCTTTCACACTAACGCTACCTCGCACCACCGCGGGTGATGAGGCGCAAGAGACGCTCACCGCTCCCCTCGTTGAACACTCGCTGCGGGTGCTAGTCGTGGATGATTTGCCCGCCAACCTGACGGTGATGAAACTTCAACTGGAAAAGCTCGGACATCAGGTCACCACCTGTGACAATGGTCGCCAGGCGCTACAAAGGCTGGAGCAATCCCCCTTCGATTTGGTGCTGACCGATTGTCAGATGCCGGTTTTCACCGGCTATCAGCTGGCGCAATGGCAAAGAGAGCGAGAACACGGCCACCGTCAATATCTGCCTATCGTCGGCTGTACCGCCAATGCGTTTAACGATGAGCAATACCGTTGTCTGGCGGCGGGCATGGACGCCGTGCTGATCAAACCGCTGACACAGCAGGATTTGCGTACCTTAGTGTCGGAGCAACAGGCCATTCGTGTGGACATGCGGGAAATCCAATTGATGGCCGCCGGGCAACCGCAGGTCATGACCACCTTGATTGACGAATTGCAACGCAGCAGCGACGCTGACCGCCAACAGCTGCTCGCCACCACCGCACAGCCGGACGTATTCGCCGCGGTGTTGCATCGGCAGAAAGGCAGTTTTGCGCTGGCGGGCTACCAAAGCGGGGTCAATCTTTGCCAACAGTTGGAACAACATCCCCCTGCTTCGGCAGAACCGACGGTTGCTCTGCTGCGTATGAATGCGCTAATTCTGCGTTTTATCGCTTTACTGGAACAACAACGTGCGGCGGTAAACGTTGACGATTGAAATGCACGGATCTCCCTTCATCAAGGGACAAGAGCTGATATCAAGTTGGCGTAACACCAAAGACTTACCTATTATTAGATGAAAATTTCTCAACTTAAGGATATTAAAATATGCAAATGCGTATTGTCGCCCTTCCATTGATTTTTTCAGCCTTTTTTTCAACCAGCGCGCTGGCAGCGGATAAACCTGAAAGCAACTGTTTGCAGACAGCCCAAAATCAGGTTGAACTGAATGACTGTGCCACTCAGACTTACAAAAATGCAGATGGAGAGATGAATACAGCCTATAAAAAAGTCATGGACACATTAAAATCATCCCCTGAAAAAAGTAAGGCGCTACTTCAGGCGCAGCGCGCCTGGCTAAAATTTAGAGATGCGGATTGTGCGTTTTTGAGTTCAAACTCTGCAGGCGGGAGTATTAACGCGATGAATAACGCATTATGTTTGAGTGAGCGAACAACGGAACGCACAAACTCTCTGAATAAAATAAAAAAATGCGACATAGGTGACCCTGAGTGTCAATAACTGATATTTAGCTTGATGCCTTTAATAATGGAGAAAAATGATGCGAACAGTATTACTTGCAGTTTCAATGGTTCTTTTATCAGGGTGTGGGATCAGTGATGAGCTTGATGCGATGACTCTGGAAAACCATAAAAAAGTTTGTGATGGTTATGGTTTTACCAAAGGGACCGATGCCTATGCCAATTGCCTGATGCGGCAAGACGAACTTGAAGATGCGGATGAGCAAAAGATGATGGACAGAGAGGCCAAAAAGAAAAAATAACGGCAGGAATGCCCCATCATCCTGCCGTCAGTCTCACAATCAGGGAAAGTGAGCCACTCAACTTTCCCTCTTAACACCCTCTCGAATCAAACGCGAAAAATCCTCATTGATCACGGCATTGTCCGGCCTTTTGATGAGGCATCGTTTTTTTAACTGTTCAAAAGAAAGGTTATTATTCAATAAGCCAAGCTCATAGATGTATTTATCTGCATAGCCACTGACCAAGACTTTCCAGCTATAGCGAATGTCGGCAGAAACCGCAGTAGCATGATGCAAAATATTGCTCGTGCAGTTATTAAATAACGTGTGATAAAACTCGGGTCGGTGGCTCAGTTGATCGATACGGCGTAAATAGTCCAGAAAAAGAGCCTGGGCCGTATCTGGCGAAACCTGGAGGGGGTAAAGGTAAACCCGCTCTTTGCGGACATCGGTTCTGACGCCAATCAAGTCCCGCTCATCGGCAAGCACATAGGTCAACATGTAATGTTTAAAAAAGCCGCGCCAGGTCGAATATCGCTGGTCGCGGCTACGCCGCGTTTCTATCGAGACAGCCAAATGGCGACCGTCTTCGAAACCGAAGCTCAAAAACAGATGCGCAATAGTCTTACCTGACCAGTAAGAGGAGACCACATCTACCGTTTTTAACTGGCTAATATCGATATCTGCATCGTACCAATCTGGCATATAATCGTCGCGGGTAGGTTGATATCTGAAATTGCGAATATTGCGCAGTACGATTTTACCCTGCTCCCCCCATTCCACCTGCGGTAACCGGGCGTATTCCAACACCCAGTCTTGCTCGTTGCTTGCCGTTGGTGAGGTCAACCAAGAAAACATGGCCATATAACTAGTTGCCTTTGTCATTTGAGGGTTCACCGTTAGCACCTGACGCTATCGTGCCCTGTTTTTTTTCATCGCGCCATTGCTTGCGCAAAGAAAACATTTTCTTTAGGGCACGACGTATGGTGGTTATCCAGCCGGCCGGCCGGGGATCCGCCAACATGCTTAATGCACGTGCGTAATCGAGCGTCAGCCCTGGCGTCCAGGCCATGGTTTTTGCGCGTTTACGTATTTGTACCGCCACCCATAACTCCGGCGTCGTGAGAATTTTACTCAACACCCACCAGTGGCCACGCTGCCCCCATATCTTACCCACCACGCCTTCCAGTGCCGCTTCCAGCCCACGCGCCACACTGCTTGAGCAGTTGCGATGCGTAAGGTTATAGGTGTTGTCTGCCTGGTAGACCTCCCAGAACCGCTTCAAACGTTCAGCATCATAGTTCCTGATCCGCACCTGCATGGTTGAAGGGCACCATTTTTCGGATTCAGTCACATAATCCGGTTGAAACTGCCCTTCAACATTATTATCTGCCGTTGCACGCAGCAAGCGGGTAAATTGATCGGGCGACCGGTCAAGATCGACTGCCGGATACAGGCTGATATAGACGCCCTCCGGAGATTCCAGCGCAGCATGGCCGGTGGAAATCACCCCATTTTTATCCACCGCAGCAATATAACGATCAATGACAGGATGAGGCACTACTGCACTCTTCGAGGATCCTACAGGTGTCCAGACATGTATGGTCAGTGCCGGTTCATCGGCAGCCGGAGGGCCGTCCCATTCAGTGACCAACGGCGCCGTTTCTGCCCCGCTGGCTTCCTCAGCAGCCGTATTGCCCAAAACAGCAGGGTTGACCTCCAGCTTTTTGACGCGCATCGCCAGCATAACCATATTCCAGCCACCAAATATCAATCCCAGGCCTAAGCAATAAGGTACGGTGCCGACATAATGGGTCGGATAGGGTTGAAAGAAGAAAATAGCTAACATGATTTCGATGACACCGCCGGCGACCACAAATTTCCAGTTTTTATAGCGTACAACCCCAGCCGTGACGATTTGCAATAACCCGTCGGTCAAAAATAAAATGCCAAAAATCATCGATAAAATAAAATGACCATGGTGATGCCCGCTCAAGATCAATATCGCGGCCAGTGAGAATGCCCCTCCTTTTACGTAACGCAAGGTACGTTGCCCGCCGATGCCGGTATGCGCAACCATCAACGTCGCCAGGCCTTCGACCAACAACAGGAAAGCAAAGGGATGCAAGGGGAAATAAATCGCGTTATCCAACGCATCGATGAAGATGATTAAGCCAGCCAACACACCTAACCAACCGGCAATCATCAACCCACGCCAGCGGTTACGCAAATAATCAACCCCCAGTAAAATCATTACCAACTGAACCATGCCTTATAACCTCTTCTCATATCTTTTAATTGTAAGACGGCTTAGCAGCCCCGCCTGGCATTCTTAAGGGTAAACAACATAAACAAACCGCAAAGCAACGCGGCCATCAATGGTAGGCCGTGAGTGTTCAATTCCATGGCTACCCCACCCATCATTGGGCCAACCAATGCGCCAACGCCCCAGGCAATCGACAATACAGCATACACCCCGACCAATTCACCGTTACTGAAGCGTTCGCCCACAACAGTGACCACCACAGTATAAATACCTACAAATACACCACCCCACACAAAAAGTAATGTGTATGCCATCCAGGGATAATTAAGCGATATTGGCCATAACAATGCCCCACAGGCCGATAAACCCGCCATGATGATAATTAGCCACTGACGATTGTATTTATCCGCTATCCAACCAATAGGCAGTTGTAACAATATTGCCCCAATCAATAAAACAGAAATCAATGACGTTGCTGATTGTTCGTCCCAACCCAAATTCATTGCATACACCGAAAGTAAGTTGAGACCTGCAGACTCCAGACCCGCATTCAGAACCGTTGCCGCTATAGCAATGGGTGCCAGACTAAGGTACATCAGCGTCGGTTTGGATTGGTGTTGTTCGTCTGCAGGGAATGGCCTTACAGCAGAGCGAGTGACTACTACTGCTGCCAACAATGCGATGGCGGCCCCCAGATAAAATGCCGTATTTCCGCTACTGCCAACGGACACTAAAATGAGTGGGCCAAGAGCAAAACCTGTGGACAAGCTGGCAGTATAAGCGGCAATGATTCGTGCACGGTTTGCCGCTTCAGCCATAAAGTTCAACCAGGTTTCAGTAACAACCAACATAATTTCGCTCATGGCACCCAGCATAAGGCGCAACACAAACCAGGTTGCAAAAGACGTGAGGGGAAAGAGACACAATACGAGGCATGAGATAAACAATGAAAATATTATCAATGATTTAGCATTAAACCGCCGACACAACACCGGTAAGAATGGGGCGACAATGAACACGCCGATGGCATGCATCGCCGCATTGATGCCCACAAAGATTTCACTATACCCTTCATTGACCAACCTAATCGCGATCAGTGGTGCACTAAGACCATAGGTTAAGCCAAAAATCATCACAGCGAGCAGGATACCAATCTTGTTAGAGAAGATTGACACTGTCATAGTCTCCTATTCGTTGGCAAAACATAGAGACTTCCCCCGTTAAAAATTATAGTTAAGGCCAATGACAAAGTTATACGTTCCATCGCGATCAACCATTGGGCTATGGCGCACGGTTTTCGATAAGAAGTTATAACGGGATTCAATATAACCTTCCCAAAACTGGGTGAATTTGTACTCTGCTGCCAACATGATAAACGGCGTTAGGCTTTGATGTGGACGATATTCATTAAGCCCACTGCGATCGGCCTCTTCTTGGGAAATCCCATAGTAATAACGCGTTTGTTGTGCATTCGACCAATCAGTACCGATTTCTCCATAAAGCATCACAGAATTGACATTGAGCTCGCCAATGTAGGCTGCCGTTGCAACAACGCCCTTGCTATTATTTAACGTATCCGCCGCTACCTGGGTAAATAGCGCTCCCCACGGAGTGATCCTTTGGTAACTGATCCCCGACATGACAGTTGCACGCCGTTTGTTAAGCCTTTGCATCGCTTCACCGTGGCCATCTTCAGGACGGTAAGCATCTTCATAGTAATAGTAGGCTTTTAATTTCAGTTCATTTTCGGCATCTTTCAGTAGATAAAACCCTGTTTCAATACCGTCGACATACCAAACATCATTGTCATAGCCCACATAGGGAATGGCATAAAAATGTGTACGTTTGGCTTTGTATGCCTGACTTTCCAACTCTGTCTGCACTCCCAGGGAAAAACTGCTTGAAAAAGCACTTGTGGGTATAGTTATTGCTAATAACAAACAGAAAATTTTAAAATGATGCATCTAAACTCCGCACTCATCCGCGCCCACTCCCCACAAAGGCGAGGATAGATGGATTTTGTCTATGTCCATGAAATGTAGCAGATGTTCTACGAATAATCTCACTTGCGTAAACACTTCAGAAAAAACTGATAAAGAAAAAAAACAATCGATTGATTTTAAATAAAAAACATTCACCCAAAGCGACAAATGCAAAAACTCTTTCGTTGATTTCCCAGCCAAATGGCCAGTAAAACCATTCAGATATGAAAAGTTCTCCCTTTCTCAAATATTGAATTTATGCCCGCATGTCAATTACCCAAACTTAGTTATACATCCCAGTACTCATACCTACTTGGTAATAAATTCGATCTTTGTTTCCGTTTAGTTTCCATCGGATGATAGGCAGCATGGTATTACCCTTAACATATAAGGGGAATAGTCAAAAAATCACAAAATAGCATTTGTATTCAAATGGTTATTTTTTTTTGCACTTGATGGGACATTATGTTCTATACTCACTTCCATTAAACCCTAACCCAGTGATATCATTATGAAAAAATTGTCATTATTTTTTTCCCTCCCATTATTTTTTGTAGTAAACATAGCGTCAGCCACTGTCGACTGTGCGAGTTTAAAGCTAAAAATTAATGCGGAGAACAAGAGTCTTTACCAAGGTCTGGTACAAAAGGTACTGACTGAAAAAGTCAGCTCAAAACAAATTGATGTATCCGAAGTTTTAGCCGACAAAGAATGGCTAGCTATTTTCGCCTCAACAAAAACCTCTGAGCCTGGCGTTTTTTTCTTCAAGAACAAAGAATTTATTGATGTCTGGGGGGGAATGGTAGAACAAGACGAAAAACCCAACGTATTAAAATGGGCTCAAGGTATTCATGCTCCAGGAACATTAACGCAATGTTTTTTTGATGAAATAGTCATACAATAACACCCTCACATTGGTTATAAAGAGTGTGGGTAGTCAACTTTCAGTAAGATAATCGACACAGGAGGAATTTAAAAATGAAAAAAAGCAAATTTAAATTAATTAGCCCTTTGCTCCTTGCGCTTTCTTTTTCAATAGTTCAGGGCTGTACCAACACCAACGAACCTCAGGTTATTTCCGCACTTGACGACAAACCGTTTAATGACTGGTTCAATAAGTTGTTAAGCCAAATAAAATCCGATCATAATTATAAACGTATTCCGATTGATACCACTGAAAAATCAGACGAGTTTCTTATTTTATTACATGATACTTATCGCCATAAAATCACAAAGAAAGAATTTTCACAGCGAATGATCAGCCAATACCCTGGACATGATTATGAAATTTCATTTATTACATCAAGACTACCTTAACTTGATAAAAACACTTTAGTTTATTGCAAATAATAAACATAAAATTCAAATAGTTATGCGTGATATGCACCCCAAGAATCACATGTCGCGCATAATCCTAAAAAAACAAATTTAATTCACATATCAACTTGACTTAATACAATTAACAACTAGATTTTAAAAAACAATTTTACTTTTTCATTCTGGAAAATTATCCATCTGGGACATGACTATGTTAACAAAAGTAAAACCAATAAGCTTATTCGTCAGTTCATTATTGTTTTCATATTACTCACATTCTGCTTTAGGGGCTCCGGCCCCAGTAACCATTCATCTGGGGCATTTAGATAATCGTCTAACCATTAATGTCGGTGTCAACGGCGGCCCCGCGCAAAAATATATTTTTGATACGGGTTCAGATCAATTTAACACCGTTCTCGGGCAACAAGATACCTCGCGCTTGCCTAATGTGAATCAGGCATACGAATACCTCTATGGCAACGATGGCTGGGGCGGATATTGGTTACAGCGCAAGCAAATAACGGACCTGACCTATTACACCGATGATGCCACCCCGATAGCGGTAGCGACTCCCGACAGCAACAATAAAGGTTACGTCATTGGCCAGATTGAACATCTGTTGCTCGACCACCCCCAGCAAGCAAATCAAAAACCTTTTAAGGTCATAGGGGACAAAACTTACTATATTGATTTAGCTGCGGAAAAAAACATTACCACAGGAAATCCGACCGAAGAAAAACACTTCTACGGCACCTTTGGCGTAGGGGATTTTCTTTTTACGGATGCAAAAGGCAATCCCAACGGCGGCAGCCCCTTTAGCACCATCACGAAAACCGGTTTCATCGTCGCCGGTAATGACAATGCCAATGAAAATGGAACAACGCTTTCACCGGGTTGCGCGCCTTGTGCCATCCTCAATTTGACGCCCAGCCTGCGGGCGCAGTTTGATACCCAGGTTCCCTGGGCACCTAAACGTGAAGAGGGAGATATCACCCATTTCCCCAACTCTGGCGCACCGGCGTCATCGCAACATGAAGGCCGCTTCAAATACGCCTTCACGCTCAATATCAATGGCCAGTCGAGCACCGTTGAGCTTCCCGCAGAGGCGCTGAGCGGCGCAATTTTATTCGATACCGGCAATGCTACTCACGCAACGATAGACAGCAAAAAATTCGGCGACATCCTCGAACAACATGGAGTGAAATTTGACAAGGATGGGGAAAACAACACGTCAGTGACCGCCCTGACGCTTCAGCCTGTCGACGCCAATGGACAGAAAGTCGGCAACGGGATCACTCTGCAGGGAGGCGGTGATGATCGCCTGATTATCGATCGCGACAGCAGTGACACAAAAACCTGGAACATCACGATGGGTATAGGTTTTTTCACTCAATATTCAGTGATGTATGATTTGCAAAATCAGCTCACGGCGTTTACCCCTTTCGTCGTCAATGCCGATAATTTTTCTACGGATGCCAACGGCAGCGGATTGCACCTTAACCGCGTGACCAGGCAAATGGGAAATCTGATGAGTGCCCCTGCCGGCGATCCCTCGGGTGATCCTAATGGAGGAAAAGGTTATCTGGGGTTGGCGGGCGCCATCTCCGGTGCCGGCGACTTAACGCTCATGCCGGATGTGGTGGTCAACATGACCGGCATGAACACCTATACCGGCGTGACCCGGGTGAATAAGGGCGCAGTGTTATACCTTGCCGGCCCCGGCAGTCTCGCCCACTCCGCATCGCTGGAAAATAACGGTTGGTTTGACATCACCGAACACGGTAATTTCAATCCGCTGTGGGGCGTTCCAGACAGCATGAACAACGCCACTCTCCGTAGCTTAAGCGGCAATGGCGTAGTCACGCTGGGGGACAGAACGCTGGTGTTAAGCCAGGCGAAGGATAATTTCTCGGGCCGTATCACAGACACTGACCTCAGTAATCCTGACGGAACGCACTATAAAGGCGGCCTGACAATAGCGGGCGGTAGCCAAACGCTCAGCGGGAATAATGACTACGCCGGCCAGACGCGGATTGCCAAAGGCGCTGCGTTGCAACTGGCCAACACCGGCACATTAGCCAGCGATGTCGCGGCTGACGGGCTCTTTATCGCCAACGGTAAAGCCGCCGGTGCTACTGTGGTGCGCGACGGCGGGCTGGTAGGCGGCAGTGGGCATATCGGCACGCTGACGGCCAATAAAGGGGGCTCGGTGGCACCCGGTAATTCTATCGGTACCTTGACGGTTGATAACGATCTGACGCTGGGAAATGGCTCCCGTTATCTGGCTGAAATTGAGGCTGGTCGCAGCGATTTGCTGCAGGTCAATGGCCAGGCGACACTGAACGGCGGCGAGATTACTGTAGTACCGCAAGCGGGGCAAAACCTGCTGGCTTCGACATCCTCCGCCGGCAATATCCTGGCACAGCGTTATACCCTGCTTACTGCCGCGCAAGGTATTACGGGGCAATTTGGCTCTGCCGACGCCGGGCTGTTTTTAACCCCCGATCTGGCCTATCAACCCACTAGCCTCTCATTAGGATTACAACGTAACGCCATCCGTTTTGCGGATGTCGCCGTCACGGCCAATCAACGTAACCTCGCGACGGCAATTGAACGCTTACCGGCTGATCACCCCGTGTATCAAAGCTTGTTGATAGCCCCTTCTGCTGAACTGGCGCGACAAGCCTATCGTCAATTATCCGGGCAGATACATGCGGATACTGCTTCCGCGCTGGTGAATAACAGCCGTTATGTTCGGGATACGCTCAACGGCCGTTTGCGCCAGACTCAGGGAGCAGCGGACAACAGCGACATCAAACAAGACGAGGACGGCGCATGGGTCAGTTTGCTGGGCAACTGGGAACACGCCAGCGGCAATGATAATGCCACGGGTTTCCACGACTCCACCTTTGGGGTATTGCTCGGTGCGGATAATGAACTGGCCGATCGTTGGCGTCTGGGCTTAGCCACCGGTTATACCCGCACCTCATTGCACGGAGACGGCGCATCTGCCGACAGTGATAACTATCATTTGGCTGTCTATGCCGGCAAAACCTATGACAACCTGAATCTGCGTGCGGGTACCGCCTATACCTGGCACCGGATTGAAACCTCCCGGGGTATCGGGTATTACGGCCAGTCCGATAACGCCAAGGCACGCTATAACGCGGGAACAGGCCAGATCTTCGCAGAAGCGGGTTACCGTCTGGACAATACCTGGTTCAATCTGGAGCCGTTCGCCAACCTGGCGTGGGTGAATTACCGTAGTGATGATATGACGGAAAATGGCGGTGCCGCCGCATTGAAAGCGGACAGCCAGAGCACCAGCGCAACATTATCCACCCTGGGTATGCGTGCGGACAAACGTTGGAGTATCGGTAAAGACAGCGCCGTTACCCTGCGTAGTGAACTGGGTTGGCAGCATCAGTACAACGCGACTGAGCGCGAAGTCGGCTTGCGCTTTGCCGGCACTGACGCCACCTTCAATACCGCCACGGTCGCAGCCTCACGCGACGGCATGGTGATGAAGGCGGGGGCAGAAATCAACGTCACAAAATCGGTTGCCGTATCCCTCAACTACACCGGTTTGTTATCTCAGAATTATCAGGATAACGGTATGAATGCCGGCGTGGTATGGCATTTCTGAACATGTCCATATGCGCACAAGGATGAAAACAGTATCTTCCGAGAGATGATTTAGAAACCAAATCATCTCTCGGGGAACAGAATACTTTACTAAGCCTGAGGTAGTCATCAGACACAGAAAAACCAACCTGGACAACTGTTGTCAGTGGTAGCCGACAAATAGCAATTGGTTGTTATTTCGACTATAGTGGGCGAAATAAACATATTCCTTTGGCATTTAGGGGGGGTAATGGAACAATCAAATCATGAACATGAACATGAACATGAACGAGCCTACCAACGCGGGAGAAATGTCGCCAAGGCTTGGAAACGCCTGTCATCTGCAATAAAACATTGGGACAATGTATGCGTAGGGAAGGTTCAGGAGAGAAACCTTCCCTCTTGGATAGGACACATTCCTATTGTATTTTTGGGTGTAGTGCTTGTCGCTCTGTTATCGACATATGCCATTGTCAGTTTAGCCAGCTTGGGTTGTATAATTGCTCTTTGGGCAGTAGCTTCAATCATTCAGAATGCTTTACGACAAACAACTGGTGCAACAAGTCAGACAAGACTAAAGAAAAACAGTTACGAACGTTTTTCATGGGAAAATGAACCTTATAAAAACACATATGATAGGCAGACTTGGCACCAGAATGATTAAGCCGGATATACAATCCAGCCTTATTTTTTCATTTACTGGCTTGCTGTGTAATAGCACTTCCCGCTGCACTTCCCAACTGACTACCTGCAGCTTTTGAATCTTGAGTTCCTGTGCTGATAGCCTGGCCAAGCGCATGCCCCATACTAATCCCCGCCCAAGAAAGTGCCCCTAACCATACCGCCGGTAACACGATAAACATGCACCCCATTACTAGGTTCATAATCAGGTCATCCGTGCTGTTTTGGAACCCGGCTACATTCCAACGACTGTGTGTATCCGAGCCGTATAGTGCTTCCAGCAGCCAGCTGTCCAGCCAGCGCGCCAGCTCCCACCAGAAGGTCAAAAAGTTCAGCGCGAACACCACGAACGTCACGGTGATCACCGTCTTATACTCATAGGCTGCGAATGCCAGGATAAGCGGTACCATGATGTACACCGCCATCAACAGTACCGCCTGCACCATCGGCAATGCCTGACGCATCGCATCAAAAGCCGGATAGGCCGCCAGGCTCCCCAGTGCGGTCCCGCCCATCGAGGCAATACGGTTAACCGAGTTGTCCAGGGTAAAGTCAGCGTTACCACCATAGCCGGCATACGCCCGTCCGCCCTGGGAGACGGTCAGGTTATCCGGGCTGACCAGGCGGCGCACCACCGCCTCTTTATAGTCCGCATCCGGCTGCCCCATCATCTTCAGCGCGGCGGACATCCGCAGCATCACGCCCGGATCGACCTGCTTCACTACCCTGGCCTCCAGGCCTGTCTCTCCGGCTGACCACCACTCGCTGCAGGTTGGGTACCCACCCCGTCCGGTGTTTGGCCGGCCGCTATCCCTCGCCTCATTCCACGGGAAGCTGGCGCGCGGCGTTTTCGACTGCAGGTTGTTGTAGTAGCCGCCGTTCAGGAAGGTTTTCGACCCCAGCCACTCGACATCACGCAGCGTAGCCTTGTCGGTCGTTTGTCCCTGGTCGCGGTTCTGCCAGGTATACAACGCCAACGCGTAGCAGTCATTGGTGAAGTCCTGCAACTCCTTCGCCAGCGCCGGGTTGTTGACCCGACTGTGCTGGACCTCAAAGCGGACCTGCCGCAGATCTGGCCGACACGGAATGGTGGCCACTGCGGCCGACGTGATCCCCTTCGACAGCTTATGCACCACCAACCACCACACCGGCACCTTCGCCGTCTGGCCGTTCATGCTCGACATGATGTTGGCGTACCCGGTTTCATCCGGTTTTTTGGGTGTCCAGGTACCGCAGGTTGCTGCCCGACTGCTGTCATATTTGATGGTATCCAGGCTGACATTCATCAGCGGCAGGCAGCAGGCAAGCATCACAAAAAACGCGCCGTAGAGCAGGTTCTCGACGCGCGGCAGGGACAGCATCCCTTTGTTGCCCTCATCCTCACCTTCCTCACGCACCTTCAGCCAGATGGCCGCCACCTTAAACAGCAGCGGCAGCACAAACAGCCCCGTGCTGACCAGCAGCTCCCACAGGCCGTTGTTAATCAGCCAGCCGAGCAGCGTCAGGAAATACTCCAGATAGCTGTTGGTCATCATAAGGTCAGCCCTCCGCCAAAGAGGCTGTATTCACACGCCAGGGCAAATACAGCGCACGCAATGGCCATACGTTTGAGCGGTTGCCGGAATTCTGGCTTGCAGCCCGGTGCGTGCCAGATTTTCCAGAATCCCCAGGTCAGCACAGCGTATAGCGCCAGACGCCAGCTCAGCCAGCCATAACGGGTGCTGTGCACCCAGTTACGCAGCGCGGCACTCTCTCCTGGGTGATTGACACCCCAGTGGGCCATGCCCAGCGCCACTATCATCGCAATCACAAGCATGCCCAGCATCTGCAGGGCACGCTTTGCCCGGTGACCGAGCCAGCCGCCCCTGCTGGGCGACAAGCCTTGTTTCTCTGTTCCAGTCATTAATGCATCCCCCACGGTTACTGGTCGCTTTCCGGTACGGCCAACTGGTTAAACTTGGTGTCCGGGCTGTCAACCGACTGACGCTGCGGGTTGGTTTCCGCGCGGTTGTTCTCGCGATCGATGATGGTCAGCACCGCGTTGCGGGAAATCTCGCGCTTCATTTCCATTTCATTCTTCAGCGCAGTGATCTCGCGATCCAGCGCCTCGATGCGACGATCGCCCTCTTCCATCGCCACTTTCTGTGCAGAGGCATTGGGCTCGGACATCCCGGTAGTGATCATGCGACGCATAATGAAGGCCGTTTCAATGGTATCCGCCATCGCCAGTTCACTGGCCAGACGGCCGACCAGAGCAGCATTATCCGGGTCACGCTGCAGCGCCTTGATAACCCCGGCGGTCACCGCCAGGCTGCCCGTTTTGAGCTTGGCCAGGTTGGCCGTGGTGGGTTTCTCTGCCCCGTTGACCAGTTTGGCCAACTGCTCGTTATTTGCTTTTGTCGCCTCTTCCAGCATCGGCGCAAAACCGGTGCCGGCCACGGTACTGCCGGGCTGTTCGCTCCCTTCCCCACTGGTACATTGAGACGCATCCTTACAGGTACGCAGTGAGGTATCGCCCAACACCTTCACCACGGCAGCTGCCGCTTCTTCGCTGCTGGCATACTTGGCACAAGCTCCACCGGTGCAACTGCTGCCGGATACGTTGGAGGTGCTGGTGACGGGCAGCGCATTCATCATGTTGTAGCCGGCGGCTGTCAGGTCGTGCGTCGGTTTGATGGCCGGCTGACCGGAGCCACCTCGCTTCTGACCGCCGATCCAGGTCTGCCCCGATTGCCCTGTCACCTTCTCCGTCTCCGTCGCGTTCATTGAACGCACCGCATCCGCGTCCCCGTTATTGACCAGACTCTTGGCTTCCTCCATCGCTGCCGCCTGGCTCCAGCCGCCGGTATCCGCCATGTCCATCATGCGCTTCGAGAGGTTCTGACAGTTCAGCTGCGCTTTGTCGAACGCGACACCGCTCTGCAACACCCCGTTGGTCAGCATTTCATACAGCCCCGGGTTGGCACGCTGGATAGCCATCGCCGGCAGGCTGGCCACCGCGCCGGTGGCGCCCTGGATAACGCTGCCCATCAGGTTCTTGAAGCCGTCGGTGACACCATTAAGCTGATTACCGATCGTCGTTTTCAGATCGAAGTTGCCGCACATCAAATCCGAGCTCCAGCCCAGGTTCATGCCCAGGCGTTGCATGTTGCCGCGTGTCGCCGGCTGTGAGATCACCGAGCCACCGCCCAGGGAATAAAACAGCTTATCCGAGACCGCACCGCTGGCGCTCTTCCCGTAACCGATATTGCTGTCATTCACCTGGGGCAACGAAATGCCAAACAAGGTAGCGTTATCATCATTGTCGTCAGCGTGCGCGTTCACGCCGACCAGTATCAGACTGCTGACAACCAGCAGAGACAGCAGGCTGCGCCGGCCTCGGAAAGTGCGTTTATTCATCGTGTTATTCATCGTTCATGCCTCAAAAGTCCGTGCTGGAGAGGAAACGCTGCCCGCGGCGCTGGCAGCAGCTGTAGGGTTGCCACAGGGCAAAGGCAGCGTTCGCATCCGCTGCCGGCGGATGGTCACCGTCCGGGAATACTGCGCAGGATTGGCTCAGTTGCGGAGAAAGGCGCTGCCACTTGTGGTTGCTGGTACCGGAGTTCTCCGTCACAGCGCCCGGAGGCCAGTACCCCTCAGAGCGCTGGCCCATCAGAGGTTGATAGACGTGGGGCTGGCCAGAACGGGTGATGATGTCCGCCACCCGCTGCGCTACCAGGGCACCGGCCTTGTCGTCATCAACCTGGGTCACAAACCCCGATCGGGGATAGACGTTGCCCCACATATTCGCGGCCGCCTGACTGCCAACCTCACGCATCCCCGGCACCAATGCCTCCGGGTAGAGGGATTCGGGAATACCGGTACGCCACGCCAGGCTGTCCAGCGTGCTGAGGAAATACGGTACAAAAGGGGTCGCCGCGCTGCGGCACGAATAGCCGGCAATGCTGCCGCCAATCAGGGACGTTGCCGGATGACCAATGGCATCGGCATATTTGAAGTGGAGGTTGGTTTTACGTTCCCCGGGGGTTTTCAGCTCGTTGTTACCACCGCCGGCAGACACGCCACTCAGCGCGCTGGTGATACTGCTTTCCAGCCCGCCGGCAGCCTGGCTCAACATCGACATTTCACGCCAGGGATTACCTCCCTGGGTGTTGTACGCCGACACTACGGCTTCCGGGATAAAGTGGGTGACTTTGACGGAGGTCCGCACCTTGCAGCCAAACGGCGTGCACAGCAGCCAATAACAAATGCCGCTGACGCGCCAGCTGATACAGGCCTGTGATACAGCACTCGCGACAATCTGCGCGCTGTTGAGCGCAGCGTTCGCTGCCGGCACGCTGGCCGCGGACAACATCATGGCCACACTGAGGGATTTAAGGGTAAGGCGAGGTTGCTCCGGGGGCATCAAAGGGGTTCGTTGCATATCACTGCCCCCCCGGTGACTGGGCGCGCAGTGCCACGGCCTGGGCTACGTCAGCCGTGCCATACACCACATCCTTATCGTCAAACACGACGGCCGGCACTTTTGTAACGCCCAATTCCCAGGCGCGCACCACCGCGCGGTAAACCGTGGCCAGTTCCTGCTCATGGGCCTGCCATTGCGGTGACTGCAGTACGGCCTTAGCCTGGCGTTCGGCTTCATCCGGGTTCGACGACAGCTCACCAAACGTCTGCGCCTGCAGCTGTTCAGGACCGTCAAGATAAATAACGGAGACCGAGGCATCGACGTTAGTCGGGGGATGGTGGGAATCGGTATAGAGTACCGTGCCGGCAAGCACCGACGCCGGCATCAGCAGAGGAAATAGCGTCAGCAACATGCTGATTTTCATGGACTGCACTCCTGCATGGATTGAATCCACACAGGGTGCTATGGGCAGCTCAGAAAGGCAGCAAAGAAGTCTTTATTGGATTATGAAAATTTTAGCCGTTGATGTTTCAACCAGGCTTAGGTCATAAAAAGCTTGTCGAATGTCTCAGGGCGTGAAGCAGACGTAGTGTTGCAGGAGATAATCAGGTCTATATCATTAAATTATAAGTGAATTTGTTTTTGTGAGCACTCAAGTATCTGGCTGAGAGACAATCCAGTTGACTTATTATGTATCGGCCGCTAAAAATATAAATACCTTATTTAGTGGTCGATACAAAACGTATTGTGGTCGTAATCCATCTGAAGAGAGAACCATGGAAAGTACTGTCGCATCGCTGGTAATACAGCGTGATGTAGAAGAAGTCTGGGACATTATTGAAAAATTTCACGCTCTGTCAGCGTGGCATCCTGCCGTAGTCAGCAGTGAGTTTGAAGAGGGCTATACGGAAGATATTGTAGGA
Source organism: Serratia sp. TSA_7 (assembly GCF_052692135.1). Lineage (NCBI taxonomy): Bacteria > Pseudomonadati > Pseudomonadota > Gammaproteobacteria > Enterobacterales > Yersiniaceae > Serratia > Serratia sp. TSA_7. The sequence continues at coordinate 373,848 of NZ_JBQZFU010000002.1, forward strand.
GCTGTTCGCAACGTAACTCTTGGAAACGGTGCATCGGGAACGGAAAAATTAATCCGTAAAGACAGCAAATCATATGTTTTGACCTATTCCTTTGAAACAGCACCTCTGCCTGTTGAAAATTATCTTTCTACCATACAGCTATTACCAACCCGTAATCCGGGGAACACGCATGTTGTCTGGTCCGCCTCTTTTGACTGCAAACCTGATTTGTGCAGCGAGATGCGTAGGGTGCTGGAAAATGATGTTTATCTGGCTGGAATTAAAGCCTTGCAGACAGCGACTGTCTGACGACGATAGGCTGAAGTCGTTTATTTCTGAGATGAAGTGGCAGCCAGCCTGCTGCCACTGTTGATTTACCAGTTCTGCTTCGTAGGGGATACGATAAGATCGTTGACCGTCACGTTCTTAGGCTGGTTGAGAGCGTAGACCACCGCATTTGCCACATCCTGCGGGCTGATAGCAATTTTTGTCAGCTCCTGCGCCACCTTACGTCCTTCCGGATCGCTCACCTTGTCAGCCCATCCCGTGTTAATAACGCCCGGGCTGATGGTATTGACCCTGATGCCCTTATTCACACCCAGATCCTTACGCATAGATTCCGTCATGGCGTGTACAAAGAATTTGGTCGCACTGTACACACCCGCGCCGGCGTCAACCTGGTGCCCAGCGACAGAGGCCATGTTCAAGATCTGTCCGTCACTTTTGCTAAGCATAACCGGAAGTACGGACGCAATGGCATTCAGATACCCCTTGATGTTTACGTCGACCATCTTGTTCCAGTCGTCCCACGCGATGTCACTCCAGGCTGAAAACAGCATCAGTCCTGCGTTGTTAATCAGGATATCTACAGTACCGAAGGTGTCAGTAGCATGCTTTACCAGCGCCTGTGTGTCTTCAAGACGAGTCACATCCGTCACCAGACCGGTAGCATGGCCGCCGGCTGACTCAATATCCTTTACCAGCCTATCAAGGCCAGTCTGATCCAGTGCTGCGGCTACGATATTCACGCCATGACGTGCAAGTTCCAGCGCGGTTGCGGCGCCAATGCCCGACGACGCGCCAGTAATAACAGCGGTTTTATTCTGCAGGTGATTCATATTCTTATCCTTCTTTATGAGGTACAGGCGGCGGGAAGATCCCGCCGGTTTTATTTATCAGTAATTCCCTTCCGGCCAGTCGGTGTAACCTTTCGCGCCGCCGCCGTAGTAGGCTTCTTTCGGCGCGATGGTCAGCTCGGCACCATAACGCAGACGTTTAACCAGATCCGGGTTGGAAATAAACAAGCGGCCGAAGGCGACGGCGTCGATTATCCCGGCATCACGGCGACTGATGGCCATCTCAAGGTCGTAGTTGTTGTTACCGATGAACGGGCCGTCGAACTGGGCGCTCAGCGCATCCATATCCACATCGGCAGGTACCTCACGTGAGGTCGCCGTCGCCCCCTCAACAAAGTGCAGATACGCGAGGTTAAAACGGTTAAGTTGCTGAATCAGGTACCCGTACATTGCCATCACGTTGCTGTCCGGCGGCGTGTTACCCGCATCAGGCGTGACCGGTGAAAGGCGGATACCAACCCGCTCGTTACCCCAAATGTTGACGATCGCTTCAGTGACTTCCAGCGTCAGGCGCGCGCGGTTTTCAATAGATCCGCCGTAGGCGTCGGTCCGCTGATTGATTGAGTCGCGCAAGAACTGATCGAGCAGATAGCTGTTTGCAGAGTGCACTTCCACGCCGTCAAAACCTGCGCGCAGGGCATTTTCAGCAGCACGTTTATACTGCTCAATAATGCCCGGGATTTCGTCGGTTTCGAGCGCGCGCGGCGTCGATACCGGTACGAAGCCATTGACGGTATAAGTCTGGCCTTCGGCCTTGATAGCGGAGGGGGCGACAGGACGCTCGCCGTTAGGCTGCAGTTCAACGCTTGAAAAACGGCCTACATGCCAGAGCTGACAGACGATTTTTCCGCCTTCTGCGTGAACGGCATCGGTGACCTTTTTCCAGCCTGCGACCTGCTCGTCACTCCAGATACCCGGCGTTGCCGCATACCCGCGGCCCTGAGCTGAGATATTCGTCGCTTCTGAAATAATCAGGCCGGCGCTGGCGCGCTGAGCGTAGTAAGTTGCATGTAACTCATTTGGTACACCATCTTCACCATAGCGGCTACGGGTGACAGGCGCCATAACGATACGATTAGCCAGCTGAAGTTTCCCCATTGTCACAGGGGAAAAGAGATCGGTACGGTTACTGTTGTCAGTCATGATTACTCCTAAATAGTTGACCGGTCGTCTAGTAAATTGGCAGAAAAAAATGCGGCTACGCGAGCAGCCGCTTTGTTGCACTCATTGCTTTGTCGAACGCCTGTTCAGGCGTATGAATTTTTGCCATCAGGGATGCGCCCAGCCACAGCTGGTAAAGCTCTTCTGCAAGAGCCTCTGCATCCACACCCGATGGCAGGGAGCCATCCTCCTGCCCCTGTTGTATGCACGCCGTGATCCTAAGGATAATCTCACGGGTTCCGTTTGCCAGGACGCTTCGCATTCTGTCGTACTGGTCGCAGACTTCTGCCCCGAGTTTGACGACAAGGCACTTGCTTTCCGGCAGATCCGCTCCCTGTGTGGCCTTCCAGAACGAAAAGTAGCGCAGCAGCCGCTCTCTGGCGGGTTGGCTGCCGCACAACTGCTCTTCAACCTGAACGAGATAATGAGTGAAGTAATGTTCCAGCAAGGCTTCAGCAAACTCTTCCTTGGACTGGAAGTAGTAATAGAAGGATCCTTTAGGAATGCCAGCGGCTTTGACAATCTCAGCAAGGCCGACGGCGCTATAACCTTTATGGGTGATAAGCGTTCGGGCAACATCAATGATGTGCTGACGCACGTTAGCCGTTTGTTTTTTCATAGTCCGTATAGCTTAGCCATAAAACTGACCGGTCGTCTAGTGTTGCAGTTCGCATTTTGTGCGGTCACTGTTTTCTGCAAGGCAGCAGACGCGACGCATACTGGCCGGTTGCTCTGAGGCTTTCCAGTGTGGCGCCATCTTTCGCCTCGATCGACATCCCCTCCAGAAGCGTATTCAGCACGGTGGCCAGCGCGGCAGTGCCGGTATCTGCCGGTAACTGCTCTTCATGTACAGCCCTGCGCAGTCGCTTTTCAAACAGGTCTTTTCCTTCCTGCCTGAGTAAGCTTACCGCCTCCACAACATCAGCAGACTCCTGAGAGACGTTGATGGCCGCAAGGACCACCATGCAGCCACAAGGTGCGGAAGGCGAAAGCAGAATATCAGCCGCTTCGCTGAAGAACTTATCAATCGCCCGCGTGATATCGGGCTCTTCTTCAAGCTGCTCCCAGGTTGCCTTCCAGTAGACCCTTTCGTAATAGCTCACGGCCTCCAGGAAAAGTTTTGCCTTGTTACCGAAGGCGGAATAAAGGCTGGGCGGATTGATTTCCATCGCAGCGCAAAGCTCGGCTACCGATGCTGGCTCAAACCCTTTACGCCAGAAAATGTCCAGCGCCCTGAGCAGGGCCCAGTCACGATCAAAGCTACGCGGCCGGCCTTTTGGCTTCTCGCCAGTGGCACCTACGTTTTTCGTCTTCATGTCGGGCATACAATCATTCTCTTGACATATTACATAGCGATCACTATACAATAATAACATTACTTAGTGACCACTACATAATTATATGAGCCCCCTATGTCAGAACTCGCGTTCTCCTTCAGCCATTATCTGCAGTCCTCCGGAGAGGCAGGGGTTGTGTTGTATTTCGTTATTTTTGTCACGGCGACGCTGATGTTTTTCCCGGCTTCTCTGCTGACCGCGCTGTCCGGGTGGTTGTTCGGCGCTATGGGAGGAACCGTGCTGGCTCTGCTGGCGGGCACCACCTCCGCTCTGGTCGCGTTTTGTCTCAGTAAAAGTCAGTTATTTCCGGTCGCATCGCGCGCTGCAGGCCGGAACCGCTATCTGAAAACCCTGCTTTCACTGTCGCATAACAATGCCCTCCTGCTGATCCTGTTGCTACGCCTGAGCTCGGTCCTGCCGTTCACGCCGCTAAATTACGTGCTTGGGGTCAGCGGTGTATCGCTACGAAAGTACGCCGCAGCAACGGTGTTTGGCCTGATCCCCGGCACGTATGTGTATGCCGCTGCCGGGAGTGTTATTTCTGACGTCCAGGTGCTTCTGCGCGGCGGGTTCAGCGCCGGGGATATTTTACAGCGAGCGGATGTGTTAACCGGCATGGCAGTTGCTGTGGCGGGTCTGATGCTACTGTTTGTCATAAAAAAGATTTTCAACCGCATAGCGGGCATCCGTGCGGATACCCGTAACAACACAATCGGAGACAGATGATATGACCGACTTAACTTATGTGCAGGAATATAACGCCATCGTGGAAGTCCTCAGCAAATATAACGAAGGCGGAAAGCAGGCAAAGAGTGAGGTAATGAAGCCCGCTTTCAGCGACCAGGCCACGATTTTTGGTGTTGACGCTGATGCAAATCTCACGGGCGGTCCGATCCAGGGCCTCTTCGACACCATCGATACCGCGTTCCGGCCTTCACCGGAGGCGAAGGCCGCCATCGTATACGTCGACATCGTGGGCACCGCGGCAAGCGCGCGTATCGATACCGACGATATTTCAGGCTTCAGTTTCACGGACTTTTTCAACCTGCTGAAGGTCAACGGACGCTGGACCGTGGTGAGCAAAATTTACCATACCCACGTAGCTTCCTGACATCCGCCATAGCCCCACATCCGCCGCGTCTGGCTGTCCGCCAGACACGGCGGAACCAACCGAGGAAAAAACATGAGCAAAAATATCAAAACCGTCCCCACCTCTGCCTATGAGGCCGTACTCGACACCGCGCGTCGTTACGTTGATGGTCTGAGAAAAGGCTGTGCAGAAACGGTGGCCGAAGCGTTTCATAAGGATGCCGTCATGTACGGATTTACGGACGGTGAACTGCTGGGAGGATCTGTCGACAACCTCTATAAATTCGTTCGTGAAAACGGCAGTGCGCCAGAGATCGTAACGCATCTGGATGTGCTGGCTATCACCCCGACCACGGCGGTGGTGCGCGTGGACATGGAAAAGGATGCTATCGGTGCCGACTACAACGACTACCTGACCCTTATCCTAATCGACGGCCGCTGGCAGGTCATTGCGAAAGTCTATCACCAGTTTAAGAGCTGACTGCCGGCGATTTTCTGCAGAAAACAGGTAACGCAAAGGAGTTATCCATGAGTACAGTTTTCATTATCGGAGGTGCAGGCAAGGTGGGCCTACGCCTGTCTAAAATTCTTGCTGACAAAGGACACGCTGTTCATGCGCTTCACCGTCTGCCGGAACAGGCACAGTTGATCCACCTGCAAGGAGCGAAGCCCGTCAGTGGGAGCCTGACGGAGCTTGGTGCCGAAGCCCTTGCGACGGCCATGAAAGGCTGTGATGTGGTGGTCTTCTCGGCCGGTGCCGGAGGCAAAGGCGGTCCGGAAATGACAAATGCCGTCGACGGCGAAGGTCTGAAGACCGCAGCAGAGGCGGCAGCGCTGGCCGGAATTTTGCGCTTCCTGCTGGTTTCGGCATTTCCAGAGGCCTCGAGGAGTGAAACCACCTCTGCATCTTTTGAAAACTACATGCGGGTTAAAAAGCAGGCCGAGGTAGTGCTGGCCGAAAGTGCTCTGGACTGGGTCATTCTGCGGCCCGGCCTGTTGCGGGACGACAAAGGATCGGGATTTGTCCGTACGGGGCTGGCCATTCCTTACGGTGAGGTTACCCGGGATAACGTGGCGGCCACGCTGGCTGAAATTATCGGGCAGCCCCGCATCAGCCGCGTCATCATTGAGCTGACCGACGGTGAAGTACCGGTCCGGGAAGCGATACAGCAAATGGCAGGACGCTGAAATGGAAAAGTCGCCGGTTTCAGGTTCGGAAATGCGGCTGCTGCTGCTCGGTGCAACCGGCCTCGTGGGCAGTCATGCCCTGCATCAGGCTATGGCCAGCCCGCATATCGGTACCGTGATTGCGCCCACGCGAAAACCACTCGGGTGTGGCCTGGCCGGGCGAACACGGCTCATAAATCCCCTGATCGACTTCGATGCACCAGACGCTGACGCCCCGGAATGGCGCGTTGACGCGGTTATCTGCGCGCTCGGAACCACCATCGGCAAGGCCGGCAGCCGCGAGGCATTCCGGCGGGTTGATTACGACTATCCGCTGACGTTTGCCCGGCTGGCGCGTGATGGCGGTGCCTCAGCGTTCGCGCTGACGTCGGCGACCGGCGCGAATACGGCCTCCCGTTTTTTTTATAACCGGGTGAAGGGGGAGCTTGAAGAAGCGCTGATACGCGAGCAGTTCACCTCACTGACGATCGTCCGTCCCGGGGTTATTGCCGGTGCCCGGACTGAAGCCCGCCCGGGAGAAACGGCGCTGAAGCTCGCGCTCACGCTTTTCTCGCCGCTTCTGCCAGGTAGCTGGCAGCTCAGCCCGGCTGAAGACATAGCCAGCCACTTGCTCAGGGCAGTTATCACTCCCCGGCAGGGCATCAGCATTGTTTCTGCGGGTGAAATAAGCCTTAAAAAATGATTTTCATAAGATGAATGATAAGAAGGAACCGTTATGTCAGTAGTTAACTTTAATGCCGTGGTTAAAACCGATGCTGGCCGCGTCTGGCAAACACTCAGCCAGTTTGGCCGTATCAGCGACTGGCACCCGGCCATCCGCAGCAGCGAAATCGAAGACAATCAGCCCGACGGTCGTCCGGGCTGCAGGCGCCGACTGGTACTTGAAAACGGCGATGTCCTGCGCGAACAGCTGCTCACGCTGGATGAAGATAAGCATGCCTTCTCATATCGCTTTATTGAAGCCCCGCTGGCCGTAGATGGCTATGTGGCAACGGTCAGCCTCATTCCTCTGAGCGATAGCGACGAAACGGTCATTGCCTGGCAGGCAAGTTTTGAAGCCCGGTCCCGCAACGAGGTGCAGGCGATGGAGGCGAGCGTTCTGGAGCTGATCGCGTCAGGCCACCGCAGCCTCGCTGCCTACCTTGAAAACCTGTAACGTCTTAACGGAGCCCGAAATGCTTGACTACATTGTACCCGTAGAGCCAGCAAAGGCCTACAGGCTGATAAATCATGGGCCGACAACGCTGGTCTCTGCGCGCTATAACGGAGCGGACAACGTCATGGCGGCGTCATGGGTCTGCGCCCTGGATTACGAACCGGCGCGGCTGACCGTCGTGCTGGACAAGACCGCATTCACCCGCGGGTTGATTGAAAAAAGCCGTTCCTTTGTTATTCAGGTCCCGGTGGCAGGCCAGGCCTCACTCGTGCACTACCTCGGTTCACATTCACTGTCCTGCGAAGCGGATAAACTCGCTCAGTCCGGGGTGTCGCTGTTTGAACTGCCCGGCGCGGATGTGCCACTGGTTTCAGGATGTGCCGCGTGGCTGTATTGCGAACTCATCCCTGAAGCACATAACCAGCAGGCCTATGATTTATTCATCGGAGAAATAAAAGCGGCCTGGGCTGACAGTCGCGCTTTTAAGGACGGACACTGGCAATTTGAGCGGGGAGCGGCGGACTGGCGAAGTCTGCACTATATCGCGGGCGGCCACTTTTACACTACCGGCGATCCGCTGAACGTGCCGGACGCGCCGCAGCAAACGCCCGGAGAGCCGCAGGGCTGAGTCTCACGCTGTTGCCGGTCGAGTTTACCGCCCCGCCTGCAGGATAATCTGCTCGGAGATCCGCCTGACGTTATCGTCAAGGTTTTCAAGCGGGCGGTGAATAAGCCCGACGTCCCGGTAAAAAACCTTCTCATTCAGACCGATGGCCCTGACGGAGGCCGGCCAGCGCCGCCAGTTGGCTGTCCGGGGCAGCAGAGCAACCCCCATGCCATTACTGACGAGCTTGAGGATGGCTTCCAGCTCGTCCACCTCGCAGATTTCGTTGACCGAGAGGTTCATTTCGCGAAGAAAGCGATCAACCTGGCGTCCACCGAAGGACGAACGATCGTAGCGGATAAAAGGCTGGTCGCTCAGCAGCGAGGCAATATCGTTACCTGCCACATTTTTCGGCACGATGAGGTGGAAAGGTTCATGTGCCAGCGCACTCCACTGCAGCCCTGTCGGCAGCGCAAACGGGGGTTTCAGCACCGCGGCCATATCTATTTCACCGGCGTCCACAAGGTTAATCAGTTCCATCGACAGGCCCGGTATAACGCGGATACGGCAGCCGGCGCTGTGTCTGCAAAACGCCGTCAGCGCATCCGGCAGCAGCGTACGCTGTATCGAGGCAATTGCGCCTATCGTGATGGTCTTACCGGGGATAGCCAAATTCAGTCGCTCACCCAGCCCGTCATACAATGAGAGGAGTTCCTGCGCCTGAGAGATCAGTTGTAGCCCTTTCTGGTTCAGACGTGCGTTTCTCCCCGACCGGTCAAACAACGGGAAGTTTAAGTCGGCCTCCAGCCTCTGCATCTGAGCGCTGACGGCCGCCTGCGTCAGACCAATTTTATTGCCAGCCGCCGCAAAGGTCCCTTCCTTCGCCACCATCAGAAACGTTTTCAATTCACGGATCATCGCGCTCACGATACACAAATATTATTTGTTATATATAAAGATAAAAATTGATTTTAATCAAATTAAATTATCCATAAGCTCATTTGTGACGGTAATGTTAATGCGGGAAAGTACTGAAACCCGGCTGTGCATTGAACATTACTCCTCCCTAAATTATCGATCTTGCCGCAAGCAGGCGGATCTTCTTACTGAGGATGCATAAATGAGCCTTTCCCCCTTCCATCTGGCGATCCCTGTCTATGACCTGAAAGCAACACGTCGTTTTTACGGCGAGGTCTTCGGCCTGAGTGAAGGCCGTTCGAGCGAACAGTGGGTTGACTTTGACTTTTACGGCCATCAGTTGGTCATTCACGAACATCCTAAAACCGCATCGCAGGAGAGCGTGCATTCCAATTCTGTCGACGGTCATGACGTACCCGTCCCGCACTTTGGCATCATCCTGAAGTGGGAGGAATGGGAGGCACTTGCAGAACGCCTCAGATCATTTAACACCAAATTTGTCATCGAACCTTACATCCGCTTTAAGGGACAGGTCGGAGAGCAGGCCACCATGTTTTTATTCGATCCCTGTGGCAACGCGCTTGAGTTCAAGGCGTTCAAGGATATGAGTCAGCTTTTCGCAAAATGATTACCCGGCACGGCCTCAGGCCGCGCCATACATCTCCTTCACCCGAATTTTTTAAGCGTGGCTTCTGCCTCTTTCGGGCAGAAGTTGCCCCTGTTTAAACTGAGGGCGTAATGAAAAAAATAACACTGGTTTGGCAGATAGTTATTGGACTTGTACTTGGAATAATTGTGGGATGGTATTTTAATACGCACCCTGAGTATCAGCAGTGGGTCAGCCACGAAATCCTTAAACCGCTGGGCGATATTTTTATCAAAATGATGAAAATGGTCGTGGTGCCTATTGTCTTCTGTTGCATGATCCTGGGCATAACCGGAAGCGGTGACAACAAGTCGTTCGGACGAATGGGCGCGAAAGCGCTCGGTTACTTCTTTATCGTCACGGGACTGGCCACCATCTTTGGACTGGTGCTGGCTAACCTTATTTCCCCAGGCGAAGGCACCAGTATTCAGGGAATGGCGCACGGCGGCGGACACATGAAAATGGAGCCGGCGCGGGGCGCACTGATTATTCTTCAGAATATCGTTCCTGATAACCTGTTTGTTGCACTCTCCGAGAGCAAACTGCTGTCAGTTTTGTTCTTTGCCGTGCTGTTTGGCCTGGCGCTCAATGGCCTTCCCAGGGATAAAACAGCCCCGATCCTCAGCGTTCTCCAAAGCGTATCAGATGGCATGTTCAGGGTGGTGTCCATTGTCATGGCCTACGCGCCGGTTGGCGTCTTCGGCATGATTGGTGCCACCGTGTCCACTTTTGGTTTCGCTTCCCTTCTGCCGCTGCTCAAGCTTGTAGGCACCGTTTATCTGGGTCTGGTTTTATTCGCCCTGATCGTGCTGGGCGGTATCTGCGCGCTGATCGGGGAAAACGTCTTTAAGCTGATAAAACATTTTCGTCAGGAACTGGTGCTGGCATTCTCAAGCGCCGCTTCTGCAGCGGTTATGCCACAGCTGATGTACAAGCTTGAACGCTATGGCGTACCGAGGCGGATCGTCAGCTTTGTGGTGCCCGTGGGATATGCTTTTAATCTTGACGGCGCGTCGATATTTCTCGGTGTGGCGACCATATTTGTGGCCCAGCTTTACGGTATTGACCTGACGCTGATGCAACAGATCATTTTAGTTGTCACAATGGTGCTAACGTCGAAAGGAGCAGCCGGTGTGCCGGGGTTTGCCATTCTGATTCTCTCAGCCACTCTGGCATCTGCGGGATTACCGCTTGACGCCGTTGCCTTGATAGCCGGGATATTCCGTATTATTGACAGCGGAACAACAACCCTCAACGTCCTGGGAAATGTTGTTGCTCCATTGGTCATTAACCGGTGGGAAAAAGAACCACGAGCCTTTGAAGGCTCTCAGCCGGACCTGAGTAAACGCTGAGACGAAAAATGAGGTGAAGGGTGCCTGTTCCCTGTAAAGCTAACGCAATTTGAGGGTAACTGGCACCCTTCATTATTTTGATCTGCTTCCTGTTGATCCACTCAAACTGTTATTAGCTACTTCCGCTTTTGGCACATAGCGGACATTCATATGCTTTACATCAGAACCAAAGGCATTGCCTATGCCGCCGCCCACCACTCTTTTTCAGAGGGACGTATACGTAAGAATTATCATACTTTTCCAATTGTATGACTCCATAAAAACCGGCCAGCAGGCCGGTCACATAATAATGGCACTTCAAACTAATTAACCCGGAACCGTTCGCACAGCTCGCTCAAATGAAGCAACAGATACACCACATCGGCCGCATCCGGCACAGTGACATACCAGCGTGGGTGGTCGTATTCCTCCGACAGGGGCCACAGCGTACTGCCAGTCACCGTGATCAGCACATCGATGCAGCGCCCCAGCCGGCCTTCGAGATGCAGCGCCACGCTGGTACGGCTCCCGATACGATGCGGGTGGGCGGTCAGTGTGACCGGTCCCCACAGCCTATCGCGGATAGCCGCACAGAACGTCTCAAGCGCCAGCGCATCCGTGTCGCTTAAGGTGGCCATGCCCTGCGGAGGGAGGGTAAACAACGACGGTCCACGACAGACCTGGCCGTGCGGTCGTACAACAGGTTCAGGGTATTTCAGGGTCATCATGCAGCCCGAGCCTCCCCGTTCGCCGCCAGGCCGCGCAGGCGGTCAAGCTTTTGCGCCACCTTGCGGGCAGCCTCAAGCTCGCTGCAACCAAACTCCTGCATCAGTGCGCGGCGCTCGGCCTTCTCTTCTTTCTCGGTCATCCCCAGTGCCAGATACAGGCTTGGCGGTACCGCACGGAACAGCGCCTCGAGTTTTTTCGACAGCACCACGCCCTCGGTATAGCAACCAGACAGCTTACTGGCTGACAGCAGCACCGCCTTTTGCTCCTCGGTCAGCGCCTTGAAACGGGCAATATCGTTGACCTCCTCCGGTGGCATCGTCAGACAGACCCACCACTCCGCCATGTTCAGCATCTTCTCGGCAATGTCCGGGAAGTCTTTTAAGTTCTGCGTCGCCAGCCACAGCCAGGCGCCGAGTTTACGCCACATCTTGACGATTTTTGTCATGTAGGGCGCCAGCAGCGGATTCACCGTCACGATGTGCGCTTCATCCACCGCGAACACGATGTCCCGCTCCGAGTACTGGTCTCGTTCGGCAATGTTGTTGATGGTGTTGGTCAGGCTCACCATCGTCAACGCCATCTGCGCTTCATACCCCTCGCGCGCCAGATGTCCCAGGTCAATCAGGGTGACATCCGCCTCTGGCCACAGGCTACCTTCGCGGTTAAACAACTCCGCCTCGAAGCTGCCGGCCTGGGTAAACATCCCGAGCGACTCAGCCATTTCAGCCGCCTTGGCCCGACGCTGCTCATTACGGATATCACTCCCTTCGTCTTTCGAGAGGGTGTACAGCGCCTTCTGCAGATCTGCCGGCAACATCTGCCGCCCTTCGTCATAGGTCTGACGCGCAGCCACCAACAGGGCTTCACGGATCATCGCCCGGTCGGCACGCTTCAACTCGTGCTCTTCCTTCGCATCACCGCCAGTGATCATCATGCGCGCCGAGATTTCCATTTCACCCAGGTAATCGCGCTTGTCGTCATCGTCGTCGTCATCGGCATCGATGTCAGGGAGGTCATTTTCATCCAGGGCTAGCGTCGTTAATGCATCTTCGACCAGCTTGTGCGCATAGGAGAACGGCGGCAGCGAGACACCACTGCCTGGCTTGATGCTCACCTTGTTGACGCTGAGCCCCTGGCTCTCAAAGTAATCGGCCAGCAACCCAAACGAGTTGCCCGCTTCCGCGATAAACAACCGCGGCCGGTGTATCGCCATCAGTTGCGATAAGGTCGCACACAGCGTCGCCGATTTCCCCGCGCCAGTCGGGCCAAAATACAGCATGTGTGCATTCTGGCTACGGTCATGCTTGTTAAGCGGGTCAACCGTCAGCGTATCCCCGCCGCGGTTGAAGAAACTCATGCCGGGGTTACCGGTCCCGGTCTCACGGCCGGTCACCGGCAGCAGTCCCGCCAGGTGCTGTACCCAGGTCAGGCGGGTATACCAGTGTTTCTTGTCGGTCTCCGGGTTAAAACACATCGGTAACGCCCGCAGGTAGGTATTGAGCGGCGCCACATCAAACTCCGGCCGTACCGGTTGCAGGCCGGCGCCCAACAGCACGTTGGTCAGATCGACACGTTTGTGGTTAAGTGTGGTCAGGTCGCCGGCACGCAGCAGGAACGTAATGCCGGCACGGTACAGCTTGTGGCGATTGCCTAGGTACTCTTTCACCTGCGCCACATCCTGACGCACGCGGCCGGACTCGGTATTCTCGCCGACGGCGTTTTTCGACAGCTTGTTGAAATCATTCTCCAGCGTGTCCTGAGGCTGTACCACGATGGTCATGCACAGCATCGTTCCCTCCGGGAACAAATCCATCAGCGCATTGATTTTCTTCTCGCCGCGTTTCATTTCACCGGTGATGGTGCCCGGCTCCGGAGGGCGGCGCAGCTTCTCGACGGGAATGGCACAATGCGCCTGGTTATCGAACCACCATACTCCCTGATCCGCATCGGACACAGGCGGGGTGAACAACAGGGTCTCGGCAAAATCATTTTGCACCGGCATGGCGCCTTCCGGCGTGTCACGACTGTCAAAATAGGCGGCGTCACGGTACAGGGTTTCTTTTTCCACCCACTCCGGGTTGGGATTAAAATGACGCAGCAGCCAGTCATGGACCTGTGCCCCGTTCTGGCGCACGCAGATCACGCCGGCACCGGCGAGCGCACCGGTCACCCGCTCACAGGTCTGATTCAGCATGGCAACCGGCGGCATCGGATCATGATTGCCCTTACCAATCCAGCGATACACCACCATGCGCGTGCGGCGCTGCTGCCCGCGCCACGGCTGGTCGGTGATCAGTGTGTCCTTGAACAGGCCTTCCGGACGGGCGATACCACGCATATGACGTTCGGTTTCTTTCAGCCAGTCTTCGCTGAACGTACTGCCTTGGGCATGGGGTTTGACATAATTTCTCAGGCGATCGATATACGCCTCGACGTTGTTCTCGTCCTGGCAGAAGAACTGTACCACCCAGGGGTTTTCGTCATGTTCGTCAAACGAATCCTGCAGGGCGTCTTCCACCGTGTCGCGCATTTGCTCAAGGCGATCGTCGGTGCGTCCTTCGGTCGCTACCGGCGTGATGTCAAAAACAGCCCCGACGGACACACCGTCATCGAGCAAAATGCACTGTTCGCGGTCGAGAAACTCAGCCCAGGGCAGGTAATCAATGATGGACGGATTGGCGTGATACACCTGTTGCTCGTCCTTTACCGTCATCTTGCCGGGCCGCCGTAACGGTTCACGCCCGTCGACGGACAGCGGCACGCCATCCTCGGTCACGGTCAATGTGTCCTGGACAACCGCCTCCGGTACCGACGGCTTCTTGCGCGTCAGGCGCTTTTTATCAAACAGAGAAAATCGCATCAGTAGGCCTCCGTCCGTTCACCCGGCATCGCATACTGCACCTGGCTGTAGAACGGGAACACGGTGCTGTACCCCGGCACCGGTGCGTTACCGTCCGCCAGATGCGGAAAGACATACATCACCAGGTCGGGATTCGGCAGTCGCGGGAACTGCTGGCTGATTTCGCTTTCCTGCGTGCGGCTGTAGCTGCGATCGTCCGCCGCTGTCGCCTGACGTTCGCTGTCGGTAAGCGGACGGCGCAGACTGTCGCGTGCCGCCACCGAATTACGCGCCGAACCGCCGACGTCTTCACCCTGCCACAACTCCAGCATCGAGCTGTCGCCCGGTGGCAGCAGTTCCTCTTTCGACGTCGAACAGCCGGTCAGTGCGATGGCGCCGACCATAACCAACTCCTCTTTACCGGGGATTGGTATGCATTCCACGCTCTTCGAAAGAAATATAGTCAGCAGTTTGTCTGCATGCCCTGAGTATTCGTTAGCGAACGTGGAGCACTTACTGGCTCGAAAGCAAAGCGGCAATCATCAAACCACATGATTCTGGCACAATATTCGTAACCAGTAAGCGCATACCCTGAATCACTTAAAAGTGTAACTCTCAGGGTGTGAATGACTATACCTGGCACAAAGCCGACCGTCAGAGTAACAAAGTCCCACTACCGTATCGCCATAGTTGGGTTGGGTGGTCATTCCGGTTACCAAGGCAGATTAATATTATTTATATTGTTATTTATCATAAAGTTAATTTTAAATAAAATCCCTGTCAGGAATCCAATCCAGAAAATCCCGCTCAGGAAAACCGGGCGGGATTTTTGCTTTGGCGTCATTAGATTGCCTACCTTCCTCCGCCAAAACTGCACGAAATAAATCGCCACTGTGGGTAGGCACTGAAAGCCCTTCAGGAGGGCTTAAAAGAGCGGTGGCGGTTAGCGATAAACCAGCCCGCCGTCGGTCAAAATCGACTGACCGGTGATATAGGCAGCGTCGTCGCTGGAAAGAAAAGCGACAAGTGCCGCGACGTCAGCCGGGGTTTGTGCGCGCCCCAAGGCAATGCCATCAACGTACTTCTTATAGGTTTCACCTTTCGGCGCACCGGTAATCTCCGAGAAACGCTGATCTATTTCCACCCACATATCGGTGCCGACCACTCCAGGGCAATAGGCGTTGACGGTAATGTTGTCGCTGGCGTATTCCTTGGCCGCAACCTGGGTCAATGCGCGTACGGCGAATTTGGTGGCGGAGTACACGCCCAGCAATGCAAAACCCTCATGGCCGGCGATGGAACAAGCATTGATGATCTTGCCGTTTTTGTTGAGCTGTTTAAATTTCGCCGCGGCAGCCTGGATCCCCCAGGTCACTCCCCCGATATTGATGTTCAAGATCTTCTCAAGATCTTCCGGCACCACGTCTGCTATGGGTTTTACCTGCGAAATACCGGCGTTATTAATCATCACATCCAAGGTACCCAGCGTACTCACAACGTGCTCGATGGCCGCATACACCTCCTCGCGCTTGCTGATATCGGCAACGTAGGTTGTCGCTTTTACCCCGAAAGACTCCACTTCTTTCCTGACTATACCAAGCTGATCTGCGGATAAATCCAAGAGCGCAAGGTTGACCCCCTCTTGTGCCAGGCGCAGTGCGATCCCCCGGCCAATGCCACGCGCAGCGCCAGTGATAATGGCTACCTTTCCGTTCAAACCTGTCGACATGATTATTCCTGTTTCGTTTTGTACTACGTCTAATGGAGAGTTTTTTGTTGGTTTCCGCTAGCGAAAACGCAATCGGATCAGTCTGTTATCCTTTCCCGTATTGTCCTACTGATGCAGCGGTCGGCCAGCGGCCGCGAGGATCGATTCATGCATGGCTTCGGAAAGCGTCGGATGCGCAAAGATGACCGACAGCAGGCTCTCGTCCGTGGCCTCCAGATGATGGGCGATACCGAAGCCCTGGATCTGTTCGGTGACCTGTGCGCCAACCATGTGCGCCCCCAGCAGCTCGCCGGTTTCGGCATCGAAAATCGTCTTGACGAAGCCCTCCGCCTCACCGGCGGCCAGCGCCTTGCCATTGCCCTGATAGGCGAACTTACCGATCTTGAGTGGCCGTCCACTGGCACGCGCCGCCGCCTCGGTCAGGCCCAGACTGGCAACCTGCGGCCGGGCATAGGTACAACCGGGCACATAACTACGGTCAAGCTTGTGCACGCCTTCGACGCCGGCCAGCGTCTCGACGCAGATCGTTCCTTCGTGGCTGGCCTTGTGCGCCAGGCACGGCGGGCCGGCGACGTCGCCGATTGCGTAAAGGCCGAAGACGTTGGTGCGGCAGGCGTCATCCGTCTTGATAAAACCGCGATCCAGCTCGACGCCCAGCGCCTCCAGCCCGAGGCCTTCGACATTAGGCTGGACGCCGGCCGCCAACAGCACATGTTCGACCTCCAGCACCCGTTCGGCACTGGCGTTTTTCAACGTGCAACGCCCTCCCGCCTCCGTGAGCTGCACCTGCGTTACCTGCGTCTGGGTATGCACCTGAATGCCGCGCCTCTCGAACGACTTGCGCACCGCCGCCGAGACTTCTGCGTCTTCAACCGGCAGTATCTGTGCCGCCACCTCCACCAGCGTCACTTCGCTGCCGAGATCGTTGTAGAGGCTGGCGAACTCGACGCCGATGGCGCCGGAGCCGATGATCAACAAGGATTTCGGCAATTTTTTGGGTTGCAGCGCCTCGAAGTAGGTCCAGATCCGCTCGCCATCCGGCACGATCCCCGGCAACGCACGCGGGCGGGCGCCGGTAGCCAGGATCACGTGGTCGGCCCGGTAGTCGCGCTCGCCCCCCTTGGCATCGACCACCGTCACCTGCCCCTTGCCCCGTAGGCGGGCAGTGCCGTCGAACACCGTTACGCCATTCTTCTTCAACAGGTACTCGACCCCACCGGTCAACTGTTGCGACACCGAGCGGCTAAACTGCACCAGTTTCTGGAGATCGAAACTCACCTCGCCGACACTGAAACCCAGTTGGTCGGCATGGGCGATGCTGTGCGCCACATCGGCACCGTGCAGCAGCGCCTTGGTTGGGATGCACCCCCAGTTCAGACAGATGCCCCCCAGATGCTGTTTTTCCACCAGCGCCGTACGCAGCCCGAGCTGGCCGGCGCGGATGGCGGCAACATAGCCTCCCGGCCCGCCGCCGATCACCAGTACATCGTATTTGTCGTGCATAGCTCGTCTCCTAGACAAACATCAGGGTCGGTGTTTCAACCAGTCGCTTGAGTTCCTGGAGAAAAGCCGCGCCCAGCGCCCCATCGATGACCCGGTGGTCGCAGGACAGCGACACCGTCAGTTGATGGCGCGCTACGATCTGCCCGTCGCGAGCCACCGCCCGCACCTCGCCGGCACCGATCGCGAGGATCGCGCCCTGGGGCGGGTTAATGATGGCGTCAAACTGGCGCACGCCGAGCATGCCCAGGTTCGACACACTAAAAGTGCCGCCCTGGAACTCTTCGGGCTTGAGCGTGCCGGCTTTCGCCCGGGTCACCAGGGAATGAATGTCGTGCGAGATCTCGCTGACCGACTTACGGTTGGCGGCGCGTACTATGGGGGTAATCAGCCCGGCCGGCAGCGCAACGGCCACCGAGATGTCGGCATCGGCAAAGCGGCGGATGCTCTGGCTGGCTTCGTCGAACTGTACGTTGACATCCGGCACCGCCACCAGCGCTTGAGCGCAGGCCTTAACCAGCAGGTCGTTAACCGAAATCTTGACGCCGGGCGCGCCGAGGTTGATTTCCTTGCGCAACGCCAACAGGCGCTCCAGATCGAGCTCGGCGATCAGGCGGAAGTGCGGCGAATGTTGCTTGGAAGCCTGCAAGCGGGTGGCGATCGCCCTGCGCATGCCCGACAGGGGCAAGTTCTCAAAGGCCGCCGGCGCCGCATTCGGTGCAGTCGCTGTCTGCGGCTGCCCGTCGAGCAGCAGAGCCGCCGCCTGCACATCCTCGCGGCTGACCCGCCCGTGTGAACCGCTGCTGCGGCAGTCGTGCAGGTTGATCCCCAGTTTGCCGGCCAGACGGCGCGCCAGCGGGGTTGCCGGTATCTGACTGTCGTCGGCGTGCGAGCGTGGCGCTTTGCCTGAACGCGATGGCAACGTCGGCGATGCGATGCGGCCCCCTGCGGCAAGGATAGCGTTCTCGAGATCGGCCACCGAGATACGTGCTTCACGTCCGCTGCCGCGCACCTTGCTCAGGTCGGCCCCCAGCCTGGCGGCCAGGCGCAACGCGTGAGGCGTGGCATTGACCTGTGCGGCATCGGTGCTTCCCTGCAGGCCGAGCGGCACCTCGGTCTGCCCACTGGCGGCCACCGGTTGGGTGGATGGGGCCGATGCCGTGGGAAGTGCGTTGTCGAGTGTCGGGGCTGCCGCAGGGCGCGCGGGAGGCGGTGCGACAGACGCTGCCGGCCCCGCCGCGGCCAGACTGGCCGTGAAGGCGTCCAGTTCGGCATCGCTGATCGAAGCCTCAGCCACCAGCGCCAGCGCCGCCCCCACCTTAAGGGTATCGCCCTGCCGGGCGAGTATCCGCCGCAGGGTCCCGGCGAAGGGGGCCTCAAGCACGTTGACGATTTTGCTGGTCTCGATCTCGCAGATTTCCTGCCCCTTGCTGAAGCTGTCGCCTTCCCGGATAGACCACTGCGCGAGCAACCCTTCCTCCATCGAAAGGCCCCACTTGGGCATTTCAAGCGTTTTGATATCACTCATGGCTCAATCCTCCAGCACTTGGCGGACGGCGGCCTCGATCCGCTCGACGCTGGGGATCCAAAGCTTTTCGAGGGCGGGAGAAAACGGCACCGGGGTGTGCGGCGGTGTGACCAGCACAATCGGCGCTTTGAGGAAATGGAATGCCTGGGAAGCGATCAGTGCCGCAACATCATGGGCAAAGCCGAAACGCGCCGCCGACTCGTCGACGATCACCACACGGCCCGTCGACGCCACCGACTCCAGAATGCCTTCCTCGTCCAGCGGAGAAATCGTACGCGGATCGACCACCTCCACCGAGATGCCCTCTTTGGCCAGTTTGTCGGCCACCTCGTTGGCTTTATGCACCATCGCCGACAGCGCGATGATGGTGACGTCCTCCCCTTCGCGGGTGTAGTTGGCCACGCCCAGCGGAATGGTATAAATGCCTTCCGGCACTTCGCCCTTGAGGTCGTAAAGCATTTTATGTTCGCAGAACACCACCGGATCGTCATCGCGGATCGACTGGATCAGCAGGCCCTTGACGTCATAAGGCGTGGAAGGCACCACCACCTTCAGGCCCGGCGTGGTGGCGAAGATATTATAAGGCGACTGCGAATGCTGGGCCGCCGCAGAGAAGCCGGCGCCGATCATGCCGCGCATCACTAACGGCGCCTTGGCCTTGCCGCCAAACATGTAGCGGAACTTGGCGGCCTGGTTGTACAGCGCATCGTGGCAGACGCCGAAAAAGTCCATGAACATCAGCTCGGCCACCGGCCGCAGACCGGTCGCCGCAGCACCAGCTGCCATGCCGATAATCGCCGACTCGGTAATCGGCGTGTCGATCACGCGGTCAGAGCCGAACTGCGTCCACAACCCTTTGGTCACGCCGAGCACGCCGCCAAAGGCCTCTATCCTCGCCTCCTCCGGCGCGTTGCCGCCATGGCCGCCACGCAAGTCTTCGCCGATCAGCACCACGCGCTCGTCACGCTCCATTTCCTGGGCCAGCGCTTCCTTGACCGCTTCACGATAGGTTTTTATAGCCATTGTTATCACCCTCAATAGGAAACGTAGACGTCGGTCAGCAGGTCTTCCGGAGCCGGATAAGCGGCTGCGCGGGCTTTCGTTACGGCATCCCCGACCAGCGCTTCCACTTCCGCGTCGATCGCCGCCAGCTCCTCCCGGGTGACCTGTTTTTGGATCTTGTCGGTAAAGATCTTCAGCGGATCGTGCTGTTCACGCAGGCGCTGGACCTCACCCTCGGCGCGGTACAATGCCGGATCGCCCTCGAAGTGGCCGTGCCAGCGGAAGGCCTTGGCTTCAATCACGCTGGGGCCGCCCCCCTCGCGAGCGCGCTTGACCGCCTCTGCGGTGGCTTCGTAAACGGCAAAGAAATCAGTGCCGTCGACCGTCACCGCCGGAAGGCCGAAACCAGCCGCACGTTTGGCGATATCGCGGCCGCCGACGGCGTAGTCATGGCCGGTCCCTTCGCCATAGCCGTTGTTCTCGAAAATGAAGACGGCCGGTAATTGCAGCACCACGGCCATGTTCATGGCTTCAAATACCAGGCCCTGGTTGGAACCGCCATCGCCGGTGAAAGACACGCCGACGTTGCCGGTCTTCAGGGTTTTGGCCGTCAGCGCAGCGCCAATGGCCAACGGGGGGGCTCCGCCCACGATGGCGTTGGCACCCAGCATGCCTTTTGACAGATCGGCGATGTGCATAGAGCCGCCTTTGCCGCGACACAAACCGCTGTCCTTACCGAAAATCTCGGCCATCATGCCGTGAATATCACAACCTTTGGCAATGCAGTGACCGTGCCCACGGTGCGTAGAACCAATGAAATCGGCGTCGGTCAAATTTTCGCAGACCCCCACCGCAATAGCCTCCTCACCGGTATAAAGGTGAATGAAGCCCGGAATGTCACCGCTGGTATTTTCCTGATGCAGGCGCTCCTCGAATGTCCTGATCTCGCGCATCTTTCGGTAAGCCTGCAGCAAAGCCTGTTTGCTCAGCGTCATCTAATTCTCCTCAGTAAGGGTCGGACAGGCGGGGCTATTTGACAGGGTGAAAACACCCTAACCACACCAATACAAAAAATGTACGGGTGTTTCAGGAAGCTGCGAAGCCACCTGAATGGGGGGGTAAGTGGGGGTTTTCATGCTCGAGGTCAAACTTTATGAATTTTGTTTATCTATCCGGAAGTACGGCCCCGCTTCACCCCGGGCTCTGGCGTACAATTGAAAAAACAAAATACGGGCAGGCAACCACGGATGAAGCAATCGGATTTTGCAGGTTCCCAATCTACATCGTTGGTCTCGGGGCCTTTGCGGCTGACGAGAGGCTTGCCGCTCATCCTGACCAAATTCGTTCCGCCCCGCTCTTCTATCCTGCTGCTACAGCGCCCGCGCCTGCTCAAACGCCTCGATCAAGCGCACCTGCGCCGTCTGGCCGTCGTTTGTGCAGGCGCGGGATTCGGCAAAACCACGCTGTTGGCGCAATGGCACCAGCAGTTGATCGGCCAAGGTGAACGCGTTGCCTGGCTCAGCCTTGATGAGGACGACGATGACGTCTGGCAGTTCATCCCTTATCTGCTGCATGCTTTGCGCCCGCTCTATGCCGACTGGGACGCCGATTTTTGGCAGAACATGGAAGAGCAAGCGCCCTCGAGCTCGCTGCAGTTGCTGGCTGGGCTGATTAACCAATTGCATTATTGTCCGCACGACCTGTATCTGATCATCGACGACTTCCATATGATCAATGACGCCGGCGTACATGAAGCCCTGAGCTATCTGCTCAGGCATGCGCCTGCGGCGCTGCATCTGATCATCGGCAGCCGGTTCCACCCGAGCCTGTCGTTGAGCCGCCTGCAGGCCCAGGATCAGTTGGTGGAAATCTATGATCAGGACCTGCAGTTCACGCTCGAAGAAACCCGGAACTATTTCAGCCAGACGGTCGCCGTGCCGCTCAGCAATCAGGATGCCCTTCGGCTGCTGTCCGCGACGGAGGGCTGGATCGCGGGCATGAAGATCGCCTCGTTGTCCCCCGAATTGCGTGAAGACCCTGGGCACCTGATCCACAATCTGCGCGGGGGAACGCGGTCCATCGCCCGTTATCTGAAAGAAGTGGTGCTTGATCCGTTGCCGGCGGAAGTGCTCGACTTCCTGATGCAAACGGCGTTTCTCAATCGTTTAAATGCCGGGCTGTGCAACGCCGTCACCGGGCGTGACGACAGCGAGGCGATGCTGGAATGGATTGAGCGGCACAACCTGTTCTTGTCGGCCCTTGACGAACAAGGCTATTGGTTCCGCTATCATCCTCTCTTGCAGGAAACCCTGTGCGTGGCATTGCGCCATCGCGCCGATATCAACCTCAAACAGTTGCACGAACGCGCCAGTCATTGGTTCGCCGAACAGCTGTTGTGGGCTGAGGCGGTACGCCATGCGCTGGCCGCCGGCAAGCCGGTTCATAGCCCCGGCCAGGATGGTGCGAGCGCGCAATCCCTGGCTGAAGAGGGAGATATCGATACTCTGGTTTCCTGGATGCGTCACTTGCCGGCGAGCGTTGATCCGTCACGCATTGACCTTCAAATCAATCTGGCCTGGGCGCTGGCGCACTATTTCCGCTTCGATGAATCGCGACAGTTGCTCGACAGCCTCGACCAAATGGTGGCGGATCACCGTGACGGGATGGCCCGCAGCGCCTGGATCAAGTTGCGGGTAGTGCGCGCCATCTGCGAAGCCTTTGCCGAAAACATCCCCGAGAGCCTGGCGATTGTCGAGCCTCTGCTGGCCGAAGTGCCTTGCGGCGATACCTGGGTCGATGGCCTGATCTGCAATATTCTCAGCTACTGCCACGTGGTTAACCAGCGCTATGCCGAGGCCCTGGCGGTCCAACGCCATATGCCCAGCCCGGACAGCCCGCTGGACAATCTGTTCGTCTCGGTTTATCGCGCTTTCATCATCGCCCAATGCCATCTTTGCCAAGGCGATTTGGAGAACGCCGAGCGGTATGCCGGCAATGCCTTGCGCCAGGCCGAGCGTTATACCGGCCCCCAGTCGACCAGCGGAGCGACGCTCGCGCCGCTGCTGGCGGAAATCGCCTACGAGCGCAGGCCCCTTGAGTCGCTCGATCCTCTGCTGGCGGATAGGCTCGAACTCATCGACCGTTTCAGCCCACCCGACGCGCTGAGCCGTTGCTACGCCTACCTTGCGCGGCAGGCCCTGCATGACGGCATGCCGCAGGAGGCAGAACGGCTGCTGGAACATGCGCAGCAGTTGGCGGTGTCTCGCGGGTGGCGCCGGTTGCAGGCTCTGTTGTTGGCCGAGCAAGTTAGAGTGCGTCTGCAACGTGCGGATCGCCCCGGTGCGGAGCAGTTGCAACGGCAGTTGGAACAGCTGGCGCGCCATGCCAGGATTGATGCCGAGCATCCTTGTCAACGTGCGATCGCACAGCATGCGGCACTCAGCCGCAGTCGCCTGTTGCTGGCCGCCGGCCAGATGCCGCAAGCCTGCAAACTGCTGGCCGAGTTGGTTACCGAACAGGAAAACCGACGCGACTGGCTCACCGCTGCGCGCCTGCGTGCGCTCTGGTCATTAGCCTTGTGGAAAGCCGGTAAAAACGCGGCTGCCTGCACTGCGCTGCAACCGGTTCTGCCACTGGCCGAACACCCGCATCTCATGCGAAGCATTCTTGATGCCGGCGACACCTTGCAACCTTTGCTTCTCCATATGCACGAAGGCCCTGCTGCCTGCAACGAGCAAGGTGCGCAGCTTCGCCTGGCAGATAAGGGCGCACTGGCCGGGGAAAGGCAGCTTCAAAGCAGCCATGACGTCTATTGGGGGCTCAGTGAACGCGAACTTCAGGTATTACGCCTGATCGCCGAGGGCCAGACGAACAAAGACATCGCTCGTTCCCTGGCTATTTCTGCACAGACCGTGAAATGGCACCTCAAGAACACTTACGCCAAGCTCAACGTCAACAGCCGTACCCAAGCCATGAGCCGTGCACTTGAAATGAAATTGCTGGATTAACAGGGCATTAAAGAATTGCCCAGGGCAAGGCCCCGGCATGAGAACGATAATCAACGAGAAGGAAAAGCCCTGTACATTCAGGGCTTTTATGCCTATCGCGTTGACTTAACGGAACGGTGAACTGAGAGGAACTTCCGCATCCGGCTGGTGCGTTATTCTGTTGCGCAGGTCACGCCGAACAAGTTCGATCGCCCAGAACCAGAATGCATGCCCCAGTATTTCTGAAACATACTCCTCGACGGGCAGCATGGATAAAGGCGGCGTTAAGCCAAGCAGCGGAAAACTGATGCCGTGAACGCACACCGTGGCAATTAAGCCGGCGAGCACGCCCTGCCAGAGTTTTACTTTCGGGAAGACTTCGGCAACCACGCAGTAGCCGATGGCAAACACCAACGAGAAAATAATGTGCGTCACCATAACCGGATTGATCACATGCTCCGAAAAGGTGTAAACCGTTGCCGTCGGATCTATGCCCAAATAATCTCTCAGGAAAAGATAGGGTGGATTAAACTCCGCGCGCCCATCCAGGATTGTCCTTGGCGGTAGCGGAACTTCTGCGCCCCACTTAACGAAGGCAGACAGCAGCCCGGCGATGACGCCGACAAAAAGCGCGACGCCATAACGGCGTCTTTCCAACGGTGTTTGCACAAAAAAATCCCTGATTTTCATATCCATCCCCTAAAAGCCATTAGTATTTATCGTTCAGCAATCAGGTTATATCCTCGCCAAAGTGTGATATTGATCACGATCATTTTTTGTTACCTTTGGTCGTAAATTTTCAAAAGAAGGGAAACATGTTTAGATAATCAGTAGCGGAAACCTGAGCGCTTTTTGCTTTTGGTTGCCATGGTCTTCCTGGCAATGCCTATCAATCCACGCAAACCCAATAGCCTGTAACTATTACAGAATTCAACCATTCCTATTTTATCTCTTGCCCAGCACTGTCTAAGCTTACTACTGAGTTTCCTTCTACCCGCCGTTGGCTCAGGTGAAGAAACCCAATAACGATCAGATTGACTCAGGGGTTCCCCCCATTAGCGCAACATCCGACACAAGCAGAGAGCGCATCATGACAACTGAAAGCAAATGCCCATTTTCGGGTGGCAACAACAAGACCCTTCCCCAGCGTGGTAATTCGAACCAGGACTGGTGGCCAAACCAACTTAGTCTGGAACACCTGCACCAACACTCCTCCCTGTCCAACCCGATGGACAAAGATTTCAACTACGCCGACGCTTTCAACAGCCTGGATCTGGCGGCGGTCAAACAAGATTTGCATGCCCTGATGACCGACTCTCAGGAATGGTGGCCGGCGGACTTCGGCCACTACGGCGGCTTGTTCATCCGCATGGCCTGGCATAGCGCCGGCACCTACCGTATCGGCGACGGCCGCGGCGGCGCAGGCTCCGGCCAGCAGCGTTTTGCCCCGCTCAACAGCTGGCCCGACAACGTGAGCCTCGACAAGGCCCGCCGCTTGCTGTGGCCTATCAAACAGAAGTACGGCCGTAAAATTTCCTGGGCCGACCTGCTGGTGCTAACCGGCAATGTGGCGCTGGAATCGATGGGCTTCAAAACCTTTGGTTACGCGGGCGGCCGCGCCGACGTTTGGGAACCGGACGACGTTTACTGGGGCGCGGAAAAGATTTGGCTGGAACCGAGCGGCGGCGAGAACAGCCGTTATTCAGGCGACCGCAATCTCGAGAACCCTTTGGCGGCGGTGCAAATGGGTTTGATCTACGTGAACCCGGAAGGCCCGGACGGCAACCCCGATCCGATTGCCGCAGCGCGCGACATTCGCGAGACCTTCGCCAGAATGGCAATGAATGACGAAGAAACCGTCGCGCTGATCGCCGGCGGCCATACCTTCGGCAAAACCCATGGCGCAGGCCCCGCTTCGCACGTCGGCCCCGATCCGGAAAGTGCAGGTTTGGAACAGCAGGGCCTCGGCTGGCAAAGCACCTTCGGTACCGGTAAGGGTAAAGATGCAATCACCAGTGGCCTTGAGGTCACCTGGACCACCACCCCGACCCAGTGGAACCATGACTTCTTCCGGCACCTGTTCGAATACGAGTGGGAGCTGTCGCAGAGCCCGGCTGGCGCGCACCAGTGGGTAGCCAAGGACGTCGGCGAAACCATTCCCGACGCGTTCGATCCGGCGAAGAAACATCGCCCTACCATGCTGACCACCGATCTGTCGCTGCGCTTCGATCCGGCGTACGAGCAGATTTCGCGCCGCTTCTTCCAGAATCCGGATGAGTTCGCCGACGCCTTCGCCCGCGCCTGGTTCAAACTGACCCATCGCGATATGGGCCCACGCGCACGTTATCTCGGCCCGGAAGTCCCGGCTGAAGAGCTGATTTGGCAGGATCCGGTTCCGGCGATTAACCATAAGCTGATTAATCAGCAGGATATCACCGATCTCAAAGGCAAAATCCTGGCCTCCGGCCTGCCGATTTCACAGCTGGTCTCCACCGCCTGGGCCTCGGCCTCCACCTTCCGCGGTTCCGACAAACGCGGCGGCGCCAACGGCGCCCGCATCCGCCTGGCACCGCAGAAAGACTGGGCGGTGAATCAGCCCGCTCAGCTGGCGCAAACGCTGGCCACGCTGGAAGGCATTCAGCGCACCTTCAACGATGCGCAGACCGACGGCAAAAAAGTCTCGCTGGCGGATCTGATCGTGTTGGCAGGCTGTGCTGGCGTTGAGCAGGCGGCGAGCAATGCCGGCCACCCGGTGGCCGTTCCTTTCACGCCGGGGCGCATGGACGCTTCGCAAGAGCAAACCGATATCGAATCGTTCGCGGCCATGGAGCCGGTGGGCGACGGTTTCCGCAACTACCTTGATACCCGTTACCGCATTTCTCCCGAGGCATTGCTGGTGGACAAGGCGCAGTTGCTTACCCTGAGCGCGCCGGAAATGTCGGTGCTGTTGGGCGGATTGCGGGTGTTGAACGCCAACGTCGGCCAAAGCCGGCACGGCGTGTTGACTCAGCGGCCTGAAACGCTCACCAACGATTTCTTCGTTAACCTGCTGGATATGGGCACAACCTGGAAAAAGGCGGATGAGGACGGCGTGTTTGAAGGCCAGGATCGCCAGACCGGTGCGCTGAAATGGACGGCAACCCGCGCCGATCTGATCTTCGGTTCACACTCGCAACTGCGTGCGCTGGCTGAAGTTTATGGCAGTGCGGATGCCCAGGATAGTTTTGTTCGGGACTTTGTCGCCGCCTGGAACAAGGTCATGAACCTCGGTCGCTTCGATCTCGCTTAAGCATCGTCAAAACGGCCCGCTTGAGAGCACTCAGGCGGGCCGTTTTGCATGTAGATTACGCTCAGCCGGCCGCGCGTATCCGTTTGATATCGCGTAAAGGAGGCGCGCCAAACAGGCGGGTATATTCACGGCTGAACTGCGAGGCGCTCTCATAGCCTACCCGCACCGCCGCGCTGCCGGCGTCCAGCCCCTCATTCATCATCACCTGCCGAGCCTCCTGCAAACGCAGGCTCTTTAAATATTGCAGAGGGCTCATGCCGGTCAAAGCGCGGAAGTGCTGCCTGAATGTCGATGGACTCATGCAGGCTTTGGCAGCCAAGGCTTCCATCGACAAATCCTGCGTAAAGTTGAGTTTGAGCCACGACAACACCCGGGCGATTTGCTGGCTTGGCGATCCCTGCGCGACCAAATTCCGTAATGTCGGCCCATATTGCCCGTTCAGCAACCGAATGGTGATCTCCTGCAAGATCAGCGGGTAAATCGACGCCATCAACGCCGGTTCCTCCAACAGGCTAACCAAGCGACTCACCGCTTCCAGCAAGCCATCTTCCAGTTCAACCACCGATACCGCCCTGCCGCCGGACGATT
The DNA here is from genome assembly GCF_052692135.1 of Serratia sp. TSA_7. Taxonomy (NCBI): domain Bacteria; kingdom Pseudomonadati; phylum Pseudomonadota; class Gammaproteobacteria; order Enterobacterales; family Yersiniaceae; genus Serratia; species Serratia sp. TSA_7. Next base: position 401,583 of record NZ_JBQZFU010000002.1, read on the forward strand.
TCGCTCCAGCGACGACATCCGGATCGGCCGCCAGCTGCGAGATAAGCCGGGCGTCCAGTTCCAGGCGCAGCCCAAGATAGGGTTCGGCGACGCTGGCCTGGGTAACATAAGACACCACCGGCAGATCAACCGAAGTTATCAGCGACTGGCCAGGCCCGTAGTCGAAGATCTCATTGCCGAGCGTGACCCGCTTTCCCCCCTGAACGGTTAGCCCCAACCCCAGCCCGTAAATACAGGGCATCGGCGCCGTGACGGCATTTCTGCGGTAAATCGTCAGTGCAGGTATGGCGGTAGGGTAATCGCCATCGGCAGCGGCAATATTTGCCACCAGACTGGCCAGCGCCGCGTTGTTTGCTCTGGTGTGGATCAGCATTGGGTTCGTTCTCGTAATAAGCAGGGTCAGCAAAAAGTCTATCATCTCGCCGCCCTCTTATTGAAGGTATCAATGCCAATCCGTTGAATCAGGCAAGAATTGAATCGAATCCGGCAAGCGCTCCGCACCTTGTTCCGGCAATACTGTTCGCCATTGAGACATCGTCTTGGCCCTTCCCATCACACAGGTTCAATTATGAAAAACGTTCTGATAATCAACACGCACCAGTTATACGAAGGCATCTCGTCAGGCGGTTTAAATGCGACCCTGCTCGGCGTGATCCGCGACGAGATGGAAACGCGCGGCCATAAAGTGCAGCAGACCGCTATCGAGCAAGGTTACGATATTGCCGAAGAGGTGAGAAAACACCTTTGGGCCGACATCATTATCCTGCAATCGCCGGTCTACTGGTTCGGCACGCCCTGGATCTACAAAAAATATGTCGACGAGGTCTTTACCGCCGGGTTGATGCAACAGAGCATGCTGGTTGATGACGGCAGAACCCGCCAAGACCCGGACCGGCAATACGGCAGCGGCGGAAAAATGCAGGGCAAAAAATACATGCTGTCGCTAACCTGGAACGCCCCGCAGCAGGCCTTTGAGGATAATAATCAGCAGCTCTTCGCCGGCAAATCCGTCGATGACATCTTCGTCAGCAATACCGCCAATTATAAATTCTGCGGCGCCGATATCGTTCCCGCCTTCTCCTGTTTCGACGTGATCAAATCACCGGACATCAGCAATGACATAGAACGGCTGAAACAGCACCTTGCGAACGCATTCGGCTAAGCAGCGCAGCATTTCCCGCTTCATCATTCTCGACCGCCGGCGATACCTGCCGCAATCCCCGCTTAAGGCAACTTAAGCGGGCTTTTTATTGCTCGACACCACTCACTGCAATAAAACTTTCGAAGAAATTATTTCAGTAGCGATTATTCAACTGAATTTATAGCAAGCGTGTAGTTTTCTCAATTTAACGAGGCTACAGAATGTAGTCATAAACGATTTCCAATCTCTTTACCTACTGAATAATAAAGCAAGAATCATTATAAAAATAAATTTAAAAAATTATTATGTTACGCCAACAACCATCACCCTCATCAATTAACAATAAAATAATTAGCTACGATTCGTTTTTTATTACCATAAAAAAGCCAAAATAAAGAATTATCCAACGAAAAACACTGAAATATAAAAATAACAAATTGAATTAAGCAATAACAAATCAACAACATTGAAACAATAAGTTACAAGTGATAGTTTTAAATTCCATCGAGAAAATAAAATTTTTAATTATAACTATTTTGCATGACACCCAGGGGAAAAGTCGGGGTCAGGAAAGTGAGATTATACAAGAGCAAATTGATTTGAAGAGGATAATTTGACCAAGATTGCATCGAATTTAGAGTTAATGAGAAAAGAATGGTACAACGCATTTTTTTCTCTAAATATTGATATGCTCGACTATCTTGAAGCTGAATGGTTTTTTTCGACTAACAGCGAAATGTTGGTTTATAAAAAGCACCAACTCAGAAAACTATCTCTTTTAAAGTCAAAAGATCCACGTTCGATGGATGGTATCAAACGAAAGGAAATTGATGTTCATATCATCACCTTTGATGGGCTAGCATCTATAACTGGATCAGCTGAAATAACAGAAAGAAATGGTGATATTCGGAAAATAAACTTCATTGAAAGTTGGATGAAAATTAACGACTGCTGGAAACTTCAATTCCAAACTTTTGAAGATAGAAAATAACTAAGTCATCGCCCCTTTTAAGGGGCGTTATTTTAAAGTAAAAGCAAGATAAAGTTGCCTGAGTTGACTACTGATAATATCCCCATAGCAAGTATCTGTGTTGTACGACGACATCATAGATACATCACCCACATCATTGGTTATAAGCTTGCCATATCCTATCGATAATGTTGCGGGTGCTGCGGTAAAAAACGCACTACCAATCGGTGTTTATGCTATTGGGCCGCTTGCATGCGCATGACGGTGCGGTACAAGAAAAGTAAACGCCAACCGTCAGGCCCGATGCTGCAACAGACGCTCGCTGCGATAGAAGCTAAGCAGGCACCAGCCCAGAGCAACCAGCGCCAGAGGTGCGCCGACAAAGCCGATGTTGCCCATGCCCAGGTGCAGGCTGACCTGATTGCCCAGCAGCGCACCCGCGCCGATACCGAAATTGTACAACCCGGAGTAGATAGACATCGCAACGTCGGTGGCATCCGGCGCCAGGTTCAACACCTTGGCCTGCATCGACAGGCCAATCGCCATGATCGCCACGCCCCATACCGCAAACAACAGCGTCAGGTGGGTCTCATCGCCGGAGGCCGGCAGCAGCAGCAACAGGCTCAACATCAACAATGCGATGGCACCGATGAAAAAGCCCGACGGGAAACGTTCGCTGAAACGGCTGAACAACAGGCTGCCGAAAATGCCGGCGGCCCCGAACAGCAGCAGCATCAGGGTGGTGAAGTTTTCCGACAGCCCGGCCACGGTCTGGATAAAGGGTTCGATATAGCTGTAGGCGGTAAAATGCGCCGTCACCACGATAATGGTCAGCATGTACAGGCGAACCAGCGCGGGGCGCTTAAACAGGACCGGCACGCTGGCCAGTGAACCGGAATGCTCGCTTTTCAGTACCGGCAGCAGACGCCACAGCAGCGCCAGCGCGAAAGTGGCGCAGACCGCGATGCCGATAAAGGTCATGCGCCACCCCAGCAGTTGGCCGACGATGCGCCCCAACGGCAGGCCAAGCACCATCGCCAGGGCGGTGCCGCCCGCCAGCATGCTCAACGCGTGCGCTTTCTTGCCCGCCGGCGCCACGCGAATCGCCAGCGAGGCGGTGATCGACCAGAATACCGAGTGGGCCAGCGCGACCCCGGCGCGGGAAATCACCAGCGTGGTGAAGTTCCACGCCACGGCGGTCAACACATGGCTGGCGATAAACAGAACAAATACCCCGATCAGCAGTTTACGGCGCTCAATCTTGCTGGTCAGCAGCATGCACACCAGTGAAGCGGCGGCGACGATCCAGGCGTAAATCGTGATGATCAACCCGACCTGCTCGGTTTGCATCGAGAAGCTTTGGGCGATATCGCTCAATAACCCGACCGGAATAAACTCGGTGGTATTGAAGATAAAGGCCGAGATGGCGAGGACAACCACGCGCAACCAGGCGGTTGAGCGCGAGACGTGGGTGTGTTCCATATTTAACGGGGTCCGGACAGATGCGAGCAGTAGCGATATTTTAACCAACTGCGGTTTAAAATGCGATATTCGTCACATTTTTATTGTGCTGTATTTTTCAACAACCTGCTCAGGCCGACACCTGGCTCGCTGCCGAACAGGCCCCCCGTTGCCGGTAGATCTGCCTGGCCGCTCCCCCGCGTCACCCCGCCTGTCTCAGCACAGGCCGTTACCACTCCCGCATGGCGAAATGCTGTGCTAATCTGTTGAACCCATACCTTTTTTTCTCACAGTATTTGATCACCCGGCAGTCGCACCTTATTAACGAGGAAACCATGTCATTTATCTATGATTGGGCAGTGCTGCGGTTACGCGGTATTTACGATCGCCGCATCTCCGGCGCGCCGGTACTCGACAGCGATCGCCTGTTCCCCGACGCACAGCGTTTTACAGCCGCCTGGCCGCAGATACGTGACGAGGCGCTGAGCGTTGCCCAGGATCTGCGCAATATCCCGCGTTTTCACGAGATCATGAGCGAACAGGCGTCGATCTCCGCCAATGACGCGCGCGACTGGCGGATGTTTATCATGCAGGCCTATGGCCAGCCGATAACCCGCAATCTTGAACGCTGCCCGACGCTTGCCGAATTGATCGCCACCTCGCCGGATGTGCTTTCCGCCTCGCTGTCTTTCCTGGCGCCCGGCAAACAGGTGCCGGCGCACCGTGGCCCGTTTCGCGGCATTCTGCGCGGTTATCTGGTGCTGTCGATGCCCAAACGGGCCGACGGCGTTCCCGCTGCGGTGCTGAAAGTCGATGGGCGCGAATACCGGTTGAACGAGGGGGAATTTATGCTGTGGGACGATACCTTCGAACACGAAGTGTGGAACGACAGCGAGGAAGTGCGCACCGTGCTGCTGCTGGATATTCGCCGCCGCGATTTGCCCGCCGGCCTGCGTTTGTTGTCCAACGGCATCATCGCGCTGGTGCGGCTGAACGTACGCTGGATCCAGCGCCAGTTCTGAATCGATGGCCGGGAGCCTCCAGGCCCCCGGCATGAGGGTTCAAATCCCGCCCAGATAGGCTTTCCTCACCTCCTGATTGCTCAACAACTCCGCACCGCTGCCGGTCAGACGAATTTGGCCGTTGACCATCACATAGCCGCGATCGGACAGTTTCAGCGCATGGTTGGCATTTTGTTCCACCAGAAACAGCGTCATGCCGCCACGGGTCAGCTCGCGCAGAATACTGAAGATCTGTTTGACGATAATCGGCGCCAGGCCCAGGCTCGGCTCGTCCAACAGCAGCAGCTTCGGCCGGCTCATCAGCGCACGGGCGATGGCCAACATTTGCTGCTCGCCGCCGGACATGGTCATCGCGCGCTGGTTGCGCCGCTCCTTCAGACGCGGGAACAGATCGAACATGCGTTGCAAATCTTCATCCACATAACGGTTGCCGACAGTAATAGTGCCCATCAGCAGGTTTTCCTCCACGCTCATATCCGGGAAAATACGCCGCCCCTCGGGCGCCTGGGCGATGCCGCTGCTGGCAACGTAGTGGGTGGAACGCTGGCTGATATCCTCGCCGCAAAACAGGATCTGCCCGCCGCTGATACGCGGCTGGCCGAAAATTGACATCAGCAGCGTGGATTTCCCCGCGCCGTTGGCACCGATCAGCGCTACCGTTTCCCCTTCGTTCACCTGCAGCGACACTTGCTGCAACGCCTGGATCGGGCCATAAAACACGTCTACGTCGCGAAACTCCAACATCGCATTGCTCATCCCGCCAGCTCCTCTTCATCCGCGCCAAGGTAAGCGGCGATCACCGTGTCGTTATGCTGAATTTCTTTCGGCGTGCCCTCGGCGATAACGTCGCCGTGATCGAGCACGATCACCCGATCGGAGATCTCCATCACCATGCCCATATCGTGTTCGATCAACAGCACCGTAATGCCGTGATGCTGGCGCAGAAAACGGATAATGCGGCTCAGCGTCGCCGTCTCCACCGGGTTCAGCCCGGCGGCCGGTTCGTCGAGACAAATCATCTCCGGCGTGGTGCACATGGCGCGGGCGATCTCCAACCGCCGCTGCTGGCCGTAGGACATCTCCCCCGCCAGCCGGTTGGCGCAGTCCGTCAGCTCCACCACCTCCAGCCAGTAGAAGGCGCGATTCAGCGCATCGTTTTCCGCCCGGCGATAACCGGGCGTATTGAGCACGCCGGCGATCAAATTGCGGTTGCTCAGCATGTGCTGGGCCACCAGCAGATTCTCCACCACCGACATCTCGCGGAACAGCCGGATATTCTGGAAGGTGCGCGCCAGCCCGGCGCGATTGACCAGATGGGTGCCGCCGAACATTTTATAGTAGACGCGCGACCCGAGCCGCTTTGGGTTAACCCAGTCGCCGGCGCGGAACTTCTGCCCCAACACCTGGATAACGTCGGTCGGCCGCTTATGGGTGTTGAGCAGGATCGCGCCGCCGGTGGCGCGGTAGAAACCGGTCAGGCAGTTGAACACCGTGGTTTTTCCGGCACCGTTAGGGCCAATCAATGCGGTGATGGAGCCGCGTTCAACCGACAGATTCACGTCGTTCAGCGCCTTGATGCCGCCAAAATGCATCATCAGGTGCTCGACCCGCAAGATAGCGTCGCTCATGGCACCACCCCCTTGCGCGGCGCAAAGCTGGTGCGGCTGATACGGACCAGCCCGCGCGGCCGCCAGATCATCATCGCCACCATCAGCACGCCGAACAGCAGCACCCGGTATTCGGCAAAGCTGCGCAGCAGTTCCGGCGCCACCGTGAGCACAAACGCCGCCAGCACCACGCCGATGGTCGACCCCATGCCGCCCAGTACCACGATCGCCAGGATCAACGCCGATTCAAAGAAGGTGAACGACGTGGGATTGACGAACCCCTGGTAGGTGGCGAAAAACACCCCGGCCAGACCGGCGGTGGACGCGCCCATCATAAAGGCCGACAGCTTCACCAGCACATGGTTCAGGCCAAGCGAACGGCAGGCGATTTCATCCTCGCGCAACGCCTCCCAGGCGCGGCCAATCGGCATGCGCGTCAGCCGGTGTTTGATGTACAGCACCAGCAGCACCACCAGGAACAGCACCGCATAGATAAAAATAAACTTCAGGTTGGGGTTGTAGGCAATACCGAGGAATTCGTGGATCGGCACGCCGCCGTCCTTCGCCCGCCGGCCAAACTCCAGGCCGAAGAGCGTCGGGGCCGGCACCGAAATGCCGTTTGGCCCGCCGGTCAGCGACATCCAGTTATTCAGCACCAGCCGGATGATTTCACCGAACCCCAGCGTGACGATCGCCAGATAGTCGCCGTGCATGCGCAACACCGGGAACCCCAGCAGTGCCCCCGCCAGCGCCGCCATCAGCGCCCCCAGCGGCAGCATCGCCCAGAACCCCAGCCCGAGATACTGGTAGCCCAGCGCCAGCCCGTAGGCGCCGATGGCGTAAAACGCCACGTAGCCCAGATCCAGCAACCCGGCCAGCCCAACCACGATGTTCAGCCCCAGCCCAAGCAACACGTAAATCAGCCCCAGTATCGCCACCGTCAACAGATATTTGGTGGCGACGAACGGGAACAACAGCGCAATCACCGCCATCAGCGGGATTATCCAGCGCAGGCTGGTCTTGGCCCCTATCGGCCGGACATACACCCCGTCATTGCCGCCGTCGAACCGCGCCAGTACCTTGCGCCCCGGCGCAGTTTGCAGGAACAGGCTCAGTAGCAGCCGCCCGGCCATCACCGCGGCAATAATCCACACCAGCCGGCGCGGCTCAAAGTTAAAACTGTAGCCGTTCAGCACGATGCCAACGATCGGCCCGAACACGATCAGGGCGATCAGCCCCGCCAGCACGGCGTCCAGCAGGCTGCGTTTCACGTTCAGCCCTTGGTGAACCACTGTTTGCGACATAGTTTCCCCCCTCAAACCTTAGCGACCATTGGCCGTCCGAGCAGGCCCTGCGGGCGGAAAATCAGGATCACTACCAGCAGCCCGAAGGAGAAAACGTCTTTGTAATCCGAGTTCACCATACCGGCGAACTGCGCCTCCGCCACACCCAGCAGCAGGCCGCCCAGCATTGCGCCGGGCAACGAGCCGATGCCGCCCAGCACCGCAGCGGTAAAGGCTTTGATGCCGATGATAAAGCCGACGTAGAAATCGAAGGTGCCGTAGTTCATGGTGATCAACACCCCCGCCAGCCCGGCCATCGCAGCGCCAATCACGAACACCAGGGATATCACCCGGTCAGTGTTGATGCCGAGAATCGACGCCATCTTGCGGTCTTGCTGAGTGGCGCGGCAGATACGCCCCAGCCGGGTGTGCTGGATCACGTAGGTAAGAATGGCCATCCCCAGCAAGGACGCGACCAGAATAAACACCTTGGTGTAGGTAATCTGGATCACCCCGCCGTCAAAACCGATGCGGAACACGCCATCCAGCAGCGTCGGGATCCCCTGCTGCCGCGGCCCCTGGCTGATTTGCGCGTAGTTTTGCAGGATCAGTGACATGCCGATGGCGGAGATCAAGGGTGCCAGGCGGGTGGAATTGCGCAGCGGTTTGTAGGCGATGCGCTCGATCACCCAGCCGTAGACGCCGGTGATCACGATAGTAAACACCAGCGTGCCGAGGATCAGCAGCGGGAACGAGTGCAAACCAAAGAATGACAGCAGCGCCAGCCCGATGGCGCACAGATAGGCGGAGATCATATACACCTCGCCGTGGGCGAAGTTGATCATGCCGATGATGCCGTAAACCATGGTGTAGCCGATGGCGATCAGGCCATAAACCGCACCGAGCGTCAGGCCGTTAATCAGCTGTTGCAGGAAGAAAACATCCATAATTTGCAGTCTCGCCTGGAGGGGCCGCAAACGAAGTCCGACGCGGCCCAAGGAAGTATCGGAACGGATCCGCCCAATGCGCGGATCCGTAACCAGTATTTCTCCAATGGATTTCAAGTTGCAGCTAGGCGGCAAACACGTGAGTCCCCAGGAACTTAGACCCACTAAGTGACTGGGGTGAACGTGTGCAGCCAACAACGCTGCCGCTTGAAAGACGCAGGAGAAAATTAGAGTTGGTGGTATTTACCCTTGTCGTCCCACTGATAGACCACGTAGTCCGATACTTTCAGGTCGCCCTTCTTATCCCAGGCCTTTTTGCCCATCACGGTATCCACGTCATGCGATTTCAGCCATTCGCTGGCCTTGGCGCTGTCTTTGCCGCCGGTCGCGTTGAAAGCGGCGGCAATCGCCTGGATGGAAGCGTAGGAATAGAGGGTGTAACCTTCCGGCTCAAAACCGCTGGCGCGGAACTTGGCGATGACCGCCTTGCCTTCCGGGATTTGGCGCGGATCGTTGCCGAAGGTCATCAGCACGCCGTTGGTGTACTGCGGCCCGCCGGCAGCGGTCACCAGCTCTTCGGTCACCACGCAGTCACCGGAGAAGAACTTGGCGGTCACGCCCTGCTCGCGCATCTGGCGCACCAGCGGCCCGGCTTCCGGATGGCAACCGCCGAAGTAGACCACGTCCGGCTTGACCGAAGCGATTTTGGTCACCAGCGCGTTAAAGTCTTTTTCGCCGCGCGACAGCCCTTCATACAGCACCTCTTTCACGCCGCGTTTGTTCATCTCCGCCCTGGCGGCATCCGCCAGCCCCTGGCCGTAGGTGTCTTTGTCGTGGATCACCGCAATGCGTTTGGCCTTCAGGGTGTTCAGCATGTAGTTGGTGGCGATCACCCCCTGCTGATCGTCACGGCCGCACATGCGGAACATGTTGGCCATGCCGCGCTCGGTAATTTGCGGGTTGGTGGAACCGGGGGTGATGGCGATGATGCCGGCCTCGTCATACACCTCAGAGGCAGGCATGGTGGAGGATGAGCAGAAGTGGCCGACTACCGCCGAAACCTTGTCCTGATCGACCAGACGGTTGGCGACCGCCACCGCCTGTTTCGGTTCGCAGGCGTCGTCGCCCTGCACCAGTTTGATTTTTTCCCCTTTAATCCCACCGGCAGCGTTAATATCCGCCGCCGCCTGCGAAGCACCGCGCCAGTACTGATCGCCATAGGTCGCATTCGGCCCGGAGAAGGGCCCGGCAACGCCGATAACGATATCGGCCTGAGCGTAAAAAGCAGAACCTAAACAACCGATAAGCAGAGCAGCGAGCGGACTTTTAATGAATTTCGATGACATTGTTGTTTTCCTCAGCACTGTTTTAGCAAAACGCCCAAAGGCGCGGAGCAATCACTTTATGTGTAGACGGGGAAAATAATTTGCGCGAGAGCGCAGTCGCATTACCCGCATTTAGGTAAGCAAAAATCCAGCCATTGTGACGGCCAATACATATTTTCTGATTATTCATCCTACATATCAGTGAGCAAATGGGGACGATCGCTGCCCTCAGGAGGCTGAACGGGGACCTGCGCACTAACCGCGCAGAGGAATTTTTTTGGCACTCTGGCCGGTCGGGAATGCCCTTTCACCCGCTCGCACCATAAGCGTGCAATCGCCGGTGCAAGGACAATGGCAGGAGTTTTCTGATGGCAAACCCCGCAAATGGACGGGATGAGTGCTGAAAAACGACGCAACATGCTCATTCTGACAGCAAACGCGCTTTTTCCTCACTTTAGTGCTTTGACAAATCCACGGCACCCCGCTATTATTCGCCCCGTTCACACGATTCCTCTGTAGTTCAGTCGGTAGAACGGCGGACTGTTAATCCGTATGTCACTGGTTCGAGTCCAGTCAGAGGAGCCATATTAGAGAAGCCCGCTCAGGGAAACCTGAGCGGGCTTTTTGCTTTTGACGCCGCGCTGGCGCCTTTGAAAATACAGCGTTTGTCGTTCTTCAATGCTTTCAGCCGGGAAGCACTATAACTTTCATGTTGCCCCTCTCCAACGATGCCCAAATCCGCCATGAGGAAGGCGCTTCCCAACTCAGCAATGAACACCTCAAACGCATACCCTTCACGGCCAAACTTGCCTGTAATTTCACGGCTAAAATCGGTTTTTACCCACGTGTAAGTCGCACCATTCACATTGAGAGATCTTTCGACATACTGATTATTAGCCGACAATCTGATCTCAGGCCTGATTTAACGCAATGCTCGCCAAATAATTTCATAAAATAATTCAATAAACTATTATATGATTTTTAGTCTCAGGGATGTTGACTGAATAACCTTGCAAAGCTGGAGGCGTTCGACGAGTTATCCCCTCATTGGCAGCTTAATGCGAAAGAACCTTTTTAGTGCCCCCATCCCTTACCATAGCTATCAAAGATGAAGGTTGTATCCGTCCTAATATTCCCACCTGGGAACTGTAGTCGCTTTTGGGTCTGGGTATGAAACTCAAGCCCTTTTGTCTCCTGTTTAATACCGTTTCCTTTACCGGAACTACTCAGCAGCGGAATAGGCTCCGATGCTAAAATGTTATTCACGCCAGTTTGCACATCTAAATCGCATTTATCCCAAGCATTTTGAAGGATCTGAATCGTCACTTCATAGGGCTTGTTGCCCATTCCTATAACCTGATATTTTTTGTTTATATAATAAGCCATCGTTTACTCTCCAATATTTTTCTGATTAAAGTTAAACTGCTCATTATGATTACTCAATCAACACAATAGCAAACCCAATTATAGTGGTACCAACGGCATCATACGTCGCAATCTGACCGTTTGGAGCGAAGGAAACAAACGGATTTCCCTGACCGGAACTACCGAGCACCGCATGTCCATATGGCGTTACAGCCAACGCATCACCTGGGACACCAATTTCATTAAGCGGCGGAGTCGTTCTGGACTGCGCCACAGGATAATCGCCGCTGTTCCAACTAGTAGCATGCCATTTCCCGTCACTTCCCAGCCATTGAACTGAGAAATTAAACACATATCCACCTTTATTATTCACTGTAATTTTCTGTACTTGCCTCATAGTATTCACCTATATTTTCATCATTTAATAAAAATACAATTATTTATCCATGTATTGGCATGAAATTTCAGCTCGCGCTTTATTGAAGCGTATCAGAGTTATTTTATTTAGCAATAAACCAACACTTAAATTATTAGTTACCAAGATAATTAAATAACCTAAAATAATGACACTTTAAAATTAGACTACATTCATTAATTGCATACCCATGATGAAAAAGTCGGATAAATAAGGTAATGGCAAAGTGTGGGGCTGTGGTTTTTTATGCCGCCATAGCTGACAGATATGCGAGTTACGCCAATTTACCCATCGACAGATAGATTAAGCGCACGCTATTTATTTGTAATATGCATATTAAAAAAACGCTGCCTATCATGTAACGAAACTAACTATCCCTATCGTAACTGCAAGAACTCACTCAGCACCTGATAATTAAATGAAAAATCACTATTGATTTTCACTAACAAATAAAAAACGCAGTGTACGAATAGCTATTTCAATGTGTTTTTAAATTAAAACTATAAAAAATTATATAATTTCATTTTGATATATATAAATTATAATTTAAAAACCCCGATTTATTTTATTAGTTAATAATCATGATCATTATTATTGGGCGTCGCTCTTCAGCGATAAGCGCTACCCCTTGTGAAGAACGAGTGTCTCCTTAAAATGCTGCAGCAGAAAATCGACGTACAGACGGATTTTCGGCAATTGCTGGCGGTCCGCAAACGTAAGAATATGCACCGGTTTCGCCAAGGGTTGATACTCCGGCAGCAGAGGTATCAGCCTGCCCTGGCGCAAATCCTCGGCCAGCAGCACCTCCGGTTGCATTAAAATTCCCAGCCCGTTTAACGCGGCGCTGCGCAGGGCCTCGCCATTATTGACCGCCATAACGATATTGACCGGCACTTTGATCAGTTTACCGCCTTGCTGCAGTGACCATTCACTGCCCGCCAGTGGGTGGGCAAACCCCAGGCAGCGGTGCTCGATCAACTCTTCCGGGTGAACAGGTGTACCCGCGCGTTCAAGATAGGCGGGAGAGGCACAGATGACCGATCGATACGCAGCTAGCGGGCGGGCGACCAACGAATTCACATGTTCCAGTTCGCCCACTTTAATCATGACGTCGATCCCCTCCTCCGCCATGTCCGTCACCTTGTCACTCAGTACCAGATCCAACGTCATCTCAGGCCAGGCGGTGAGAAACCGCGCGGTGACCGGGGACAGCGCATGTACCCCAAATGAAACGGGGCAAGCCACCTTCAGCCTTCCCCGTGGGCTCTGGTGCAATGCCAACGCGACCGACTCGGTATCCTCAATATCGGCTAAAATTCGCCGACAACTCTGATAATAAACGCTTCCGAAGTCAGTAAGGCTCTGCCTACGCGTCGTTCGGTTCAGCAGGCGAATGCCGAGATGTTTTTCCAGCGCTTTAATGTGCAGCCCGACCATAGTTCCGCTCAGCCGCATTTCTTCGGCAACCGCACTAAAACTGCCGCGTTCCACTACGCGCACAAACACCGACATGCTTTCCAGTTTGTTCACAATTACCAAGTTTCTCTTGTTAAAGATTAAACTATAACGCTGTTTATCAACTCCCGTTAGCGAGTTTTAATAAAGCCTCACTCAGACAGGAGAATGAAAATGGTGACGAATCCAGAGCTGCGAGAACGGGGTTTAGTGCTGTTTACCAAGTTGTATGGCGATGGTGCCGGGGAAGCATTACGTCAAGATATGGTCGATCTGTGCCCCGACTTTACGGATATTTCAATAGAATGGGCAATGGGCGGCATCCTTTCACGACCTGGCCTGGACGCCATAACCCGGGAGCTGGTCGTGGTCGCTTCCTGCGTCACCCTGGGCCATACCGTTCCGCAACTGCGCGCACATACTCAGGCGGCGTTGAACGCCGGGGCCAGTCGCGAACAAATTATTGAGGCCATCCTGCAATTGTTGTTTTATGCCGGGGGGGCTGCGGTACGTAATGCGTTGGTTAATGTACGCGATATTCTGAACGCCCCAGCGCATAGCGAAAAATAAACTCCGGCCTGAACAAGATCTGCATGAGAACCCCCTCAATCTTTCCGTGTTGGCGCCGGCAAGGCGCCCTCTTTAGGCATCAAAAAAGCCGTTCCCTTTGCTGACGACGTCACCGCACCACGGCTCTTTTGCTTTTTACCCCCAACATTTGAAACAGCATCCAAACTATTCCCAGCACTACCACGCACGCCCCTACCCATGTACGCCCCTACCCATGCAGTGCTCACCAAGCCCTTGATTTCCAAAGCAATCCCTCCCAGAATAGAACCTAAAGCAATGCCGCCGTTAAACCCGGCGATATTCAGGCCCGCCGCCACTGCGGGCGCCTGTGGCGCATATTCATGGGACAAACCTATCACCCGAGCCTGAAGCGCAGGCACCGCTGCGTAGGTCAAAGCGCCAAGCAAGCCGATAAGTACCGCCATGAGCACAACCGATACGGCCGACGCCCCTATGGCAAGCAATACCACGGCCAGCCCAACCAATATGATCATCACCGCATAATCCGCACCTTTACGATCGGTCAGCCGCCCGCCCCAAACGTTCCCGATTGCCGCCATCACGCCGTATCCAAGCATCAATAAACTGCCGGTGCTTTCATGGACCTGAGTGACGTGCAACAAGATGGGCGAGATATAGGTATAAAGAGCGAACGAACCGGCGTAGGCCAATACGGTAATACCGGCGCCGGCCAGGAGACGCGGATTAAACATCGCCTTAAGACCGTCCAGGGCGTTGGCCTGATTTGAAGCATCATTGTGGTCAGTCGGCATGAGTACCAGCAGGCCCAGAAAACCAATCGCACCGCTGACGGCAACAGCCATGAAAATCACCGGCCAATTGAAAAGACTGCCGAGATAAGTCCCCAAAGGCACCCCAAGGGCCAAAGCCAGCGTCAGGCCGCCAAAAACGACAGCGACAGCGGTACCAGCACGATCACGCCCGACCAACTGCGTCGCTACGCTGGAGGCTACGGCGAGAAATACGCCGTGGCCCAATCCTGAAGCGAAGCGAGCGACCAGCATCGGCGTCAGCGAATCCGACAGGCTCACGATGGCATTGCCCAGGGTAAACAATGCCATCGCTACCAGTAACAACCGCTTTCTTGGCCAACGCGTGGCAAGCGCAGTCAAACCCGGTGCGCCAATCACCGCCCCCAAAGCATAGGCTGTCACCGCCGTCCCTACCTGGCTGACGCTGGTATGAAGATCTTCAGAAATATTGGACACCAGGCCTATGGTCACGAACTCGGTGAACCCCAAAGCGAAGGCACAAAGCGCAAACACGTAAATAACGTCACTATATTTTCCCGCTGCTGAAACAACCAGTCAAAGCGCATGGCATTACCTCTCGGCACGGGAGTGAGAAAGCGAAAATACCTGTTCGATATTCGCCGTGCCGATAAAGCGTTGTTGTTCATCGACAACAATGCCGCGCTGACAGGGGGAACTTAATACAGAATCCATTAACTGCCGCAGCGTGCCATTTCTTGGCGCAAAGGTGCTGCCAAGATTAATGTCTTCCGCCTCTACCGTGGTTTTGTTTTGCTGCACATCATACCAGCCGACCGGGCAATCATTTTCCACCACCAGCACCCAGGAATCATGCCCCGCCACTAAACGGGCTTCGCTGACCGACATTCCCGGCGCAATGACTTTCTCTTTAGCCAACGCAATATCTTCAGGGATCATGTCAAAAGAAAGCTTACGGTATCCGCGATCGCGGCCGATAAAATCGGCGACGAAAGCATCTTCAGGTTCATTCAATAATTTGACCGGCGAGGCGATTTGCGCCAGACGCCCTCCGGGACGAAAAACCGCCACCTGATCGCCTAATTTCATCGCCTCGTCAATATCATGGGTAACCATGATGATCGTCTTGCCGATTTCACGCTGTAAACGTAAAAACTCCTCCTGCAACTGTTCGCGAACCACCGGATCGACGGCGCTGAAAGGTTCATCCATCAGCATGAATTCAGGGTCGGAAGCCAGTGCGCGGGCGACGCCGACCCGCTGCTGCTGGCCGCCGGACAACTGCCATGGATAACGTTCCGCCATCGCCAGCGACAGCCCGACCAGTTCCAGAAGTTCCAATGACTTTTTACGCGCCGCCGTGCGTGTTGCCCCGTTAAGCAGCGCGGTGACGGCGATGTTGTCCTGCACCGTTTTATGCGGAAACAGACCGGCATTCTGGATCACATAGCCAATCTTGCGGCGCAGTTTGACCAGATCCATCCCTGCCGTCGGTTGTCCGTTGAGCAAAATACTCCCCGAAGAAGGCTCGATTAACCGGTTGATCATGCGCAGTGACGTGGTTTTTCCGCAGCCCGAAGGCCCGACCAGCATGGTGATTTTGCCTGTCGGCGCACTGAACGACAGCCTGTCTACGGCCACCGTACCATCGGGGTAAAATTTGCTTATGCTCTCAAATGAAATCATTACGTTTCCTGCCCCATTACGGACTGTTGTTAACCGTCGCCTGCCTTTCAGCTATTCGCAGACCTGATATGTACTAACCTGTATGTACAACCTAGCAAGCAGGATGCCAACTTACCAAAGCAGGGTAATACCGGCAGTTTTAGGGGGATGGGCTGTACAGAGAGGAAAAAATGAACAAAAGAGGGCATCTCTTGCCCCAAAAAAAACCACTCGCACCATTAAGGTGCTTGCAGGGGGTAGAGAGAAGCACTGCACCCGGATTACCGTTGAGGATCCTTGTCGATGCAGGCTTGCCAAAAATGACGGGTTTTTACGAAGACGGTGCCGTTAATTTTCCCCGCAGCAGGAACAATAACAGTGCGATCAGACAGGCCGTTGCCTGTATGCCCCCCAGTGTGGTGACGGCGGGGAACGTCAGCACCGAGCCGAGCCAGGTTGTGATTGCAGCCGCTCCCATTGTAAGAAAACCCAGTAATGCGGATGCCAGGCCTGCCTGTTTCCCGAAGGGCCCCATTGTGATTGCCGTTCCCAATGGATTGGCCAACCCCATTCCCCAGAGGTACAGACTCATGGACAAGGTATACCAAGCCAAGCCTGGAGTTTCCGGCCCAATCAGCAGCAGGCTCCCCCCCAATAATGCGATGAGAATACCTCCCGAGGTAATGATTTGCGCGCCATAGCGGTGTGCCAGGCGCGGTGCCGCCATCCCTGCGGCAAAGACCACGAACACGGTGGCGGCAAAATACAGCCCGGCCTGTAGCGACGACAAGCCTATCCCGTTCATCAAAATGGCGGGCGCGGCACCGAAAGAGGCAAACAATCCGCTCATCAACAGGCTCATCGACAATGCCGGAAGTATGAATTTCCCCTCCATTAGCAGCCTGCCGTACGCGAATATCACACTCGGCATCGAGTGCGGTGCGCGACGCTCAGCAGGATGAGTTTCCCCCAGCACGTTGACGTAAAATACGGCGACAACGAAGGCGGCAATGCCCACCAGTATGAAGATCGCACGCCAACCCAACACCGTAGTCAGCACGCTCCCCACCAACGGCGAGAAGCCCGGTGCGGCAGCCGCTGCGATCATGGTCAGCGACAACGCGCGCGCCAGCGTTTCGCCTTCAAACAGATCACGCGCAATGGCGCGGGCTAAAACCGCTGCCGCGCATACGCCCAGCGCCTGGATGATGCGCCCGACGATCAGCGTTTCCAGCGAACCGGCGAGACCGCCTACCACCGTACCCACGATGAATATTGAGAGTCCCCCCAACACCAGCTTCTTGCGTCCGTATCGGTCAGCCAGCGGGCCGACGACCAACTGAGCCAGCGCGAAGGTGATGAAAAAGCTGGAGAGCGTCAGACCAAGCTCACGCGCTGACACCCCAAGCTGCTCTCCGATATCCGGAAACGCGGGAAGGATAATGTTGGTGGACAGTATGCTAATGGCAGAAAGGCCGGCCAGTAACGCGACGATTTTACCTGTTAGTTGCGGGCCTTCGGCCGAAGAAATAGTCGCCCTCATTACTTCAGTGGGCGTATTTTCTGTACTCATGGTAATCCCTCGCCGGGAGTGGCCGGCGCGTAAACACCCTCAGCCTTCATCATCGGACCCTTTCGTTTTGCGGTAAACGTCTACCGACACGTCAGGGCTTTGCGGCCATAACGTGTCGGTAGGTTATTCGGCGAGCGCCACCGCGGGGATCGCGCTCCCCCGTTATGACTTATGCCAATGTCGGCTTGTCGGTTGGCGGCGTGTTGTCCGGGCGTATCTTGAACCAGATGGCATACATCGCCGGCAGGAACACCAGCGTCACGATAGTTCCGCCAAAGGTCCCGCCAATCAGGGTGTAAGCCAGGGTGCCCCAGAACACCGAGTGGGTGAGCGGGATAAACGCCAGAATGGCCGCCATCGCCGTGAGCAACACCGGTCGGGCTCGCTGAATCGTTGCCTCGACTACCGCATGGAACGGATCCAGCCCTTCCTGCACGTTGTGATGGATCTGCCCTATCAGGATCAAGGTATTACGCATCAGGATGCCCGACAGCGCGATCAACCCCACCAGCGCATTGATGCCAAACGGCTGGTTGAAGAGCAGCAGCGTTGGCACCACCCCAATCAGCCCCAGTGGCGCGGTGAGGAAGACCATCACCATCGCCGACATCGAA
This sequence comes from Serratia sp. TSA_7, assembly GCF_052692135.1. NCBI lineage: Bacteria > Pseudomonadati > Pseudomonadota > Gammaproteobacteria > Enterobacterales > Yersiniaceae > Serratia > Serratia sp. TSA_7. The sequence continues at coordinate 419,748 of NZ_JBQZFU010000002.1, forward strand.
CGCACCTGCAGGATGATGATCAGCAGCGTCATGGCAATCATGATGGGGAACAGCGGCACCATCGCCTTGGTCGCTTTGCCCGACTCTTCAATCGACCCCGCCTGCTCGATGCGGTACCCGGCCGGGAGTTGGTCGATAACCGGCTGCAACGCTTTCGTGATCGCCGCGGACACATCCGGCGGTTGCAGGTTTTCGGCTATGTCGCCCCGCACCGTAACGGTCGGGGTACGATCGCGCCGACGGAGAACGGGATCTTCCATGCGCACATCGACATCCCCTATTTGCGACAGCGGAATGCGCTGACCGGCAGCCCCCACCAACGTAAAGCCGGCAATTTTTTCCGGGTCAAGCCGGATATCCCCCGCGGCACGGCCCATGACCTGCACCGAACGGATATCTTCACGCACAGAGGTGATCGGCACACCCGAGAGCAGGAATTGAAGTTGCTGGGCTACCGCCGTTGAGGTCAACCCCACGGCCTGCAAGCGGTCCTGATCGAGCGTGAAATGCAGCGTCGGCACCGGCGGGCCCCAGTCGGAGTTGACGGTCCTCATCATCGGGCTGGCCTGCATGATCGTCTCGACCTGATCGGCGATCGCGCGCAATAGCTCGGGATCCGGCCCCATCACGCGATAGGCAACGGGGAATGGCGAGTACGGGCCAAATACCAGTTGGGTGACCCGGACACGCGCTTCGGGTGCCAACCCATCGGCCACCGCCTGGCGAAGACGAAACTTGAGCGCCTCCCGCGCTTCCGGGCTGTCCGTCAGTATGACAATCTTCGCGAATGACGAGTCGGGCAACTCCGGTGCCATCGCCAGATAAAAACGCGGTGACCCCTGCCCGATATAGGACGTGACGATTGTTGCCTCTTTCTGCTTTTTCAGCCACGCCTCGATCTTGGCCGTTGCGGCGCTGGTCTGTTCAATGGCGGTGCCATAAGGCATCTGCACTTCTACCAGCACTTCCGGGCGGTCGGAGGTGGGGAAGAACTGTTTTTTCACCAGCCCCATGCCGAGAATGGCCAGGGTAAACACGGCAATAACCGTGCCCGCCACGATCCATTTCCGGGCGATGACGCGCGTCAGCAGTCGACGAAAACGGTTGTAATTGCGGGTGTTGTAGATGGCCGCGTGCCCACCCTCAACCGTTTTGATTTTCGGCAGCATTTTCACGCCTAGGTAAGGCGTAAACACCACCGCCACCACCCAGGAAGCAATCAGCGCGATGCCCACGATCCAGAACATGTTGCTGGTGTACTCGCCGGCGGTAGACTGAGCGAAACCGTTGGGCATAAAGCCGACGGCCGTCACCAGCGTACCGGCCAGCATCGGGGCCGCCGTGTGGCTCCAGGCATAGGCCGAGGCTTTGATGCGGTCGTAGCCCTCTTCCATTTTCACCACCATCATTTCGATGGCGATGATGGCGTCATCCACCATCAGCCCGAGAGCCAGGATCAGCGAGCCGAGGGTGATGCGGTCAAAGTTCTTGCCGGTGGCTTCCATCACCACGAAGACGATAGCCAGCGTCAACGGCACCGCCGCCGCAACCACCACGCCCACGCGCCAGCCCATGCTGACGAAACAGACCACCATCACCACGAGCAACGCGACGAAGAACTTGATCATGAACTCGTCAACGGATGAGCTGATGTTCACCGACTGATCGGTGACTTTCGTCAATGTCATGCCCAACGGCATGCCTTCATTGATTTTTGCCGTCTCCGCATCCAACGCCTTGCCCAGATCCAGGCCGTTCCAACCCTCACGCATCACGATGCCCAGCAACATCGCCGGCTCACCCTGATTGCGCACCAGGAAGGTCGCAGGATCTTCGTAGCCACGTTCGACCTTCGCCACGTCCGAGAGTTTTAACGTCCTTCCCTGAACCACAATCGGCGTATCGCGGATCTTCTCCAGCTTGTCGAAGGCGCCATCCAGGCGCAAAAAGACCTGCGGCCCATGGGTTTCAATCGAACCGGCCGGCGTAAGCACGTTCTGGTTGTTGAGCGCGGAGAAAATGTCCTGCGGGGAGATGCCCAGCGTGGCCAGTCGGTCATGCGAGAAAGAGACGAAGATACGCTCAGCCTGCTCCCCGACGATATTGACCTTCTTTACCCCTGGGACATGCAATAAACGCTGGCGCAACGATTCGGCATCGCGCACCAGCAGGCGTTGCGGTTCCCCTTTGGCTTTCAATGCAAAGAGCGCAAAGGTCACGTCCGAGAATTCATCGTTGACCATCGGGCCGATCACGCCCGCCGGCAGATTCTTGGCTTCGTCGCCGAGTTTCTTGCGCGCCTGATAGAATTCTTCCTGCACCTGTGAAGGCGGCGTGCTGTCCTGCAGCGACATCATGGTAAAAGCCAGACCAGGCCGCGTGTAGGTCTCGCTGCGGTCGTACCATTTGAGTTCCTGCATGCGTTTTTCAAGCGGCTCGGCCACCTGATCCTGCATTTCCTGCGCGGTGGCGCCCGGCCAGGCAGAAATGATCGTCATCTGCTTGACCGTAAACGGCGGATCTTCCGCACGCCCCAGCTCGAAGAACGAAAGAATGCCGGCCACGGTAATCAGGATGATAAGGAACAACGTGATTGAGCGCTCGCGAACGGCGAGCGCCGAAAGGTTGAACCGCCCTCCGCTCATGGCCGGCTCCCGGCGACGCTGGCATCGCTCTGATTACTAAGACGGACGGCTTCGCCTTCGTGCAGCAAATGCGCGCCCAAAGCCACCACCCGTTCACCGGGCTTGAGGCCGCCGGTCACCCTGGCCGCATCGTCGCCCAGGCCAAGTACCTGAACCGGCCGCCACGACACTTTGGCAGGCTGGCCGGAAATGCCCCACACGCCCGGTCCTTTGCCCGGATCATAGAGAGCGGCGATAGGCACCTGCAGCACCTGCCCGGTTAACTTGCCTTCGGCGATGGTGAGGGTAACGGTGGCACCAAGCGGTGCGCTCGCCAGCGCCCCCTCCAGCACATACCTTGCTTCAAAGGTGCGCGTCAGAGGATCGGCCGCATCGGAGAGCAGGCGCAATTTTGCGGGAACCGCTGCCGTATCCTTGCCGTATAACGTCGTCAGGGCCTCGCTCCCGATAGCCGGGCGCAACGTTTCAGGCAAATGTACGATGGCTTCTCGCTGCCCCGCCCGCGCCAACCGTACCACCGGTTGCCCTGCACTGACGACCTGCCCCGGCTCGGCCAAGGTGTCCACCACCACGCCGTCTGCATCGGCCAGCAAGACGGCATAGCCCGTCGCATTGCGCGCCACGTCGGCCTGTGCCTGCGCCGCGCTGAGCTCCGCTTTAGCCGTATCGGCAGCGGCCTTTATCTGATCGTAAGCCGAAGCCGATATGGCCCCTGAGGCAACCAGACCACGATAGCGAGCTTCGTCATCGGTAGCCTGTCTGGCGCGCGCCCGCGCGGCGGCGACCGCCTGCTGTTGGGCTTGCGCCTGCAGGCCAAGATCGACGGGATCCAGACGCATCAGCGGCTGACCGCGTTTGACGCTTTGGCCGGTATCGACCAGACGTTCAAGTATTTTACCCTGCACCCGAAAACCGAGATCGCTCTGAACGCGGGCGACGACGACGCCGGTGAAGGCGCGGGAGGCATCGACGGCGCTCTTCACGGTAGCCGCCCTCACCAGAGGAGGTTGGCTACGCGGATCGTCGACGCTGGCAGCGTCGCCGCACGCCACCAGGGCGAAAGATAACAGGCAAACAGCAAAGGGGGCAGATTTTAGCCGGGGCATGGGTTCCCTTAATTAATGAACAGGACGGTAACCGCATTCTCCAACTAGTGACCAATAATGTCAATGGTCACAAATTTTAAGGCGCCATGCTGCGCAGTATCAATGCCGACAGAAGTACCGCAGCCACCGGCGCATTCTCCAGGTTATTTTGCAGTTGCACAGGGCAGATGTAGGGCCGCAGCACCAGGGAGATCGCCAGTGTCGCTTCATCCAGCGGCGTTTTGCGCTCGAACTCCCCCGACTGCCTGCCCTCGAGCAGGATGTGCTGGATCACCTGGCACAAACGTTCTTCATACGCCACCACCGAAGGCCAGCGTTCGCGGGCGGCGACGGCAGCGATGTCGTAAAGCTTGCGATCGTGAAAAAACAGGTCGCTGCCTGCTTCCGTCAACGCTTTGAAAAGGCGCCTTAATTTTTCCGAGGCCGTTGGCGCATCTGCGAGCGCCGAATTGACAATCTCCATGATCATGGCCAGCCGATTGACGCAGATCACCTCACCAATTGCCTGTTTGGAATCGAAAAATTTATAGATGTAAGCCTTGGAAAAACCAATCGCCTTGGCCAAGTCGGACACGGTGGTTTTCTCATACCCAAAGTGCCCGAAGTGCTCTGTGGCGGCTTCCACGATCTGATCGCGAACGCTGTGATCCAATGGCCCTCTCGGGGAAAGTGCATTCATGTGTTTAGTCATTTTTCTAGCTTAGCTCGATGAGCACTGATTGACAACAAGTGACCATTTGGTAATGTAGTCACCATTCTGCTTCGATTCAAGGAATCCCCATGTTTCCCCTCCGTACTCTTGCTCTGGTTGTGAGCACCGGCTTACTGGCGGGTTGCGCGGTTGGACCGGATTACCACCGCCCAGACGCTCCACTCTCGGATCGTTATCAGGCTCAATCCGCCGTCCAACACAGAAGCGCCGCCCGGCCGGCCAGTTTTGCTGTCTGGTGGGAAGGCTTTGACGATCCCTTATTGAGTGACCTCGTTTCAAGCGCACTCGCGCAAAATCTCGATCTGGCTCAGGCAAGCGCCCGGATGGCGCAGGCCCGCGCCGGACTTGGCGCGGCGACAGCGGCGTTGCTGCCGTCGGGTAACATCAGCGGCCAGGCCACTCGCGCCTATCAGTCGGTCGAAACCCCATTGGGCCAGGTTCTCAGTTCAACACCCGATTATAATCGCTACGGCAATGCCTATGAAGCCGACCTCAACGCAAGCTGGGAGATCGACATCTTCGGTGGCCTGCGACGCGGCCGCCAGGCCGCACTGGCTGACTACCAGGCTTCCGAGGCGGGCGTCGCCGCGACACGCCTTGCCGTCGCCGCCCAGACGGCCGATATCTATATCACCCTGCGCGGCTTGCAAACCCGATTGGCTATCGCAAACAAGCAGGTCAGTACGCAACAAGAGTTGCTGGAAAAAGTGCGGCTCCTTCACAGCAAAGGGCTGGCCGCCGAGTACCAGGTACGTCAGACCGAAGGGGCCCTGGCGCAGGTTCAGGCAACGGTGCCGGTTCTCCAGACCGGGCTCGACGCCGCCATGAACGCGCTGGACGTCATGCTCGGCACCCCACCCGGCACCCATCGCGCTCAACTGACCACGCCGGGCGCCATTCCGCAGGCCCCGCAGCTCACCTCTACGGGCACCCCCGCCGATCTGCTGCGCCGCCGCCCCGACATTATCGTGGCCGAACGCCATCTTGCCGCGTCCAGTGCGCGCATCGGGGTGGCCGTCAGCGAGTACTATCCGAAGTTTTCACTCAGCGCATTACTCGGCAGCGCAACGGCGGTGGCAAGCGGCAACCTGTTCTCCAGCGGCGCCAGCCAATCGGCAGGCGTGCTGGGGCTGCGTTGGCGGCTCTTCGATTTCGGTCGTATCAACGCGCAGATCGATCAGGCGAAAGGCCAGGAGGCCGAAGCGCTCGCAGCTTACCGTCTGTCGGTGTTACGCGCCACCGAAGACGTCGAAAACGCCTTCTCCGCACTGATCAATCGTGAAACACAAGCAGCAATACTGACCGGGGGTGAAACGGCCCTGGCCAGCGCCAGGCAATCGTCTTTCGTCGCCTATCGGCAAGGGACAGCCAGCCTGATTGACGTCCTGCACAACGATGAAACCCTGCTGCAGGCCTCCGACGCCAGGGCGCAGGCCCAAACGGAATCGGCGCGCGCGGCAGTCGCCGCGTTCAGGGCGCTCGGGGGCGGTTGGCAACCTCCGCAAGCCGATGTAATGACGCAATGAAAAACGAACATTCTTCGTCCGTATCAGCACAGTGGTTGCACTGTCGTGATTTCCCCGCACCGCAAATGCGGCTCCAGAACACAGACTAATCGCCGGAGCGTTGTTAATGAAGAGGATGGGTATTCTGGACGTTGACGAACTGACCGAAAAACTGGTCAGGGGAATGTTTCTCGCCGTTCCTGATGCGCAGGTATTTCTCGTCTCTGGGAATAATGAACGGGTGCGCAAGCTGGAGAGAGAGCTGCCCTGCTGGACTCTGGATCATTACCAGGATGTCGTCGATGAAGCTGACGTTATTATTACCGGCGTGGGCCGACATGCTCTGAATGAAATCGCAAATCAGGTGCAACTGCGCAGCTCGCAGACGCTGGTTTCTCTGGTTCCGGGGATGGGTTCTCAGAGCCTGCGAGATCTGTTCAGACATGCTGACTGCGTCAGATTGATGCTGACTTTCGCCGCTGAAATCAACAAATCGAGCGTGATCCTGACGGCCGCCGACGAAGAGATCCAGGACCTGTTTTCCCGATTGGGCCAACTGACCGTGCTGCCCAACGAATCGGACTTTGATTTGGCGACGGTAAGCCTTTGCATGAATGGGTGGTTCTACTTCTTCGCCGAGGGTTTGCAATGCTGGCTTGCCGAAAAAGGCATGGCAGTGGAAGTTGCCCGTCGTCTGGTACTCGGCGGGTTGAAAGATTGCGCGGAGTATGCGGGCCATAACGCCTCTATCGCCCTGGGCGAACTGGGGAATGATATGGCCTCTTCTGAGCACTTAACCCTCCAGGGATTGGAAGTGCTTGCCCAAATGCAGGCGCTTAATCCCTGGCGCGCTGCGTCAGAAACGGTTTTATCGGCCGTGCGGAAAACCACGCCGCCCCAATAAAGCGGGGCATCCTTCAACCGCTCCAGGTCAGAAAAACGTAGCGAGCCTTTGGCAGCAAACAGTTGGCAGAGGGTGATTTTCCACTTGCCTTCCTGCACGGTGGCCGCCATTGGCCTAAATCAGGATCCGCACCCGTTCGAAAATCCGGCGGTCTTCCTGCCGCGCCGAGCGGGTATACAGACGCAGTTGGCGCACCAGAGCGTCAATCAGAGCATTCGCCGCCGCGCTCAGGATGCTGTTGCGGCGGGTAACGATATTCAGCCGCACCGGATCGCAGCTTTCCCGCAGCGTCAGCGGCATCAGGCGCCCGGTAAGCTGCGGCAGCCCGGCCAGCGGCGCCGGGCACCAGGTGCACATGTCCGCCGACTCCACCATTGCCTGTAGCATGCCAAGGGAATGGGCGTGGATGATGCGATGGGGATCAAGCTGGGCGCCATGGCGGCTGAACAGTTGGCGGACCAAATCGTCGTAGTTTTCCGGCGTGTAATTCAGCACCCAGTCCTGTTCCAGCAATTGGTGGATCGAGGTGCTCTGGCTCAACGGGTGCCCTTGCCGCACCATCACTGCCGTTTCATAGTCCAGCAACGGTTCGCAATGAAACTCCTGCGGCGCCATAGAGGCCGGCAGCGGCGTGATGGCGAAATCCATCGTGCCCTCTCGCAGTTGCGATTGCGCGTTGGCCATCAGGCTTTCAAACAACTCCAGCTTGACCTTGGGCATTTTTTTGCGAAAAGCCATCACCGCCGGCGGCAACACCGTCAGCATCAGCCAGGGCGTTATCGCCGCTTTTACCTGATCTTCCGCCAACCCACGCAGACCCGCCATCTCCATGTTGGCCTGTTCCAACTGGTTAAGCACCAGCCGGGCGTGAGCCAACAGCGTTTTGCCGTAAGGGGTAAAACCCAATCCGGCCGGCGTGCGGATCAGCAACGGCAGTTCCTGCTCCTGTTCCAGTTCGCGCAAGGCCCGCGTGACCGCCGCTTGTGAAAGCTCCATTTGCCGTGCGGCGCCGCGAATGCTGCCGCTGTCGGCGCTGGCGACCAAGGCTTGTAATTGATGCAGTTTCATCGCGCCCCCTGACAACCAAAGATTGTCAGCATAACCGAACGGCGGCTCCCCGGCAAAAAGGTTGTTTGCTAGTCTCGAAGACACCCTGCTTTCCGGCTGTCGACCCGCCGAAAATCGGAAATTCACTCTGGAGACGGTGATGCCAAACCCGCTTGTTTTACCTGAAATAGCCGCTGTTAAGCACGAAATGGTCGCCATTCGCCGCCATATTCACGCGCATCCCGAATTGGGCTTCAACGAGTTCGCCACCAGCGATCTGGTGGCGAAGCTGCTGGCCGAATGGGGTTATCAGGTTACGCGCCATGTAGGACAAACCGGTGTTGTCGCCACGCTGCAACGCGGCACGGGGAAAACGCTCGGTTTGCGTGCCGACATGGACGCACTGCCGATCGAAGAAGCCACCGGGTTGCCCTATGCCAGCACCCACAGCGGCGTGATGCACGCCTGCGGTCATGACGGCCACACCACCATGCTGTTGGCGGCGGCGCGCTATCTGGCGCAACATCCTTCGTTTACCGGCACCCTGCACCTGATTTTCCAACCGGCGGAAGAAGGCGGCGGCGGCGCACGCGTGATGATTGAAGACGGGCTTTTCGAGCGTTTTCCCTGCGATGCCGTGTTCGCCATGCATAACGTTCCCGGCTTCCCGGTCGGTCAACTGGGTTTTGCCAGCGGCCCCTTCATGTGCTCGGCCGATACGGTCACCATTACCCTGCACGGTCAGGGCGGTCACGGCGCAGTGCCGCAACACACGGTCGATCCGGTGGTCGTGTGCGCCGCCATAGTGATGAGCCTGCAAACCATCGTCTCGCGCAATATCGATCCGCAGGAGACGGCGATCGTCACGGTTGGCGCGATCCAGGCGGGCCTTGCCGCCAACGTGATCCCCGCCAGCGCCAAAATGACGCTAAGCGTGCGCGCACTCGATGCCGGAGTGCGCCAACGCTTGGAAAGCCGCATTACCGCATTGGTCACGGCGCAGGCAGCCAGTTTCGGCGCCACAGCTGACATTGACTACCAGCATGGCTATCCGGTGTTGGTGAATCATGAGGAGGAAACCGAACTGGCGCGCCGCGTGGCGCTGGACTGGGCGGGCGAACCTCAGCTTATCCCGTCACTGCGGCCGTTTACCGCCAGCGAAGATTTTGCCTTTATGTTGGAAAAATGCCCCGGTAGCTATATCTCAATCGGCAACGGCGAAAGCAGCCCAGGCAATGCCCTGCATCATCCCGCTTACGATTTTAACGATGAGTGCCTGCCCATTGGCGCCACTTACTGGGTCAAGCTGGTTGAGCGCTTTTTGGCTTAATGTCCTGACTTGACCGCCACAACGCTGAGGAAAATGAAATGAAGACAACAATGAGTCTGGTTTTAGTCTTGCCACTGGCGTTAAGTTTTGCGGCCTTTGGCGGGGAGTTTAGCGGCAAAGTGATTAAGTTGGGCGTAGACCCGACCTACCCGCCGCTGGAATATAAAACCCCACAGGGTACGCTGACCGGTTTCGGCGTCGATATCGCGCAGGCGATGTGCGATCAGATGCAGGCCAAATGCGTTTGGGTCGAGAGCAGTTGGGACGGGATGATCCCCGGGTTGCTGGCGAAAAAGTTTGACGCCATAGCCTCGTCGATGACCATCACGCCGCAGCGTCAGATGCAGATTGCGTTTTCAAACAAGGTTTCCAACGCCCCGGCGCGTCTGGTGGCCCGTAAAGGCAGCGATCTGCAGCCCACCGCGGCTTCGCTGAAAGGCAAGTCGGTTGGCGTGCAGCAGGGTTCCAGCCAGGAAGCCTACGCCACGGCCCTGTGGCGAACGGCCGGCGTCAACGTGGTGTCCTATCAAAGCCAGCAGGAAGCCAATGAAGATCTGATCAATGGCCGTTTGGATGCTTCGCTGCTGGCCAGCGTCAGCGCCGGCGAGTTCTTCCATACTCCGGCGGGGAAAGACTTTGCGTTTGTCGGCGCCGAACTCAATGACAGCAAGTATTTTGGCATCGGCGACGGTATTGGGCTGCGCAAAGAGGATACCGCACTGCGCGACGCGTTCAATTCTGCGCTGCAAACAATCATTGCCAACGGCACATACAAGAAAGTGAATGATAAATATTTTGATTTTGACGTCTACGGCGCGGGCCAATAACGCGCAAAAACGGCGCTGGGCTGGCGGTTCGGGGCAATAACAGAGACGAGCGGGGAAACTAAAAGGGCCAGGCGAATGCCTGACCCGATAAAACTCATTACTTCACTTCGCCCATAGCCTTCAGCTTTTTGGACAAATCACGGCGCTCTTTAGACAGATCGGCATTTTTGATGATGTAGTCATCAACGCGATCTTCATAGTCGCTGCGCATGTTGGCAATGATGCCCTGAACGTCTTCAATGCTCATGCCAGGCTTGATGTACTCACTCAGGTTGTCGAGCAGCAACACACGCTTCTGGTTGTCACGGATTTTTTTCTCGTTGTCGATAATTTCGCGCTGCAGCTTATTTTTACGGCGGAACATACGCACAAACTCCAGAACGTCCTGGAAACTCGGCTTATTTGCATTATCCATCTTCATACCCTTGCTTTAGTAATACACAGATTCATTTGCTTACGGCCACAATGACACCAAGATACAGGTTTGTGGCGGTCCGGCACAACTCTCATTGCCTTATCTTACCCACTTTAACCGCCCGACAAAAACCCGAAGCGCCTGCTTCATGATCTGACCCCTTAATCGTGACCGGCGGCGGTACATACCTTGAGCAGATCGCCCAGTTCTTCCAACTGCTGCGTCAGCTCCATGCTCAGCCAGACATAGCCGTAGATCGGTGCTTCACCGTGCTGGACAACGCTGGCCTCCTGCATCAGGGTTTTCAGTTCGGCGGCGATTTCGCTCAGTTGCCCCACCGCCGCCTGCTGTTGTTCCTGGGGGCCGTTGTGCATCATTTCCGCCAACGATTCGAGCGAACGCAACGTCAACAGTTGCGCGCTGCGCAGCGTTTTGGCATTCAGCATAATAAAATGGGTTTCGCGCGAGGCCCAGTAAGCGTCCGCCAGCAGTTCAAGCGTGCACACCAGATTGCGGCTCAGCGTCTGCACCGCTTCAAATACCGTTGTAGGAATGCGGGTTTCTTTGCTGCTGGGGACAATCAGCCCACGTAACCTGACCACCTGGCTCAGCAGATCTTTCAACTGCGGCTCCAGACGCGGCCGTTCAATCATGTTCGGCGAGAGATAAGCGCCGTAGATTTTGCCTGCGCTCTGCAGGCAATCGGCCAACTGCATGCGCCACAGGATATAAGCGCGTTGCGGATAAATGCTGCTGAACAACAGCGCCAGCAACGAACCAAAGATCACGTCGCCGCTGCGCCACAGCGCGGTATGCATATCACCGGCCCCGGCACCGCAGACTACCGCCAACGTGATCCCCACCAGCAAGGCCATATAGGGCCGCTTGCCGAGCGTCAAATAGCCGCAAAAAAACATCACTACCCCGCACCACGCCAGCATCAGCGACAGCGAGTAAAGTTCAAGATACAGAGCAATCAGGCCGGAGACGGCGCCAAATACCGTGCCGGCAATGCGCTGCAACGCCCGCTGCAACACGTTGCCCCAAAATGAGATAGGCCCCATCACCACCACCAGGGTGATGAGCGGCCAGGTGCCTTCCGGCACCTCGAGCAGGCGGATTAGCAGGAAGGTCAGGACAAACGCCAGCCCAATGCGCAAACCATGGACGACGCGATAATGCCGATAGGTCAGTCGTTCAAAAGGCGATATTTTTCTGTCGAGGCGCACAATGCATCCCGTTACCGATGACGAGGAAGACGCTTAGTTTAGCGGAGGAAAGCGGGTGGAGAAAAGGCGGATGAGGCGCCCCCCACCCGCAGGCGAACCTTAAGAGGCATATTTATCCACCAGCGCGCGCAGAATGGCGGCGGTTTCCACATCCATTACGCCGCCATACTGCTGCGGGCGGAAATGCAGTTGGAAGGCGCGTACCAGTTGGCGATAGCCCTCGGCGTCGGTCGCAGCCGAGGTGTCGTAACCGTATTTGGCGAACAGCGCCAACAGCTCCCGCTGCGCGGGAATGCCCTGGCAGTGATACTCACGCTGGTGACGCTGTTTAACCGCGTCGTCATACCAGGCGCCTACGCCGGCCTGATGCAGTTGACGCCACGGGAACTGCGGGCCGGGATCGCTCTTGCGGCCCGGCGCTATATCGGAATGCGCCACCACGTTGATCGGCGTGATATCCGGATAGCGCTGCAGGATATTTTGCGCCAGTTGCGTTACCGCCGCGATCTGCTGCGGGTTAAACGGCGGGAAAGTAATGTCCTCACCCTCGCCGCTCGCCAGATTCACGATCTCAATGCCAATCGCCGTATCGTTGAGATTATTGCGGCTGCCCCACTTGCTGACCCCGGCATGCCAGGCACGTTCATCTTCATCCACCAGGTTGAAAATGCGCACACCGCTAAAACCGGCTGCCTGATAAGTTTGATCTTCCGGATCCGGAACCAGGTAATGGGCACTGACCGATTTCCCGGTCAGTGATTGCACCGAATCGGCAAAATTCTGCGCCGTGTAATGCAACACCAGAAAACGCACGCGGTGGCCAAAACCGGCCACCGAACGGTAGCTATTGTAATCAATACTGAACATCGTAGATTCCTTCTTCTCTGTTGGTCTTCATTAGCAACTCATCGTCATGCAGGGGCTGCCCCGACTCGTTCGGGCGCTGCATAGTGCCTCCTACACTGTCTGCGTGAACGCTGTCCACCCCTTTAGGTTTAGCTAATTGCTAAATTAAACGCAAGCGTTTTTTAGCAAAAACGATATTTACCTTTTTGCTAAAGAATGCAATCATCCGACGATGGAAACCAAAGAAATAAGACGCAATAATTTGCGCGACCTGATGGCCCGCTATGCCCGGCAAGGCGTTAACCAGAATGAGTTTGCGATACTGGTTGAGTCCTCCGCGCCGACGCTAAGCCAAATCACCGGTGAGAAATCCTCCCGCAACCTGGGCGACAACCTCGCCAGGCGGATCGAGGCTAAACTGAACCTGCCCAAAGGCTGGTTTGACGTTTTCCATGAAAAACAGCTGGTGCGCCCTTTCGATAACGTGGCGGCAGAGTCGGATTTTCAACCCGCCCGCCTGAAACCGGTGGTGTGGGAAGATACCGAACAAGACAAGGAAGAGTTTGTGGAAATTCCCCTGCTGGATATCGATTTCTCAGCCGGTGATGGTTGCTATGAAATCGTTGATCGTGAAGAGTTCTCACTGATCTTCCGCCGCTATTATCTGCACAAGATGGGAGTGGCGGTGAATGCCGCGCGGATCATCCGTATCTCCGGTTCCAGCATGGAGCCACGCCTGCAGGACGGCGACGTGGTGGGCATCAACACCGATGATACCCGCATCCGCGAAGGTAAAACCTACGCTATCCGCCACGGCAACCTGCTGCGGGTGAAGGTCCTGATCGAGCAGCCTGACGGCGGCGTGACGATCCGTTCCCTGAACCGGGAAGAATATCAGGATGAGCATCTGAGTTATGCGCAGCGCAAAGACCAATTGGTGGTGCTGGGTCGCGTTTTCTGGTCTTCTTCATCCTGGTAATGGCAACGATATCCCGATAAATTTCGTATAGAGTCAGGCGAGCGACTCGCCCTGACTTTATTTGAAATCCACCACCATTTGCTGCTGGATCGATAACCCGCGAGTGGACTGTACGCAACAGGCAATGTAGTCGGTAAAACGCGGCGGTTTCGGCATACCCAGTTTAAGGATTTTTTCGTTGCTGAAACGAACGTTGAGCATGGCAAACGAGCCATACAGGCGCATCGCCTTCAGCATCAGCCGCTCGTTGCACGGCCCGAAAATATCCTTTAGCTGCTTGCGCATTTTCAGCAACGCTTCGTAACTGACCTGTGCATAACGATCGCCAAGCGGCGGTTTTTCCAGCGCGGCGGCAATGGCGCTATCGATATCCGCAAAACTGACGCTGCACTCTTCCCCTGCGGAGATGTGGTAAACGTCATTATCCAGCGCTTCACTGTTCAGTAGCATTACCATCGCATCGGCGCAGTAATCAACCGGGATCACATCGATGTTGTCCTGCAACGAGCACATAAACTTGCGCAGCATCAGCGCCATGCTGAACACCCAAAAAATACTGCTGGAAGGTTGGCAACCAAGGCGAGTATGCCCCACCACAATGGAAGGACGGGCGATCACCAGCGGCAGTTGCGGGCAGCGTTGACGCATCAACTGTTCAATGGTGGATTTGGACCGAGTGTATTCCACCAGATGCTCGGCGGTTTCTTCAAACTCTGCGCTTTCTGCCACCAGTGAACCCGGCTCGGGCGCGCAAGACATGGCGGTGCCCACGTGCAGAAAACGTTTCAATCCTTCCACCTGCGCCATTCTCTCGGCAAAGGCTAACGTACCTTCAACATTAACCTTCCAAATAAGTGGGTTATTGCCAAATGACGCTACTGCAGCACAATTGATAACGTGCGTTACATTGTTAATACGTGTGTCAGACAAAAAATTAGCAGGCTCACTTAAATCGCCCAACAATATATTTTCTATCGTTATTTTAGAAAATAACTCAGCATCAATATTAAATTTCTCCATATTAATACGAATGCGATCTAATCCTTGCTGCGCGCTTTCAGCACGCACTAACAACAGATAGTTAATTGACTGATTTTCATTCAGTAATTTCTCAAGGACTGCACCACCAAGAAAGCCGGTAGCGCCGGTCAATAGCAGCGTTTTCATAATATGTACCCACATTGGCATTGAATGTCGCTAATTGTATGCGGAGATAATTAAACGAATATTAAATGGAACTCAGTGGCATTGAGTTATCTTTTCTTAATATTATCTTAAGGAATATCCTGAAACACCGTTATGGCATTTTGTAACACATTCAATAAAAAGCACCCCATATTAAACAACGCCGTTTATCGACCATTGATACAAGCTCTGATTTAATTTACCGGTAAATACCTTTTACTTTTATCGTCAGGAGTTTCTATGAGCTATAACCAAAAAGCCTGGTTGAGCATTTTGGTCCTGTGCAGCGTTTTCTGGCTGGCGGTGTTCGGCAGCGTTCTGTCGGTCAATCGAGTCATCGAACGCGACCATCAGCAAAGCCAGGAGGCGCTCACGGCGCAAACCTCACATAGCTATCATGCCACTGCCGCGTCTGGCCACAGCCTTCAGGCAGGGTCGCGGGCCTTGTGAGGCTTCCCCCCTGAATGGGGTAGGGACAAGTGCCGCTAACGATCCTATGATGCCCTTTAGTTCACAGGGAGAAGAATATGGGTCGAAAGCTGGATAGCTTACCGCAGGCAGAACGTGAAAAAATTGAAGCCGATTTACTCGCTATCAGCGTCATTTATAACGAACGTTATGGCATTGTTTCCAACGCCACCAGCGCTGAAGAACAAGTCCCCGAACACTTACGCCCCTACTTTCATCAGCGCCTGAACTACTACCGCAATGCGTAATCCTTCGCATTTGGACGATTAACGCTAACCACCGCTTGGCATCGTGCATCTCGCCGTTACAATAGAGACATATTCCCTACGCCACCTGAGAGATGCGATTTTGAGCAGTAAGGCACCGGCCACATTCTACATCCACGATTACGAGACCTTCGGCAAAAGCCCATCGATGGACCGCCCGGCGCAGTTTGCCGGCGTACGCACCGATATGGATTTCAATATCATCGACGAGCCGCTGGTCATCTATTGCAAACCGGCCGACGATTACCTGCCCGATCCCGAAGCGGTGATGATCACCGGCATTACGCCGCAACTGGCGCTGGCCAAAGGCATTAACGAGGCCGACTTTGCGCGCGAAATCCATCAGGCGTTCAGCGTGCCGGGCACCTGTATTCTGGGTTACAACAATATCCGCTTCGATGACGAAGTCAGCCGCAATATTTTCTATCGCAGCTTCTATGATCCTTACGCCTACAGTTGGCAAAACGGCAACTCCCGCTGGGATTTGCTTGACGTGATGCGTGCCTGCTATGCGCTGCGGCCGGAAGGCATCGTTTGGCCGGAGAACGAAGATGGTTTCCCCAGTTTCCGCCTGGAACATCTGACTCGCGCCAACGGCGTCGAGCACGAGCATGCCCATGACGCCATGTCGGACGTTTACGCCACCATCGCCATGGCCAAGCTCGTGAAGCAGGCGCAACCGCGGCTGTTTGATTTTCTGCTGCAACACCGCAACAAACACAAACTGAACGCCTTGATCGATATCGCGGAAATGACGCCGCTGGTGCACGTTTCCGGTATGTTCGGCGCAGCGCGCGGCAACACCAGTTGGGTATCGCCGCTGGCCTGGCACCCGGACAACAAGAACGCGGTGATCATGTGCGATTTGGCCGGCGATATGACCCCGCTGCTGACCTTGAGCGCCGACGAACTGCGTGAACGCTTGTATACCCGCCGTGAGGATCTGGCGGCCGACCAATCCCCGGTGCCGATCAAGCTGGTGCATATCAATAAATGCCCGGTGCTGGCCCCTGCCAAGACACTGCTGCCGGAAAACGCCGAGCGGTTGGGTATTGACCGCCAGGCCTGCCTGCAGAATTTGCAATTGCTGCGCCAGAATCCGCAAGTGCGCGAGAAAGTGGTGGCGCTGTTCGCCGATGCCGAGCCTTTTAAAGCCGTCGACGATGTGGACGCCAGGCTGTACGACGGTTTCTTCAGCGATGCCGACAAGGCGGCGATGAGGATCATCCAGCAAACCAAACCGCAGAATCTGCCGGCGCTGGATCTGACCTTCAGCGATGGACGCATGAAAGAGCTGCTGTTCCGCTTTCGCGCCCGCAACTACCCGAATACGCTGGATGACGCCGAGCAGCGCCGCTGGTTGCAGCACCGTCAGGAGGCCCTGAGCGCAGAACGGGTGCAGAGCTACGTGCTGCAGCTGGAATCGCTGTATAACCTGCACGAAGGCGATAAAGAAAAGACCGCGCTGCTGAAAGCGCTGTTTGAATACGGCAAAGAGTTGGTGGGCTAATAAAAACAACAAAGGGCGCAATGCGCCCTTTTCAGACTGCTGACAAAGCCGATTATTAGGGAGAGCGTGCCGAAGGGGTCGTAGCGGCTTGCCCGCCGGAGTGCCCCTCGGTGCGCTAGGCCCGGGTATCTCGGACTCAAAGACAACTTTGTCATCAACCTCAAAGGGCGCAATGCGCCCTTTTTAATGATGACCGGTTACGGTTTATGCCACGTCTTCACTGGCCTGCGGCACCGGCAGACGGAAGCTGCGGGTCACGAAAGCCAGATAAATCAGGCCAATCGCCGCCCATACCAGCCCCAGCGTCATTGAGCTGGTTTCCAGATTGAGCCACAACGCACCTACGGTCAGCGCACCCAACACCGGCAGAATCAGGTAGTTGAAGGTGTCTTTTACGGTACGGTTCAGCTTGTCGCGGATATAGAACTGCGAAATCACCGACAGGTTCACAAAGGTGAACGCCACCAGCGCGCCGAAGTTAATCAACGCCGTCGCCGTCACCAGGTCAAACGACACCGCAGACAGCGCAATCGCGCCGACCAGCAGTACGTTCAGCGCCGGGGTACGCCATTTCGGGTGCACATAACCGAAGAAACGCTCCGGGAATACGCCGTCGCGGCCCATCACATACATCAGGCGCGAAACACCGGCGTGCGAAGCCATGCCGGAAGCCAGTACGGTTACGCAGGAGAACACCAGGATCACCGACTGGAAGAACTTGCCGGCCACGTACAGCATGATTTCCGGTTGAGACGCGTCAGGATCTTTGAAGCGCGAGATGTCCGGGAAGTACAGCTGCACGAAGTAAGACACCACAATGAAGATGATGCCGCCGATCAATGCCGTCAGGAAGATGGCTTTCGGGATCACTTTCTCTGCGTCTTTGGTTTCCTCAGACAGCGAGCTGATGCCGTCAAACCCGAGGAACGAGAAGCACAGAATGGTCGCACCGGTAATCATCGGCACCACGTGCGCATTCTCAGACCAGAACGGACGACTGCTGATCAGCGTGCCCGCGCCTTCGCCGTGAGAAATACCGTTCACCACCAGGCAAAGGAACACGATCATGATCGCCACCTGCACTACCACGATGATGGAGTTCAGGTTCGCCACCAGCTTGATGCCGCGCAGGTTGAAAAGGGTCATCAGCGCGACCAGCGCCGCCACGAAAATCCATGAAGGCACGCCCGGGAAGATGGCTTCCAGGTAAATTTTGGCCAGCAGGATGTTGATCATCGGCATGAACAGGTAGTCCAGCAACGACGACCAGCCCACCATAAAGCCGACGTGCGGGCTGATGGCTTTTTGGGCATAGGTATAAGCAGAACCGGCGGACGGGAATTTCCGCACCAGTTTGCCGTAGCTCAATGCGGTAAACAGGACCGCCAGCAGAGCAAAGGCGTACGCAGTGGCGACGTGACCATCGGTCAGGCCGGATACGATGCCGAAGGTATCGAAGATGGTCATTGGCTGCAGGTAAGCCAGCCCCATCATCACTACCGGAACTAAAGTCAGGGTTTTACGCAGTTGCGCGCGTTGGGCTGGAGCAGCGCTAATGATGTTATCGGACATGACGCAGCCCCCCCTTACCTTCTGCCTTGCGGAGCGTAGACACGCCAAGACTTAAGGTTGCGGGGAAACTTCGCAACGTGCGACTGAATTCAAAAAGAAGGGGATTGGAAGCTGGATAACGGGTCAAGGTAGCCTTGACTGCTCCATAATCGCTGCGGCCGCAGCGGAAACCGGCGGGCGCCGGCGCTAAAGTGAAAAATTGCCCCATCTTTCTTATCCTCATGAGTCACGACCATAAAGTTTTGTTTGATCGCGCACGAAACTATTTATCTATCCGGATCGGTGTCCGGCCTCGCTTGGTGTATGAAACGCACAGTTGTTAGAACACAAATGCAAAAAAAATAACCGACGCTTTAAAACGTCGGCTATCTGCATTAGTCATATTTTGCACCAGAAAGCAGCCGGATGACAAGATCCGGAAACCTTCTTACACAAATTCTTTTGGCGATCGTGCTCAAAATCCGCCTGCAAGGCGAATTATTCCGCTATCAATCCGCTTATCACCAGAATATTAACATCCCGTTTACCCAGGTTCAGGCGTTTTTCAACATCCAGTCAATCTCGGTTTCCGTCACCAGCCGCTCAAACTGCATCAGCTCATCCATCTTGCAAGCATGATAAACCTGCGCAAAACGTTCGCCCAGATACTGCGTCAGCTCATGCTGGTGTTCAAACTCATACAGCGCATCGCTTTGGCGGATCGGGAACGGCAACCCTTCCTGCTCCAGACCGTTGCCGGTCACCGGCTCAGGCAGCGGCAGTTCGTTGTCCAGGCCATACAAGATCCCAGCCAGGATCGCCGCCACCACCAGATAGGGGTTGGCGTCGGCCCCGGCGACGCGGTATTCCACCCGGTGATTCTCCGGATCGCTGCAGGGAATGCGCAGCGCGACTGTGCGGTTATTATGCCCCCAGGAAGCCTGGGTAGGCACATACATCCCCGGTTGGAAACGGCGGAAGGCGTTAATGTTGGGAGCCAGCAGCGCCATGGAGGCCGGCATCAAGGTGATCATCCCGGCCAGCGCGCGGTGCAACAGCGGCGAGTCTTCGCCATCCGCATCCGTAAACAGATTCTTGCCGTCACCGTCCAGCATGCTGATATGCACGTGCATGCCGCTACCGGCGTACTCCTCATAGGGCTTCGCCATAAAGGTCGCATGCAGATGATGATTTTCCGCCACCAGCCGCACCAGGCGCTTCAACGACAGCGCATGATCGCAGGCCAGCAGCACGTTATCGGTATGGTTCAGGTTTACCTCGAACTGGCCGGGCGACGCCTCCGCCACCGCGCCGTCCGCCGGCAACCCCTGCATCTGCGCCAGAGTGTCGATGTCGTTCAACACCTCAGCGAAATGATTCAGATTATCCAGCGAGTAGACCTGGCTTTGCATGTTTCGCTCCTGGGTGCCGGGCGAACAAGGGGGTTGCAAATAACCTTCAGAGTCTCGCTGTCGATCAATGAGATAGAACTCCAACTCTACCGCTACCACCGGGAACATGCCGCGCTGGCGCAACGCCTGCCACACTCGATTCAGGACATTGCGGGGTTCAACGTCAAAGGGAGTACCATCTTCATCCAGCATGGTCAGCAATACCTGACCGATATTGTCCGGGTCCGCCGCCGACGGGGTCAACGATCCGGCCACCGGCATACACACGCGGTCCGGCTCGCCCAGTTCCTGGCCCAGGCCCGCCTCTTCCACCACGTTGCCCAGAATATCCATAGCGAATACCGAGGCGGGGAAGTAACAGCCTTTTTCCAATTTTTTCAGCCCGGAGACGGGAATACGTTTACCGCGGAAGGAACCATTCAGGTCTGTGAGAAGGATATCGATATACTGCGTTGAGGGATGGCGTTCCAGATAGTGAGCAACCTCACGTTGGAACGCGCTACTTCGCCTCTCTTCATTATGCTGTGCAAAATTTTCAACTGCTGCGATATTGGTTTGCATACATCACCCGCCATTATGCTCTAAGGACGCTTGCGCATCCGTCTGCCGATCGGTTCAACACATGGTCTGATTTCTCTGTAGACTGCGCCCTGACTGGCGCTCAAAATAACATCCATAATATGAAACATAGCCTTAACACAAATGGTTTGCAAATGTTACAATCCCGTTTGATTATTCGCCACTGGCTGCTAAATTGATAAAATATTGACCGAAAAGGCGTTGACCGCCTTTTAACGAACAGAATTTCGTCCGCCAGAACGGGGGTGACTATGGGCAATATATTTTCCAAATCAACCTTAACTACCGATATCATGCTGTGTCGATATCCCCCAGACAGGCACCCGACCCTGTTATTCATTTCTGCCTGTCGTCCCTATCAGAAGGAAGTACCGCTATGAGCGAAGTCAGCTTGGCGCCGGGTAAGCGCCTGTCACAGATCCGTCTGCAATTGGGTTTGTCGCAGCGCCGAGTCGCCGAACTGTCCGGGTTAACCCACAGCGCGATCAGCACCATCGAACAGGACAAGGTCAGCCCGGCCATCAGTACGCTGCAAAAGCTGCTGAAAGTGTATGGGCTGTCGCTGTCCGCCTTTTTTGCCGAACCGGAAGCCGCCGATGAACCCAAAGTGGTGATCGAGGCGGAGGATCTGATCGAAATCGGTAGCCAGGGCGTGTCGATGAAGCTGGTGCACAACGGCAATCCGGCGCGCAATCTGGCAATGATGCTGGAAACCTATCAACCCGGCACCACCACCGGCGAGAAGATCAAGCATCAGGGCGAAGAGATCGGCACTCTGCTGGAAGGCGAAATAATGCTGACCATCAACGGCCAGACCTATTGCCTGACCGCCGGCCAGAGTTACGCCATCAATACCGGCATTCCCCACAGTTTTAGCAATACGTCGGCGCGCGTCTGCCGAATCGTCAGCGCGCATACGCCCACCACCTTCTGACCGATTCTGGCGGAGGAGTCATGACGGAACACGTTGCCAGCTATTATGCCGCCACCACCAATGCGTTCGCGCCCTACCCGACGCTGAGCGAAAATATCCGCTGCGACGTCTGCATCGTTGGCGGCGGTTTTACCGGCCTGTCGTCGGCGTTGCACTTGGTCGAGGCCGGTTTTGACGTGGTGGTGCTGGAAGCTGCTCGTATCGGTTGGGGCGCCAGCGGCCGCAACGGCGGTCAGGTAGTCAACTCCTACAGCCGCGATATCGATGTGATCGAGGCGCGTTACGGCGCAGATACCGCAGCCATGCTTGGCGGCATGATGTTCGAAGGCGCGGAGATTATCCGCAACCGCATCGATCACTACGCCATCGCCTGCGACTATCGCCCCGGCGGTATCTTCGCCGCGCTGAACCCTAAACAACTGCGTACGCTGGAACACCAACAGGCCAACTGGCGGCGCTATGGCAATGCCCGGCTGGAACTGCTGGATCAACAGGCAATCAGGCGCGAGATAGCCAGCGAACGCTACGTGGGGGGGCTGTTGGACCGCAACGGCGGCCACTTGCACCCGCTCAATCTGGCATTGGGCGAAGCTGACGCGATACGCCGTCACGGTGGGCGGCTGTACGAACAGTCGGCGGCCACACGCATCGAGTACGGTGAACCGGCCAGGGTGCACACCGCACAGGGGTCGGTCACCGCCGGTTTTGTGATTATTGCCGGTAATGCCTATCTGGGCGACAAGCTGGAGCCGCGCCTCAGCCGGCTGAGCATGCCGTGCGGCTCGCAAATTCTCACCACCGAGCCGCTGTCAAAAGACATGGCGCTGTCGTTGCTGCCCAATAATTTTTGCGTCGAAGACTGCAATTACCTGCTGGATTACTTTCGCCTGACCGCCGATAACCGGCTGTTGTACGGCGGTGGCGTGGTTTACGGCGCGCGCGATCCGGCCGATATCGATCCCTTGATCCTGCCCAAGCTATTAAAAACCTTTCCGCAATTGAAACAGGTGCGTATCGATTACCGCTGGAGCGGCAATTTCCTGCTGACGCTGTCGCGCATGCCGCAGTTCGGCCGGCTGGAGAATAACGTCTATTACATGCAGGGCGACAGCGGTCACGGCGTCACCTGCACCCATCTGGCGGGCAAGCTGATTGCCGAAGTGCTGCGCGGCGATGCCGAACGTTTCGACGCCTTCGCCCGGTTGCCGCACCTGCCCTTTTTCGGCGGACGTCAGTTCCGCGTTCCCTTCACCGCCCTCGGTGCGGCGTACTATGCGCTGCGGGACCGTTTGGGATTCTAGCGCGCCTCTCCAGGAATTTTTTCGTCTCAGTTATGCCATTTAGTTTGTTGCCAAAATCGCAATCTGTGTTACAAAAGAAGACCTTTAGCCATCTAAACACCTAAACGTCTTTTAATCACACTATGCCAACCGCAACGCCCTCACGCCTCGAGATGCGCAATATCTCGATCGCCTTTGCCGGATTCAATGCGCTGCAAAACGTCGACTTCACCCTGCAGGGCGGCTCCACGCATGCGCTGGTCGGTGCCAACGGCGCGGGAAAATCAACGCTGATGGCGATCCTTTCCGGCGCGCATGATCATTACCGCGGCGAGATCTTTATCGACGGCCAAAAAGTCGATATTCACTCACCGCTGCAGGCCCGCCGACACGGCATCCATGTGGTGCAGCAGGAGGTGGACGTGGCGCTGATCCCCACGCTGTCGGTGGCGGAAAACATCATGCTCGACTGGCTGAATGAACCGGGCCATCTGCTCAACTGGGCGCAGATGTACCGCCAGGCTGCGCAACTGCTTCAGCAACTGGATTTATCCCTCAACCTGCGCCAGCGCCTGGCAGAGTGCACGTTGGCGGAAAAACAGCAGGTGCTGCTGGCGCGCGCGCTGTCGCATCGCTGCCGCTTCCTGGTACTCGATGAACCCACCGCCCCGCTCGATCGCGCCGAAAGCGAGCGCCTGTTCCGCGTGGTGCGTCGCTTGCAATCCGAAGGCATCGGCATTGTGTTTATCTCCCACCGCATTCACGAGCTGAGTGAAATTTGCGATCGGTTGACGGTGCTGCGCGATGGCCGCCACGTCAGCGAAGATGCCATGCAGGGGCTGATCGGCGAGCAAATTGTCGAGAAAATGCTTGGCCACCGGCTGGACGATATCTTCCCGCCACCGCGGCCGGCGCACGGCTCGCGCACGCTGCTGCAGGTAGAAGGTCTGCACGATCGCTACAAGCTGCGCGACGTCTCCCTGCGGCTGCATCAGGGGGAGATTTTGGGTATCGCCGGGTTGGCCGGCGCGGGCAAAACCGAACTGTGCAAGGCGCTGTTCGGCGCCTCGCCGGCCCGTGTAGAGCGCGGCGAGCTGCGCGGCACGCCCTGGGCACCGCGCGCGCCGCATCTTTCCGTTGAACAGGGGCTGGCGCTGGTGCCGGAAGAACGCCGCAAAGAAGGCATATTTATTGATGAGGCCATCCCGATGAACCTGAGCGTCAGCGCCGATGACAGCTTCTCGCGCTGGAGCCTGTTCAGCCGCCGACAGGAGCTGCGCTGGGCGCGCGATATCATGCAACGCCTGAACATTCGCGCCTCCGGCCCGCAGCAAAGGCTAAAAAGGCTTTCCGGCGGCAACCAGCAAAAGGTAGCCATCGGCAAATGGCTGCGTGGCGATGCCGACGTGCTGATTTTCGATGAGCCGACCAAGGGCGTGGACATCAAGGCCAAACAGGAGCTGTTTACCCTGATCGACGGCTTGGCGCGCGACGGCAAAGGCATTATCTACGCCTCCGGCGAGTTCTCGGAGCTGCTCGGCCTGTGCGATCGCATTTGCGTCCTGTGGGACGGCCGTGTGGTGGCGGAGCTGAACGCCGCCGATATTGATGAAGAAACATTATTATTGTATTCCACCGGAGGAACCCCTGCGTGAGTAAAAAATTATCCCTGCCCAATGCACAGCCATGGCGTCATCAGCTGTTTGAGTTTCTCTACAAATGGGGGATGTTGCTCACCGTTGTCGCGCTGATCGCCTTGTTCGGGCTGGCGTCGGACAACTTCCTCGATCCCAACAATATCATCAACATCCTGCGTTCCATCGCCATCGTGACGGTGATCGCCATCGGGGTGTCTATCTCGCTGTCGGTGGGCGGTTTCGATCTTTCCGTCGGCTCCACCGCCTCGCTGGCTAACGCGCTGGTGGTCTCGCTGTTCGTTTGGTACGGCTTCGGCACCACCGGCGCGATTGTGCTGACGCTGCTGATTTGTACGCTGGTTGGTCTGTTCAACGCCTTCCTGATTGTGGTGTTGAAGATCCCTGACATGCTGGCGACGCTGGCCAGCCTGTTTGTGATCCAGGGCGTTGCCATGACCTACAGCTACGGCGGGTCGATCACCCAAAATATGCTGTTGCCGAATGGCGATATGGCCGAGGGGCTCATCCCGGACATTTTCTCCGCGCTGGGCCAGGTGCCGGTGATTGTGCTGATTATGCTGGCGGTCACGATTGTGGTGCAATTGTTCCTGTCGCTGACCAAACACGGCCGCCGCATGTACGCCATCGGCGGCAACCCGGAGGCGGCGCGCCTTTCGGGGATCCGCACGGTACGTTACAAGGTCGCCGCGTATGTGATTTCCTCGCTGCTGGCCTCGCTTGGCGGCATATTGCTGGCGTCACGTATCGGCTCTTCACAGGTTAACGCCGGAGGCGGTTATCTGATGGATGCCGTCGCCGCCGCCTACATAGGTTTCTCTCTGGCCGGCTCCGGCAAACCCAACGCGCTCGGCACGCTGGTCGGTGCGGTGATCCTCGGCGTCTTACAAAATGGGCTGGTGATGCTTTCAGTCCCCTACTATGCGATGGATATTATCAAAGGGCTGGTACTGGCTCTGGCGCTGGCTATCACCTACATCCAAAAACGCTGACTTTCCCCCGGCGCGCCCTGCCGCGCCGGTTTTCCCTTTAATTCATCCGGTTACCTCTCCCCACCTCTTTTTAAGCATACAAATGATACGAATTATCATTTGCGTTTACATTCGGTTTTAAATCCTTACAATGGCCTGACGAAATACTGCCGAAATGATGTCCCCTGCTACGACAGGGAACCGTTTCTACCCATTCTTCAACCCGTTAAGTCGACACCTTTGTCGAATTACAGCAGACCAGGAAAGGTTGCCTCATGGACAAACCACGCTATAACAAACTCACCGCACTGATTATCGCCTCACTCGCCAGCACCGGCACACTGGCGGCGCAAGAGGATACCCAGGACACCATGGTGGTGACCGCCTCCGGTTTCCAGCAAAAAATCCAGGATTCCGCCGCCTCTATTTCAGTGATCCCACGCCAGCAGATCGAAGACAAAGCCTACCGAGACATCACCGACGCACTGAAAGACGTGCCGGGCGTGGTGGTCACCGGCGGTGCCAGCAGCAGCGATATCAGCATCCGTGGCATGTCCTCCAAATACACCCTGATTCTGGTGGACGGCAAACGCGTGGACACCCGCGGCACCCGCCCGAACAGCGACAACTCCGGTATCGAACAAGGCTGGCTGCCGCCGCTGGAGGCGATTGAACGCATCGAAGTGGTGCGCGGGCCGATGTCTTCGCTGTACGGCTCCGACGCCATGGGCGGCGTAATCAACGTCATCACTCGCAAAACCTCCAGAACCGAGTGGAAAGGTTCGCTGCACGGCGACGCCACCTTTCAGGAACGCAGCGATTCCGGCGATATTTTCCAGACCAACGCCTATGCCTCCGGCCCGCTGATTGAAGGCCTGCTCGGCCTGCGGGTCAACGGCCTGCTGTCGCGCCGCGCCGAGGACAAAATCGTTAACGGTTACAACGAGCAACGCATGCGCAGCGGTACTGCGGTATTCAGCCTGACGCCGGACGACAAAAACGAATTCGACTTTGAAGTCGGCCGTTCGCTGCAGGACCGTAACAGCACGCCGGGCGAATCGGTAGTCGCGGAACGTTGCAGCAAAGGTAAATGCACCCCAAGCACGCGCAGCGAAAGCCTTTATACCCGTACCAACTACGCCCTGACCCACAATGGCTATTACGATTTCGGCAATACCACCAGCTACATTCAGCGCGAAGAGACGAATAATCCCGGCCGCGACATGAAGATGTATAACACCATCTTCAACACCCAGAATCAGTTCGAACTGGGTTCCCATATGCTGAACCTTGGCGGCCAATACCGCTACGAAAAGCTGGGCGACAGCGGCAACAAGCTTGAATCCGCCCAAGGTCTGAACCAACTGACCCGCTGGAGCTGGGCACTGTTTGCCGAAGACGAATGGGCGCTGACCAACGACTTCAGCCTGACCAGCGGCATCCGTATGGACCAGGATCAGAACTACGGCAATCACTGGACGCCACGCATGTACGGCGTCTGGCACCTGACCGAACAGTGGACGTTGAAAGGCGGCGTATCCGCCGGCTACCGCTCACCGGACCTGCGTCAATCTTCCGCCAGTTGGGGACAGGTTACCGGTGGCGGCGTGCGCAAGGGCATTATTGTCGGCAATCCGGATCTGCAGCCAGAGAAGAGCCTGAGCGAAGAGATCGGCCTCATGTGGGACAATCAGCAGAATCTGAATGCCGGCGTAACGGTATTCAACACCGACTTTAAAGACAAAATCACCGAAGTAAGACGCTGTGAGGATACGCCAGACTGCACCATCGGCGGCGATCTCTATGACTTTATCAGCGATCGCACTAACGTCGATAAAGCCAATATGCGCGGCGTGGAAGCCACTTTCGGCTGGCAGATCAGCAAAGAGTGGAAGTGGAACACCAACTACACCTTCACCTCGTCAGAACAAAAAAGCGGCGAGTTCCAGGGCAAGGCGCTGAACCAGATGCCGAAGCACATGGTCAATACCGTACTGGACTGGCAGGCTACCCATGACGTCAGCCTGTGGTCACGCGTCAACTTCCGCAGCAAGACATCGGAATACCTGAGCCGCACCTCAATGGCCAAGAGCACGCCTTCGTATACCTTTGTTGACGCCGGCCTCAGCTACCAGGCGAATAAAGACCTGACGGTCACCGGCGGGATTTACAACATTCTCGACAAAACCGTCGATTACGATAACTACAACACCACGCTGGACGGCCGCCGCTACACCGTCGGCATGACGTACAACTTCTGATGCCAATAGGAGCGCGCACGTTGCGCGCTCAATACGCGACAACAGAAAGGCCCGGTATCTGTACGACACCGGGCCTTTCTGTTGTCAAAATAGCTGACTTTCAAAACGCAGCAATCTGTCAGATCACCGGCTGGTTAACCAAACCGTCGATCAGCACCTGCGGCGTCCCGTGCGAACAACGCTCGATGCGCCCGCGCACGCCGTAGACTCTCGCCAGGCTTTGCGGCGTGATCACCTCTTCCGGCGTACCGTCGGCAATCAACTCGCCATCCTGCAGCATCAACACGTGGTCGCCATGCCGCAGAGCGATATTGATGTCATGCACCACCACCACAGTGATGATATTGCGTTTACGCGTCTCTTTACGCACCAAATCCATCACGTGGAATTGGTAGTTGAGATCAAGTGCGCTCAGCGGTTCGTCCAGCAGCAACAGCGAAGGCTGGCGGATCAGCGATTGCGCCAGTCCCACCAACTGTTTCTGGCCGCCGGAAAGCTGATCGAGATAGCTCAGCGCCAAATGGTCGATACCGAGCTGCGCCAGCAGGGCCATGACCTCCGCCTCACTGCCGGCGTTGCTGCGGCCGCCCGAAGCGCGTTGCGCTACGATGATCGACTCCAGCACGTGCAAGTGCACCCCCGCAGGTAGCGACTGTGGCAGATACACCACTTTTTCCGCGCGACGGGCAAAGGGCAACTGCATCAAATCGATGTCATCCAGCCACAGCTGCCCCTGCGCCGGGTTCAGCCCGGCCAGAGAACGCAGCAACGTCGATTTTCCGCTGCCGTTCGGCCCCAGCAACACGGTGATTTGCCCGCGCGGCAACATCGGCACCGCAAGATCGCGAATAACCTGGCGCTTTGGATAACCGGCGGAAAAATGCTCAATACGCAATCCCTGACTCATACATTCCCCCGATGACGCAGAATAATGCTCAGGAAGAACGGCACACCCACCAGTGACGTCACTATGCCGACCGGAATGATAATGCCCGGGATCAGGTTTTTCGAGGCGACTGAAGCCATCGACAGTACCAGCGCGCCAATCAGGGCGCTGGCCGGCAGATAGAAGCGGTGATCCTCACCGAAAATCATGCGGGCGATATGCGGTGCCACCAGGCCGATAAAACCGATAGGGCCGACAAAGGCCACCGCCAGCGCGGAAAGAATACTGATGCGCAGCAGGGTCGTGAGGCGCAGGCGACGCACGTCGATACCGAAGCTCACCGCCCGATCCTCGCCCAACCGCAGCGCGGTCAGCTTCCAGGAGCTCATCATCGACAATGGCAACAGCACGGCGAACACGCCCAGCAGGATGCCCAACTTGTCCCATGAAGCGCGCGCCAGGCTGCCCATGGTCCAGAACACCAGCCCCTGCAGCGTGTCTTCGCTGGCGATAAACTGCATCATTGAAACCAGTGCGTTAAAGGTGAACACCAGTGCAATACCGAACAGCACGACGCCGGAGGTGGCAACCCGTGTCCAGCGCGTGATGCCGTCGAGCATCAGTGCGGCAAACAGGGCAAAAACAAACGCGTTGGCGGAAATAAACCACTGGTCCGGAATGCCCGGCACGCCAATACCCAGCACGATAGCCAACGCCGCCCCGAAAGCCGCAGCGGAAGAAACGCCGAGGGTGAACGGGCTGGCAAGCGGGTTGTTCAGGATGGTCTGCATTTCCGCGCCGGCCAAACCCAGCGCAAACCCCACCACCACCGCCATCAGCGCGTAAGGCAGGCGGATATCCCACACGATCACTCGCGTTCCGGCATCTGCCGCCGCAGGGTCAATCAGCGTTTGCCACAGGGAGGACAGTGAGAGCCCGGATGGCCCCATGGTAAAATCCAGCAGCAGCGAACCAACAATCGCCAGTGCCAACACCCCCATCATCAATAAACGGTGGCGAAGAATATGTTGATAACGCCCCATGACGTTGGCGTCGGGTTGCCCCTTGGCGTCAGACATAGGTTCGGTGGATACGCTCATTATTTCGGATACCTGTTACGACGATGACCATAGCGGCATGCAAACGGCCGCTTTACCCTGACAAGCAGCCGCTAACAATAAAGCAAACGATAATACTTATCAATCATATCAATAGCTATTACCTGCCATGTTGAGATGTAACACTTTATTTTTAAAGAGTATTCGCCAAACAGCCGCAACAACCTCATCCTGCTGAGCAGGGTTAATAATTCCGAAAGTTTCATCGCCCCACGCAGCGCTGTGACAAATTGCGACAAAACCACCTAGAATCCAAATCCTGACCGGTAAACGGCGCGTCAACCACGCCTGGCCGGATATTTAGGACCTACTGCTTAGGCCCTTATTGAAGAGGCAGCCATGAGAAGTCGACCACCCACGTTAACGCCTAAAAGACCCGCCCTGCTGCACTGGCTGGTACAAGCTCCACAACAGGCTGATGACGCCCAGTTCCAACACCAACTACGGCTTACGCTTGTCCCTTCTCCCCGAACTCCTTGGCTGAACGCCGCCGGTGTAGTCGTGCTGCTGCTGGCCTACGCCTGGCTGAGCAATATGGCGATCGGCGCCGCGCTGCTGGTGCTGCTGCTTGGGTTGACCGGCATACGCTGGTGGCTGGCTCGCGTCACCCCTCCCATCTGGCCGAATGCCATGCTGGTGTCAGTGCTGCTGTGGTCGGCGCTGGTCGGCGCCATTGCGCTGTTGGCCATGCTTTCTGGCCGCATGGTGCTAATCCTGTTCGCCGGCCTGCTGATTACCGCGCTGGCCTTCTGGCTGATGCAGCGCCATGCCGCAGCGCCCCGCTTTGCCCTGCTGGAGGTCATGCTGCTGACGCTGCCTTACCTGCTGGCCGCACCGCTGTCACGCATGCAAAATCTGTTTTTGCTGGCGAATATCATCCCGCTGTGGCTACTGCTGGCTCATGGGGTGATCGCGCTCTACCATCGCCAGTTGGTGCAGTACGTCACGCTGAGAGGCGAAAAACGAAAAGCGGCTCATCGCGATCATCTGACCGGTTTTCTCAACCGCGCGGGGGGTGAAGCGGTGATGCAAGAGATTTGCCGGCCATCGGCAACGGCACACCCGCTTTCGCACCTGTTTATTATTGAATTCACTCCGCTGGCGGCGCTGTATCAAAGCCACGGCGTGCTGATCGGCGATGACGTGCTGCGCACTATCGGCGAGCGCCTGAAAATGCTGGTTCGTCCAAGCGATTTTGTCAGCCGTTATACCGGCGGCCAGTTTCTGATCCTGGTGCACGATTTGCCTTACGGCTCCGAAGGGGAGTTTCTGGCGCGCATCATGCCGCCGCTGGAAGCGCCGTATGCCTTTGGTGTTTTCGGTGAGGTGACGTTGCAGTTGAACGCCGGGGCGTTGGCGTTAACTCAGGATTATCAAACTGTGGACAGCCTGATGGCAGCGGCGCAGCAAGCGCTGGCGATGAATACTAAGGAATAACGCGGCGAGAGACACCGCGTTTCATACTCGTTGAATGCCCGATTGCACCGCTGCAGGCTGCAACCGGACATTCACAAGGTGCGGACTGGCGTTATTTCACGTCCATTTTCGGGAATTCCATCTCGCTGTACTTCACCACGCGGGTGCCGCGCGTCAGCTTGTAACCGAACCAGATCACCAGGAACAGCGGCAAGCCGATATAAGTCGCGGTCACGCCGTACCAGTCGATCCGGTCTTGCAGGAACGCCTGATAGTTCTGTCCCAGCGTAATGATCAGGCACAGGACAAAGGCAAAGATCGGGCCCAGCGGAAAGAAGCCGGAACGGTACGGCAGATCGTTCAGGTCACGCCCCTGAATCATATAGCCGCGGCGGAACCGGTAGTGGCTGATGGCTATCCCCAACCAGGCGATGAAGCCGGTCATGCCCGAGGTGTTCAGCAGCCACAGATAAACCGACTGGTTACCGAACATCGAGCTCAGAAAACACAGGCCCGCCACCACGGTGGTCGCATACAGCGCATTGCGCGGCACCCCACCCTTCGACAGTTTGGCGAAAATGCGCGGCGCTTTGCCTTCCGATGCCAGGGTAAACAGCATGCGGGTAGAAGCGTACATGCCAGAGTTACCGGCGGACAACACCGCCGTCAGGATCACCGCGTTCATTACCGCCGCCGCCGACAGCAGGCCGGCATGCTGGAACACCAGCGTGAACGGGCTGACGCTGATGTCTTTTACGTCGTTACGCAGCAGGCTTGGATCGGTATAAGGAATGATCAGGCTGATAATCAGGATCGCAAAGATATAGAACAGCAGGATACGCCAGAACACCTGGCGCACCGCGCGCGGGATGTTTTTGCCCGGGTTTTCCGATTCGCCGGCCGCGATACCGATAAGCTCGGTCCCCTGGAACGAGAAGCCGACGATCATCGCCACGCCTATCATCGCCGAGAAGCCGCCGGCAAAGGGCGCATCCCCTACCGTCCAGTTCTGCCAGCCGGCGTGTTCGCCACCCTTCAGAATGCCGAAGATCATCAGCACGCCAATGCCGATAAAGATAATGACGGTGGTGACTTTGATCAGCGAGAACCAGTATTCCGCTTCACCGAAGCCTTTGACCGAAATGTAGTTCAACAGGAACATCAGGCCGAGGAACAGCGCGCTCCAGATCCAGCCCGGCGCATCCGGGAACCAGTAGGTCATCACCAACTGCGAAGCCACCAGGTCAACGGCGATGGTCACCGCCCAGTTGTACCAGTAGTTCCAGCCCAGCGCGAAACCAAAGCCTTCTTCTACGTATTTGGCGCCGTAGGTGGAAAACGAGCCGGACACCGGCATAAAGGCCGCCAGTTCGCCCAGGCTGGTCATCAGGAAATAGACCATCAGACCGATCAACGCATAAGACAGCAGAGCCCCGCCCGGACCGGCCTGAGAGACAGTGGCGCCGGAGGCGACGAACAGGCCGGTGCCGATTGAGCCACCAATAGCGATCATGGTTAAGTGCCGCGCTTTCAGCTCGCGGCGCAATCCGGGTGCTTGCTGCCCCGATGTTTTTATATCCTGCTGAGCCATTCTTACCCTATCTGCTCGTCAAAAAATGAGGGCGGATTGTAACAAATACCCACCGGCGAACTAGTAACATTGCGCTGATATAAGATAGCTTCATAACTCAGCGCTAATTATTAGCGGCAGCCCATTTTTCCTTACTTACTGTCATTAATGTGACAGGGTGCAGGTTTTTATGCTTCATTTCCCCACATGGGGATGTTATTGGCGCAGTGCGCCGCTTCAGGCCGGCAACGTGCAGTAACTGAGGAAGCGCTGCAGGGCGTTGGAGATGTGTTTTTGCCGGTGGTGGATCAGATACAGGGTGCGCATCAACGGCGGTAGCGGGATTGTCAGCTCCACCAGCACGCCGCTCGCCAACTGTTCGTCGATCACCCGCCGCGACAGGCAACTGATGCCGATGCCGTGGCGCACCGCGTGTTTGATCGCCTCCGAGTTGCCCAACTCCATCACCAGTTGGAAGTGCGGCAGATGCGCCAGCAACAGGTGATCCAGCACCTCTCGCGTGCCCGACCCGCGCTCGCGCAGGATCCAGGGGGCATTGGCCAGCAGCTCCAGCGTCAGAGGCTGCCGGGCCAGCGGGCTTTCCGGCGCGGCAAACACCACCAGTTCATCCTCCAGCCACGGCTGAGTAACCAGCTCGGGCATATGGCAAGGCCCCTCGATCAACCCCAAATCGACGCGAAAATCCGCTACCGCCCCAATCACGTCCTGGCTGTTGCCGACGTTCAGCTCCAGCGGCGTAGCCGGGAAATCGTGGCGGTAACGGGCGATCATTTCCGGCAGCATATAGTTGCCGATAGTGCTGCTGGCGGCGATACGCAAAGCGCCGCCGTCATGGCGGAACAGCTGTTCAATCTCCCCCGCCTGCTCCAGCAGCGCCAGTGCCTTCGGGTACAGCAACCGGCCATGTTCATTGATAACCAGACGCTTGCCGACGCGATCGAACAGTTGCACGCTCAACTGCCCCTCCAGGTCAGCCAGTGCGGCACTGACCGCCGATTGTGATAACGCCAGGACTACCGAGGCCTGCGTGGTCGAACCGCTTTTCAGCACTTCGGTAAAGACTTCCAGTTGACGTAAGGTGATATGCATAACCATCTCGGTATTGAAAAGTGGCCTGATCGTAAAACCACTGAAATTAATGCTAAATCTGCGCCGCTGTCCGGCAACGACGCACAGGGTATCTATTCATTAAGATTACCACGTTTGCAGAAATCGGTATGACGACCGCACCTCGCCCACGGCTTTCTCTCCCCAATAACGTTCAGGTTGCAGCCTGAAAGAGGAAGAGAGTTACCACTTATTCAGATAGGTTATAAATATATAATCAATTTCTCTTTTATACCGCCAAAACGTAGTCTTGTGCTCAAGGAATTCGAATAAAAGGGCTGACTCATGGCGACCAATACCGCACCTGCTTTTCCATCACGACACTTTCCCCTGCTCGGTTTACCTCGGCTGGCGCCGGGGTTATTGCTGGTCGGCGCGCTCACCGCGCTGGCCATCTGGGCAGGCGATATCCCGTGGGTTGCCGGTCTGGGGCTGGGTGCGCTGACGCTGGCGATCCTGTTCGGCATTCTGGTGGGCAATACGCTGTATCCCTGGCTGCAACCGAGTTGCCACAGCGGCGTTCAACTCGCCAAACAGCGTCTGCTGCGGTTGGGCATCATTCTTTACGGCTTCCGCCTGACGTTTCAGCAAATTGCCGACGTCGGCGCTACCGGCATCATCATCGATGCGCTGACGCTGAGCACCACCTTCCTGCTGGCCTGCTGGCTGGGTAAAAAAGTGTTCGGCATCGACAGCCAGACGGCGATGTTGATCGGCGCCGGCAGCAGCATCTGCGGCGCAGCGGCGGTGATGGCGACCGAACCGGTGCTGAAGGCCGATTCCAGCAAGGTGGCGGTAGCGGTGAGCACCGTGGTGGTGTTCGGTACGCTGGCGATCTTCGCCTACCCGTGGCTGTTCCAGTTAAATGAACATTACCGGTGGCTGCCGCTGAGCCAGGAAACCTTTGGCATCTATGCCGGCTCGACCATCCACGAAGTGGCGCAGGTTGTCGCCGCCGGTCATGCCGTCGGGCCGGATGCCGAAAACGCCGCAGTGATCGCCAAAATGATCCGCGTGATGATGCTGGCGCCGTTCTTGTTGCTGCTTTCCGGTTATATCAGCCGCAGCCGCGATGCCGGGAGCAAGGCGGACAAATCGGCCATCACCATTCCGTGGTTTGCGGTGCTGTTTATCGCCGTCGCCGGGCTGAACTCGTTCAACCTGATCCCGGCCACCTGGGTGAAACACCTGATTACCGCCGACACCTGGATGCTGGCGATGGCGATGGCGGCGCTGGGGTTGACCACCCACATCAGCGCAGTGCGCGAGGCGGGCGTCAAACCCATTCTGCTGGCCACCCTGCTGTTTATCTGGCTGATTGTCGGTGGCGGCGCGATGAACCTGCTGGTGCAACATTTCTTCTGATGAGCCTTGAGCTTTCGCTGGCCCGCGATTTATCGCGGGCCTTTTTGTCGCCATTCAATCCTGCCGCCATCAATGCCATAATGGCGCCGATTACACAGGAGAATGAAAATGAAGTTTGTCGGTGCACATGTCAGCGCGTCAGGCGGCGTGGATCAGGCGGTTATCCGCGCGCACGAATTAGAGGCGACCGCGTTCGCCCTGTTCACCAAAAATCAGCGTCAATGGAAAGCCGCACCACTGCCGGCAGAGGTGATTGATAAATTCAAAAGCGCCTGCGCGCAGTACGGTTACGGCCCAGGGCAAATCCTGCCACACGACAGCTATCTGATTAATCTCGGCCACCCGGTGACCGAAGCGTTGGAAAAATCTCGCGAGGCGTTTCTGGATGAAATGCAGCGCTGCGAACAACTCGGGCTGACGCTGTTGAACTTCCACCCCGGCAGCCACCTGATGCAGATTGATGAAGACAAATGCCTGGCGCGCATTGCTGAATCCATCAACATCGTGCTGGATAAAACCGTCGGCGTGACGGCAGTGATTGAAAACACCGCCGGCCAGGGCAGCAATCTGGGCTTCAGGTTCGAACACCTGGCGGCGATCATTGACGGCGTGGAAGACAAAAGCCGTGTCGGCGTGTGCATCGATACCTGCCATGCCTTTGCCGCCGGTTACGATCTGCGCACCGAAGAAACCTGCGAGCAAACCTTTAAAGCGCTGGGTGACGTGGTGGGCTTCAACTACCTGCGCGGCATGCATCTGAACGACGCCAAGAGCGAGTTCGGCAGCCGAGTCGATCGCCATCACAGCCTAGGCGAAGGCAATATCGGCAAAACGGTATTCAGTTACATCATGAGCGACTCGCGTTTCAACAATATCCCCCTGATTCTCGAAACCGTGAACCCGGATATCTGGGCGGAAGAAATCGCCTGGCTGAAAGCGCAACAATAAGCCCCAAAAATGCAAAAACCGGAGCCTGATGCTCCGGTTTTTTTATTGCCTGCGATAACGTTAAGCAGCGGTAGCCGCAGGGACGTCAGCGCGTTTCAGCAGCGCATAAGACACGCCCGCCAACAGCGTACCGGCGATGATCGCCACCAGATACAGCAACACCGGCGTGATAGCACCTGGGATCAGCAGCACGAACAGACCACCGTGCGGAGCCATCAACTTGGCGCCGAAGGCCATCGACAGCGCACCGGTCAGCGCGCCGCCGGCGATGCAGCATGGCAGCACACGCATCGGGTCGCGGGCAGCGAACGGGATCGCGCCTTCAGAGATAAAGCACAGGCCCAACACCAGCGCCGCTTTACCGCCTTCCTGCTCGGATTTCTCGAACTTACGACGCGCCAGCAGCGTCGCCAATCCCATCGCCAACGGCGGCACCATACCGGCGGCCATAATGGCAGCCATTGGGGCGTATACCGAAGAACTCAGCAGCGCCACGCCGAAGGCGTAAGCCGCTTTGTTAACCGGGCCACCCATATCGGTACACATCATGGCACCGAGGATCGCACCCAGCAGTACCGCGTTGGCGGTACCCAGCGATTGCAACCAGTGAGTCAGACCTTCCATGATTTTCGCCACCGGCGTACCGACGATGTAAATCATGATCAGACCGACGACCAGGCTGGCGACCAGCGGAATGATCAGAATCGGCTTCAGCGCTTCCATACTCTGCGGCAAACGCAGCTTGGTGCTGATAAATTTGGCGACGTAGCCCGCCAGGAAACCGGCAATGATACCGCCGAGGAAACCGGCACCGGTGCTCACCGCCAGCATGCCGCCGATCAGACCCGGCGTCAGGCCCGGACGGTCAGCGATGGAGAACGCGATAAAACCGGCCAACACCGGCACCATCAGCGCGAAGGCTGAACCGCCGCCAATCTGCATCAGTGCCGCGGCCAGCGTGCCTTTGACTTCAAACGCCTTGATACCGAACACGAACGACAGCGCGATACACAAACCGCCCGCCACCACCATCGGCAGCATATACGACACGCCGGTCAACAGGTGACGATACGGCCCTGCGCTCTCTTTCTTCTTGCCGGCCACAGCCGGACCGCCGCTTTTCTGCGGTTGGAAAATCTCGGCTTCGGCCTGCGCCTTGTCCAGTTCCTGCGCGGTTTTCTTCAGCGCCAGACCGGTAGAGGTGCGGTACATCGGCTTGCCGGCGAACTTGTCCAGATCCACTTCAATGTCAGCCGCCACGATCACCAGATCCGCCGCCGCCACTTCTTCAGGCGTAATGGCATTACCGGCGCCCACGGAGCCGCGGGTTTCCACTTTCACCCACCAGCCGCGTTTTTTAGCTTCGCTTTCAATGGCTTCGGCTGCCATAAAGGTATGCGCCACGCCGGTTGGACAAGCGGTGATCGCCACAATGCGTTTTTGACCTGCCGCTTTTGCCGGCACGGCAACCGCAGCCGGCGCCTGCCAGGCTTTCGCCTCGGCTTTGGCCAGTGCGAGGAAGGCTTCCGGTTCGCGTACCGCCAACTCCACATCGCCCACATAAACCCGTTTGCCGTTCAGCGCGGCGTCAGCAGGCACTGTCTGCCCCGCCACCACCACCAGTTCGGCCTCGGCAGGCGACTCAACCAGCGTCAGGCCGGTTTTCGCCGCAGCAGCGCCGAGCATGCGTTTCGCCAGGTGGCCACGGGCCTGCCCCAACGAATTGTCTATCATCAGCAGCGTTTTCATTACGCCTCCTGCTATTGGTTAAAAGGTTTCAGATCGACGCGCGCCATCATCGCGGCCAACTGTGGACGATCGGTCACGCCAACGTTGCTCTGGCTTACCGCCAGCGCAGCCACGGCGGTGGCCAAACGCAGAGTGTGTTCGCTGGATTCGCGCATCAGCAGGCCATAAATCAGGCCGCCAACCATCGAATCGCCGGCGCCCACGGTGCTGACGACTTCGCAGGCCGGCGGCTTGGCAATCCAGGCGCCGGAGGCGTTAACCCACAGCGCGCCTTCGGCGCCGAGAGAAATCACTACGTGGGCAATGCCCTGATCGCGCAGCGCATGCGCGGCTTCAACCACGTCCTCCAACTGCGGCAACGGACGACCGGCCCAGATTTCCAGCTCGCGGCGGTTCGGTTTCACCAGCCATGGCGCCGCTTTCAATCCGGCAACCAGCGCTTCGCGGCTACTGTCGAAAATGATGCACGGGCATTGTGCACGCAGGCGGACCATCCAGTCGGTAAAGGCATCGGGATCAACGCCGGCCGGCAGGCTGCCGCTCACCGCAACCATGTCGAACTGGCCCAGCCAGCTCAGAGAATCGGTCACGAAACGATCCCAATCCTGCGATGTCACTTCAAAACCGGAGAAGTTGAAATCCGTCACTTCACCGTCTTTCTCCGTCAGCTTGACGTTGATGCGGGTACGGCCCGGTACCACCTGGAAGCGGTTGGCGATGCCCAGATCGCTGAACAGCAACTGGAAGCCATCCTGGTTGTCTTTCCCCAGGAAACCGCCCACAGTGACATCAATGCCCAGATCTTTCAGAACCTTGGCAACGTTAATGCCTTTGCCGGCGGCATGCAGGCCAGCGGTTTTCACCAGGTTCACTTCCCCGCGCTCGATCTCCGGGCAAAAGCCCACCAAATCGTAAGCCGGATTCAGGGTTATGGTGGCTACTCTTCTGGTCATGCTGCGCCCTCGCCCAGTCCTTCGTTAATGGCTTCACCGATCGCTTTCAGCGCCGCTTCAGCATCTTCACCCTTGGCGGTAAAGCGCAGGTGATGTCCTTTTTTAACGCCCAACGCCACGACCTTCATCAGGCTGCGTCCATTGGCCGGTTTGCCACTGCCATCCAGGTTAGTGACGGTAATTTCACTGTTGAACTGCTTGATCACGTTAACCAGCGCGGTGCCGGGACGGGCATGCAGGCCGTGTTCGTTGCGGATCGCGTACTCGGCGCTCAGCATGGTGCTTTCTTCTTCCACTTCGCTGGTCAGCAATGCCAGCACGGTGGCGGCATCGGCGTTCAGCAGGCGTTCAGCCTTGTTCGCCAGCAGCAGGTCACCCAGGTAATTCAGCACCGCCAGCGGTTGCTGGTCGGCCACGGACAGCGTCAGCAACAGCGCCACTTGCTCGCCGTTTTCGTCAAACGCCTGCGCCGGACGGCTCAGGGTCGCCGCGCTGGTCAAATTGCCTTCGGTGCTGTCGCTCAGCCAGATGCCCTGCCCGAGATTCAACGGCCGACGGGTAATGACGTCGCTGACGAACTGTGCGTTGACCGCGCCGATTTTCTGCAGACGGCCCGCGTTCAGCGCTTGCAACGTCATTAGGTTATCTGCGGCTACGTCGAGTGCGATCAACGAAGCGTCGAACTGGAATTCAGCCGTCTGCTTTTCGCCCATCAGCAAGCT
This sequence comes from Serratia sp. TSA_7, assembly GCF_052692135.1. Taxonomy (NCBI): domain Bacteria; kingdom Pseudomonadati; phylum Pseudomonadota; class Gammaproteobacteria; order Enterobacterales; family Yersiniaceae; genus Serratia; species Serratia sp. TSA_7. Next base: position 459,220 of record NZ_JBQZFU010000002.1, read on the forward strand.
GCGCAGCTCTTCGGATGAGGTGGTTTTCGCCATCTGCTCGGCCACGCTGTCGTCGCTCAGGACGTGCGTCAGCTGACGCAGCAGCGCCAGGTGTTCATCGGAACGGGCGGCAATGCCGATCACCACATACGCGGTTTGGCCTTCGCCCCACTCGATGCCCTGAGGGAACTGGAAGACCTGCACGCCGGTATTCAGCACCAGATCTCGGGTATCGGTAGTGCCGTGCGGAATGGCAATGCCGTTGCCCAGGTAGGTTGAGGTTTGCAGCTCACGCTGCAGCATGCCGTCTACATAGGCGGCGCTGACGCAGCCGGCCTCGGTTAGCCCGGCGGCCACCTGGCGGATAGCGTCCTGTTTGCTGCCGGCGGCAGCGCCCAGGTGGATGTCTTGTTGTGATAACTGGAACATGATTCTCCTCTCCTGCTGAATTGAATCGTTTCAGCTTTATTGAGAAAAAGGAGCGTTATCGACACGAAGTCATTGCGGCAATAACGCTGAAACGTTTCAATCAGTGTGTGAGCAGCCCAGACTGAAAGCAAGTTTTCTCAATTTTGATGTGATAAATTTTTGACCTTACGCACACTTTGGCCTATGGGTTATCCGCTGCGGTGCAAAAGTGACATACTGTGCTGAAACTTTGCTGACGGAGAGAAGCATGACTGTAGTCGCGGGCGTAGGCGTAATCATCGTTAATGCGCAGGGAGAGATCTTGCTGGGAAAACGCTGCGGTAAACACGCCCCTTTCTGGTCAATTCCCGGTGGACATCTGGATGCCGGCGAAACCTTTGAACAGTGCGCGCAGCGTGAGATCGCCGAAGAAACCGGGTTGATCATCGCCCCGCCGAGCCTGATCGGCATCAGTAACAATCTGCAGACCTGGCGCGCCGAAGGCAAGCATACGGTATCGGTATGTATGGTGACGCAACATCCTGGCGGTGAGGCGCAACTGAAAGAACCGGATAAATGCTCGGAATGGCGCTGGTGTTTACCTGAGGCGTTGCCGGAGCCGCATTTTGAAGCCAGCCGCAACGCCATCCATCTCTGGCTGACCGGCCAATGCTATTTACCGTCAGCCTCATTGCTGCCGACAAAATAACCATTTCCCATTCAGGGTTTTCATACCCTGTCCGTGACGCTGTTTACAAAGTCATAATCCTCTGTAAAAACGCGTTATGTAATACAAAATATAACGCTGAAATATCCCCCGAATGGCCTTTTTTCCACTAAAAATAACTCTATAGTGTTAGATGCTTTTACCGATAAACCTTATACTTAATCTGGTTAATTGGCCTTTAGCCAACACCTTTTAGGGAAAGGTTTTCCTTGGTATTTCATAATGATAAGTGGGTTCAATATGAACAAAAAACTAACGGGCTGGGCAACAAAGCGCCGGTGGGGATGGCTGTGGCTACTGCTGCTCGGCATTATCCTCGGCGCAGCGCTATTGGCGGGCACCGCCACCGTGTTCCATAAAACCAGTGACACCACCTTCTGCGTTTCCTGCCACACCATGCAACAGCCTCTGGCTGAATATCAGGGCAGCGTTCACTTCCAGAACACCAAAGGCATCCGCGCCGAATGCGCCGACTGCCACGTCCCGCATGAACCGCTCGATTACCTGTGGACCAAAATCCGCGCGGTAAAAGACATTTATGGCGAAATGGTCGGCACCATCGACACGCCGGAAAAATACGAGGCGCACAAGCTGGCGATGGCCCAGTCGGTGTGGAAAACGTTGAAAGAAAACGACTCCGCCACCTGCCGCTCGTGCCACAGCTTCGACGCCATGGACATCACCGCCCAACGGCCTGAAGCGCGTATTCAGCACCCGGTCGCCATCAAACAAGGCGAAACCTGCATCGACTGTCATAAAGGCGTGGCGCATATTCTGCCGGACATGAGCGGCGAAACTCAGGCCGGCGCCGCCGAACTGGCGAAGGCGGCGGCGGAAACCTCGCCTACCGCCACCACACTGTACACCATCGCCACCGAGCCGTTCTTCCTGCAGCCGGACGACAGCCACAATGCCGGTAACCTGATGCCTTCCACCGAAGTTCAGGTGGTGAAACAAGACGGCGACAAGGTGCTGGCCAACGTCTCAGGTTGGCAACAGGACGGCGTGAGCGAAGTGTTTTATGCCGCGCAGGGCAAACGTATCCTCAGCGTGATCTTGGGTGAAGACGCCCGTAAATCATTGAAAACCGGCAATACTCTGACAGACGCCGAAACCGGCCTGGTATGGCATCAGGTTTCACTGCAGGTCTGGCTGCCACGCAAGCAACTGATCGACGATCAGCAAAAAATCTGGCGCTACGCGGCGGATATGATGTCGGCCAACTGTACCGGCTGTCACGGCCTGACCGCCCTCGATCGCTTCAACGCCAACCAGTGGATCGGCGTGATTAAAGGCATGGCTCCACGCACCTCGTTGACGCAGGAACAGCTGCGCGTTCTGACACAGTACGTGCAGAAACACGCCAGCGACATGGCACCTGCCGCACCAGCCAAGCTTTAAGGGAGAAGCGCAATGAGCAAATATCAACAACACCCGTTAACAATGAGCCGCCGCCGCTTCCTGGCCGGCGCCACCGCGCTGGCCGCCGCACCGCTGCTGGCGGGCCTGTGGTCTAAATCTGCGCTGGCGCAAGCCATCAGCCAGGCATTGCCGCAGTTTGTGGTACTGCGCCAGGCGCAAAAAGGCATTCTGACCGGCGCGCACTGGGGCGCTTTCGAAGCCATAGTGCAAGACGGCAAAATGGTCGGCGTACAGCCGGTGAAAGACGATCCTTATCCGAACGAGTTGATCACCATGGCACCCTTCCAGGTGCACGCCGAAAACCGCATTAAATACCCGATGGTGCGTAAAAGCTGGCTGGAAGGTGGCCCCGGCAGCCGCACTGAACTGCGCGGGCGCGACGAATGGGTGCGCGTCAGCTGGGACAAAGCGATTGAACTGGTCTGCAACGAGATAACCCGTTTGCAAAAAGATCACGGCCCGCAGTCCATCTACGCCGGTTCCTATGGCTGGAAGAGCGTCGGCATGCTGCATAACAGCCGCACGCTGCTGCAACGCCTGATGAACCTGACCGGCGGTTTCCTCGGCTATGCCGGTGACTATTCTACCGGTGCGGCGCAGGTGATCATGTCGCACGTAGTGGGTTCGATGGAGGTTTACGAGCAGCAAACCGCCTGGCCCAACGTGATTGAAAACAGCCAACTGGTGGTGATGTGGGGCTGTAACCCGATGATCACGCTGAAAAACAGCTGGAACGTGCCGGATCACTACGGCCAGACTGGTTTTGAGGCGTTGAAGAAAAAAGGCACCCGCGTCATCAGCATCGATCCGGTGCACAACGACAGCGCCAAATTTGTCGGCGCGCAGTGGATTGCTCCGCGCCCTTATACGGACGGCGCCATGCTGATCGGCATCGCCCATACGTTGCTGACCGAGAAACTGCATAACCCGGACTTCCTGAAAACCTACACCGTCGGTTTTGACAAGTTCCAGGCCTATCTGCTGGGCGAACACGACGGCACGCCGAAAACCGCCGAATGGGCTGCGGACATTTGCGGCGTAGATGCCGCAGTGCTGCGCCAACTGGCGCGCGACATGGCGAAAAACCGCACCATGATCATGGGCGGTTGGGGCATTCAGCGTCAGCATCATGGCGAACAGCAACATTGGCTGTTGGTCACGGTAGCGGCCATGCTCGGCCAGGTTGGCCTGCCGGGCGGCGGCTTCGGTTTCAGCTATCATTATTCCTCCGGCGGCAGCCCGACGGCGAAAGGCGGCATTATTGCCGGTATCTCCGCCGGCAATTCGCCGAAGAACTCCCCGTCGCCGATCCCGGTGGCACGCATTGCCGAATGCCTGGCCAACCCCGGCAAGACCATTAACTTCAATGGCGCGCAGGTTACCTACCCTGAGGTGAAAATGGTGTACGTGGCGGGCGGCAACACCTTCCACCAGCATCAGGACACCAATAACCTGGTCAAAGCCTGGCAACGGCCGGACACTATCGTGGTGAACGAGCCCTACTGGACCGCCACCGCCAAGCACGCCGATATCGTATTGCCGGCCACCACCAGCTATGAGCGCAACGATCTGGAAATGGGCGGCGATTACTCGCAGCTGTACGTGTTCCCGATGCACCAGTGCGTACCGCCGCAGCATGAGTCGCGCAGCGATTTCGATATCTTCGCGGCGATGGCCGCCAGGCTGGGGGTTCAAGATGCCTTTACCGAAGGCAAAGATGAAACCCAGTGGCTCAAAGGCATGTACGACGACATGAAAACCCAGGCGCGCGCCGCCCGGGTGGCCCTGCCGCCGTTCGACATGTTCTGGCAATCCAACAACTATGTGCGTTTCCCGGTGCCCGAGGCCAATACCCAATGGGTGCGCTTCGCCGACTATCGCGAAAATCCGCTGCTGAATCCGCTGGGCACGCCGTCCGGCAAAATCGAGATCTACTCCGACGCCATCGCCAAAATGAAGTATCAGGACTGCCCGGGTATCCCGACCTGGATGCCGCCTCACGAATGGTATCGCGGACCGGAAGCGGTGAAGTACCCGCTGTCGCTGAACACCGCGCACCCGATCAACCGCCTCCATTCGCAACTCGACAACACGCCGCTGCGCAAAAAATACGCGGTAGCGGATCGGGAAGCGATTGTGATCCACCCTCAGGATGCCCAACTGCGTGGTATCGCCAATGGCGATTTGGTGCGGGCGTTTAACGATCGCGGCCAGATCCTGGTCGGTGCGGTGGTCAGCGAAGACGTGCGCCCCGGCGTGGTGCGCATCAGCGAAGGCGCCTGGTTCGATCCGGCCGATCCTTCCCAACCGGGGTCGCTGTGCAAGAACGGCAACGTCAACTGCCTGACCTTCGACGTGGGTTCCTCCAGCCTGGCACAAGGCAATTGCGGACAGATGGCGCAGTTGCAGATTGAGAAGTATCAGGGCCCGGTGCTGAAAAACACCGCACACGCCGTGCCTGCAGGCGCGTAAACTGCCAGACAGGGCGGCGGCAACGTCGCCCTTTTTACTTGGCCTTATCCAGATAAACGTTTTTTACTGCCAGGAAAAATGAAACCGCTTTTTGTTTTTTTGTTCTTTCTTGATAAATGGGCGTATTATTCACCCGAACTCCTTATCATTCCGACCCTTTGCTGACCTCTATGCCTACATCGACTGCGGTAACGCGACGCTCGCCCGATCTCACTTCGCTGGCCTTTCTCGTCGTGGCTTTTCTCACCGGGATTGCCGGTGCCTTACAGACACCCACGCTCAGCCTGTTTCTGGCGACGGAAGTGCAGGTGCGTCCTTCGATGGTGGGTCTGTTTTTCACCGGCAGCGCCGTCATCGGCATTCTGGTCAGCCAGTTTCTCGCCCGCCGCTCGGATCAAAAAGGCGACCGCAAGTCGCTGATTTTCCTCTGCTGCATGCTGGGCGCGCTGGGCTGCGTGCTGTTTGCCTGGAACCGTAATTATTACCTGCTGCTGATCGTGGGCGTGATGCTGACCAGTTTCGGCTCTACCGCCAACCCGCAGATGTTTGCCCTGGCGCGCGAACACGCCGATCGCACCGGCCGCGAGGCGGTGATGTTCAGCTCAATTTTGCGTGCGCAGGTTTCCCTCGCCTGGGTAATAGGCCCGCCTATCGCCTTCGCGCTGGCATTGGGCTTTGGCTTTAAGGTGATGTATCTGGCGGCGGCGGCGGCATTTATCCTGTGCGGCGTGCTGGTGTGGAAAATGCTGCCATCGATGCGCAAAACGCAGGTGACAACCCGCGCCACGCTGGAGGCGCCACGCCAGAACCGCCGCGATACGCTGCTGTTGTTTATGGCCTGCACCTTTATGTGGACCGCAAATGGCATGTATTTGATTAATATGCCGCTGTATATGGTGCACGAACTGCAACTGTCGGAAAAACTGGCCGGGATACTGATGGGCACGGCGGCCGGGCTGGAGATACCGACCATGCTGATTGCCGGCATGGTGGCCAAACGCTTCGGCAAACGTATGTTGATGCGCTGCGCGGTGGCGGCGGGCCTGCTGTTTTATTTCGGGCTGTTGTTTATCACCGGCACCTGGCAACTGATCGCCCTGCAACTGCTTAACGCGGCGTTTATCGGCGTGCTGGCGGGGATCGGCATGCTCTATTTCCAGGATTTGATGCCCGGACAGGCGGGTGCAGCCACCACCTTGTTTACCAACACCACACGCGTGGGCTGGATTATTGCCGGTTCTGTCGCCGGCGTGGTGGCGGAGATCTGGAGCTATCACGCGGTGTTTTATTCCGCGCTGGCGATGGTTGTCGGCGCGGTGCTGTGCCTGTGGAAACTTAAAGACGCTTAAAAGTGTTTATGGCGCGGTGTCCGCTTCCAGTTTGATCAGGTAGATCAATGCCTGGTCGCGATGGTCATGACACATCTCGCGGCTGGCCTGCAGGCTGCCGCACACTTTGGGCCGCAGCGGCGAGTGGAACAGGCCGCAGCGCAGTTGCTCGCTCAGATGAATGCAGCGGGTATTGGCGGGCTTGCCGTTGGGCATTCCGGGGATAGGGCTGGATATTGAAGGCGCGATACAACAGGCGCCGCAGTCGGCACGACAGTCCATCAGCGAGTCTCCCGGTGGGCTGGCGGAATTGAAGCGCGACAATATCAGCACGGCTCATCCGCCGCCAGCATAATCCGGTGTTGCTCGCGAATCTTTACACCCCACCTCCATAGTCACAAACAGGCCTCACTCACACAGGCAAAAAAATACGCCATAAATTGTCTAATTAACGCCAATTAATGCATGAAACAAGCGCATTCGCGGCTTTACATGCATCAATCTCACATGTACCATTGAGCTAGTACAAAAGAACTCACGGCCGACGCGGCCACTCAGGAGCAAAAATGTCCACGGACACCATCCAGAAGCTAGCCCGCCCTTCGGTACTCGGCGGCGCGATGATCATTGCAGGCACCGCCGTCGGCGCCGGCATGTTCTCCATTCCCATCGTCACTTCTGGCGTGTGGTTCAGCGGCTCCGTGGCGCTGTTGATTTATACCTGGGCCTGCATGCTGGTTTCCGGCCTGATGATCCTGGAAGCCACACTGCATTATCCAAGCGGCGCCAGCTTCCATACCATCGTCAAAGATCTGCTGGGCAAAGGCTGGAACGCCATTAACGGCCTTTCCATTACCTTTGTGCTGTACATCCTCACCTACGCCTACATTTCCGCCGGCGGCTCGATCATCGCCCACACGCTGGAAGGCATCGTCGGTGTCGGCCAAACCACCGCAGGGCTGGTGTTTGCCATCCTGGTGGCGTTTATCGTCTGGTTGTCGACCCGCGCCGTCGATCGCCTGAGCACCATTCTGATCGGCGGGATGGTGATCACCTTTGTGATGTCGGTGGGCGATATGTTCACCCACGTACAACCGGCGGTGCTGTTCAACCGCGGCGATGACCAGGCCAGCTACCTGCCTTATGCACTGGCGGCGTTGCCCTATCTGCTGACGTCGTTCGGCTACCACGGCAACGTGCCGGGGTTGGTGAAATATTACCAAAAAGACAGCCGTGCGGTGGTGCGCAGCCTGGTGTACGGCACGCTGCTGGCACTGGCTATCTATATCCTGTGGCAGTATGTGATTCAGGGCAACATCGCCCGCGACGCCTTCAAGCAGGTGATTGCCGAAGGCGGCAACATCGGCAGCCTGCTCAAACAAATGGGCAACGTCTCCAGCAGCCAGGCCGTTGGCCAATTGCTGAACGCCTTCTCTTATATGGCGCTGGCCAGTTCATTCCTCGGGGTGTCGCTGGGCCTGTTCGATTATCTGGCGGACTTCTTTAAATTCAGCGATGACACTACCGGGCGCAGCAAAACCGCGCTGGTGACTTTCGCACCGCCAACGCTGGCCGCCCTGCTGTTCCCGAACGGCTTCCTGTACGCCATCGGCTTCGCCGGGCTGGCGGCCACCATCTGGGCGGTGATCGTGCCGGCGATGTTGGCGCGCGCCAGCCGCCGCCGCTTCCCGCAGGCGCAGTATCGCGCGCCTGGTGGCCACGGCATGATCCTGTTCATCATTCTGTTCGGGGTGATCAACGCCGCCGCACATCTGCTGGCGCTGCTCGGCCTGCTGCCGGTATTTCAGTAAATCCGCTCAGGGGGTGACATTCGTCATCCCCTTTCCGTCACTGTTTTTGCGCGATCTGCTTGCCTGAAATCGGCGGCGCGAGTAACTTGTCGCAACTTCCCAAATACTCTTCATTGCAGGTTACTTTATATGGCAAAGGCTAACGAAATTAAGCGCGGCATGGCGATCAATTACAACGGCAAACTGCTGTTGGTGAAAGACATCGATGTGCAAAGCCCAAGCGCACGCGGCGCCAGCACCTTGTACAAAATGCGTTTCTCCGACGTCCGCACCGGGCTGAAGGTAGAAGAGCGTTTTAAGGGCGACGATATTCTGGACACCATTTCCCTGTCCCGCCGCAAGGTGAACTTCTCTTATATCGACGGGGAAGAATACGTGTTCATGGATGACGAGGATTTCACCCCGTACATCTTCAAGAAAGACCAGATCGAAGACGAGCTGCTGTTTATTCCTGAAGCCGGCCTGCCGGGCATGCAGGTGCTGACGCTGGACGGCCAGGTGCTGGCGCTGGAACTGCCGCAAACCGTGGATATGGAAATTGTCGACACCGCGCCGGGCATCAAAGGCGCCTCCGCCAGCGCCCGCAACAAGCCGGCCACCATGGCGACCGGCCTGACCATTCAGGTACCGGAATACCTCAGCGCCGGCGACAAAATCCGCATTCATATTGCAGAGCGCCGCTATATGAGCCGGGCAGACTAGCCCTTCGTCTTTCACGCTGCAGCGTTGTTGGCTACCAGCCCTCACCCCAGTCACTTACCGATGTAAGCTCCTGGGGATTTGTGCTCTTGCCGCCTGGCTGCAGCGTGAAATCCATTGGGCTTTATTCCCGCTTTACGACGGCAACTCAGGGAAGAAACGGCGCTTAAGCGCCAGTTCAACGCCACGCAGCTCCGCTAATCCTTTCAGCCGACCAATCGCCGAGTAACCCGGATTGGTTTTTTTCTTCAAATCATCCAGCATCTGGTGCCCGTGATCGGGACGCATCGGGATTGGCCGACGATCGCCCGCCTGATGACGCCGTTGCTCCTCGCTGAGGATCGCCTCAATCACAGCAACCATGTCCACGTCACCCTGCAGATGGGCCCCCTCATGGAAACTCTTCGGATTCTCTTCACGGCAGGTGGCGCGCAGGTGGGTGAAATGGATGCGGTCGCCGAAGGTGTTAATCATCCGTACCAGGTCATTATCCGCACGCACGCCGTAAGACCCGGTGCACATGGTGAAACCGTTATAGAGGCTGTCGACGGTCTGCTTCAGCCACTGCATGTCCTCAATGGTGGACACGATACGCGGCAGGCCGAGGATCGGCCGCGGCGGATCGTCCGGGTGCACCGCCAGACGCACGCCGACTTCCTCCGCCACCGGCACAATGGCGCGCAGGAACACCGCCATATTTTCGCGCAGTTGCGCCTTGTCGATCGCATCGTACTCAGCCAGGCGGGCGCGGAACTGATCTAGCCTGTACCCCTCTTCGGCGCCCGGTAGCCCGGCTATGATATTGCCGGTCAATGTGTTTTTCTCCGCTTCGCTCATGGCAGCGAAATGGGCGGCCGCCTGCGCCTGCTCTTCCGGTGTGTAATCCTGGTCTGCGCCGGCGCGCTGCAGGATATGCAGATCAAAAGCGGCGAAGGCGATGTGATCGAAACGCAACGCTTTCGAACCGTCGGGCAGCAGGTACTCCAAATCGGTGCGTGTCCAGTCGAGAATCGGCATAAAGTTGTAGCACACGGTATCGATACCACAGGCCGCCAGATTACGCAGCGACTGCTGGTAATTGGCGATATGCTGCGGGTAATTTCCGCTGTGGGTTTTGATCTCTTCATGCACCGGAATGCTTTCCACCACCGACCACACCAGCCCTTTCTCAGCCAACAGCGCCTGTCGCGCCTTGATCTCATCGATCGGCCAAACTTCGCCATTCGGGATATGGTGCAGTGCGGTGACGACGCCGGTGGCACCGGCCTGGCGCACATCGTCAAGAGAGACAGGATCGTTCGGCCCGTACCAACGCCATGTTTGTTCCATTGTTTATCCTTGTAAAAATCGCCGGAGGTTGCCGGTTGGTGATCAAGACCGCTCAAATCCGGCAATCTTGTTATACCAAACGAGATAGATATCATTTATCTTTTACCTTACTCCGTCGAGGCGGGTTGTCAAAACAGAAATCTCGCTGGGTTGATCCACTTCACGAATCTGGCTTATTTTGGACTGAGCAATTTTATTGATGCGCAGACAGCCTTACACTGGCGGCAGAGAACCCGTACGGTAAAGGCTGAAAGCAGCCTCGCCTGCCGCCCGAAAAACTGGTCCGATAGCTTTTGCAAAGCTACCGGCCAGCACCTTTTTACTCAGCTTTGGAGCTTTGAATGAAGACTATCGCCAACTCGCCGCTGCCGGATGCGGTCCAGCAACCGCGCTACGATCGCAGCGCATTGCAAAGTCGTATGGTGCATATCGGATTTGGCGCTTTCCACCGCGCCCACCAGGCGTTGCTTACCGACCGGGTGTTGAATCGCCAGGGCGGCGACTGGGGTATTTGCGAAATCAGCCTGTCTGGCGGCGTACCATTGTTCCAGAGCCTGCGCTTGCAAGAGCATCTGTACAGCGTGCTGGAGAAAGGCGCGACGGGTAATCAGGCTATCGTGATAGGCGCAGTGAATGAAAGCGTGCATCGCAAACTGGAAGGGATCGAGGCCGTGCTGGAAAAGCTGGCGGAGCCCCAGGTGGCGATCGTGTCGATGACCATTACCGAAAAAGGCTACTGTATCGAGCCGGGCAGTGGAAAACTGGATCTGCAACACGAGGCGATCCGTGCCGATCTGGCCAATCCCGGCCAGCCGGCCACCGTACCCGGCATTCTGGTGGAGGCGCTGCGTCTGCGTCTTGAACGCGGCCTGCCCGCCTTCACCCTGCTCTCCTGCGATAACATTCCGGAAAACGGCCATGTGCTGCGTAACGCAATAATCGGGTTGGCGCAGGAGCGTGACGGCATGCTGGCCGAGTGGATAGCCCGGCAGGTCAGCTTCCCCAGCACCATGGTCGACCGTATTGTTCCGGCCGCCACGCCGGAAACGCTGGCTGACATTGCCGCCGCGCTCGGCGGCGTCCATGATGAGTGCGCCATCGCTTGCGAACCCTTCATTCAATGGGTGGTGGAAGATAATTTTGTCGCCGGTCGTCCGGCCTGGGAGCTGGCCGGGGCGCAGTTGGTCGACGATGTGCTGCCGTTTGAACAGATGAAGCTGCGCATGCTGAACGGCAGCCATTCGTTTCTGGCCTATCTCGGTTATCTGGGCGGTTATCAGTACATTAACGACTGCATGGCCGACGAATCTTATCGCCGCGCCGCACACCACCTGATGCTGGCAGAACAGGCGCCGACTCTCAGCGTCAGCGGCATCGATCTGGCCGCCTACGCCGCACAGCTGATCGAACGCTACAGCAACCCTGCGCTGCAGCATCGCACCTGGCAAATCGCCATGGACGGCACGCAAAAACTGCCGCAGCGCATGCTGGATTCGGTCCGCTGGCATTTGCAGCACGGCGGCAGTTATGCCGGCCTGGCGTTGGGCGTCGCCGCCTGGATGCGCTATGTCAGCGGTGTGGATGACGCCGGCCAACCTATCGACATCCGCGATCCGCTGCTGCCTGCACTGCAGCAAAGGGTGGCCGCTACGCCGGACGATGAACAGCGGGTCAAGGCGCTATTGGGGTTGAAAAGCGTTTTCGGTGAACAGCTGCCGGCCGAGGGAGAATTTGTGGCGACGGTAACCCGCGCTTACCTGTCGCTGCGCGATCGCGGGGCACGCCAAACGGTGAAAGAGTGGGTTGCCACTCAGCTTGTCTAAGGAAATGAAAGCCATGCCGGGCAAGCTGTACCCGGCATGGCCTGATAGCTTAGCGATAAACCACGGTCATGACGGCCAGTTTTTTCTGTTGATCCACCCACTGCATTTCCGTCGTACCTAAATTCAGTGGAAGCTCTTTGCGTGAAACATCGAAATGCGACAGGGTCTGTTGCCCTTGATAGTGTTGCCCATTGCGGTAACATTGCGTATTGGCCGTTGAACCGGCGATATCCACCGAGCAGGGGCTTTCTACGACAGAACCAACAAAATGAATAACCCCGCCAGTGGTTCCGGCATGGCCTGCCGCCATCCATGAAAACAACATTCCTGCGATCAAAACTAACCGAAAGATGTTCATGGCAACCTCACTTTTGTTAACTCAATTTAAACATAGAGGACTTTCTTAGGAATAATCGCAAGGAAAGGGGGTTAATTTGATGGATATTCCGGCCATTAATAGCGTAAAAACAAGCTACTAAACGCTAACGTCCTTATCTAATACCGGGTTTTTGTTGGGAATTTTCCGAACGCCAGGCGTGGATTTAGCCGGCTAAATAACGCATTTTAACGTATTGAATTTGTGACCTGGCGCAGGTTAAACACACTCACACACAGCCAGGCGGCACAGCTTAATTATCGCCCCTCTGGACTTTATCAACATCAGGAATCATCAATGACCAAAACTAACCTGATCACCGGTTTTCTCGGCAGCGGCAAAACCACCACCATCCGTCATCTCCTGGCCAACAAGCCGGAACACGAACGCTGGGCGGTGCTGGTGAATGAATTCGGTGAAATTGGCATCGACGGCGCGTTGCTGGCGGACAGCGGCGCAGTGCTGAAGGAGATCCCCGGCGGATGCATGTGCTGCGTTAACGGCCTGCCGATGCAGGTTGGATTGAATATGCTGTTGCAGCAAAGCAAGCCCGATCGGTTGCTCATCGAGCCGACCGGCCTGGGCCATCCGAAGCAAATCCTGTCGTTGCTGACGCAGGACAGCTACGCCGGCTGGATCGATCTGCAGGCCACGCTGTGCCTGTTGGACGCTCGCCAACTCAGCGAGCCGCGCTATCGAGAAAATGAAAACTTTCGCGATCAACTGGCGGCAGCCGACATTATCCTGGCCAGTAAAAGCGACACCTATCAACCGCAGGATCTTCTGGCCTTACAACAGTGGGCGGCGCAAGATCCCCGCCAGCGGCCGCTTTACCCCATAGAACAAGGCCAGGCGAATGTAGATTGGCTCAACCTGCCTCGCACGAATCGCACAGAATTACCGGATGCGCAGCATCATCATAGCCATGCCAAAACTCAGGGCCTGGCCGCATTGCGGCTGCCGGAAACCTCGCGTTGGCGACGGGCGCTCAATCAGGGCCAGGGGTTTACCAGTTGCGGCTGGATTTTTGATGCGGACACGGTATTCGATACCATTGGCATCATGGAGTGGGTGCGGCTGGCGCCGGTCGAACGCGCCAAAGGCGTAGTCCGCATTGCGGAAGGCACGTTGTTGATTAACCGCCAGGGGCAGGATCTCAATATCGAAACGCGCCCTGTCGCACCGCTGGACAGCCGCATCGAACTGATCCACAGCGACAATGCTGACTGGAACGCCCTGCAATCCCAATTGTTTAACATTCGTTTAAGTTAGAATCTTTACCGTTAACATCATTTTATTTTTAGACTTACAACAGGTTATGTCATGACACGCCGCAATTTACCCTTCATCATTTTCTTCAATTTACTGGGCATTGCGCTGTTTCTGTCCTGGTTCCTGCCGGCTAACCACGGTTACTGGTTTACTCTGGACTCAGCGATTTTCTTTTTCTTCAACCGCCATTTGGCGACCGATCCCGGCTTTCTGCACCTGGTGGCCATCACCAATAATCGCGCTTTCGACGTGATTTCCCTGATCGCCATGGGGCTGCTGTACCTGTATTTTTATCTCAAGCAGGATGCCGTCGGCCGCCGTCGTTTATTGGTCACCGGCGTTGTCATGTTGCTCACCGCCGTAGTGCTGAACCAGCTTGGGCACCTGTTGCCGGTAAAACACCCCAGCCCGTCGCTCAGTTTCGAGAATATCAACCGCGTCAGTATGCTGACCGGCATTACCACCAAAGACGCCTCCAGCGACAGCTTCCCCGGCGACCACGGCATGATGCTGATGATTTTTACCTGTTTTATGCTGCGCTATTTTAACCGCCGCGCTTTTGCCGTGGCGCTGCTGATCACGCTGGTTTTCTCACTGCCGCGCGTGATGATCGGCGCACACTGGTTCACCGATATCGCCGTCGGCTCACTGTCCGTGGTGTTGGTGGGCGTCAGTTGGTGCCTGATGACCCCACTCAGCGACAAGCTGATTAACGGGTTGAACCTCATGCTGCCCGGCAAGCACCGCCCCGTCCAGTCATAACAAATCGCTATGACCCGCAGGAGGCCCGCCGCCTCCTGATTATTTCCGCACCGCCTTTTGTCTATTTCCACATCAGCGCGTTAACGCTTTCGTCACCTGATTTCACGTAAAACCAACACAACGGGCAATCGGCGTTTTTTATATGAAGTTTTACATTATGTTACATCACAAATTCATATAAAAAAGGACAGGAAAAGGCTCGCAATCCCTGATTCGTTGCGGTAACCTCGGATGCGTTTGTGCCTGGTTTACCTCGTTTCAGCATTAAATCCGTGAAAAATGTGCGTTCCGCCACGTTTTCAGCGGTAAGCGATTGTCGGGGCAGCAGGTGCAGATTAGGCTCGTTTCGTTTGGCATTTTCAGGTAGCGACTTTCGTCGTTAAGGACTTCAAGGGAAAACAACAACAATGGTCAAATCTCAACCGTTTCTGAGATATTTTTTGCGGGTAGTACCTGCAATTGCCGCAGCGGTAATGCTCTCCGCGTGCAGCTCGACTCACACTTCGAACTTGAATAACGCACAAACTGAGATGCATGCAGTTAATGACAAAAACGGTCTTTTACTGCAAGCCTCTCAGGATGAATTCGAAGCAATGGTCCGTAACGTTGACGTTAAGTCAAAAATTATGGATCAGTATGCAGACTGGAAAGGTGTTCGCTACCGTTTAGGCGGTGAAAGCAAGCGCGGCATTGATTGCTCGGCGTTTGTACAACGCACATTCCGTGAACAGTTTGGTATGGATTTACCGCGTTCTACCTACGAACAGGAAGACCTCGGCAAGAAAATCGTGCGTACCAAACTGCGTCCTGGCGATCTGGTGCTGTTCCGCGCCGGCTCTACCGGGCGCCACGTCGGCATTTATTTAGGTAACGATCAATTCGTTCATGCCTCTACCAGCAGCGGCGTGATGATTTCGAATCTGAACGATAACTACTGGAATAAACGTTATCGTGAAGCCCGCAGAGTGCTGACCAGCAGCTGACGGCGCAAAATACCTGATTGTCCTGAATACCAAACGAGCAATAAAACGCTGCCCCCGGGCAGCGTTTTTTTTATCCCTAACGTTACGCTGATAAAAAACTCACCTATCATCATCAAATACAATTAAGCGTTTGTTAGCGGATTACCCTGCGTGAATAACGATGAATAATGACTGCACCACCACCATTGGGATATATTAAGCGATCACTCGATAACAAAAACAGAATGATACGCCGTGCTCAGGGGGCAAAGGTTTATGGGCTTGAAAAGGGCATTTGCACGCCATGTTTCGCACAGACGACGCAGCCTGGCTAAAAGCAGCATTGTCGCTCTGGTATTTTTTATCCTGTTTACGGGTATCACACTCCTCCTGATTAATCACCAGCGCACACAATATCAACGCACGGTAGAACAACGCACACAGAAATTCACCCTCGAAAATCTGGATAGTCTGACGGAAATCATGCTGCAATTGATGCCGTTGACGGAACGCTCCTGCGCTTCCAGCCAGCCGGATATTACCTATCAGGCGGCGTTTAATTCCGGCGTGCGAAGCTTCCTGCTGGTGAAAAACGGTTTTGCCTATTGTTCCTCGGCTACCGGCAGCATGATGCTGGCACTGAAAAATATTTATCCGGAAATCGATCCGCGCCAGACGCGGGATCTCAAACTGCAGCAAGGCACCCCTCTTGTGCCGGGAAAACCCGCAGTAGCCGTCTGGTTGCGTCATCCCGGAGAGGAAAACACCGGCGTGCTGGCGACCCTGGACATCAACCTGATGCCCTACCTGCTGTTCGCTTCGCGTGACGCACGCACACCCGGCATTGCCATTATTCTGGGCGATCGCGCCCTGACCACCTTCAGCCCGAACCTGATGCCGGTGAGCCAGTTGCCGAACGACCAGGCCGATCGCTTAGCCATCCCGGGCACGCCGATGACGATTCTGTTTTATAACGAAACGCTGACGCCCAATGATATCCGCCTGACCCTGTTGGGCAGCCTGGTGCTGTCATTGATGATCGGCGTCCTGTGCTACTACATGCTGCTGCTGCGCCAAAGCCCGGAGCGTGCGTTGATGCGCGGCATCAAGCGCAATGAATTCTTTATCGAATACCAGCCGGTGTTCCATACCCGCAAAGGCGCCGTCGCCGGACTGGAGGCGCTGATCCGCTGGCAGCATCCGATTGAAGGGCGTATCCCGCCGGACCTGTTTATCCCCTACGCCGAAAGCGAAGGGCTGATTGTGCCGCTGACGCGCCATCTGTTCCGTCTGATCGCCGAAGACGTGCCACGCCTGGCGACGGTGTTGCCAAAAGGCGCCAAACTGGGTCTGAACATCTCCCCTTCCCATCTGAGCGCCCCCTCCTTCCATCAGGACGTGTACGAACTGCTGGCGCAACTGCCCAGCGACTACTTTACGCTGGTATTCGAGATAACCGAGCGCGGCATGGTAGAGGAAGCCAACGCGCTGGCGGAGTTTGACTGGCTGCACCAGCAAGGCATTGAAATCGCCATCGACGATTTCGGCACCGGCCACAGCGCGCTGATTTATCTGGAACGCTTTACCATGGACTATCTGAAAATAGACCGTGGTTTCGTCAACACCATCGGTCAGGATACGGTCACCGCACCGGTGCTGGACGCGGTGATCTCACTGGCTAAAAAGCTGAAAATGCAAACCGTGGCGGAAGGCGTGGAAACCGCCGAACAATTGCACTTCCTGCAGGAACGGGACGTTAACTTTATGCAGGGGTATTATTTCAGCAAGCCGTTGAGCATCGACAACTTCGTGACATTCTGCACTAACCAGCAGGTCTTTGATTATCAGGCGCAAAAAGCCTGATCTTTACATTACTTCACCCTGCGGCGCGGCAGTGAATGTTATGCTGGCCGCAGACTTAACCGACTTATCAGCAGGAGCTTACCGTCAAGATGTCCGTGCGCGTTTTTGCTGCCCTGGTGCTCTCAGCACTGAGTTTTGGCCTGCAGGCCGAAACCCTCAATGAAAGCTACGCTTTCGCCCTTCTCGGTGAGCCGAAATACGCCACCGACTTCAGCCATTACGACTACGTCAATCCGGCCGCACCGAAAGGCGGCGACGTACGAATGGCGGCGATCGGCACTTACGATAACTTTAACCGTTACGCCTCGCGCGGCGTGGCCGGCGAACGCACCGACGCACTGTACGACTCGCTGTTCACCACCTCGGACGACGAAATAGGCAGCTACTATCCACTGATCGCCGAATCTGCCCGCTTTCCGGCCGATATGCGCTGGGTGGAGCTGGACATTAACGCCCGCGCCCGCTTCCACGATGGCAGCCCTATCACCGCCGCCGACGTAGCTTTCACCTTTAACAAATTTATGACCGAAGGCGTGCCGCAATTTCGCATCGCCTACAAAGGGATTAGTGTAAAGGCCATCTCCCGCCTGACGGTACGCATCGAATTCCCGCAGCCGGATAAAGACAAACTGCTCGGGCTATTTGGGCTGCCGGTGCTGCCGGAGAGTTTCTGGAAAGATCATAAGCTGAACGAGCCGCTGGCTGCGCCGCCGCTTGGCAGCGGCCCGTATAAGGTCGGCAGTTACCGCCTCGGCCAATACATTACCTATCAACGGGTACGCGACTACTGGGCGGCCAACCTGCCGGTCAATCGCGGCCGCTTCAACTTCGACAGCATCCGCTACGACTACTATCTGGATGACAAAGTGGCGCTGGAGGCCTTCAAGGCCGGTGCCTACGACTTCCGCATCGAGGGTTCGCCCAAAAGCTGGGCGACCCAATATCAGGGCGGCAACTTCGCCCGCAACTACATTGTCAAACAGGATGAAACCAACCAGTCGGCGCAAAATACCCGCTGGATGGCGTTCAATATGAAACGCCCTCTGTTTGCCGATAGGCGCGTGCGCGAGGCGATCACGCTGGCCTTCGATTTCGATTGGATGAACAAGGCGCTGTATTACAACGCTTATCAACGTACCAACAGCTATTTCCAGAATACCCCCTACGCCGCCAGCGGCTATCCGGATGCCGCCGAACTGGCGCTGTTGGCACCGCTGAAGGACAAGGTACCGCCGGAGGTGTTTACCAGCATCTACCAGCCGCCCTCCTCCGACGGCAGCGGCAGCGATCGCCAGAACCTGCTGAAAGCCACCCAGTTGCTCAAGCAGGCCGGTTGGGAAGTGAAAAACCAGCAGTTGGTGAACAGCAAAACCGGCAAACCCTTTACCTTCGAGCTGATGCTGCTGAGCGGCAGCAACTTCCAGTACGTATTGCCGTTCCAGCACAACCTCAAGCGGCTGGGCATCGAGATGCAGATCCGTGAAATTGACGTCACTCAATTCACCAAACGCATGCGTGACGGCGATTTCGACATGATGCCAACGGTCTACCTGGCGATGCCGTTCCCAAGTTCTTCCCTCCAGACACTCTGGGACTCCGAATACATCCATTCCAGTTGGAATACCCCTGGCGTCACCGACCCGGCGGTCGACAGCCTGGTACGCAACATCCTGCGGCATCAGGGCGACGAAAAAGCCCTGCTGCCGCTGGGCCGTGCGCTGGATCGGGTGCTGACCTGGAACAGGTTCATGCTGCCAATGTGGTATTCCAATCACGATCGCTATGCCTACTGGGACAAGTTCTCCACGCCGGCGATCCGTCCTGCTTACGTGATTGGCTTCGACAACTGGTGGTTTGACGTCAACAAGGCGGCGCGTTTGCCGGCCCAACAACAATAAGGGGTCGGCGATGGCGGCTTATCTGATTCGCAGACTGTTGCTGATTATTCCCACCCTGTGGGCGATCATCACCATTAACTTTTTCATCGTGCAGATCGCGCCCGGCGGCCCGGTCGATCAGGCCATTGCCAACATCGAGATGGGCCAGAGCAGCGGTTTTGGCGGCGGTGGCGCAGGTGAAGGCCTGGGGCACGCTCGGATCGGCGTCGGCACCGCCACGGATAGCCAGTACCGGGGATCCCGCGGGCTGGATCCGGAAGTGATTGCCGAAATCACCAAACGCTATGGTTTCGACAAACCGCTGCATGAGCGCTATTTCACCATGCTGTGGAATTATATGCGTTTCGACTTTGGCGACAGCCTGTTCCGCGGTGCGTCGGTGATGCAACTTGTGGGCCATAGCCTGCCGGTATCCATCACCCTGGGCCTGTGGAGCACGCTGATTATCTATCTGGTGTCGATCCCGCTAGGTATCCGCAAGGCGGTGCATAACGGCAGCGCTTTCGATATCTGGAGCAGCACGCTGATTATCATCGGCTACGCCATTCCGGCCTTCCTGTTCGCCATTCTGATGATCGTGCTGTTCGCCGGCGGCAGTTACCTGGATTGGTTCCCGTTGCGCGGCCTGGTATCCAGCAACTTCGATAGCCTGTCGTGGTACGGCAAGATTGCCGATTATCTGTGGCACATCACCCTGCCGGTGCTGGCGACGGTCATTGGCGGTTTCGCCACCCTGACCATGCTGACCAAAAACTCGTTCCTTGACGAGATCCGCAAACAGTATGTAGTCACCGCGCGCGCCAAGGGGCTGGACGAGAACAAGATCCTTTATCATCACGTATTTCGCAATGCCATGCTGCTGGTGATCGCCGGCTTCCCGGCGACGTTCGTCAGCATGTTTTTCACCGGTTCATTGCTGATTGAAGTGATGTTCTCGCTCAACGGGCTGGGGCTGCTGGGGTATGACGCCACCCTGCAGCGCGACTATCCGGTGATGTTCGGCACGCTGTATATTTTTACCCTGATTGGCCTGCTGTTGAATATCCTCAGCGATATCACCTATACCCTGGTCGATCCGCGCATTGATTTCGAGGCCCGCCAATGAGCCGCTTAAGCCCGATCAACCAGGCGCGCTGGGCGCGTTTTCGCAGTAATCGCCGCGGTTACTGGTCACTGTGGGTTTTCCTGGTGTTGTTTATCCTCAGCCTGGCCGCCAACCTGATCGCCAACGACCGGCCGCTGCTGGTGCGCTACGAAGGCCGCCTGTACCTGCCGTTCATGATCAATTACAGCGAGACCACCTTTGGCGGTGAGCTGAATACCGCCACCGATTACCAGGATCCTTTCGTAAAACAGCAGATCGACCGCCACGGCTGGGCGGTTTGGCCACCGATTCGCTTCAGTTACGACACCATCAACTTCGCCACTGAGGTGCCCTTCCCCTCAGCCCCCTCGCGCCATAACCTGCTGGGTACCGACGGTAACGGCAGCGACGTGCTGGCCCGCGTGCTGTACGGCTTTCGCATTTCGATGCTGTTCGGGTTGGCGCTGACGCTGTTTTCCAGTGTGATCGGCGTTTGCGTCGGTGCGATGCAAGGGTATTACGGCGGGCGTTTTGACCTATGGGGACAACGCTTTATCGAGGTGTGGTCGGGCATGCCGACGCTGTTTTTGATCATTTTGCTGTCGAGTATCGTACAACCCAATTTCTGGTGGTTGCTCGGTATCACCATTCTGTTTGGCTGGATGAGCCTGGTAGGCGTAGTGCGCGCCGAGTTCCTGCGCACCCGCAACTATGATTACATCCGCGCCGCACGCGCTATGGGGGTACCGGACCGGGTCATTATGTACCGGCATATGCTGCCCAATGCGATGGTGGCGATGCTGACCTTCTTGCCGTTTATCCTCTGTGGTTCCATCACCACCCTGACCTCTCTCGATTTCCTGGGCTTCGGCCTGCCGATCGGCTCTCCGTCGCTCGGTGAACTGTTGCTGCAGGGCAAGAACAACCTGCAAGCACCGTGGCTCGGCATTACTGCGTTCCTGGTGTTGGCGGTGTTGCTGTCTTTACTCATTTTTATCGGCGAAGCCATACGCGACGCCTTTGACCCCAGCAAGGCGCATTGATATGGCTAGTACTCCACTGCTTTCAATTCAGGATCTCAGCGTCGCTTTCCGTCAGGGAGAGCAGTTGAATCAGGTGGTCAACGGCTTGTCGTTGCAAATAGAAAAAGCGGAAACGTTGGCCCTGGTGGGTGAGTCCGGCTCCGGCAAAAGCGTGACCGCGCTGTCGGTGCTGCGGCTGCTGCCTTCGCCGCCGGTGGTCTATACCGGGGGGGATATCCTGTTCAATGGCAGCTCGTTGCTGCATGCGCCGGAAGCCGAGCTGCGCAACGTACGCGGCAACCAGATTTCGATGATTTTTCAGGAGCCTATGGTGTCGCTCAACCCATTGCACACCATTGAGAAACAACTGGCGGAAGTGTTGGCCTTGCACCGTGGCATGCGGCGCGACGTAGCGCGCGGGGAGATTATTCAGTGCCTGGATCGCGTCGGTATTCGCAACGCCAAAGGCCGGTTGAAAGACTATCCGCATCAGCTCTCCGGCGGCGAACGCCAACGGGTCATGATCGCCATGGCGGTATTGACCCAGCCAAAACTGCTGATTGCCGACGAACCGACCACTGCGCTCGATGTGACCATTCAGGCGCAGATCCTGCTGCTGCTGAAAGAGCTGAAGCAAGAAATGGGGATGGGGCTGTTGTTCATCACTCATAACCTGAATATCGTTCGCCGCCTGGCGGACAATGTGGCGGTGATGCGCAATGGTCAGTGCGTTGAGCAGAACAGCCGGGCGGGCCTGTTCAGCCAGCCGCAGCATCCCTATACCCAGCAACTGCTGGCAGCGGAAAATGTCGGCGATCCTCTGCCGTTGCCGGCGGACGCCGCCCCGCTGCTGAAAGTGGAAAACTTGCAGGTCAGTTTCCCGATCAAGCGCGGCTTGTTGCGCCGCACGGTTGACCATCACTACGCGTTGAAAGGACTGAGTTTTGAGCTGAAGGCCGGGGAAAGCGTTGGATTGGTGGGGGAGTCGGGGTCGGGTAAAAGCACCACCGGGCTGGCGCTGCTGCGTCTGTTGAGCGCCAGCGGCGCTATCTGGTTTAACGGCCAACCGCTGCACCAGTTCAGCCTGAAACAGATGCTGCCGTACCGCAGCCAGATACAGATCGTGTTTCAGGATCCCTACTCCGCGCTGAACCCGCGACTGAGCGTGTTGCAAATTATCGCCGAGGGGCTGGAGGTACATCAGAAATTGAGCGCCGAACAGCGTGAACAAAAGGTGATGGAAGCCTTGCAAGAAGTGGGGCTGGATCCCGCCCTGCGCCACCGCTACCCTACCGAGTTTTCCGGTGGCCAGCGCCAACGCATTGCTATCGCACGGGCGCTGATTCTGCAGCCGCAGTTGCTGATTCTGGATGAGCCGACCTCATCGCTGGATAAATCGGTACAGGCGCAAATCCTGACGTTGCTGAAGTCTCTGCAACGGCGCCATCGGCTGGCATATCTGTTCATCAGCCATGATTTGCAGGTAGTACACTCACTGTGCCATCAGGTGATCGTATTGCGCCAGGGAGAAGTGGTTGAACAGGGCGACTGCCAGACGATCTTTAACTCGCCTGCCGCCGCTTATACGCAGCAGTTGCTACAGCTGGCCGATTAGCGGCGGGGGTCAGAAAGGGTATTGCGCGCTCAGTGGTTCGGCGATGGCGGCACCAACGTTTTTTAACCGGCATAAGGTGGCGCTTTCATCGCTGCGGTGCACAAACAGGCAAGCTTCCCCTTCCCACTCCACGATGGCGCAATCGACCTGAATCTCCTGCAAGGACAGCTTAAGCTGTTGCATAACCTGCCAGGCGTCCGCCCCTTCGTGGCTGAGCAGTTTCAAGCCAATCAGATTGTTATCTTCGTCTATCCCGCTAAGCGGAATCGGTTCAACCTTGATGCCGGTAAAACCTGATAGCCAACGATAACTTTGCGGCAAGCGATGCACTACCGAAAGTTGGATACTATCCACATGAAATCCCTAGTTTGAAAAGTGAAACAGTTTTTACCTGACAGGGTAACTAAGTTATAGCCGTTGAGAACCGACTCTGCCGCGCACATATGTTATTTAAATGTAAAATATGTCACAACTCATTAACCGCACCCTGCGCTTGCTGATATCGTGCTGTTTTGGTGCGCCGCACGGTGTCATTTCACGGCATTTTGCGACTCAGCTCGCATTTTTGCGTTATATGTAACCCTTTCCCGCCACGATCTCAACTCTTTTTTCTTGCAATGCGGTTACTTTTCACTCTTTATAATTTTACATTGCAGAAACATTTAACTTCGCCCTTCAAGGTAAAAAATCGATTTAATCTATTGATTTTAAATAGACAAAATATAAATCAAACACCACATCCCGGCAAAGATACCGTGCGGAACCTCTGTAATTATCGTTTCTTAACCTGCGCTTTTTTTAACAAAAAGCACACAGATTGCACGCCGAGCATTTAATTAGCGTACTTATATTTAGCAACAAAATCTGCATTGCCAACGGGACTGATGAGAGGGTGTTGAAAAGAATGGAGTAACCAAGGCTCAGCACTACGCCGGCCTTGGTTATTCAGAGATAAATCGCGGAAGGATCAGGCAAGGTTGCTGCGTGGACGGCTGGCATACAAATAGAACAGCACCGCTACGATACTGCACAGCGCCATGGAAGAGACCATCGGCCAGGCGCTCTTGCCTGGCGCCATCGACAGTACCGCCCCGACCAGAGCGCCGATGCTGAAACGCAGCGTACCGGCCAACGAGGACGCCGTACCCGCCATATGCGGGAAATCATCCAGGATCACCGCCATGGCGTTGGACGAAATCATGGCGATGCAGCCCAGATAAACCGCCACACCGAGCACCAGCGCCCAGAAGCCCAGGCCGATGGCGCTCACCGCCAGCAACCACAGCCCCATCGCCAACTGAACCAGCAGCCCCAGGCGGAACATGTTGATCGCCCCCCGCCGCCGTACATTGCGGCTATTGACCAAAGTCGTCAGGAACAAAAACACGATATTCAGCGCAAAGTAGTAACCAAAATGCTGCGGCGAGACGTTATTCAATTCGATATACACGAACGGCCCGGCGCTGAGGAACGAGAACATGCCGGCGAACGAGAAGGCGCTGGCCAACATATAACTCAGCACGCGCTTGTGGCGGAACAGCGAAGCGAAATTGCCCAACGTGGTGCGCAGATGGAATTTCTGCCGCCGCTCTTTCGGCAGCGTTTCTTTAATAAAGAACGCCACCAGCAGCGAACCGATCAGCGCCGCTGCCCCCATGGTCCAGAAAATCGCATGCCAGCTGAACCACAGCAGCAGCGCACCACCGATCATCGGCGCCAGCAAGGGCGCAATGGTCATTACCAGGATGACAAACGACATCATTCGCGAAAATTCGTCCTTGGTGAACATATCGCGCATCAGGGCATTAATCACCACGCTGGCCGCCGCCGCCGACAGACCGTGCAGGAAACGCAGGTTGATCAACTGCTCGATCGACTGCGCCATGGCGCAAGCGCCGCCGGCAATGGCGAAGATCAGCGTCCCCCACAGGATCACCGGCTTGCGCCCTATGCTGTCCGACATCGGCCCATAGAACAGCTGCCCCAGGGCAAAACCGAGCATATAGGCGCTGAGCGTCATCTGCACGCTGCCCGACTCGACGCCGAACTGCCTGGCTATCACCGGCATACTGGGCAGATACATGTCGATAGCCAGCGGCATCAGCATGGAAAGCAGGCCCAGAATAAAAATCAAACCGAGGTGAGATGACCGGTTCTGTTGCACGTTCAACGACTCCTTAATCAGCCGCAGCCGTTAGTCCTGCAAATGTGGTGCGCCCACGCTGGCGATTTCTTCTTCAGTCAGCGGGCGGTATTCGCCCGGAGCCAAATCCTCATCCATCACGATGGCGCCAATCCGCTCGCGGTGCAGTTCGACAACCCGGTTGCCAACCGCAGCGAACATGCGTTTCACCTGGTGATAGCGCCCTTCGCTGATGGTCAAACGCACCAGAGTGTCTTCAATTTTTTCCAGTTGCGCCGGACGGGTCAGATCTTTTTCATTATGCAACTGCACGCCTTCGGCAAACTGCTGTGCGGTATCTTCCGCCAGCGGATGCTCCAGCGTGACCAGATAGGTTTTCTCACAATGATGTTTCGGTGAGGTGACGCGATGCGACCACTGCCCGTCGTCAGTCATCAGCACCAGGCCAGTGGTGTCGATATCCAGCCGACCGGCGGCATGCAGTTTATAAGCGACCGGCTCATCGAGGAAATACAGCACCGTCGGGTGATCGGGATCGTCCGTAGAGCAAACGTACCCCTGAGGCTTGTTGAGCATGAAATAGCGTGGGCCGCTCAGCTGTTGCAGCGGGTTGCCGTCAAACGCCACCTCCTGCTCCGGGGTCAGTTTGACAGCCCCGCTCTTCACCACGTCACCGTCCACGGTGACGCGTTTTGCCCGAAGTTCACGCGCTACCAGCGCGCGGCTAACACCTAACTGCTGAGATAAAAACTTGTCCAGTCGCATTGAATCTGCTTTGCCTGTCGTTGTTATGATCGCATTGATCGTATTGCTAAAATATGACGCCCGCCGTTGCACCAGGTGCAACAGGGCAGGTTCGGAGAGGGGGAAACAGCGATTACTGTGACAGGAGTATAGCGGCGGAAACGGCCCCCTGACAGAGGTAATTTCCACGCTTCTCGCACCGCATGCGCTCACAAGGCATAATAATAGAAATTTTTTAGCCGCCTGAGGAGTAAAATGTCACTGTTTCTGTGGGTTCAGATGTTGCAAAACATGTTCCCGGCGGCCCATTTCAACCAACGGCGTTAATTCATGGCCTTTACTCTACGCCCCTACCAACTGGAAGCGGTCGAAGCCACCATCAAACATTTCCGCCAGCATTCTCAACCGGCGCTGATTGTGCTGCCGACCGGTGCAGGCAAAAGTCTGGTGATCGCCGAACTGGCGAAGCGCGCACGCGGCCGGGTATTGGTGCTGGCCCACGTGAAAGAGCTGGTGGCGCAAAACCACGCCAAATACTGCGCCTACGGGCTGGAGGCGGATATCTTTGCCGCCGGGCTGCAGCAAAAAGACAGCGCCGGCAAAGTGGTGTTCGGCAGCGTACAGTCCGTGGCGCGTAATCTGTCGTTGTTCGACGGCGCATTTTCCCTGCTGATTATCGACGAGTGCCACCGCATCAGCGACGACGATGACAGCCAGTACCAGCAAATTATTCAGCATCTGCAAAAATCCAACCCGCAGTTGCGGCTGTTGGGGCTGACCGCCACGCCTTACCGGCTGGGTAAAGGCTGGATTTACCAGTATCACTACCACGGTTTTACCCGCGGCGATGCCGGCAGCCTGTTTCGCGACTGCATTTATGAACTGCCGCTGCGCTACATGATCAAGCACGGTTATCTGGTGCCGCCGGAACGGCTCGACATGCCGATTGTGCAGTACGATTTCAGTCGCCTGGAGGCCAGAAGCAACGGCCTGTTCAGTGAGGTAGACCTCAACCGCGAGCTGAAACAGCAAAATCGCATCACGCCGCACATCATCAGCCAGATCGTCGAATATGCCGAAACGCGCAAAGGGGTGATGATTTTCGCCTCCACCGTTGAGCATGCTCGTGAGATCCACGGCCTGCTGCCGGCCGGTGAGGCCGCGCTGGTCAGCGCCGAAACGCCGGCCGCCGAACGGGATGCGTTGATTGAGGCGTTCAAACAACAACGGCTGCGCTATCTGGTCAACGTGGCGGTGTTGACCACCGGCTTTGACGCGCCGCATGTCGATCTGATCGCCATTTTGCGCCCCACCGAATCCGTCAGCCTTTATCAGCAAATCGTCGGCCGCGGGCTGCGGCTGGCTCCCGGCAAAGAGGATTGCCTGATCCTCGACTACGCCGGCAACCCGCATGACCTGTTTACGCCTGAGGTGGGCGTCAGCAAACCGCACAGCGACAGCCAGCCGGTACAGGTATTCTGCCCCGGCTGCGGCTTCGCCAACCTGTTCTGGGGAAAATGCACCGAAAATGGCGACATCATCGAGCATTACGGCCGCCGCTGCCAGGGCTGGCTGGAAGACGATGATGGCCATCGCGAACAGTGCGACTACCGCTTTCGTTTCAAGAGTTGCCCGCACTGTGGCGCAGAAAACGACATTGCTGCGCGCCGCTGCCACCAGTGCCAGGAAGTGCTGGTCGATCCCGACGATATGCTGAAAGAGGCGCTGAAACTGAAGGACGCATTGGTTCTGCGCTGCGGCGGTATGGAGTTGCAAAGCGGACGCGATGAAAAAGGCGAGTGGCTGAAGGCCACCTACTACGATGAAGACGGCACCAGCACCAGCGAGCGTTTCCGCCTGCAAACGCCGGCGCAGCGCAAAGCCTTCGAGATGCTGTTTCTGCGCCCGCATCAACGCGCCCCGGGGGTACCGTTCAGTTGGCAAACCGCAGCCGACGTGCTGGCCCAACAGACACTGTTGCGTCATCCGGATTTTGTCGTGGCGCGCAAACGTGGGCAATTCTGGCAGGTACGGGAAAAAGTGTTCGATTATCAAGGCCGCTTCCGCCGGGCCAACGAGCTGTATTGATGCCCGCATCGCGCAGATTCGGGAGGTTTCCATTGCCCTGCCGACGGCTTTCCGTTAAAATGCCGCCCGCTTTAGCTGGGTTCGCCCGGTGCTAAAGTGGTTTATCGAACCTGTTACTGGGTCGCCTTAACAGGGTAAATTTTCTTTTAAGAGAAAAAACAATGTTCACTATCAATGTACAAGTACGTAAAGACCAGGGTAAGGGTGCGAGCCGCCGCCTGCGTGCAGCTAACAAATTCCCAGCTATCGTTTACGGTGGCGAAGAAGCTGCAGTTTCCATCGAATTAGACCATGATTCTGTAAAGAACATGGAAGCTAAACCAGAATTCTACAGCGAAGCAGTAACTCTGGTTATCGACGGTAAAGAAACCAAAGTTAAGGTTCAGGCTGTACAGCGTCACCCGTTCAAGCCAAAACTGACCCACATCGACTTCGTTCGCGCGTAATCGCAACGTATTCGAGCTTTTCGGGACGCCGAAGTAGAAAACGCCGCAATTGCGGCGTTTTTTATTATCTGCGATTCGGCAAGCGTTACTTGTTGCCGCCGTTTAACCGGCGTTGCAGCTGATCGCGCAGGTTCGGCGGCGTGCCCTTAATCGTCAGCGTATCCGTTGCCGCATCCCAGAACACCCGTTCCCCCAACAGCATGGCGTCAAAGTTCATGCTGATGCCGCCGCCGCTGCCGGCGAACTTGGTCAACTGGCGCAGAGTGCCGCGATCGGCCGGGAAGCTGTCTTCCAGTTGATAGCCCTGTTCGCTGGAGAATTGCAGGAAATCTTTCTCGCCCACCGGCGCAATCTCTTTCGACAGTTCCTGCAGCTCGATTTCCTCGCCGGCCTGCAGCTGTTCGTTGCAATAGCTGTAAACCTGCTGGCGCACCGACTGGCGCTCATTTTTATCCAACTGGGCGTCGGCGCAATAGTCGTCAACCGCCTGCAGCAAGCCCCGGTTCTGCGCTTTGGTGTCCAGCCCTTCGGCCGCCGCCAGGAAATCCATAAAGAAATCGGACACCTTGCGCCCCACCCGGCCTTTCAGGAAGGTCAGGTAACGGGTGGACTCCGGGTTGGTTTCCCATTCGGTCAGATCGATGCGCGCCACGATATCGGCGTGGTTGATGTCCAGATAATGGGTGGTGTTGATATCCAGCTCTTCGTTAACGCGCGAACTGTTGCGGCTGTTGAGCACCGCAATCAGCAAGTACTCTGTCGACAGGTAGCGGTACTGGCCGAACAGCACCACGCCGCCTTCGGCAAACGGGTACTTGCCCAGCTCATCGCGCAGACGGCCGGTTGCCGCGCGACTGAAAGCCAGAAAATCCTTGTCGTCCTTGCGGCAGGTGCGCAGCGCATCCGCCAGCTCACTGCCTTCATTGAACAGGCCATAAGCCTTGCTCTTGGCACTGTAGACACGATGCAGTTCCTCCATCATCTCTTCCACCGCCGCATTGGTGGGAAGAAGAGAGTCGCGCAGCACCACGTCCAGCGTTTGTTCGTCGCGTTTTACCAACTGGTGCAGAGCGATCTGGTCGATATCCAGACTCATGATAATTCCTCCTGTTCTTTGAGCGCGTATTCAAGCACCGAAGGCTTCGCCCTGCAACTGTAAAGCGGGATCGGCAAACGATCGTTACCTTAACGGCTACCACGCTATAAAAGAGCGGAAAATCACGGCTCTATACGGTAAGATATGGGACTTTGTCAGGCTTTGAGCGCAATTTTTATGCCACAATCATCCCGTTACAGTGACGAACACGTTGAACAACTGCTCTCTGAGCTGGTCAATGTTCTGGAAAAACACCATACTCCCACCGATCTTTCTCTGATGGTGCTGGGCAACATGGTAACTAATCTGATCAACACCAGCGTTGCTCCCGCGCAGCGGAAGACGTTGGCAAGATCGTTTGCAGAAGCTCTGCAAGCTTCTATTCGTGAAGACAAAGCGCATTAATAATTAATTATGGTGACAAACCGTCAGCGTTATCGTGAAAAAGTCTCCCAGATGATTAGCTGGGGGCACTGGTTCGCCTTATTCAATATTCTGCTCGCCCTCGGGCTGGGCAGCCGCTATCTGTTTGTCACCGACTGGCCCTCCTCCCTGTTGGGCCGGGTTTATGCCCTGGTCAGCTTGCTGGGGCATTTCAGCTTTATCGTTTTCGCCGGCTACCTGTTGGTGATATTCCCGCTGACCTTTGTGGTGATGTCACAGCGGCTGCTGCGGCTTATTTCCGCCGCGCTGGCCACGACCGGGCTAACGCTGTTGCTGGTAGACAGCGAAGTGTTCACGCATTTCCACCTTCACCTTAACCCGGTGGTGTGGGAACTGGTGGTCAACCCGGATCAAAGCGAGCTGGCGCGCGACTGGCAACTGATGTTCATCTGCGTGCCCGTTATCTTCCTGGTGGAGATGTTGTTTGGCACCTGGAGCTGGCAAAAGCTTCGCAGCCTGAACCGCCAACACTTTGGCAAGCCGTTGGCCGTGCTGTTCATCAGCGCCTTTTTTGCCTCGCACCTGATTTATATCTGGGCCGACGCCAATTTCTATCGCCCGATCACCATGCAGCGAGCCAATCTGCCGCTTTCCTACCCCATGACCGCACGTAAATTCCTTGAGAAACACGGCCTGCTCGATCCACAAGAGTATGAGCGCCGTTTGGTGCAGCAGGGTAATCCGGAGGCCGTAGCGGTGGAATATCCACTCAACGATCTCAGCTACAACGACAAAGGCAGCGGCTATAACCTGTTGATGATCGTCGTAGATGGCGTTCGCGCCCAGGATATGACAAAGGATATGCCTGCCCTCTCCCGCTTCGCGCAGGAAAACGTTCGCTTCAGCGATCACTACAGTTCGGGCAATCATGCAGATACCGGCCTGTTTGGCCTGTTCTACGGCATTTCGCCGACCTATTTGGACAGCATTCTCGCCGCGCGCAAACCTTCTGCCCTGGTGAACGCACTTAGCGCCCAGGGTTATCAGTTTGGCCTGTTCTCGTCCGACGGCTTTAACGCCAGCCTATATCGTCAGGCACTGTTGACCGACTTCTCGCTGCCGACGCCAAGCAGGCAAAACGATGCAGTCACCACTCAACAATGGCAGAATTGGCTGGCCGATCAGAACAACAAGGCTCCGTGGTTCTCCTACATCAACTTCCGTGGCGCTGAACCGGCAGCCAATGAAAAAACGCCGGCCCCGGCCGACTTTATTCAACGTTACCGCGCCGGTGCGCAGGATGTGGATACGCAGATTGCGGAGGTGCTCAGCACGCTGAAAGCCCGTGGCGTTCTGGATAAAACGGTCGTGGTGATTACCGCAGAGCACGGCATTGAATTTAATGACAGCGGCAAAGGCTACTGGGGTGCTGGCAGCAGTTATAACCAACAGCAGCTGCAAGTGCCGCTGGTTATCCACTGGCCGGGTACGCCAGCTCAGACCATCAATAAGCTGACCGGCCATAACGATGTGATGCGCACGCTGATGCAGCGTTTACTGCACGTTAAAACAGCCCCTAACGATTACTCGCAAGGTGAAGACCTGTTCACCGCACAGCGCAAGAACAATTGGGTCGCCACCGGTGATAACAACCTGTTGATCATCACTACGCCAACACAAACCCTGGTGCTGGACGGCAATGGCACTTATCGCGCGTACGATAAAAACGACAAAGAAATAAAAGACGAGAAACCGCAGCTTACCCTGCTGTTGCAGGTGCTGACTGACGTTAAACGCTTCATTGCCAACTAACTGCTTAAAATACAAGCAATCAGGCGCTGCTACTCTTGCATTGATTTTGGTTAAGGGTAGTATGATTTTCCATAGCGTCGGCATGTAGCGCAGCTTGGTAGCGCACCGTCATGGGGTGTCGGGGGTCGGAGGTTCAAATCCTCTCATGCCGACCAAACATCCTTAAAGAAACCAACCCTTTGCGGTTGGTTTTTTTATGCCTGCACTGCACGTCTTTCATACTGTATAAAATCCTATACTCCCCTCTTGCCAACACCCAAACACCGAGTCAGAATGCTGTATATTAAATCAGTAAATCAGGTAAACCATGTTTGTAGAATTGGTGTTTGATAAGCGCAACGTTGCCGGGCTGCCTAACGCTGCCGAAATTATTCGGACAGAGCTTGAGAAAAGAGTTCACGACTTGTTCCCGGATGCCGAAGTGCGTGTAAAACCGATGCAGGCCAACGGCCTGAATTCGGACGCCAGCAAAAGCGATCGCGAGAAGCTGAACCGTATGCTGGAAGAGATGTTTGAAGAGTCTGAGCAGTGGCTGGTAAACGAAATATGATATCGCCGGTACGCCGCAGTTGCTGACCCCCCCCCTTAGCAGTAAGGCTTACGAACATTTAGACAAAGAAAAAGCCCCAGCATTTCTGCTGGGGCTTCTTTTATGGTGCCGGCTACCGGAATCGAACTGGTGACCTACTGATTACAAGTCAGTTGCTCTACCAACTGAGCTAAGCCGGCTAAATTTGGCGGAAGGACAGAGATTCGAACTCTGGGAGCTGTTACACTCGACGGTTTTCAAGACCGTTGCCTTAAACCACTCGGCCATCCTTCCAATGGGCGCAGATATTAACGATACCGTTATGAAATGTCTACCGTTTCATGAAAAAAAATGCAGTAAAAAGCGCGTTTGCTTAAACTTCATGCGACTGGCGGTTAAAAAATGAAAAACCCCGCCAAAGCGAGGTTTTATTGTTCAGCGCAATGGGGCTTATTTAGGCTGAGAATCGTAGTCTGAACAAGTCTGGTACCCCTTGTTCATCACATGGCCAGTGTCGCTGTAACTGACAAAATAGGTTTGCACTTTACCGTCGCGCGGCGCCACAGCGTAGGTGTCGCATGTGCCCTTCGCATTCACCAGCGTTGCAGAGGTAGACGGTGGGCCGGCAATTGCCCGCACCTGCTGTTTTGTCATCCCTACTTTTACATCGCTTACCACAGGTTCCTTCACGTAACTGGCGGCCCTGTCATAAGCGGTACAGCCGGCAAGAATGGAAAATGTCGCTGCGGTGCAAACGGCTAAAACCAGCTTATTAGTCATGGCTTGTCCTCTTGACGTACGTTTGTTGTTCTCTAAGTGTAGAAGAGGAAAGGCTTTTCTACAAACGTCACTTTGTCGATAGGTGCGGTTCACTCCCCCGCGCCATCAGAAACCGTAATAGATCGCACAGTAAAAAGGCCAACAGGCTAACGCCCATCACCGGCAGGCAAACGCCCAATAGCAACGAGAGGCTGACGATCAGCAACAGCGGCCCTTTGGGCGTTTTGCGCAGCAACATAAAGGGTGAGCGCAGCGGTTTACGCACTGCCCGAGTGGGCCGGCCGCGCCACCACATCAAATACCCCATCACCACCATCGCCGCCAGCCCGGTAGCGAAGGCCACCAACACCAGCTCATTTACCAGACCGAACAAAATACCCATATGCAGATCGATACCCCAGCGCGTCAATTTGGCTGCCAGCGGATACTGTTCGAACCTGACCAGATCAACGATCGCCATCGTCGCGGGATCGATTGCCACGGCATCAACCTGCGTCGGCCACCGGCGATCGATCTCCATCACCGCCCAAGCCTGGCCCGCCGCTGCCGGTTGCTTGATTTCAACCCTGGCGGCATCAATGCCTGCCCCACGCGCGACTGCCAGCGCTCTGTCATACATGGCAGGGTCCTGAAGCGGCTCAGCCATTGGCATGTGCATCATGTGGCCATGGTGTTCGGCATGCTCGTCAGCAGGCTGCGCACTCTGCCCGCCAAGTGCCATAGACAGCGAGGGTGTCGCCCAGCCCAGTTGCTGACGCAGCACGCCGATATTCTCACCGGCCCACTGTGACCAGGTCAGCCCGGTGGCGGAAAAGAACAACAGGCCGATGAGCAGCAACAGGCCGCTTTTCTCATGCAACCAGCGTAAACCTTTGCGCCTATGCCGCGTTTCCTTGTTCTTGCGCTTGCGCGCCCCCCAGAGGATCAAACCGCCGAGCGCCGCAATCCACAGCCAAGAAGCGGCCAGCTCGCTATAATTGCGGCCCAAATCCCCCAGCAACAAGCTGCGATGAAATTGATCCAACCAGGTGCGCAACGGTAATATGCCACTGGTGCCATAAACCGTCATCGCGCCATGCGTTTGCGCCGTAACCGGATCAACAAACACCGCCAGCCGTTCCGAGGCTTTTAATCCCGCAACGTTAAACAACACGCGAGTATTCTCGCCTTCTCCAGGTGACGGCCTTACCGCCGAAAGAGAAGCCTGCTGCGGTGCTACCGCCTGAGCGGCGGTTATCTGCCGTTCTAACGGCAGTGTCGGCCCGGTGCTGTCGTTAAACAGCTGCTGGGCATACAGGCGAGATTCAATTTGCGGCGTCAATGCGTAAAATATTCCGCTTAATGCGGCAATAAGTAAAAATGGCCCTACAAAAAGACCAATATAGAAATGAATCCGCATCATCAACGGAATAAACCAACTGCGGGTGGTTACCTGCTGATTAATATTCTGCGCAGCAGCAGGCAACGCAGAGGTGCGTTCAGACATAAGGGTTATCCGTGCTTAAACTTAATAATTCGAAATCTACCCGAATTATTTTCATTTAACAAACAGATTTCTTCGCTGTTTAGCTTAATTCTCATTAATGTTACAATGCAGGCACAATTACCGTCATCATCATTCATTTACCCTCTGGTTCTGGAAGACTTTCCTGGTGAAATTGTCCACTCAACATATGCGCACGCTGGCCTGGCTGGGCTTATTCGCTATGTTGATGATTTTCATCGCACCGTCCATCTCCTCGCATCTCTCAAAAAACAATATCAATAACAAAGAGATGACTATGGATGTGCCGATGAGCGGGGAGCATGACGAGCATATGGCGATGATGAGCCATCAGCCAGAGGACAGCCCGCCCGCAGGCCACGGCATGGCGGATATGGCCTCCGGCGCCTGTTTTGACCTCTGCGGCTATTGCAGCCTGTTACATCACAACCCGCCGCTGATGGCCCTGATACCTGCGGCACCGCCCCTGCCGGTTCAATGTGCCCCCCGTCTCATTCACGCTATTTACCTCGTTATTACTCTGTCCACCTTTCCATTTTATCAAACACGCGCACCGCCGTTATTTCCACATTCAGTACAGCCATTTTAATTTATATGCTTATTTATTCAGGCAGGGTTTATTACGCCAAAAATAAAATAGCCTAAAACGTAATTAACTTTTACTTTCCGGATTGAAATCTCTTCGATTATTTCTGCGCGACAGGCTAGAACTGCGGCCCTATTATCAGTAAACGCGATCAGAAGCCAAAGTCGCTCAGGGCCGGAATATCATCCGGTCGGCGGCCAAGCGGCCAATGGAATTGACGATCCTGTTCACGGATCGGCATATCGTTGATACAGGCATGCCGGTTAATCATCTGGCCGTCCGGATTAAACTCCCAGTTCTCGTTGCCAAAACTGCGGTACCAGTTGCCAGAATCATCACGCCATTCATAGGCAAACCGCACTGCGATACGCGCGCCATCGAACGCCCAAAGCTCCTTAATCAACCGGTACTCCAGCTCTTTAGCCCACTTGCGCTGCAAGAACTTGCAGACCGCCTCCCGGCCATCAACGAACTCAGCCCGATTGCGCCAATGGGTATCTACAGAATAAACCTGAGATACACGTTCAGGATCGCGGCTGTTCCAGGCATCCTCCGCCAAACGGACTTTCTCGATGGCTGATTCACGGGTAAATGGCGGTAATGGGGGTTTAATGCTCATTGTTCACCTCTGGGCTTGGGATTAAGTAGACAGGTTTGTCTACTCAATTAAGCTAGCGCATGTAGACAGAGTTGTCTACAATCGATCCGATAAATAATTTATGAGGTGCTCTGATGTCTGTTACAACCAGCATTCTGCCTGCGCGCCAGCGTATCCTGCTGACGGCGCACGATCTGTTTTACCGTGAAGGTGTACGCGCGACCGGTATCGATCGCATCATCAGTGAATCTGGCGTAACAAAAGTGACGTTTTATCGGCACTTCCCCAGCAAGAACGATCTGATCGCAGCGTTTTTAGCCTATCGCCATGAGCAGTGGCTGGCCTGGTTTAACCAATCTCTGGAACGGCATGTTGCAGAGCAGGGCAATGTGCTGTCTGCTTTAACGCCCTGCCTTGCGGAATGGTTCAACGACCCGCACTACCGCGGTTGCGCTTTTATCAATACGGCGGTGGAATTAGCGGATATGCTGCCGGAAAGTCTGAACATCGCACGGCAGCACAAAGAGCAGATGGCCGACGCAATTGCACGCCACCTGCCTGTCGGCCCGCGGCAGGAACAACAAGCGGCAATGCTGGCGATGTTGATAGACGGGGCGATCGTCAAAGTGCAAATTGAGCAGCAGGCACAAAACACGCTGCTGCTGCTGAGTGGAATGCTTGAAGCGTTGGCACTAGCCTGGTGCGATCAGTAATTGGCCCAGATCCCCGGCGTCACCAACTCCAGCAGGTGGCCGTCGGGATCGCGGAAATAAATACTCTCCCCGCCATGTCCCCAGGTCATCCGCCCTTCTATCTCTATGTTGTGCGCCGTAAGATGCCGTTCCCAATGCGGCAACTGTTCTTTCGCCACTGCCAGCCCGATATGCAATGGCCCGTTGCCGTCATGCGGGGGGATATATCCCTCTGGATAATGTGCCCCTTTAAGCGAATCGCCCTCGATAAACAGCAGCAATACGCTTTGTTCGCCCACGTTGTAAGCGCGAAAGCGCTCGTTGGCCACCATCGCCGGCAGCTGTAACACCTGTTGGTAAAAGGCATCGGCGCGTTCGATATCGCGCACGTACAGGACCGTTTCAATCACCCGATCTATGTTGAGCTTCATAATAACCTCCTGATTTATTTATACAGGCAGAGCTTAGGTAAACCAGGCGGCGTTGAAATAGCAATCCGTGCCAGGCAAATCACCTTTTGTGCCTAATCGCAGGCAAAAAAAACGCGGCCCGAAGGCCGCGCTCACATTCACAGTCTGTTGCTTAGAACTGGTAAACCAGGCCCACTGCAACGACATCGTCGGTGTTGATGCCGGCGGCTTTGGTGAAGTTGTTGTCATCCAGCAGGTTGATTTTGTAGTCAACGTAGGTGGACATATTTTTGTTGAAGTAGTAAGTCGCCCCCACGTCAACATACTTCATCAGATCCTGGTCGCCGTAACCGCGGTCAATGTCCTTGCCTCTTGACTGCAGGTAAGCCACGGACGGACGCAGGCCGAAGTCAAACTGGTACTGTGCAACAACTTCAACGTTCTGCGCTTTGTTGGCATAGCCGTAAACAGAGCTGTCACTGCTGCCGAAGCGAGTGGCGTTATAAGACTGGGTGTACATCGCCGCCAGGTAAACGTTGTTGGCGTCATATTTCAGACCGCCGCTGTAGGCTTCGGCTTTATCGCCACGACCAAGAATACCGGTGTAATTACCGTTCATGCCATTTTGGTCGTTGGTGCGATCGGAAGAGAAGTAAGCGGCCGCCGCGCTGATGCCATAGCCCAGATCGTAAGACGCGGACATACCGTAGCCGTCGCCGTTCTGCGCCAGCACGTCACGGCCATTGTTGGATTCAGTTGCGCTGTCATTTTTACCCTGGTATTGCAGGGCAAAGTTCAGGCCATCGACCAAACCGAAGAAGCCGGTATTACGGTAAGTCAGTACACCGTTGGTACGCTGGAACATGAAGTTGTCTGCGCCGTAAGTGTCACCACCGAACTCCGGCAGAACGTCGGTCCATGCACCGATGTCATACAGTACGCCGTAATTACGGCCGTAATCCAGCGAGCCGTAGTCGCCAAATTTCAGACCGGCGAAACCGACACGGGTAAAGTTATTGTTATCTTCACTTTCCGCACGATTGAGGTTCGCCTGATATTCCCACTCGCCATAACCGGTCAGTTGATCGCTGATTTGGGTTTCGCCGCGCAGACCAAAACGCATATAAGATTGGTCGCCGTCGGAATTCTTGTTGTCGGAGAAATAGTGAAGACCATCGATTTTACCGAACAAATCCAGTTTATTTCCGTCTTTGTTGTAAATTTCCGCCGCGCCTGCAGTGCCTGCAACCAGCAGGGCGGGTACTATCAGAGAGAGTACTCGAAGTTTCATCGTTATTATCCTCATTAATTATGTCGAGCTATGGCCACTGCCCTTCTGAGCATTATTAGCACGACTGTGCATTACCATTCTGGTAACAGGGGTTATATTAATCCAGAAAGAAAATGATACCAAGTACCCAATAGTGTTTCATTATAATTAACAAATGATTCAAAATGTAAATATGCGCGAACTTCCACAAAACATTACAGACAAAACAAATACAGCACATAATGATAAAAAATACATTAATTGATATAAAATCATGTGGTTATACAAAAATATAAGAAAAAAAAGATAGCCATACAAAAGTGATCGACAATAAGCACATTGTGCCAAAAGCATCCCATCCAACTGGCGCTATAATTGCGCCGCTATCATCATTATTTTCATTATTACCTTCATTATCTATACGATAATTTTTATCCATTTCGACCGGCTTCTGGCCGGTTTTTTTATTTCTTGATGCACCGATACCCTCCTTCAATCGCATTTTTTGCCAAGAAATAATAACCCATCGATATCATTACCCTAATTAACTGCAGCACAAATCGCTAACATTTCTCATTGACTGCAGTTTAATCGCATTATTTAAAAAGTATTCGATTGCTTTAAATGGCGTTTTTTTTCAGCACGACCTACGCTCAACCTATCTGTCTACCAGACGGTAAAAAATGCCCTGCAACAAGAAGACGGTCGAAGATATTTCAATCCGATGAAACGCTATAGCTGCCCCCCGCCCCGGCCGATCCCCCCCGACGGCGGCGCGAATCCTTTCGACCCGGATCGCGGATTG
This sequence comes from Serratia sp. TSA_7, assembly GCF_052692135.1. Classification (NCBI taxonomy): domain Bacteria; kingdom Pseudomonadati; phylum Pseudomonadota; class Gammaproteobacteria; order Enterobacterales; family Yersiniaceae; genus Serratia; species Serratia sp. TSA_7. The sequence continues at coordinate 497,959 of NZ_JBQZFU010000002.1, forward strand.
TGATAAAAACAGTCCATTACTTTCAATCAGCACTTCCATAACAGATTCTGATGCCCACATGACTTCTACCCTGTGCAATGAACAGCAAAAACCCGGTGTCCCGGCACAGATTGCCACGCGCCTGGCCTTTTTTGTCGCCGGTTTCGGCATGGCCGCCTGGGCGCCACTAGTGCCCTTTGCCAAAGCACGTATCGGTATTGATGATGGGTCGCTGGGTTTGCTGCTGCTTTGCATCGGCGCCGGTTCCATGCTGGCCATGCCGCTGACCGGCTATCTGACCGGTAGGTTGGGTTGCCGACCGGTGATCCTGCTCGCCGGCCTGGCATTGTGCATTGATTTACCCTTGCTGGCGCTGATGGACAGCACCGGCGGCATGGCGCTGGCCTTGTTGCTGTTTGGCGCAGCTATCGGCATGATCGACGTAGCGATGAATGTGCAGGCCGTGGTGGTCGAGCGCGCCAGCGGCAAGGCGATGATGTCCGGCTTTCATGGTTTCTTCAGCGTCGGCGGCATAGCCGGTGCCGGCGGTGTCAGCGTGGTGTTGTGGCTCGGGCTGTCGCCCTTGTTGGCAACGCTGATGATCGTACTGACCATTGCAGCCCTGCTGGCGCTCGCCAGTCGCAATTTACTGCGCGAGAGCGGTGGCGAAGAAGGTGGGCCCCTGTTCGTGTTGCCGCGCGGCTGGGTGATGTTTATCGGCATCCTGTGCTTTATCATGTTCCTGGCGGAAGGTTCAATGCTCGACTGGAGCGCCCTGTTCCTCACCACCCTGCGCGGCGTCGCGAGCAGCCAGGCCGGTTTAGGCTATGCGCTGTTTTCCATTGCCATGACCATCGGCAGGCTGAATGGCGATCGCGTGGTGAACTCTCTGGGCAGGTATAAGGTGCTGTTGCTCGGCAGCCTCTGCGCGGCCATTGGCCTGAGCCTGGCGATTGTCTTCAACAACGCGATGATTTCGCTGGTTGGCTTTATGCTGGTTGGATTGGGCGCTTCCAACGTAGTGCCGATCCTGTTCAGCGCGGCGGGCAACCAACATGATATGCCGGCAAACCTGGCCATCGCTTCAGTGACCACCGTAGGCTATGCCGGCATTCTCGCCGGGCCGGCGCTGATTGGCTTCATCGCCCAGTTCTTCAACCTGACGGTGGCTTTTGCCTGCGTCGCCGTATTACTCCTGGCGGTTACCGCCAGCGCCAGAGCCGTAACCCGTTGATTCAGGAATGTGCAGTCAACTATGCAAAACAAACAACTGACGATTAGCTCAAGCAATATTACCCGCTTCTTCCTGTTATTTACCGTCCTGCTGACGATTGCCATCGGCCTGTATGGCTACAACTACACCAACGCCTGGCTGGCGGAGAAAAAGTACGCGCTGAACAGCATCGCCAACGGCCTGCAAAAGCGCGTAGACAACTATCGCTATATCACCTACCAGATCTACGATAAGTTCGGCACGGTCTCTTCTTTAAGTCCCGATCCCAGCTTGCAGGAAACCCGGCTACGCCCGGACGTCTATTATGTAGAGAAACCGCACAAAAAAACCGATGCGGTGATTTTTGGCAGCCACGACGACAGCACGCTGGCCATGATCGCCAGAATTTCGGATTACCTGGATACCCGTTGGGGCGCCAAATCTGAAAGCTACGCCATGTATTATCTTAATGGCCAGGATAACAGCCTGAGCCTGATCACCACTCAACCGCTGAAAGAGCTGGCCTCACGCTTCAGGGAAAGCTACCTGACGTCGTCGGCGGAGGATCGTCGGGCAGAAATGCTGCAACAGGCCAACATGCTCGACGAACGGGAAAGTTTCTCCAGCTTGCGCAAACAGCGCTTCCAAAACGCCTACTCATTTTCAATCCGCACCACTTTTAATCAGCCGGGGCACCTGGCTACGGTCATTGCTTTCGATCTGCCGATTAACGACATCATTCCAATCAATATGGCGCGTTCCAACTTTATGCTGCTGCCTGATGAAACCGATTTGGATGACAACACTCTGCCGGTGGAAACGGCCACCAACGCCAGCGTATCCTTGACCTCCAGTTGGGTGGAGTTCAGCGCTCCGCTGCCGAATGCGCCCCTGAAAGTGGTTTACCGCGTATCGGCCCTGAACCTGGCGATTGACCTGCTGCGTAACAATGTGTGGTTGGTCGCCATCAATCTGCTGCTGTTGGTGCTGTCGATGATCGGCATTTACTCTATTCGCCGCCAGTACATCCGGCCGAGCGAAAGCATGGCGGTTGAACTGGAAGCCGAACGCGCGCTGAATCAGGAAATCATTGCCAGCCTGCCTTCCGGCCTGCTGGTGTACAGCTTCGCCAGCAATACGGTGATCGCCAGCAATAAAATTGCCCAACATCTGCTGCCCCACCTCAGCCTGCAAAAAATCGCCCATATGGCCGAGCAACATCACGGCGTCATTCAGGCAACGGTCAACAATGAGGTGTACGAAATTCGCATCTTCCGCAGCCAGCTATCGCCGGAAACTTACCTGTTCCTGCTCAACGATCAGGACAAGGAAGTGATGGTGAATAAAAGGCTGCAGCAGGCCCGCCGCGAATACGATAAAAACGTGCAGGCGCGTAAACTGATGCTGCATAACCTGGGTATCGAACTGAACCAACCGGTGCGCCAAATGCACGATCTGGCCGATCGCCTGCGTACCCAGCCGGATGAGGAACAGCAACAGACGCTGCTGAACCAATTGGTCGAGGAATCGGCATCGGTGTTGGGGTTGATCGAGAACATCACCTTGCTTACCCGCCTGGAAACCCAGGACTGGCAGCCTTCGCGCCAGCCTTTCAACCCTGCCGCTCTGATAGATGAGCTGCTGCTGGAAGCCTTGCCGGCCATCAATCAAAAAGGTCTGTCGTTGTTCAACCATGTCAATCTTGACGTCGAACAGCACTATATCGGCGACGCCAACGCGCTGCGCAAAGTGATCTCACTGCTGGTCCATTACGCCATCATCACTACCGCTTGCGGCAAGATTTCGCTGGTGATCGACCATGAGCCGGAACACCAGGATCGCCTGGTATTCCATATCAATGACACAGGTTCGGGCATTTCCAACGAAGAAATCAGCAACCTGAACTATCCGTTCCTCAGCCAAACGTTGGTGGATCGCTTTAATCATGGTTCTGGCCTCACCTTCTTCCTGTGCAACCAGCTGTGCAAAAAACTCAACGGACAGTTGGACATCCGCAGCAAGGTAGACATCGGGACTCGCTATACCATCCGCGTGCCGATGGAAATGGAGAAAAAGGACACCGAAGCGCAGGAGAAACTGCTCGACGGCGTGACCGCGCTGCTGGACATCACGTCCGAAGAGGTGCGCGGTATCGTCACCACCTTGCTGCATGCCTATGGCGCGAGCTGCATCATTGCCGACGACCGCCAGGTTAATCGCGACTACGACGTGCTGCTGACCGATAATCCGCAAAGGGCCGACGACTATACCCTGCTGCTGGCCAGCGATGAGGCCGGGTGGCAACAGCTTGAAAAGCGTTATATTCGGGTAAACTATAACCTGAGTGGCGCAATGATAGACGCCGTGCTGATGCTGATCGAACAGCAAATGGCCGCGCTGGAACAGGAAGAAATCGCGCTATCACTGACCGCCGATGACATCCAACTCTATGAAAAACAATTGAAATCAAGTGATTACTATGGCCTATTCGTTGATACAGTACCCGACGATGTCAAAAAACTGTATACTGAGGCGGGCAGCAGTGATTTCAATGCTCTGTCACAGACAGCACACCGCCTGAAAGGCGTGTTTGCCATGTTAAATCTGCTTCCCGGCAAGCAACTGTGTGAATCGTTAGAACAGCACATCGCAGACGGTGATGCGCTCAAGATCGAGAATAACATCAGTCAGATTGATTTTTTCGTCAGTAGACTGCTGCAGCAAGGTAGCCAACAACATGAATAACCTGAACGTAATTATTGCTGATGACCATCCTATCGTACTGTTTGGCATCCGGAAGTCACTTGAGCAAATTGAATGGGTGAATGTCGTTGGGGAGTTTGAAGACTCGACAGCGCTGATCAACAATCTGTCCAAACTGGACGCTAACGTACTGATCACCGACCTTTCGATGCCGGGTGATAAATATGGCGACGGCATCACGCTGATCAAATACATCAAACGTCATTATCCGCAATTGTCGATCATCGTTCTGACCATGAACAACAACCCGGCAATTTTGAGCGCCGTGTTGGATCTGGACATCGAAGGCATCGTGTTGAAACAGGGTGCGCCAACCGACCTGCCGAAAGCGCTGGCCGCGTTGCAAAAAGGCAAAAAATTCACGCCGGAAAGCGTCTCCAAACTGCTGGAGAGAATCAGCGCCAGCGGCTACGGCGATAAGCGTCTGTCACCGAAGGAGAGCGAAGTTTTGCGCCTGTTCGCCGAAGGTTTCCTGGTGACCGAGATCGCCAAGAAGCTCAACCGCAGCATCAAAACCATCAGCAGCCAGAAGAAATCGGCCATGATGAAGCTGGGTGTCGAGAACGATATCGCGCTGCTCAACTACCTCTCCTCCGTCAGCATGGCGCCGCTGGATAAAGAGTAAAACCTTCACGGTTAACCGAGGGCGCGGCATGGTATGCCGCGCCCTTTTGCTTTCTAGGCATCCCCCGACTCGGCGCGCAGGCGGCGCACCTGCTGACTGTAGTACGCCAATGTCTGTTCCAGGGTTTCCAGCGTGACCGGTTTCGACAGGCAGTTATCCATTCCCGCCTCCATGCAGCGCTGTTTCTCCTCCGCCAGGGCATTCGCCGTCACGCCAATCACCGGAGAGGTAAAGTGCTGCTGGCGCAGGCGCTGGGTCAGATGATAGCCGTCCATATTTGGCATGTTGACGTCGGTCAGCACGATATCGACGGTATTGCGATTCAACACGTCGAGTGCATCGAGCCCATCGTTGGCGGTAACCACCTGATAACCCAGCGAGCCGAGCTGGTCGGAAAGCAACCGACGGTTAATCGGATGATCATCCACCACCAACAGATGAATATCGCCGTTGTCCACCGTGCTGGCTTTGACCGGTAACGGCAATTGCATCAAGGTGCTTCCGCTTTCAGTGCTGGTGCCAAACAGCCGATTGAGCAACGCCAAGGTTTCGCGCGGCGTTGAAGTGCTATGCATCCAGTAACCCGGCCGGGTTTCCTGCGACGGGCCAATGTGCTCGATGGAAAACTGGATCTGCGCCAGCAGCGGCGTATTGACCATCAGCGGATAGTCGCTGAGCATCACCTCCCCTGCGGCGGTGTCCTGCCCCTGATGGCGCAGCACCGTAGCGCCATAACCGCCAAGGATCTCCATCAGATAGCTTTCCAGCCGCTGATTGCGAATGCTCAGCCACAGGGTTTTGCCTTGCCAGGTATCACTGGCCTGCGGGATCGGGAATTGGGCGTTAAACAGCGGGATACGTATGGTAAACAGGCTTCCCAACCCCGGCTCTGATTCAACGGCGATATCGCCATCCATCATATTGATCAGTTTTTCACAAATCGCCAGCCCCAACCCGGTCCCCTGGAAATGGCGCTGCACACCGCTGCCCACCTGGAAGAACGGGTCAAACAAACGGGTAATCTCTTTTTCCGGAATCCCGACGCCGGTATCGCGAACGCTGAACTCCAGATAACTGCTGCGCGTGCAGACTTGCAGGATGATGCAGCCGGTGTCGGTAAACTTAATCGCGTTGTTTAACAGGTTGGACAAAACCTGCTGCAACCGCACGGGATCGCCGGAAATACGCTCCGGCACGTTTTGTTCGATAAAACAGTACAGCCCCAGCCGCTTCTTCACCACCAGCGGCAAATAGTTGCCTGCGATGTGGGTGATCACTTCCAGGCAGGAAAACTCGCGCGGCTCAATTTTCAACTGCTCGGATTCAATTTTGGAGAAGTCCAGAATATCGCTGATGATCTTCAACAGCAGCCCGGACGAGTTGTTCATCGCATTGACCAGACGGTCAACGCCCTGCGGCAACGCCTTGGTTTGCAGTAAATCGAGGTTACCGATAATGCCGTATAACGGGGTGCGCAGTTCGTGACTGACGGTCGCCAGGAACATCGATTTGGACTGACTGGCCTGTTCCGCCGCCGCCGCCATCTCCTGCAGCGACTCCTCCATTTTTACGCGGGCGCTGACGTCTACCAGCACGCAGATCGCCACATCCTCGTTACGGTAGCGGGAGTGAACGAAGCTGATTTGCAGATTATTGTTATTGCTGGTCAACACATCGACAAAATTCACCTGCTGTTCGCAGATAATGCGCGTAATGCGGTCACGGTCTTCGTGGGTCAGCAAATTGATGTAGTTATGCGCCAACTCATTGCTCAGAATATTGGTGCCGTCGCTGATGCGCAGAATCAGGATCCCCACCGGCGCCGAGGCGACGATCTTGCGGTTGAACTGTTCATGTTCTTCCAGCCTGAAGGCGTTATTCTCCGCCGGCAGGAACATTTTACGTTCAAACAGCCAGGCCAGGGTGAACAACACAATGGCCGACAACAGGTTCAGCAGCAACGCATTGAGGATCAGCATCTTGAAACGCTCGACCACACTCTTTACCGGCAAGGCATAAACAATGCTGAGCGACGAAGGCTGGAGCACCTTCTTCATAATCAGATGGCGGTAATTATCGTCATAACCAAAATAGGTATGCGCATCCGGGTAGCTATCGAGCGTCGCGGCAGCACGTTCCCCTTCCGCCAGACGCAATATCGGTTCGTTATTCTCATCCAGCAGGGTCACGCCAATCGGCAAGTTGCCTGCAGTGACGAAATCTTCCAGGCGAATGGTCTGCTCTATGCCCAGCAGAGCCTCCAGCTTGTTGCCAATATAGATTGGCGTCAGCACATACAGATAGCCGACATCCGGCCGCTGCTGGCTTGGGCTGATCCAGTACAGGTTATTATCTTTATCCTGATTTTTGGCGTTGCGGTATTTAAGGATGCGCTCATGCAACGATTTCAGCACGTTCTCGCGATTAGGCACGGCATTGCCGCCACCGAACTCCGCCATGCACAGGCTATCGCCGCCGATGAAAAAAACCCGGTTGAGATCGTAGGCCGCGACGAAATTCTCTTTCCAATACTGGATCAGCCCGCTTAGCGAATTGAGCGAACTGCGGTAAGTGGTGTTAAGCGAACAGTTGGATTCCGGATACAGCGGAAGAAACTCCGGCGTGCTGTTCTTGGCGGAAAATATCCCACCGAACATGTCCAGACTGCTGACCGAGCCGTTAAGGCGATTTTCCGCCATATATTTGATATCGCGAATAATATCGGCAGAATGACGGATATAGCCCTGCGCCTGATCGAAATCCAGGCTGTATTCTTGCCGGATGTCCGTCTCTTTGTCGTTCAGGATATTCAGGATATAGAAGGTTGTGAGCAGCGCGCCCAGCGACCACAGCATAATCGCCAACACCCGGAACAGATAGCGGGATATTTTTAACGTAGTGCGAAAAGAAGCTAAATATTTCAATCGGATACCATGAAAAATTAAGTGGCGGCCAGCGCATTCGCCTCAGGGTCGGGATCGCTGATTTTGGCACGGCAATTAAACCATAGAACTGAAAAAGGGCCTAGCATCGCTGCCAGGCCCTGTTTGCATCTGTACGATCAGAGGGTCAGCATAGCGCCGCCCCCTACCGCTTAGGCGTTGTCGTCTTCCGCATCATCTGCGGCTTCAGAATCATCGTCAGCGTCGTCCAGCGGTGCGGCGTCTTCTTCCGCTTCTTCCGCGCCCGGCTCAAGGCTGTCCAACTCTTCGTCTTCCACCGGCTCGGCAACGCGCTGCAGACCGACGACGTTCTCGTCTTCCGCAGTACGGATCAACGTAACACCCTGGGTATTACGGCCGACCACGCTGACTTCCGACACGCGGGTACGCACCAACGTACCGGCATCGGTGATCATCATGATCTGATCGGTGGTTTCCACCTGCACCGCGCCGACAACCTGACCATTACGTTCGCTCACCTTGATGGAGATTACCCCTTGGGTAGCGCGCGACTTGGTCGGGTATTCGGTGACTGCGGTACGTTTGCCGTAGCCATTCTGGGTCACGGTCAGGATATCGCCTTCACCGCGCGGAACGATCAGGGAAATGACGCCATCGCCTTCACCCAGGTTGATACCGCGAACGCCGGTAGCGGTACGGCCCATTGAACGCACCTGCGTTTCCGGGAAGCGCACCACTTTACCGTTGGCGGAGAACAGCATGACTTCGTTGCTGCCGTCGGTCAGGTCAACACCAATCAGCTCATCGCCCTCATTGAGGTTGACTGCGATGATGCCGGCGCTGCGCGGACGACTGAACTCGGTCAAAGCGGTTTTCTTCACGGTGCCGCTGGCGGTTGCCATAAACACGTGACGCCCTTCTTCATATTCGCGCACCGGCAGAATGGCGGTGATACGCTCATTGGCTTCCAGCGGCAGCAAGTTGACGATTGGACGACCGCGTGCGCCACGGCTGGCTTCAGGCAACTGATACACCTTCATCCAGTACAGGCGGCCACGGCTGGAGAAGCACAGGATCGTATCGTGGGTGTTGGCCACCAACAGACGATCGATAAAGTCTTCTTCTTTAATACGTGCGGCAGACTTGCCTTTACCGCCACGGCGTTGCGCTTCATAGTCGCTCAGCGGCTGATATTTCACATAGCCCTGGTGCGACAGCGTAACGACCACGTCTTCCTGGTTGATCAGATCTTCGATATTGATATCTGAGGTGTTGGCGGTGATCTCGGTGCGACGGCCGTCGTTGTACAGCTCTTTGACTGCCACCAGTTCTTCGCGGATCACTTCCATCAGACGATCGGGGTTTTCCAGAATAAAGATCAGCTCAGCGATGAAAGTCAGCAGCTCTTTATACTCGTCCAGCAGCTTTTCATGCTCCAGGCCGGTCAGTTTCTGCAGACGCAGATCCAAAATCGCCTGAGCCTGTTGCTCGGTCAGGTAGTATTTGCCGTCACGGATGCCAAACTCCGGCTCCAGCCACTCAGGGCGGGCCGCGTCGTCACCGGCACGTTCCAGCATCGCGCCCACATTGCCCAGATCCCAGGCTTGAGCAACCAACCCGGCTTTAGCTTCCGCAGGGGTCGGCGCACGACGGATCAGTTCAATGATCGGATCGATGTTCGCCAGCGCGATGGCCAACGCTTCCAGAATATGGGCGCGGTCACGGGCTTTACGCAGTTCGAAGATGGTACGGCGGGTCACCACTTCACGGCGATGACGGACAAACGCCTGCAGAATGTCTTTCAGGTTCAGCAGTTTTGGCTGGCCCTGATGCAATGCCACCATGTTGATGCCGAAAGTGACCTGCAGCTGAGTCAGCGAATACAGATTGTTCAGTACCACTTCGCCGACCGCGTCGCGTTTGATTTCAACCACGATGCGCATGCCGTCTTTGTCGGACTCGTCACGCAGCGCGCTGATGCCTTCCACGCGTTTTTCTTTTACCAGCTCGGCGATCTTCTCGATCAGACGCGCTTTGTTCACCTGATACGGGATTTCGTGAACAATAATGGTTTCACGGCCGGTTTTGGCGTCGGTTTCTACTTCGGCACGAGCGCGCAGGTAGATTTTACCGCGCCCGGTACGGTAAGCCTCTTCGATGCCACGGCGACCGTTGATGATCGCCGCCGTCGGGAAGTCCGGCCCCGGGATGTGTTCCATCAGGCCTTCGATGCTGATGTTTTCATCATCGATGTAAGCCAGGCAGCCGTTGATAACCTCAGACAGGTTATGCGGCGGAATGTTGGTGGCCATGCCCACAGCGATGCCCGACGAGCCGTTAACCAGCAGGTTCGGGATCTTGGTTGGCATGACGGCCGGGATCTGCTCGGTGCCATCATAGTTAGGCACGAAGTCGACGGTTTCCTTTTCCAGATCCGCCAGCAATTCGTGAGCAATTTTGGACATGCGTACTTCGGTATAACGCATCGCCGCGGCGGAGTCGCCGTCGACGGAGCCGAAGTTACCCTGACCGTCCACCAGCATATAGCGCAGTGAAAACGGCTGAGCCATACGCACGATGGTGTCGTATACCGCGCTGTCACCGTGTGGGTGGTATTTACCGATCACGTCCCCGACGACACGGGCCGATTTCTTGTATGGTTTATTCCAGTCGTTACCCAATACACTCATCGCGAACAGAACGCGGCGGTGCACCGGCTTCAGTCCATCACGAACATCTGGCAGCGCACGTCCGACAATGACGGACATCGCGTAATCCAGATACGAGTTTTTTAACTCGTCTTCGATGTTTACCGGTGTGATTTCTCTGGCAAGGTCGCTCATGGAGCTGCTATCCCTCTACTAATGATTCATCTGCCCGCTGCCATAGTGGCAAAGGTGTAAAACTATATCACAAAGCACGCTTTACGGGAAAATAACCGCCGCTGTTTCGCTGAAATTGTGCATATATGTGCGGTAAAAATGTATCGGCGCAGGCGACGCTGCGCCGATACATGTATAATCCGCGCAACGAGAACAAGGAGCCAAACACGCCCATGAATGCAGAATCATCCAACCAAACGCAAAACGTTGACCATCAGGAAATCGCCAAGTTCGAGGCAGTGGCCTCACGCTGGTGGGATTTGGAAGGTGAATTCAAACCGTTGCACCGCATCAACCCGCTGCGCTTGAATTATATCCTGCAGCGTGCCGGCGGCATTTTTGGCAAAACGGTGCTCGACGTGGGCTGCGGTGGCGGCATTTTGGCGGAAAGCATGGCGCTTGAAGGCGCGCAGGTGACCGGGCTGGACATGGGCGCAGAGCCGCTGCAAGTGGCCCGACTGCATGCACTGGAAAGCGGCGTAGACGTCACTTATGTGCAAGAAACGGTGGAGAGCCACGCACAGACCAACCCGCAACGGTATGACGTGGTGACCTGCATGGAAATGCTGGAGCACGTTCCCGATCCGGCCTCGGTGGTACGCGCCTGCGCTCACCTGGTGAAACCGGGCGGCCATGTGTTCTTTTCCACCATTAACCGCAACACCAAAGCCTGGTTGATGGCGGTGATTGGGGCAGAATATATTCTGAAGATGGTCCCGCAGGGCACCCATGATCACAAGAAGTTCATCCGCCCTTCCGAACTGATCGGCTGGGTCGACGGCACCCCGCTGCGCGAAAAACACATGATTGGCCTGCATTACAATCCTGTCACTGACCATTTCAAGCTTGGCCGCAACGTTGATGTGAACTATATGGTACATACTCAGCACGAAGGGTAAGTATCTCAGCCCGCACCGGGACTGGCTCCGCCGGATCCGGTGCGCATCTCAATCAGGATAAACGCCCTATTTTCGCGATTTCGATCAAAATCGCCGTTGTAAACAGTTTTTAAGAATATTAAATCAGATCAATATCACGTTTTTTTCTAACGTTTAATAAAGCGGCAAACGATCACATTTTTGTGAATCTAAGGAAATTCTTATCACGCTTATTGACAAGCTCGTCGCACCAGTCACAGCGCGCACTCACGGCCGGAAGCCAAATTTCACCCCCAAGTTATCCACAAAATAGGCCGGTTTTGTTCACTTGCAAACGCCCTGTTTTCTCACTATCTTGTTACCTCACCGACATACAACCCCTATATGTAGTGTTTACATACTGAGCAGAGCGACTACACTTCTGCTTGGGGGAATCATACGGACAACCACATGAACCAAAGTCTGCTTGTAACTAAACGCGATGGCCGTAAAGAGCGCATCAACCTCGACAAAATCCACCGGGTCATCGACTGGGCCGCAGAAGGTTTAAATAACGTCTCGGTATCTCAAGTAGAGTTGCGTTCCCATATTCAGTTTTATGACGGCATCAAAACCGCCGATATTCATGAAACCATTATCAAAGCTGCAGCCGACCTGATTTCGCGCGACGCGCCGGACTATCAGTACCTGGCGGCACGTCTGGCCATCTTCCACCTGCGCAAGAAAGCTTACGGCCAGTTCGAGCCGCCAAAGCTGCTCGCTCACGTGACGCGCATGGTAGAAATGGGCAAGTACGATAAGCATCTGCTGGAAGACTACAGCTCTGAAGAGTTCGAGCAGATGGACTCCTTTATCGATCACTGGCGTGATATGAACTTCTCCTACGCGGCCGTCAAACAGCTGGAAGGGAAGTATCTGGTGCAGAACCGCGTCAGCGGCGAGATCTACGAGAGCGCCCAGTTCCTGTATATCCTGGTCGCCGCGTGCCTGTTCTCCAACTATCCGCGCGAAACCCGTCTGGACTACGTTAAACGTTTCTACGACGCGATCTCCACCTTCAAGATTTCGCTGCCTACGCCAATCATGTCCGGCGTACGCACCCCAACCCGCCAGTTCAGCTCTTGCGTGCTGATCGAGTGCGGCGACAGCCTGGATTCCATCAACGCCACCTCCAGCGCCATTGTGAAATACGTTTCGCAACGCGCCGGTATCGGCATCAACGCCGGCCGCATCCGTGCGCTGGGCAGCCCGATCCGTGGGGGCGAAGCTTTCCATACCGGCTGTATCCCGTTCTACAAACACTTCCAGACCGCGGTGAAATCCTGTTCTCAGGGCGGCGTGCGTGGCGGTGCAGCCACCTTGTTCTACCCAATGTGGCATCTGGAAGTGGAAAGCCTGCTGGTGCTGAAGAACAACCGTGGCGTTGAAGGCAACCGCGTGCGTCACATGGACTACGGCGTGCAGTTGAACCGCCTGATGTACCAGCGTCTGATCAAGGGCGAAGACATCACCCTGTTCAGCCCGTCTGACGTGCCGGGCCTGTATGACGCGTTCTTCGCCAATCAGGACGAATTCGAACGTCTGTACACCCTGTACGAAAAAGACGACAGCATTCGCCAGAAACGCGTGAAAGCGGTCGAACTGTTCTCGCTGATGATGCAAGAACGCGCTTCTACCGGCCGTATCTACATCCAGAACGTTGACCACTGCAACACCCACAGCCCGTTTGACCCGCAGATCGCCCCAGTGCGTCAGTCCAACCTGTGCCTGGAAATCGCCCTGCCGACCAAGCCGCTGGATGACGTCAACGACGAAAACGGCGAAATCGCGCTGTGCACGCTGTCCGCCTTTAACCTGGGTGCCATCGAAAGCCTGGACGATCTCGAAGAGCTGGCTACCCTGGCGGTGCGCGCGCTTGACGCCCTGCTGGACTACCAGGACTATCCGATCAAAGCCGCTTACCGTGGCGCCATGGGCCGCCGTACTCTGGGCATCGGCGTGATCAACTATGCCTACTATCTGGCGAAGAACGGTGTGCGCTACTCCGACGGCAGCGCCAACAGCCTGACCCATAAAACCTTCGAAGCCATCCAGTATTACCTGCTGAAGGCGTCGAACCGTCTGGCTCAGGAACAAGGCGCCTGCCCGTGGTTCAATGAAACCACCTATTCTCAGGGCATCTTGCCGATCGACACCTACAAGAAAGATCTGGATGTGATCTGCGACGAACCCCTGCATTACGACTGGGAAACCCTGCGTAAAGAGATCAAGGAAACCGGCCTGCGCAACTCTACCCTGTCTGCGCTGATGCCTTCGGAAACCTCGTCGCAGATTTCCAACGCCACCAATGGCATTGAGCCGCCGCGCGGCCACATCAGCATCAAAGCGTCGAAAGACGGCATTTTGCGCCAGGTGGTTCCGGAGTATGAGCGTCTGAAAAACGAGTACGAGCTGCTGTGGGAAATGCCGAACAACGACGGTTACCTGCAACTGGTCGGTCTGATGCAGAAGTTTATCGACCAGTCGATCTCTGCCAACACCAACTATGACCCAAGCCGTTTCCCGGCCGGCAAGGTGCCAATGAAGCAGCTGTTGAAAGACCTGCTCACCACCTACAAGTTTGGCGTCAAGACGCTGTACTATCAGAACACCCGTGACGGTGCGGACGATGTGCAGGAAGATTTGTTGCCGGCCAAGGGCGGCGACGACGACTGCGAAAGCGGCGCCTGCAAGATCTAATGTTTGACACAGCGGGCCGGAACTCTTCCGGCCCCTTCATTTAGCCACGTTACGATGGATTCAGGCTTATGGCTTACACCACATTTTCTCAGAAAAAAAACAACCAGCTGCTGGAGCCGATGTTCTTCGGCCAGTCGGTTAACGTCGCGCGTTTCGATCAGCAAAAACATGAAATCTTCGAAAAACTGATTGAGAAGCAGCTGTCCTTCTTCTGGCGTCCGGAAGAAGTTGACGTGTCCCGCGACCGTATCGACTATCAGGCGCTGCCGGAACATGAAAAGCACATTTTCATCAGCAACCTGAAGTATCAAACGCTGCTGGATTCCATCCAGGGCCGTAGCCCGAACGTGGCCCTGCTGCCGCTGATCTCAATCCCGGAGCTGGAAACCTGGGTGGAAACCTGGTCATTCTCCGAGACCATCCACTCGCGTTCTTATACTCACATCATTCGTAACATCGTCAACGATCCTGCACTGGTGTTTGATGACATCGTTACCAACGAAGAGATCCTCAAGCGCGCGAAAGACATTTCCGGCTATTACGACGATCTGATCGAGATGACTGGCTACTATCACCTGTTGGGTGAAGGCACCCACCAGGTCAACGGCAAGACCGTCACCGTTAACCTGCGGGCGCTGAAAAAGCAGCTGTACATCTGCCTGATGAGCGTAAACGCGCTGGAAGCCATCCGCTTCTACGTCAGCTTCGCCTGTTCGTTCGCCTTTGCGGAACGCGAGCTGATGGAAGGCAACGCCAAAATCATCAAGCTGATCGCCCGTGACGAAGCGCTGCACCTGACCGGCACCCAGCACATACTGAACCTGATGCGTTCCGGCGCCGATGACCCGGAAATGGCGGAAATCGCCGTTGAGTGTCAGCAGCAGTGCTACGATCTGTTCGTGCTGGCAGCCCAACAGGAAAAAGAGTGGGCGGAATACCTGTTCCGCGACGGCTCGATGATCGGCCTGAACAAAGACATTCTGTGCCAGTATGTGGAATACATCACCAACATCCGCATGCAGGCGGTTGGCCTTGGCCTGCCGTTCGAAACCCGCTCTAACCCGATCCCGTGGATCAACGCCTGGCTGGTGTCCGACAACGTTCAGGTTGCGCCGCAGGAAGTGGAAGTCAGCTCTTATCTGGTTGGTCAGATCGACTCGGAAGTGCATGCCGACGACCTGAGCGACTTCGAACTGTAAGCGATGGCATCACCTCTCATCACACTGCGTGCCACAGGCACGCAGTTATCCTGCCCGAAAAGTGAAAGCTGCCTGCTCGACGTACTGGAACTGCACGACGTGCAGGTAGAATACCAATGCCGCTCCGGCTATTGCGGCGCCTGCCGCCTGACATTGGTAAAAGGCGAAGTGGCCTATCACCAACAGCCGCTGGCGTTTATCAATGACGGGGAGATCCTGCCCTGCTGCTGCATGCCGCTGACGGACATCGAGCTGGAAATTTGACGTTGGGTGCCTGAAACCGCGCCTGGTCACCAGAAGGCGGGGTTTCCCCCGCCCGATGATTACCGCTTCACCTCACAAGCTAACCTGATCAAAATCGTGATATTTTCCTGGTAGATGGCCAACTCACACAGTGAGTCTCTTATCATCCAGATAAATAACAAAATAGTAATACATACAACAGTTAACGAGTGAAACACATGCTTTAACCGCATGCTTGCCTCCTTGCTGTGAAGGGGCTACCATAACGGTGTCTAGGCGTTAGGGCAGCCCCATTCTGATTGAGAGTCAGTTTGGGGCTTTCACTTATCCGCCTTGCCACACAATGCTCAAGACGAACAGTCTCAAGCACCCGCAGCGATTGTAACAGCCTGTCCCAGCCAAGATAACCCCTTATAATATTATGATTAATAAGGGATATATCATTAAACCTAACGAGTCCTTACTCGATAATCTCCACGATCTCCAGCCAGCCGTTTTTGCCGCAGACCTGTTCGCCGTTGAGCCAACGCCGCAGCATGTCGAGCGCCAGCATCGCCACCGATTCCTGCCGCAGACGCAAGCCATGGCGCGCCGCCCGGTAGCGTACCGTCTGGCCGATCCCCCCCTTCGGCGTGTGCAACGCAACGCTTACTCGATCCTCACTCATCGCGCTGACCGCCAGCGCCAATTGCGCCCCTGCCAGCTCTGCCAACGAGCGGGCGCGAGCCAACGTGGTTTCCAGGGTTTCCACACAGTGCGACGGCAACAGCTCGCCGCCGGCCAACGGTGCGCCTTCGCTCTGCAATTGCAGATTGATCAACCCGGCGCTGAACTGTTCGCTCAGCGCCAGCTTCAACCCTTGTTGGGTTAACCGCTGCGCCAGCGCCGCCGGCAAGCCTATCGTGCCTTCAAAAATGGTGTTTTCACCCGCTACCTGGCGCACTCGCTCCCATGCCTGTTCCATCGCAGCGCGCTGGCTCTCCGGGCCGGTCAGTTTCAGCTCAATGATCGGGCTGGAAGAACGGTAGCCGAGCACCACTTCCGGCGGCAGCGGCATGCCGTCCAGCTCGGTGGCCAGATCGCTTTCCGAGGTGCCAAAGGTGGTTAAACGCAGACACAACGGCGGCGCCGGCAGGGAAAAACCTTGACGCAGGCGGGGAACGATTTGCTGCTCGACCATCACTTTGAATTCGGAAGGTACGCCGGGAGTGAAAAACATCGTGCACTTGTTCAGCTTGAGCGCAAAACCGCAGGCGGTGCCAACCGGGTTATCGAGCATTTCGGCGTTGGCCGGGATCTGCGCCTGTTTGCGGTTTGAAGCCGCCATCGGTCGGCCGCGCTCGGCAAAATAAGCCTCGATGCGCGCCATCCATTCAGCATGCTCAACCAGCTCGACGCCGCAGGCGGTAGCCGCCGCCAGCGCGCTGAGATCGTCACTGGTCGGCCCCAGCCCGCCGTTAACGATCAGAACATCAGCGATATGGCTGCGTTCCTGCAGCGTTTCGATCAGAGAGGAGAGACTGTCCCCCACCGTTTCACGGCCGCTCATCGGCATGCCCTGCTGGAACAGATAATCTGCCAGCCAGGCGGCGTTGGTATCTATAATTTGCCCATGCAGCACCTCATCGCCGGTGCTGAGCATCTCCACCCTTAACATTGATCTCTCCCTTATTTTCCAGTCATTCCACTATAGAAGCCCGTAAATAAGTTTTCACTATGCATCACAGGTTAATTTCTGTTGAAGGCATTTTTGCGGTGCCGAGCGGCCCGCACGGATGTAAACATAACTTAACACCATCCGTAACGCCTGTTTGACACGAAATAGTCAATCAACTATCCTGCCGCACTCAGAATTAGTTATCTATAATTTTCCCAAATCTTTGACTGGTAGAGAAAAAAGTGAAGAATCGCACTCTGGGCAGTGTTTTTATCGTGGCAGGCACCACCATTGGTGCCGGGATGCTGGCGATGCCACTGGCGGCGGCCGGCGTAGGCTTCGGCGTCACGCTGGCCTTGCTGGTCGGGCTGTGGCTCTTGATGTGTTACACCGCGTTGTTGCTGGTGGAGGTTTATCAGCATGAACAGGCGGATACCGGTCTGGGTACCCTGGCGAAACGTTACCTCGGCGGTGGCGGCCAATGGCTGACCAGCTTCAGCATGATGTTCCTGATGTACGCGCTGACCGCCGCCTATATCAGCGGTGCAGGTGAATTGCTGGCAGCCAGCATCAGCCAATGGACCTCACAGGATTTCCCCACCACGCTCGGCGTATTGCTGTTTACTCTGGTGGCCGGCGGCGTGGTTTGCATCGGCACCCATTCGGTCGATCTGTTTAACCGCATATTGTTCAGCGCTAAAGTGGTGTTTCTGATCGTCATGCTGGGACTGATGCTGCCGAACATTCACCGCACCAATCTGATGACATTGCCGCTGGAACAGGGGTTGGCGCTGTCGGCCATCCCGGTCATCTTCACCTCATTTGGTTTCCACGGCAGCGTGCCCAGCATCGTTAACTACATGGGCGGCAACATCCGCAAGCTGCGCTGGGTGTTCATCATCGGCAGCGCCATTCCGCTGGTGGCCTATATCTTCTGGCAATTGGCCACGCTCGGCGCCATCAGTTCTACCACCTTCGTCGGCATTCTGGCGCAACAAGCGGGGCTAAACGGCCTGTTGCAGGCGGTACGCGACGTGGTGGCGTCACCGCACGTAGAGTTGGCGGTACATCTGTTTGCCGATCTGGCGCTGGCTACTTCGTTCCTCGGGGTGGCGCTCGGATTGTTCGATTTCCTGGCAGATTTATGCAAGCGCCAGAACAACGTGCGCGGTCGTTTGCAAACCGGGGCCATCACTTTCCTGCCGCCGCTGGCGTTCGCTCTGTTCTATCCACGCGGTTTTGTGCTGGCGCTGGGGTTTGCCGCCATTGCGTTGGCGGTGCTGGCGCTGTTGCTGCCGTCATTGCTGGTCTGGAAGACGCGTCAACGGCATCAGGCGCAATACCGCGTCTGGGGCGGCACACCGGCGCTGGCGCTGGTGTTTGTTTGCGGGGTTACGGTGATTGCCATTCAGTTGGGTATCGCCAGCGGCCTATTGCCGGCAGTGGGGTAACAGCGGACTTTCATTGAAACAAGGGGGCCGTGGCCCCCTTTTTGCTGCGTTAGAAACTCAGACCAACGCCGATGTACGGGCCATCGGCAAGCGTGTTGTCACGACGCCCGTCCTTCCCTTCCATCTGTATGTAGCGGTAACCCACATCTACGCTGAGCGGGCGGAAAATATTCCAACGCAAGCCACCGCTGGCTTCGTTATAGGCTTTCACGCCGCTGGTCAGCGAATCCGGTGCAAAATAGCCTTCGCCGTGCAGGCTAAAGTAACGGCTGATAGCCCAGTCCAGGCCGCCGCCCAACGCCAAAGCGCCACCGCTATCGCCGTCTTTCGGGCTCAAATACACGGCCTTGGCGCCCACCGTAGCGGTCAACGGCCCAAGCGGCAGGCCGAAATTCAGCCCCAGGCTACCGACGTTGCCGTCATGATCGCTGCGCGACCAGTTGCCCGTTAACCCCAATCCGGTGCTACCGGTGTCTTGGCCGAAGCCGAGGTTGGTGTAATGTTGCCCGGCTTCGCCCGACAGGCTGATAGCGCTCGCCGTACCGGTCACAAACAGCATACCGGCTGCGCACGCGACCAAAGTTTTTTTCATCATTTTTCCCTCTCGTTTTTTATCCGTTCAGAATGGCTTAAGCCAACCCTTAATAATACGGTCACGAGTCTATACCAAAGCACAACGAGTCTTTAAGGGATAAGGGCGAAAAAAAACCTTCGGATATCAGATAATTGTAAAGTTTTGCAAGTGAAAGGCGAATTCTGGCTGACGACGCCAACGATAACTCAGACCTATTTGCCGCCATCGCCTAATAGAACTACAAATAGTATTGGCATTAATCAACGTCAGGAGAGAACCCCCGGCAGAACCATCATGATGAACGCTTAAGCCACCCGAGTCTTAACGCAATGGCAATACGATAAGGAGCAAGTGATGAGCAAGAAAGGATTGACCACCGCAGCCGGTGCCCCGGTTGTCGATAACAATAATGTGATCACCGCAGGAAAACGCGGGCCGATGCTGCTGCAGGACGTCTGGTTCCTGGAAAAACTGGCCCATTTCGACCGCGAAGTGATCCCCGAGCGCCGCATGCACGCCAAAGGCTCCGGCGCCTACGGCACTTTCACCGTCACCCATGATATTACCCGATACACCCGCGCAAAAATCTTCGCTGAAATCGGCAAGCAAACCGACATGTTCATCCGCTTCTCCACCGTAGCCGGTGAACGCGGCGCAGCAGACGCCGAGCGCGACATTCGCGGTTTTGCCATGAAGTTTTACACCGATGAAGGCAACTGGGATCTGGTAGGCAACGACACGCCGGTTTTCTATCTGCGCGATCCGCTGAAGTTTCCCGATCTTAACCACGTAGTAAAACGCGATCCGCACACCAACCTGCGCAACCCGGTGTACAAATGGGATTTCTTCTCCCATCTGCCGGAATCTTTGCACCAATTGACCATCGATTTCAGCGATCGCGGTATCCCGAAATCCTATCGCCACATGCATGGTTTCGGCAGCCACACCTTCAGCTTTATCAATGCCAATAACGAGCGTTTCTGGGTGAAATTCCACTTCCGCTGCGAACAGGGCATTGAAAACCTGATGGATGACGAAGCGGAAGCGATCATCGCCAAAGATCGCGAAAGCTCGCAGCGCGACCTGTTCGACGCAATCAAGCGCGGTGATTTCCCGCGATGGAAGCTGCAAATTCAAATCATGCCTGAACACGAAGCCTCGCAGACGCCCTACAACCCGTTCGATCTGACCAAGGTATGGCCGCATGGCGACTACCCGCTGATCGACGTCGGCTTCTTCGAACTGAACCGCAACCCGGACAACTATTTCTCAGAAGTCGAACAGGTGGCGATGAACCCGGCCAACGTGGTTCCGGGCGTCAGCTTCTCGCCGGACAAAATGCTGCAAGGCCGCCTGTTCTCTTACGGGGATGCGCACCGTTACCGCCTGGGCGTTAACCATCACCAAATCCCGGTTAACGGCGCCAAATGCCCGTTCCACAACTATCACCGCGACGGCGCGATGCGCGTGGACGGCAACAGCGGCAACGGGGCGACCTACGAACCGAACAGCTTCGGCCTGTTCCAGGAGCAACCGGACTTCAGCGAACCGCCGTTGAGCATCGAAGGTGCTGCCGATCACTGGAATCACCGCGAGGATAAGGATTATTTCAGCCAGCCGCGCGCGCTGTTTAACCTGCTGAGTGCCGAAGAACACCAGCGTATGTTCACCCGTATCGCCGGTGAACTGTCGCAAGTGCCGGAACAGATCCAACGCCGTCAGGTCGATCTGTTTACCCAGGTGCACCCGGACTACGGCGCCGGCGTCGCCAGTGCGCTTGGCTTGAAGTAAGCGGCCCTGTTTGCTGTCACGGCCGCCTTCGGGCGGCTTTTTTATGCCGTTGAAAGTTGCTCCGCCACCCATTGCTGAAGCAGACGGCGCGAAATCTTGATGCCGCCGGTTTTCAGCTCGGCGGGTAAAGCCAATAGCGCCGTCGGGCGCTGGAAGTTGGCCAGCTTGCCCTGTGCCCAAGTTAGCAATTCATCCAGCGAGAGGACGCCTTTACTGTCGATCACCGCCACCGGCCGTTGGCCAAACTCCGCATCGTCCACCGGCACCACAAACGCCTGCGTAATCTGCGGATGAGCCGTCAGCACGCGCTCAATATCCTCAGGTTGCACACCTTCCCCCCCGCTGAAAAACAGGTTGTCCAGCCGCCCGATAATACGCAGCTCGCCCTGCGCCATCACGCCGCGATCGCGGGTATGAAACCAGCCTTGCTCATCGGCAAGCGGCTGCAAAGCGCCGCAATGCCAGTACCCCAATGCCAGGCTCTGCGCACGGATCCACACTTCCTCATCCACCAGCCGAATTTCACGGCCGGCCAACGGCAACCCGACGCCCGGCCGCGTATCGGCGCGCTTGGCGCACACCGTAGAAGCCAGTTCGGTCAGACCATAGCCGCACCAGCAGCGAATACCCGCCGCCTCTGCTTGTTCGGTCAGCGAAACCGGGATCATCGCACCGCCCAGCAGCACCTCTTTCAGCGACAGATCGTCCAGCGGCTGCGCCAACAGCCGCCACAGTTGCGTCGGCACCAGCGAGGCATGGGTACAGCCCGCCAACGCATCGGCTAATGGGGACATATCACGCACCACCAGCGTGGCACCGGCAGCCAGCCAGCGCCAGAGGATACCCTGGCCGGATACGTGAAACAGCGGCAGGGAAAGCAACCAACGATCCTGCGGCTGAAAATCCATCAGCCGCAGCACCCCTTCAGCGCTGGCTAAATGCCCGGCGCAGTTATGCGCTGCGGCCTTTGGCATACCGCTGGAGCCGGAGGTCAGCGTCAGCGTCGCCAGCCGCTGCGGATCCCAAGCGGGTAAAGTCAGCCTACGCGGTTCGGTAGAAGGCGGGGTCAACGGAATAAGGGCGACCGGCAACGCCGGCAAGGGATCCGGGCTGAAGACAAACGCCATATCCAGTTCAGGCAACAGCGTTTCCAACAGAGAAACGGGCAATGCCGGATTCAACGGCAACAGCCGCGCACCGCACTGCAGCAGCGCCAGATAGGCCAACAGCAGCGGATAGCTGTTCTTGCCGCATAACGCGACGCCGCAACCGGGTTCGACGCCTTGATGTTGAAAATCAGCCGCCAGCTCATCGACCTGGCGTTGCAGCGCCTGCCAGTCAATCGGTTGTCGCCCGACAATGACCGCCGTCGCCTGCGGTTGACGCTGCGCCCAATGCCGCCACGGCCAGTCGTTCAACTGCGCCATAGGCATTCCATCGCTTGCAGATCCCGCAACGGCAGACGGCTGCCCGGCCAACACCTCAGCAACTGCGCCTGCATCAAATCGAGCGTATCCAGCCCGGGGACGGTAGCCGGCGTCAGCCAGTGCGCGATGCGCGCCAGTTGGGTCAGCCCCAGACTGGATTCGAGGCTGGAACTGATCACCGCCGTCAGCCCTGCCGCATGGGCCTGTTCCACCAGAGCCTGGCAGCGGCTCAGGCTGCCGACCAGCGTGGGCTTGATCACTATCGCCGCCACGCCCGGTTCGGCCTGCACCACAAAATCCGCCTCGCGCACGCTCTCGTCCCAGGCAATGGCAATGCCGGTCGCCAACGCGAAATCCCGCGATTCATCACGGGTTTTGCAGGGTTCTTCGAGAAAAGCGATGCGATCGCGCAGCGCCGGGTTGACGTATTTGGCGAACCCCTCGGCTTTGGCACGGGTCCAGCTGCGGTTGGCGTCCAGCCGTAAGCGCAAGTCCGGCAGCGCTTCCAGCAGCACGTTAACGATCATGCCGTCACGCACCGCCTCATACAGCCCAACCTTCACCTTGGCGACCTTCTCGCCCGGCAGCGCGCTCAATACCTCGAACAGCTCATCGGGATCGCCGGTGCAGAGCGGTGCTTTGCGGTAATCGGCCTGCTGCGGCAGGCGCTGTTCCAGCTCGGCCAGCGCGCAGCTGGTGCCGAACGCCACCGAAGGCAGCGGGCTGTCTACCGGCAACAACCCCGCCTGCCAGCCTTGCAGCCAGGCCAGCACAGCCTGTTCGGCTTCGGCCAGCGTTTCCTGACTGAACTCCGGCAGCGGCGCAATCTCGCCCCAGCCTTCCTGCTCGCCCTGCTGCAGATGAATCAGCAGGCCATCACGGGTTTTCAGCCGCTGGTTACGCAGCACCACTCCCGCCTCCATCGGCAGGCAGTAACGATAAACCGCGGCGTTGCGGATCGGCGCGTTCATTACGGGTTACGCTTGAATTTGCTGAAGTCCGGCTGGCGCTTTTCGTTAAACGCGTTGCGCCCTTCCTGGCCTTCGTCGGTCATGTAGAACAGCATGGTGGCGTTGCCCGCCAACTCTTGCAGGCCGGCCTGACCGTCGCAGTCGGCATTCAGTGCCGCTTTCAGGCAGCGCAGCGCCATCGGGCTGTTCTGCAGCATTTCACGGCACCAGCGCACGGTTTCTTTTTCCAGGTCCGCCAATGGCACTACGGTGTTGACCAGGCCCATGTCCAGCGCGGCGGCAGCGTCATACTGGCGACACAGGAACCAGATCTCGCGCGCTTTCTTCTGGCCGACGATGCGCGCCATATAAGAAGCCCCCCAGCCGCCGTCGAACGAACCGACTTTCGGGCCGGTCTGGCCAAAGATAGCGTTGTCCGCCGCAATGGTCAGATCGCACATCATGTGCAGCACGTGGCCGCCGCCGATCGAATAACCGGCCACCATCGCCACCACCGGTTTCGGGCAGGTGCGGATCTGGCGCTGGAAGTCGAGTACGTTCAGGTGATGCACGCCGCTGTCGTCCTGATAGCCGCCGTAGTCGCCGCGCACTTTCTGATCGCCGCCGGAGCAGAAGGCTTTATCGCCGGCGCCGGTGAGAATAATGGTGCCGATACCGTCGTCGTAGCGGGCATTGGCCAGCGCTTCCAGCATCTCTTTCACCGTATGCGGCCGGAACGCATTGCGCACCTGCGGGCGGTTGATGGTGATTTTGGCGATGCCGTCGGCGGATTTGTGATACAGGATGTCCTCGAAATCACCGGAGCAATCCTGCCAGTCGATGGCGGCATACAGTAGTTCTTCATTCGGATAAAGCATGTTCGGTTCCTTAACCAGGGTTAACGAGAAAGGCCTGCAGCTCGGCGACGAAATCCTGCGGGTTAGCCAGATGCGCATTGTGCCCGGCCTGCGGCACGGTGCGTAACGGCAACCCGGCGTCGCGCGCCAAACGTTGAAATTTGGGGTCGTTTTCGCCGCACAACACCATCAGAGGCACGGTCAATTGCTGCAGCTGCGGCGCCAGATAAGGTTGTTGGCCGAGCGAGGTGGCTTGCAGCATGTCGGCCACCGCCGGGCCGCTGTTGTCGGATCGCGCGGCAATCAGCGCATCGCGATGCACCGCGCTGAGTTCGGTGAATACCGGCTGCTGATACCAGTCCGCCAGCACCTCGGCAATCGGCTGGTGGCGGAACCGTTCCGCCCAGGCGGCATCCTGCGCACGGCGGTGGCTGCGCAGCTCTTCGCTGTCCAGCCCCGGATTGCCGCCCTCGACAATCACTCCCAGCAAGCCGTCGGTTTGACCATGACAGGCGTGATACATGGCGATGCGCCCGCCCAGCGAATAGCCCACCAGCCAATAGCGGTCGATGTTATGCATCTGCAAAGTGGCGCTGATTTGCGCGCTGATATCGTCAAAACCGCGGCACGCCACGGCAACCGAATCGCCGTGGCCGGGCAGATCAATAGCCAGAGACGGCCATTGCGGACAGTGCGCGGCGATGACTCGCCACTCATTGTTGTTACCCAGCAGGCCGTGCAACCAAATCAGCCAAGGGCGATCCGGTTCACCTCGTTGTAAAATACGTGTCGCCAGCATCATTGCACCGCCATTTGTTGCACCAGGAGCCGTAACGTCTCGGCACCGTCGCTCGGCGGCACCTGCAGCTCAATCAAGGTAGCGCCGCCGTGACGCCAGCCTTGTTCGACCGCCTGCCTCAGTTGCCCCCAGTTTTCCGGCCGCGCATAGTTCAGTTGGAACATCGCTGCGGCATGGCTGAAATCCACGTCCTGCGGCATGCAGTAGAAACGCTGGCGATCTTCTTGCGGCGTCGGCAACAGCGAAAAAATCTGGCCGCCGTTGTTATTCACCACAATCAGCACCGTGGGCGCAGAACACTGCCGCAGCAGCGCCAGCGCATTCAGATCGTAGAGCGCGGAGAGATCCCCCACCACCGCCAGCGTCGGTTTGGCCGTTGCACGCTGTACGCCTGCTGCGGTAGAGATCAGGCCATCGATGCCGCTGGCGCCGCGATTGCTGAAGACCGGATAACCGGCCGGCAGTCGGGTCAAGGCGTCAATCAGCCGCACGACCAGGCTATTGCCGAGGAACAGTTGACCATTTTCCGCCAGCAACTCCGGCAGGCGGTGCGCCAATTGCGCCTCGCCAAAGCGATTCACCAGATAGCCGGAGACGCTGTCCAGAGCCTGATCAGCCAGTTGCGCCAGCTCTTGCGCCCAAGGGGAACGCGGCTGCACCGGATGCAGTTCGAGCCATTGCGCCACGCCAGAGCGGATGCGGCGGCCACGGTGATGCGCGGGATCGAGCCGGCCCGGCAAATCATCGATCAACCAATACTCCTGCGGCCGGCATTGCTCCTGCCATTGCAACAGGCGTTTGCCGGTCAGGCTGCTGCCGAATTGCACCACCAACTGCGCGTCTTGCAAGATGCGCTGCGCCTGAGGCTGAGCCAGCCATAAATCGGCACAGGGCAGTGGCTGGCCGGTCTGGGACAGCACGTCGCCAATCAATGGCCAACCAAGCGTTGCGGCCCATTGCGCCAACTGCTCGCCCTCTTGCGCGCTCATACGCCCTGCCACCACCACGCCGCGTTTTTGCCGCCAGGAGAACCAATCCGGTTGTTTCAGCACCGCATGGGGATCCATTTCCCGCAGCCAGGGCTGGCTGCCTTGCCACCAGTCGCCGAGCGCCGCCGACCAGTCGGCGTAGTGTTGTTCATCGCCACCGTACAGCGGTTCGGCAAAGGGGCAGTTGATGTGTAAAGCGCCGTGCTGCAAGCGCGCCATGGCGCTGTCGACGGTGGATGCCAGCCAACTGGCGGGAATATCCGGCGTCGGGCGCGGCAGTTCGATGCTCAGCGCCGGATGGCTGGAATAAAGGCCGGTTTGGCGGATCGCCTGGTTGGCGCCGCAGTTGATCAGCTCTGGCGGCCGATCGGCGGTGAGAAACACCAGCCGTTCACCGGTCAGCCCGGCTTCAATCAGCGAGGGATAGAGATTGGCGGCGGCGGTGCCGGAAGTGACGATCACCGCCACCGGCTCCCGTGATGCCTTCGCCAGGCCAAGCGCCAGATGGCCCAGTCCGCGTTCATCAAAATGGGTATGGCAGATAAAAGACCTGTTAGCCGCTGCGGCCAGCGTCAACGGCGTAGAGCGCGATCCCGGAGCGATACAAACATGCCGCACTCCGTGGCGGGCCAGCGCTTCCAACAACAACGCTGCCCATCGGCGATTAAAAACACTTGTCGACATAATTCGCTCACAAGTCGGTTAACAGAATCAGCCTTTGACGCCCGCCATTGGGCGGCGTGCCAAAAATTATGTTCTGTATTATATGAGTAGTTATCTCTACGACTTTTGCGCCAGCGCAAAAACGCCGTATATCCCTGTGACTTTATGGCGGACAATTTATTGATTTAGAACAAAAAACAAACATAAAGATCACGAGTAGTTTACACTCGCCGCCCCTGCCGCTCAATAAATCCGGATAATAAATAGGGAAATTCAGCCCGTATTGGTCGGCTGTAACAAGGTCAGCAACCCGGCGGCCTTGTTTTCGACCTCCTGCCACTCTTCGGCGGCATCGGAACCGGCCACGATACCGGCACCGGCATACAGCCTTAATTCTTTCTCCTCTAACTGCGCACAACGTAGCGCAACGCAAAACTCACTGAGGGAAGAAGAAAGATAGCCGGCCGATCCGGCGTACCAACCGCGGGAAAAAGGTTCATGTTGCAAGATAAACTCGCGCGCTGCCTGACGCGGCAACCCGGCTACCGCCGCCGTCGGTTGCAGCCGCTGCAAGCAATCGGCGTCGTCGCTGCGATTGAGCAGCCCTTCGATACGGCGCCGCAAATGCTGCACCTTGCGTAAACGCACCACTTCCGGCGGCAGCACGTCCAGCGAACCGGCGCCCCCTTGCAGACGCTGGCAGATATCGTCCACCACCAGCAGGTTCTCGTGCCGGTTTTTAGCGTCGTTCTGCAACCACTGCGCCAGCGCCTGCGCGCGCTGTTGATCGGGATGATTGGCCACGGTGCCCGCCAACGCTTCGGTCAGCAGTTGCAGGCCATTACGCCGGTACAGCCTTTCCGGGCTGGAACCGAGAAATGCGGAATGTGCATCAAATCTCAGCATAAAGTGGTAGCATCGGTGATTCACCCTACGGCTGGCGTCCATCATCGCCGACGCGGACAGCGGGCCATCCAGCGTCAGCAACGTGCTGCGCGCCAACACCACCTTCTCCATCTGTTGCCGATCGATCGCTTTCAGCGCTTCGTGCAACATGATTTCCCACCCGGCACGTTCCGGTTGATGCTGCACCTTGCCCACATCCGCCTTTAATGGCGCGATTGGCCGTGCAGCCACTACCTTTTCCAACCAACGACCGGCTGCGTCCGCATCGTCACGCAGCGAACTTTCAGAAAACAGATTAAGCGTTAGCTGGGTTTCACCTTCGCGGCTCAGAATTTCCAGACGTGGCAAGAATAAATGCGCAGCGCCGTCAAAGGCGTTCAGCCCCCATATGCGCGCGCCCCGATACGCCCCGATAAATGCCTGCGCCTCTTGCGCTTGCGTAAACAGACGCAACTCGCCACAGGCTGCCGCTTCTTCATGGCCGTCGCGATGGCGCCAGTAAAACTGCGGGAATGCCGGCTGCGCTGCCAGCCACTCCAGTAAGGTGGCGGCCAGCGATGCGGGCGCGAGAAGAGAAAACTGGCGGAAACCGCCCCCAACGGGAAAAGGGGATTCAAGCTGCCGGCGCAATCGCCTCAGCAATCCCGAAAGTTGTTCCACGGCCACCTCAATAACCAAACTTAATGTAGGGAATTATACGGTAAATCAAGGCTGAACGGCGGAAAAATAGCGGCGTTAAGTCAAGGTTCACGCTCAAAAATTGTTTATAAAATCTAAACAATCAGTTCAAAAAACGGCCGACCGGGCATTCTGCGACTATACTGAGAAAGCATGTTCCTGCCTGCTGCGAACCCACGTCAGATCTGCCCGGCGTAAAAAACAGGATGTTCACGATCTCCCGGCGGTTTCACCGGCTGTCCCTTGGGCCAGATGTAAGGAGCTTTTGTGTGAAAGAAATACTAATCAATTGGTTAAAAAAACAACGAAAAACCGCAAAAATAAAACCGTTGCCGCTGCGGCGTAATAAAAACGCCCCCGAGACCAACGGAGGCACCATCAAGGCAGAACTGTTTTCTGTCGATCAAATGGAACGCTATGGTCAGCGCCTGGCGCGCTCACACAAGCTGGCGACGCGCAAGACCCCCTATTTTTTGCTGAAACGGTTGGACGAAAACGAACGCATACTGGCGGAAAGCTGCCACCAACTGAGCAACGGCAAGAAATCCAGCATGACCCCCGCCGGCGAATGGCTGCTCGATAACTACTATCTGATCGAAGAACAAATTCGCGTCGTACGTCACCATTTGCCGAAAACCTTTGGCCGCGGTCTGCCGCAGTTGGCGGCACCCTATAACTGCCCGCGAATCTATGACGTGGCCGCCGAAGCCATTGCGCACGGCGATGGCCGCTGGGACGCCGAAAGCCTCACGCGCTATATCGCCGCCTATCAAAAAGAAGTCAATCTGACGATGGGCGAGCTCTGGGCGTTGCCCGGCATGCTGCGTCTGGCTCTGATCGAGAATCTGCGACGCGTTAGCGTTGAAGTCGCGCAAGCGCAAAGTGAGCGCAATCTGGCCGACAGCTGGGTGACCAAAATGCTGGAATCGGCGGAAAACGATCCGGCTAACCTGATCGTGGTCATTGCCGACATGGCGCGCTCCAATCCCCCGCGTTCCAGCGCCTTTGTCGCCGAGCTCGTCCGTCGTTTACAGGGCCACGGCACCATGCTGGCGCTGCCGCTCACCTGGGTTGAGCAGCGTTTGGCAGAGGTCAGCCTGAGCTCGGCTGAATTGATCCACCGCTTTAACCAGCAATTGGCCGTCAGCCAACTGTCGGTCAGCAACAGCATTTCCGGCCTGCGCCAGCTCAGCGAAATGGACTGGGCCGAGTTTGTCGAAACCATGAGCCAGGTCGATCAAACCCTGCGCGATGATCCGGCGGGGGTTTACCCGTTGATGCATTTCGACACCCGCGATCACTACCGTCACGTGATCGAAATGCTGGCGCGCCACTGCTCGCGCAATGAGGTTCAGGTCGCCCAGCACGTACTGAATATGGCGCGGGTGGCGGCCGAAGATCCGTCCAGCGATCCGCGCCGCAACCACGTTGGCTACTACCTGATTGACGATGGTCGACCGGAGCTGGAACAACAGCTTGAGGTTCGGCTCGGGCGCATTACCCGCTTGCGCCATGCATTAAATCAGGCGCCGCTGCTTTCCTGGTTAGGCAGCCTGAGCCTGATCACCACCGCCATCTGTGCGGAATTGCTGCGTCATGCCTACAGTACCGGCATCAGTTGGGGGCTGGCGCTGCTGTTCTTCCCGATGGCGGCGGTAGTCAGTCAGTTCGTGCTGAACCTGCTTAGCGAGGTCACCACCCGCAGCCGCACGCCGCAGCCGTTGCCGAGGCTCGATTTCTCCTGCGGTATTCCCGCCGAGTTCCGCACCCTGGTGGTGATACCGACGCTGATCGGCAGCAAAAGCGGCGTCGATAAGCTGATCAACGCACTTGAGGTCTATTATCTGGGCAACGCAATGAAACATCTGCACTTTGCCCTGCTCACCGACTTCAACGATGCGCCACAAAAGCAGCACGCGGACGATGCCAATCTGCTGGCCTATGCCTGTCAGCAAATGGATGCGCTCAACGGCCGCTATCCCTGTGAAGGCCCCAGCCACTTTTTCCTGTTTCACCGCGACCGCGAGTGGAATGAAAAACAGGGCATATGGATGGGGCTGGAACGCAAACGCGGCAAGTTGAATGCGCTGAACGACTGGCTGCGCAACCGGGGCAACGCTTTTTGCACCCAGGTTGGCGTCGGGTTGGAAGTGCTGAAAAACGTGAAATACGTCATCACTCTCGACAGCGACACCGTATTGCCGCGCGAAAGCGCCCACCAATTGATTGCCGCCATGGCGCATCCACTTAATCAACCGCAGTACGACGCGCGCCAACAGCGGGTGGTGGAAGGCTACGCCATCCTGCAGCCGCGCATGGCGGAAGAAATACCGAGTTACGGTCAGGGCCGCTACGCGGCGCTGTGCAGCAGCACGCCGGGCAACGATCCCTACACGTTAATGGCTTCGGACATCTACCAGGATCTGTTTGGCGAAGGATCCTTTATCGGCAAGGGCATCTACGATGTCGACGTGTTCTCGCACAGCCTCAAAGGCACCTGCCCGCCGAATCTGGTGCTGAGCCACGATCTGCTGGAAGGCTGCTACGCCCGCTCCGGCCTGCTGAGCGACGTGTTGTTGTACGAACAGTATCCCAGCAATTATCTGGTGGACGTGGCGCGCCGCACGCGCTGGATCCGCGGCGACTGGCAACTGCTCAACTGGCTGCTGCCACGGGTAAAAACCGAAGACGGCACCCGCACCGCCAACCCATTGAGCACCCTGTCACGCTGGAAGCTGTTCGATAACCTGCGCCGCAGCCTGACGTCGCCCAGCCTGCTGTTGCTGCTGTTTTGCGGTTTTGTCTGGCTGCCGAACACCCGTTACTGGCTGGCGGTCTTCACCATCATTCTGCTGTTGCCTACCCTGCTGGCGCTGTTGCAGGATGTTGTCCGCAAACCACCCCGCAGGCCCTTCCTGCAGCATCTGCGACTGGCGATGAACGGTTCGCTGCATCGGCTGGCTCAAGTCGGCCTGCGGCTGGCGACGCTGCCGCATGAAGCGCTGTACAGCCTGAAAGCGATCGCCATTACCCTGTGGCGCCTGCTGATCAGCAAACGCAACCTGCAAGAGTGGACCAGCTACGCTCAATCCGGCGCCCGCCAGCAGGTTACCCTGGCAAACTTTTACCGGGCGATGTGGATCAATCCGCTGGCCGGTGTGGCGTTGCTGCTGTTTAGCTATCTGCATAATCCGATGGCGCTGTTTATCACGTTGCCCTTCGCCACCCTGTGGTGCCTGGCACCGTTCCTGCTGTGCTATCTCAGCCATGAACCGCAGCGCAGTAAAACCGCGCTCGACGACGAACAGCGCCGCTTCCTGCGCCACACCAGCCGCCAAACCTGGGACTTCTTCAATACCTTCGTCAATCAGCAGGAAAACTGGCTGCCGCCGGATAACTATCAGGAAATACCGGAACCGGTGGTGGCGCACCGCACTTCGCCGACCAATATCGGGCTGTCGCTGCTGGCCAACCTCACCGCCTATGATTTCGGCTATCTGACGCTCAGCGAGGCGCTGCGGCGCACCGAGCTGACACTCAACACGCTGGACCGCATGGAGCACTATCGCGGTCACCTGTACAACTGGTACGACACCCGTACCCTGGAACCGCTGAACCCGCGCTATATTTCCAGCGTAGACAGCGGCAATCTGGCCGGTCACCTGCTGACGCTCAGCGCCGGCCTGCCCGCGCTGGCTCACCAGCCGGTCATCAGCCCGCAATTAGTGCTGGCCGGGCTTGGCGACAGCCTGCAACTGCTGGAACAGCATTGGGGAGAGGCCGCCCACAAAAACCTGCCGAAGTTGCGTAACCATTTTGAACAAGCGTTAAACAGCCATCCCACCGCGCTGCAGGCCGAACTGAACGCCATGCGCAACTACAGCAACGGGTTGCAGGAACCGGCGCTGAATCACGGCGAAGAAACCAAACGCTGGGCCGGCGCCCTGCATCAGCAACTCAACGAACTCTGCGCGGAATGGGCGCTGTGGTTCGGCTGGCTGAGCGACAGCGTACCCGAGATGGAGCCGGCGCCAAGCCTGCACTGGCTGGCCAATCCGCCGGCACAGCTGATGCTGTCAGCAGAGCAGCAAAGCCTGCTTGACGCCGCCGGCGCATTGGCTCAGGAACGGCTGGCGCAGTTGTATAGCCTCCAGCAGCGGCTGGAAAAAATGGCGCAGATGGACTTCAACTTCCTGTATGACGAATCGACCCATTTCCTGTCCGTCGGCTTTAACTGCGATCAAAACCGCATGGACAGCAGTAAATACGATCTGTTGGCCTCGGAAATTCGCCTGACCAACTATGTCGCCATCGCCACTAACCAAGTGCCTCAACGCAGTTGGTTTGCACTCGGCAGACTGTTTACCGTGATCGAAAATGAGCCGGCGCTGATGTCGTGGAGCGGCTCGATGTTTGAATACCTGATGCCGCAACTGGTAATGCCGGCCTACCCCGACTCCCTGCTGGTGCAAATGTGCCGCGCCGCGGTGGAACGGCAAATCGCCTGGGGCAAGGAGCGCGGCGTGCCCTGGGGCATCTCCGAATCCGGCTATTTTGGCTTCGATGCCGATCAAAACTACCAGTATCACGCCTTTGGCGTACCGGGGCTGGGCCTGCGTCGCGGGCTGGGCGACGATATGGTGGTCGCCCCCTACGCGACGGTGATGGCGCTGATTGTCGATCCGGATGCCGCTTGCAGCAACCTCGTCGCTCTGGAAAAAAATGGCGCCAAAGGCCGCTACGGGTTTTACGAAGCGCTGGATTACACCACAGCGCGCCTCAGCCGCGGCCAGCTGTACGTGATCATCCGCTCCTATATGGCGCACCATCAGGGCATGAGCTTCCTCGCCCTGTCCCATCTGCTGCTGGATGCACCTATGGTGGCGCGCTTCGCGGATTATCCCGCCTTCCAGTCGACGCGCCTGTTGCTGCAAGAACGGGTGCCGGATGCGGTTGAGCTGTACAGCACCCGCCGCCATTTCGAAACCCATGAGGGCACCATTACCCCGGCCAGCTTCATTGCACGTGAGTTCAACCGGGTGGATTCGCCGATCCCGGAAGTGCAGTTGCTGTCCAATGCCAACTATCACCTGATGCTGACCCAAGCCGGCGGCAGTTACAGCCGCTGGCAAAACCTGGCCCTGACCCGTTGGCGCGAGGACGCTACCTGCGACAATTGGGGAGCCTTCTGTTACCTGCGCGATCCGCAAACCGGCGAAGTATGGAGCAACACCTGGCAACCGATCGGGGGCGCTGCCAAGGGATACAGCGCGGTGTTCAACGATGCCGGTGCCGAATATCAGCGCCGTCAGGGTTTACTGTCGGTCAAAACGCAGGTTGTGGTGTCGCCGGAGGACGATATCGAGCTGCGGCGCATCACCCTGGTGAACCGCAGTAAACAGTCGCGCACCATCGAAATCACCAGCTATGCGGAAGTGGTGCTGGCGCCGGCCGGCAACGATTTGGCTCACCCGGCGTTCAGCAATTTGTTCGTTCAGACCGAACTGCTGCCGGATCAAGACGCCATTTTGTGTCACCGCCGCCCGCGCGAGCCAAACGAGAAATGCCCGTGGCTGCTGCATATGATGACGGTACAGGGCCGCTCCAGCCAGACCTCGTTCGAAACCGATCGCGCCAAGTTTATCGGCCGTGGCCGCACCCCGGCCAACCCACAGGCGCTGTATCAGAATACGCCGTTGACCAACAGCGCCGGGCCGGTCATCGATCCTATTATCGCTATCCGCCAGCGCGTGGTGCTGGAGCCTAACGTGCCGCTGACGCTGGATATTTTCTACGGTGTTTGCGAAGACCGCGTCAGCAGCCTGGCCATGCTGGAAAAATACCGCGATCGCCATCTGGCGGACCGCGTGTTCGAACTGGCCTGGTCGCACAGCCAGGTGGTATTGCGCCAGTTGAACGCCAATGAGGAAGATGCCAACCTGTTCAACCGTCTGGCGAGCGCAGTGGTGTTCCCGGCGCAGGAAATGCGGGCTGCCGGCAGCGAAATCATCCAAAATCGCCGCGGCCAGTCGGGGCTGTGGGGGCATTCGATCTCCGGCGATCTGCCGATCGTGCTGTTGACGGTGACCGATGGCGAGAACATCGGGCTGGTGCAGCAGCTGATTCAGGCGCACAACTACTGGCGACTGAAAGGGCTGCAGGTGGATCTGGTGATCCTTAACGAGGACGCCGGCGGCTACCGCCAGGAGTTGCAAAACCAGATAATGGGCCTGATCGCCGCCGGTATGGAATCAACCCAAACCGATAAACCGGGCGGCATTTTCGTGCGCACCAGCGAGCATATGTCACCGGAAGATCACCGTCTGTTGCTCAGCGTGGCGCGTATTTACCTCGACGATCGGCGCGGCGGGTTGAATGAACAGCTGAACCAACGGCTGCAACTGCCGCAGATCCAGCAGCAACCGCTGTCGCCGGTCACCGCCTCGTCGAAACTGGCGACGGTGAACAACCTGCCGCGCAACCTGCATTCGCCGCAGTTGCCCGCCATTGACGCGCTGCAGTTCTATAACGGCCTCGGCGGCTTTTCGGAGGATGGTCGTGAATATGTGATCGCCATGAACGAGAGCAAGATCACCCCTGCGCCCTGGTCAAACGTCATGGCCAACCCGATGTTCGGCTCGGTTGTCTCGGAAAGCGGCCAGGCCTACACCTGGTACGAAAACGCCCACGAATACCGCCTTACGCCTTGGGAAAACGATCCCATCTGCGACCGCAGCGGCGAAGCCTTCTATCTGCGTGACGAAGAGAGCGGCCACTTCTGGTCGCCCACACCGCTGCCCACCCGGGGTCGCGGCCACTATCTGACACGCCACGGCTTCGGTTACAGCGTGTTCGATCATCGCGAAAGCGGTATCGACAGCCAGCTCACCGTATTGGTCGCCAAAGAGGCGCCGGTGAAACTGTTCCTGCTGACGTTGACCAACACCTCCGGACGCACGCGCAAGCTATCGGCTACCGGTTATGTGGAATTTATCCTCGGCGATCTGCGGCAGAAAACGGCCATGCACATCGTCACGCAGGCGGCAACGCCCGAAAGCGGCTGCGGCATCCTCGCCACCAATCACTACGGTGGCAACGGATCCGAACGCACCGCCTTCTTCGGCGTCTCCGGCGCGCATTGTTCAGTCAGCGGCGATCGGCGCGAATTCATTGGCCGCAACGGCTCGCTGGCCAGCCCAGCGGTACTGAAGCTGCGGCGCTTATCCGACAAAGTAGGCGCCGGCATGGATCCCTGCGGTGCCGTGCAATCGGCGATCAGCCTGATCGATGGCGATCAGCGCAGCTTCGTGTTCGCCCTCGGTCTGGGGCAAAATGCCGATGAGGCCGAAGCGCTGCTGCAAAAATACCTGCAAGAAGAGGCACTGCAAAATGAGTTGCAGCAGGTAGCGGCGCATTGGGACGGCATGCTCAACAAAGTGCAGATAAGCACGCCGCAGCCGGCGGTCGATCTGCTGGCCAACGGCTGGCTGCTGTACCAGACCCTCTCCTGCCGCATTCAGGCGCGCAGCGGCTACTACCAATCCGGCGGCGCCTTTGGCTTCCGCGATCAACTGCAGGATACGCTGGCGCTGACCCACGCCGCCCCTGAACGCCTGCGCCAACAGATCCTGCTGTGCGCATCGCGCCAGTTTGTCGAAGGTGACGTGCAGCATTGGTGGCATCCGCCGCAGGGCAACGGCGTTCGCACGCTCTGTTCGGATGACTATCTGTGGTTGCCGCTGGCGATTTGTCACTACCTGGACGCCACCGACGATCGCAGCATTCTGGAGGAACCGGTGAATTACCTGGAGGCACGCAAGTTGGCGCCGGGCGAGGAATCGTCCTACGAACAGCCGGCGCTGAGCGCGACGCAGGAAACCCTGTATCAGCACGGCGTGCGCGCGTTGAAACACGGGCTGAACTTCGGCGAGCATGGCCTGCCGTTGATGGGGGCCGGGGACTGGAACGACGGCATGAATATGGTCGGCCTGGAGGGGCGCGGCGAAAGCGTGTGGCTGGGTTTCTTCCTGTTCCATATTCTGCAACGTTATGGCGAACTGGCAACCGCCCGCAACGACAAGGAACTGGCGACGCTGTGCCGCCAACAGGCCGCCACCTTGCGCGACAATCTGCGTGACCACGCCTGGGACGGCGAATGGTATCGTCGGGGCTACTTTGACAGCGGGGAACCGCTGGGCTCCCATGAGTCGGCGGAATGTCGTATCGATGCCATCGCCCAAAGCTGGTCGGTGCTGTCCGGCGCCGGGGATAAACCGCGCAGCCTGCAGGCAATGCAGTCGCTGGATAAACACCTGGTCGACAACCAGGCCGGCCTGATCAAACTGCTGACGCCGCCGTTCGACGGCAACGGTCCAAACCCGGGTTATATTCGCGGCTATCTGCCCGGCGTACGCGAGAACGGCGGCCAATATACCCACGGTGCGGTCTGGGCGGTGATGGCCTTTGCCGAAATGGGCAATATCGAACGCGCCTGGGAATTGATGGCACTGATTAACCCCATCAACCATAGCCTGGACAGCACCGCCGCCGAACGTTACAAGGTCGAGCCTTACGTGGTCACCGCCGATATCTACGCGGTGGCACCGCATGTCGGCCGCGGCGGCTGGAGTTGGTATACCGGTTCCGCCGGCTGGATGTACCGGTTAATCGTCGAATCCCTGCTGGGAGTGAAACGCCACGGCGATCGGCTGACCGTCAATACCCGTCTGCCTGCAGACTGGCCGCAGGTAACGCTGAACTACCGCGAAGGCGGCAGCGAATATCGGTTGACGATCCGTCAGGGTCAGGGCGAGGCGCTGGTCACTGTGGACGGTGAAAAACAGCCTGAGGCAGCGATAACGCTGGTTGACGATGGGAAGGTCCATCAGGTGGAGGTCACGCTGGGGCAGTAAATATTGGGGGCGCGGCGATTGCCGCGCCCAACTTCAACAGGCCGTTATTTGCGCGCCAGCAACAAACCAAGCACCAAACCGACCGTGGCGCCAATACCGACGCTGTGCCAGGGTTTTTCGCGCACGTAGCCGTCAGTGCGGCATACGGCATCCTTGGCCCGCGCATAGTAGGATTCGGTGGTGTCAGTCAGCCGCGACTTTACTTCGCTCAGCGCCTGTTCCGCGTGGGCCTTGATATCGATATAGGCCTGATCGGCGCGATCGCCGGAGTACTTCAACACTTCTTCCAGCGTGTCACTCAGCATTCTCAGATCGTCATCCAGCGTGGTTTGATCCGCATCCGTATTTCTCGCCATGTTAAATTCTCCGTGGTTAAAAAATTAAACGGTTCTTAACTATAGACAAGGATCGTTGGTCCACGCCATCAGACTATCGGCTAAAATCAGAACACTAATTGCACCTTGGCAGCCAGGCTCTTGTCACCGGCAAACTCCAGCGCCTGCGCCAGTTGCCGGTTATCGAACTCGGCGGAAAGCAGCGGTAGCGGATCGACTGTCCCTTCGGCCAGCCAGGCCACCGCCAACGAGAACTCCTTAACAAAACGAAACGATCCCAGCAGGTTCAGCTCTTTGGCAATCAGCAGCATCAGCGGGAAATCCGGGAAACTGCCGCCCATCCCCACCTGCACCACCGTCCCTTTGGCGCGGGTGATTTCCAGACAACGCTGTAAAGACGACGGATGGCCGGAAACCTCAAAAGCGATATCAAAATACCCTTTGTCCTGCAGATAACCGCTGAAATCGTCGTCGGCGGCGTGCAAACGGACGTCGGCCCCCATTTCCCCGGCAATATTCAGGCAACGCGGGCTGAGATCGGCGCAGACAATTTCACCTGCACCCAGCGCCTTCAGCGCCGCTACCAGTAAGCAGCCTATCGGACCGACGC
Organism: Serratia sp. TSA_7; assembly: GCF_052692135.1. Classification (NCBI taxonomy): domain Bacteria; kingdom Pseudomonadati; phylum Pseudomonadota; class Gammaproteobacteria; order Enterobacterales; family Yersiniaceae; genus Serratia; species Serratia sp. TSA_7. The sequence continues at coordinate 535,982 of NZ_JBQZFU010000002.1, forward strand.
CGGACACGAACACCTTTTTCCCTTTGACTTCACCGGGCTGCTTCGCGGCGTGGATCGCCACCGCCAAGGGTTCGGCAAACACCATCACCTTTTCATCGCGATCGGCGTCGAACGCAATGCACTGCGCGCTATCGACCACCTTGTATTGGGTAAAAGCGCCGTCAACATGCGGGAAATACATCGCGCTGCCGAAAAAACGCATTTGGGTACATTGGTTTTGCTGATTCGCCAGACAATACTTGCACTGCCCGCATGGCTTGCTGGGGTTCAGCGCCACTTTCTGGCCCGGTGTCAGCAGCGCCGAATCGCTGGCCACCACTTCGCCGATCACCTCATGGCCAAGCACCATCGGCTGACGCACCTGAAAACTGCCGACCTTACCTTCCTGGTAATAATGCAGATCTGAACCGCATATTCCGCCACGAGTGATTTTCACCAGCGTGCCGTTTCCCTGATATTCCACCTCCTGCTCCACCACCGCCACGTCATATTTGCCGTTGACCACACAGGACCGGGTTTGAATTTTCATCATGATTTTCCGTTGAACAGACCGTTATACCGCAGCGGACATGCCGCCATCGACAAACAGCAAGTGGCCATTAACAAAGTCCGAAGCTTTGGACGACAAAAACACCGCCGCGCCAATCAACTCCTGCGGATCGCCCCAGCGTGCGGCCGGGGTACGTTTGGTCAGCCAGGCGGTAAACTCCGGATTGTCCGCCAACGCCTGGGTCATTTCGGTTTTGAAATAGCCCGGCGCGATGCCGTTGACCTGAATGTTGTAACGCGCCAGCTCCACGCACATGCCGCGCGTCAGCATTTTCACCGCACCTTTGGAGGCGGCATAGGGCGTAATGGTGTCGCGCCCCAGCTCACTCTGCATCGAGCCGATGTTGATAATTTTGCCGCTTTGGCGCTGCACCATATGGCGCGCCACGGTTTGCGACACCATAAATACCGCTTTCTGATTGACGGCGATAATGTCGTCCCAGTCTTTTTCCGGGAATTCGGTAAAGGGATGGCGCCGCTGGATACCGGCGTTGTTAATCAGCACATCAATCCCGCCCATTTCCGCCTCAATCTGCTCAATGGCGGCATGAATGGCCTGCGAGTCGGTCACGTCAAAAGGGGCGGCATCGGCACTGAAGCCTTCACGCCGCAGCGCATCCACCGCGCGCTGCGCGTTTTCCCGGCTGGTGGCGTTGACCAGAATGTGCGCGCCGTACTGCGCCAGCCCGCGCGCCAGCAGAAAACCAATGCCCCGCGACGCGCCGGTAATCAGTATTTTTTTATTATCCAGCGAAAATAAGTTGTTCATGAGGTTCCCCGATCCCTGTCATTCAGTTAGAACAGGCGCCTATCTCACCGGATTGCCGCCGGCAAAAACGTGAGCTGCATCACTTAAAATCATGTTACTAAAAGCTGTTACCTTTAACGTGACGCCGCGCAGTCGCACAGGCCAGACAATTGACATATTCCATTGATAAATAGGATTTTTATACTTTATTACGTCGATTGTTATCACCAAATCGATTTGCTAACATGGGGTTATCCGCGATTTCTCCGCCCCCACCCTGCTAAGGCTCCAGAATGAAGAACCAACGCGTTACGCTGCAAGATATCGCGCTGCTCGCCGGTGTGACCAAAATGACCGTCAGCCGCTATCTGCGTACGCCGGAAAAGGTGGCGGCCGACACCGCCGCGCGCATCGCCGACGTGATGAAAGAGGTGAACTTCACCGACACGGATGAAGCGCGTTCCAACCAAAAACCGCGCATCGGCGTGTTAGTCCCCTCCTTCAACAACCAGATCTTTGCCGATCTGCTGGCCGGCATCGAATCCGTCACTCTGGAGCAGGGTTATCAAACGCTGGTGGTGAACTATGACTACAGCCGCGAGCGCGAGGAAGAACACATCGTCCAGTTGCTGGCCTACCCGATCGCCGGGCTGATCCTTACCGATTCGCAACACACTTTGCGGGCGGAAAAGTACCTGACGGCGGCAAAAATCCCGGTGGCGCAAGTGATGGATCTTGAAGGGCCGGCAGGGCGAATTGCCGTGGGGTTCGATAACTATCAGGCGGGTTATGACATGACCGAAGCGCTGCTTGCCAGCGGTAAACGCCAGGTGGTCTATTTCGGTGCCATGTCCGATGCACGCGACTTGAAACGCTTTCAGGGCTATTGCCGGGCGATGGAAAATCAGGGGTTGCCCCCATGCCAGATCACACCGCATAAGGTTTCATCGGTCTCGGTCGGTTCCGATATGCTGGCGATGGCGCGTCGGCTTTATCCTGACCTGGACGGCATACTCTGCACTAACGACGATCTGGCGGTGGGCGTGTTGCAGGAGTGCCTGCGGCTTGGGTTGAAGATCCCGCAGGACATCGCTCTGTCAGGCTTTCACGGTCTGGATATCGGCAAAGCCACCACACCGGGCATCGCCAGCGTGATTACTCCCCGCTTTGATATCGGCAAGGTAGCCACCGAGATCCTGCTAAAACGCATAAAAGGGGTGCCATGCATTGAGCGCGTTGACCTGCACTACCGTATTTCACTCGGCGGCACTATTTGAATGCGCGGTAGCCACGTCAGGCATTTTCGCCTTCTCGCTGCGCGCCGCCAGCCACAGCCCGCTGTTTTTCATCGCGTAACCAAACACCAGCCCCACCAGTAAAGAGGCCGTCACCAGCGGCCAGTCGCCCCCGCCGGCAAAGGTCGCGCAAGCGCCGATAAAGGTGCCGGGCACGAACCCCAACCACTGCTGTTTGGCCTGAATGCACATCAGGAAGGCCACTATACCGGTCAGCAAGTAGCCGAGCATGCTCCAACCCGGCGCCAGGTCGCTGCCGTGAATAATCGCCATCGCCCAAAACACCCCACTACAGCTGGTCAGCGTGCTGATCAACAACCCTTTCAGCCCGCCCTGCGGACAGGCGAAATAGGCGGTGCAACCGAGGAAGCCGGCCCAGCCGATCAGCCCCAGGCTGACGGCAACCCATCCCCAGACGCCGGACAGAATTCCGGTAGTGACAGCAATGGCGAAAATAACGTTCATAAATCGACCCGGCAGAAAAGAAAGCGCGCAGTGTACTCGAAAATCGGCAAATTTATGTGATAAAAATCACAAAAAATATGCAATGAGAGAAATGGAAATTACAGACTTGTGGAATTTGTCACAAAAAAAACCAGCGTGGCAAGCACGCTGGAAATGACACACAACAACACCAGGGAAATCGTTCGCCACATTGCGTGGCTAAAGTATTCTTTCTTATACCCTATGAACATCAAGTTGCAGCCAACCACGCGGTGGCTTTACAAGCGGCGGGTATCAGCGCGGGAAGCCCGCGCGGGTCACCATGAAGCTCAGAATCAAGCACACCAGGGTACTGACCACAAATAACAGGTTGACCGCCAGGTGCAGGCTGGCATGGTCGATCACTACCCCCAACAGGATGGGTACCCAGTTGGCGATATAAGCAATAACGTAAAACAGCGAAATCAGTCTTGCGTGGCTGGCCTTCGGTGAAATCAGATTCACCAACGTGGCGCTGCCGACAAAAATGGCGCCGTAGGCATAACCGGCAATCACCATCCCGGCGGCTGCCAGGCCCAGCGAGTGGATCTGAATCGCCTCGGCGAACACCACCACCGACAACGCCTGCGCCAGGCAACCAAACATCAGCGAGTGCCGCGCATTAATGCGGCGACTGAGGATCTGGCTAATGCCGGCAATCACCAGGTACACGGCAATCACGTAACCGTAAACGCCACGGCTCTGCATGCCCAACAGCTTTTCAGATACGCTCGGGCCAATCGCCAGAATACTGGCGGCGACCGCCCAGCAGATGAACAACGCGCCGGCGCACAAGAAGAACTTGCCGCCCGTGGCGCGCAGGCCGTCCGCCAACGAACTCTTTTCCGGCACGGCGTTTGCCGCCGGCTCCCCGCTGACCGGCACAACCACAGCGTCACCCGGCCATTTCAGCATCACGCCCAGCGCGGCTACTGCCGCCACCGCCATGATGATAATGAAGGGCAATGAAGTAGTATGGAATCCGGTTTGCAGCGCCACACCGCTGAAAATCGGCCCCAACGCCAGGCCGAGAGTAAATGACAGCGTAGCGATCAGCGCCGCATTCTTACCGCCATCTTTCGGCCCAAAACGCACCAGCGCAATATTGGCCGCCCCGGTCAGCGCACCGGTCCCAATCCCGGCCAGCAACCGTGCCATAAACATCATCAAAAACGAATCGGCCATCGAAAACAACAGCGCGCCGGCTAACACCACCAGCAGCGCCGGCACAATCATGCTGCGCAGATCTTTCACCTTGCCGGCCATATTGCCCACGCCAAACAGCGAAATCAGCACCCCTGCCGCATAAGCGCCATAAATAATTGTCAGGCTGACCGAACTTAAACCCAATTCATGTTGATAAAGCGGATAAAGCGGCGTCGGTGCACTGCTATTAAGCAATGCAGACATCAATGCCAGCGCTAAAAAAAGCAGAATGGCAAAATGCGACGTGCCCGAATTCGTTTTAGCTGCTTGATTAACAGCGACACCTTCAGACATTTTTCTCTCCCGAAACAAGCTGGATAAACATTCTGTCCTGAAAACCAAACTCAATCAGGAAACGCGTTCATCATACCGTTTGGGTATAAGAGCAAAAATAGCCAAGAATGCATCACAGTGATTCATTAATGCATGAGCAGGGCAAATATGATCGTTTAATGCAACACGCGAACGGGCTGTCGGCGCGGCCAAATGCCGCAAATACCCAAGGCCAAACCATATACGACATGGTTGACCAGACTAGCCACCAGCAGGCCTGTGCCGTTAGTGGCGCTGCCGAAAAAGCCCAATCCTACCGAGGGATAAATTAAACATAGCGATATAAGCGAACAAACCAGGCCATAAATAACGGCCCGGCATAGGGCACCGCTGCGCGGGTGATAAACGGAAAAAACAAAATAATAAAAAAGAAGCGCCAGGAAGATACCGGCAAAATAATGCGCACTGTAGCCCAATAATAATGCGTGCGGCGCCGGGGGAATATCGCCAGGCCGCAGGAACAGGAATTGCCCATGCCACCATTGATTGGCTAAATTACCGATAAAAACCAGGTTCAGTTTACTGATAATCCCGGCGGACGCGGCAATAAAATTGACCAGGTCCATACCGACGGTCGCCACAATGCCATACAGTCCATAACGTGCCAGTTCCCTGGCTGGGCTTACATCCAATTGTCTCTCTCCTTTGTGGTTAAACTGCCGCAGCCTTCGAGGCTTTCGCCGGGCTGCGTTTCAAAATGGCCAATGCGCCGGAAAGAATAATCAACGCCATACCGGCTGCAGCAATATAAGACAGCTTTTCGCCAAACAGCAGATAACCGAGTAGCGTAGAGAAAATAATGGTGCTGTAGGACAGGATGCTGACAATCACCGCATTGCCGCTTCCGTAAGCGCGGGTCATGGTGATTTGCCCCAAACTGCCGAATACGCCGATAGCGCCTACGCACAGCATCATGGCGCTGTCCAGGGCAGTGAAGCCCACCACCGCAGTCATCACACAGCCAATCACCGTGCCCACCAGCGAGAAATAGAACACCACCCGCAGCTCCGGCTCGCCACTGCGCACCAGTTTACCGACATTGAAATAGGCCAGCGCGGTCAGCAGGCCGGATAAGAGGCCAATCAGAGTAGCGACATACTCGCCATTCGGCGTGTCCGGGCGCAGCAACACCAGTATGCCGATAAACCCCAACAGCACGGAAAACAGCAGTTTGCCGGTCAACTGGCCTTTGGAGGTAACGAAGGCGATCGCCGATTGAAAGATCGGGTTGGTGTAACCCAGCGTGGTGGCGGTGGCGATCGGCAGGTGGATAAGCGAATAAAAGCCGCAATACATCGCCGCATTGCCGATGGCGGCGCGTTTCATATGCAAACCGAGGTGCTGCGTGCGGAAACCGAGATTTTTAACCTTAATCAGCGCGGCGACGATCAGTACGTTAATAAACGAACGATAAAAAATAATATCGAAAAAGCCGACTTTGGCCGAAGCCAGTTTAACACTGGCCCCCATCAGCGCGAAAAACCCGCTGGCGACGACCATCCACAAAGCAACCATGATTTCCTCGGAATGCGACCCAAACGGGCGGCAAAAAATGATCTATACCCTGTACGGCCAGGCTGCCCCAGATTGGACCAGCGCCTCCGTATGCTGCACCCGTATCAAACGGGGCGAATATATTCGCCCCCTACGGGCTGTGCAGTCAACAACGCCGCAGCTTGAAAGACACTATTATTCGGCGGTTTTCACCGTCAGTGGTTTGTTGTCGGCGCAAGCGAAGAACACCAGCATCTCCGCCCCTTTATCGCCAGAAACGCCCTGATGAACGATATCTACCGTGTCGGTAAAGGAATCCCCTTGCTTAAAGGTGTGCTTCAAGCCGGTTTTTTTTACCGTGAGAGAAACGCTGCCGCCGGTCATATACACCGCACTGATGCACGGGTGGGTATGCCAGGCAAGCACCTTGTTCGGCTCCACCGTCACTTTCAACATGGTGATCTGAGGGGCGCCGGTCGGATACTGCCCGTACGGCGTGCCCTCCCACGAGGTTTCGGTTTTCAGCAGGGTTTCTTTGCTGATCCCTTCGCCGTGATCTTCAGCAGCCAGCGCGCTCCCCTGAAATGCCATCGTTAATGCCAGAAGTATCAATTTATACATTGTTATCGCTCCATGACTCTGTGAATAAGAACAGAAATGGCGTGATACAAAGGATAATTAACGACGGCCTCTGGAGCGCGTCCTTACAACCCTTTGATACGCTGTTCGTATTCTACGATGCTCTCGGCATAGTATCGATTGGGTGCGACATGATTTCCTACTATCACTTCGATCAGGAACGGACCCGCGTACTCGGCTGCGGCGGCCAGCGCCTCGTCCAGCTCCTCCAGCGTCGTCGTCTTCGCGGAGGCAACGCCCAGGCTGTTGGCGAAGGACTTCCAGTCGTGGCTCGGCAGAGCGGTGTAATCAGCCGATACGCCACGGTTCTGAAGCGTGTCGATATGCATGGCACCGTGGGCGCTGTTGTTCATGACGACAAAGGTCATTTTGACCTGATAACGAGCGGCGGTCTGGATCTCCATGCCATGCATCAGCATGCAGCCGTCACCGGTCACCACCACGCAGTCGCGGTGCGGTGCCGCCAGTTTGATGCCAATACCGGCGCATATCGCCCAGCCCATCGGCGCCAGGGAGCTTGAGGTGTGGTAATCACCGCGCCCGCTGGCCAGCCAGTGGTGGGCCATAAAGATACGGTGCGCCCCGGAGTCAACCACCACGTTGGTGTCCTCGTCCATGCGGCTGCGGATGCGTTTGATGACATCACCGGGATACATGTTGGCTTCACCTGCGGCCTGGCGCGCCTGCAAGTCAGGCAGTTGCTGTTCAAGCGGCAATTGACGCACCTGTTCAAGCCAGCCATCGCGCAGCGCCTTGATGCCGGCCAGGTGCGCGTCGTCGTCGCTGACCGCATCCAGCAGGTGTTGTACCCCGCCGGTCAGACTGGAGAAAATCTGCATGTCCGGCTGATAGTGCGAACTGACCTTGTCAAAGTCTTCGTCAATCACCACCAGCGTTTTGGTGCCGTGCAGCCGCGGGTTCCAGTTCAGGCTGTCACGCTGGCTAAGGTCGCATCCCAGCACCAGCAGTACGTCCACGTCATCGCCGTTGATGGTTTCCACCGCACGAGTATGGCCGGCGAATCCATACAGGCCAAGCGCCAGCTCGTGCCCTTCAGGGAACGCCCCCTTGCCGGACAGCGTGGTGGCGACCGGCATACGATACTTCTCCGCCAGGCGCAGCAGCAGTTCGGCATCCTGCGGGTTATTCATGCGGTTGCCCACCAGGCAGGCAACTTTTAAGCCGCGCAGCAGGTAATCGTCCAGCACCTGATCCAACCCTTGCTGGTCGATCGCCGCTTCGCGGCACTGTGGTGTGCGCTGTGGATCTGCAGCATGATTGCCGGCCACCGCTTTCTTTTGCATGTCGACCGGTACGCTTAAATAAGCACGGCCTTTACGCTGGGTGTTCAGGCAAGACAAACTGCGCCGCAGTTCATGCTGCAACGTCAGATTATTTTTCACTTCGATGGCGGCGGAAAGCAGAGGTTTGACGATAGTCAGCTCATCGATGCCGCTATTGCTGCCGTCCTGAAAAGCGCCCTGCGCTTCATGATAGGTCGCGATGCCGCCGGCCAGATACAGCACCGGGATCTTATCGGCCTGAGCCGCAGCCATCGCCGGCAGGAAATTCATGGTGCCCGGGCCGGAGATGCCGAGACAAACGCCGAACTTGCGGCTGGCACGGGCGTAACCATCGGCCATAAAACCGCAGGCAGTTTCATGAGCGCCGACGATGCCGGTCATGCCGGAATGTTCAATGGATTTAATTAGTGGGTATACGAGCTTGCCCGGTACCAGGAATATGTATTGAATGCCGCGTGCTTCAAGACCCTGGATAATCACATCAGCGTTGCTTCTCTCTGCCGCTTTCGCGCCAGGCGTCGCAATAACCCTGATACCGTCCGCAGTTGCCAGTGCTACGGGGGTGTATAACTTCTCTGCGTGAGACTCCATTTTTCATGTCCAGTCGTGGTGGGCCAACCTGATTCAGAGTCAATCCCACCAGGCGGTTAGCCCACAGAGACAGGCTCTCATGCGCATCTGCTTACGCGTTAGGGTAACATTGATACAAAAATGTGCGCCAGATCACAGCATAAACGTTGATAAGCATAAAGATTGTTTAGTAAAAATAAAGATGCAAAACTGCTTCACATTGATGCATTTATTCATATCCTGAAACATAATAAATAATTATGATACGTGGGCTTCATTTGCAGCCAAAACCAGAGCCAAAGCGGCTGCGCGAGAATGAACACTGATAAGACCGATAAGCCTGTACAAAGGAAATGGCATGATGAATTGGGATGACGCACGCTTCTTCCTGGCAGTAGCACGCTGCGGTACTTTACGAAAAGCCGCCAATGAACTACACGTCGACCAGGCCACTGTCGGCCGGCGCATTACCGCTTTTGAAGAAAACCTGGGATCGAAGCTGTTTATCCGCACGCCGAAATCATTTTCCCTCAGCCCGCTGGGCGAGGAAATGCTGGCGGACGTAATGAATATGGAAAACTCGGTGCAGGCAATTGGCCGCAAGGCCACCAGCGGCGACGACAGCCTGTGCGGTAACGTGCGCATCGCCACCACCGACACCATGGCCGAGGCCTTTGTCATTCCGGCGTTGAAGGATTTGCGTGAGCAGCACCCATTAATCACCGTCACACTGCTGACGGCGGTTAATATCTCCGATATTTCTTATCGCGGCGCGGATCTGGCGATCCGTGGCGCACGGCCCGATTCTGATGAGCTGATTATCAAGCGCATGGCGACCATCGAAATGGGGCTGTACGCGACGCAAGACTATCTCGATAAACACGGTCTGCCAACCAAAGGCGATCACCTGCGCGGCCACGATTTGCTGATGTTTCCGCGCGAACTGGTGCCGCGTCACTGGAATAATTTCTGTGGCGAGGCGCTGATCGATCCCAACGTCGTTTTGCAATGCAATTCACAGTTGCTGCTGCGCTCGGCGACACGGAGCGGTTTGGGGATTGGTCTGCTGTCCTCCTTCCTGGCGGATAAGGATCCGGATCTGGTGCGCATCTTCCCGGAAAATAAGGACTGGGTGGATATCTGGCTGGTGCTGCACCCCGACCTGCAGCGCGCTGCGCGGGTGCGCGCCGTCGTGCAGGCGCTGGAAGCATCGTTTAAAAATAACCCAGGCTGATTCTCTCACCCGTCCCCTGCCCCGCCCCAATAGAAAAAGGTCGCCGAAGCGACCTTTTTTTACTGCCTTGATGCCTATCAGAACATCGGCTGCGCCATCTGCACCAGCGTAATCAGCGGCTGTGGGTAGACACCCAACAGCAGCACCAACGCGGCGGAGATCAGCACTACCACACCGCCCGCAGTCAACGCCCAGTTGTTCGGGGTATCGCGTTGCAGAGCTTCCGGCGCGCTGAGGAACAGGCTGACGGTCACACGCAGGTAATAGTACAAACCGATGGCACTGCCCAGTACCACAGCACCGGTCAGCCACCACAGGTGAGCGCTGACGCCCATCGCGATAACGAAGAACTTACCGATAAAGCCCAGGGTCATAGGGATACCGGCCAGAGACAGCATCATCACCGTCATCACCGCGGACAGAATCGGCTTATGCCAGAACAGACCACGGTAGGAGAACAGCGAATCGGCGTCCGGGCCACGGTACGGGCTGGACATCAGGCTGACCACGCCGAACGCGCCCAGGCTGCTGAACAGGTAACCGGCCAGGTAAACACCGGCGGTTTCCAGCGACAGTTGATGGGTTTGCACCGCAATCAACGCCACCAGCAGATAACCCAGGTGGGCGATCGAGGAGTAACCCAGCAGACGCTTGATGTTGGTCTGGCTGATGGCCATCAGGTTGCCGAACAGAATTGAACCGACGGCAATGATCGACAGCACCATACGCAGCGCTTCGCTGTCGGCGGCCGGGGCATACAGGAACAGACGCATCACTACGGCGAAGATCGCAATCTTGCTGGCAGTGGCCAGGAAGGTAGAGACCGGCGCAGGCGCCCCCTGATACACATCCGGCGTCCACAGTTGGAACGGCACCAGAGACAGCTTGAAGCCCAGACCCACAATCATCATGCCCATACCGGCCAGGATCAGCGGTTGGTGCATCATGTTTTCGTGCAGGCTCTTGCCCAGACCGGCCAGCGACAGATCGCCGGACTCGGCATACAGCAGCGCCATACCGAACAGTAGGAATGACGAAGCCGCAGCGGACAGCAGCATGTACTTGATAGCGGCTTCCAGCGGACGCTTCTGGCGGTAGGCGTAACCCACCAGGCCGAACAGCGGCAGCGAGATCAGTTCAATACCGAGGAACAGCGACGCCAGGTGGTTGGCGCTAGCCAACAGAATGCCACCCAGCGTGGCAATCAGCACCAGCAGGTAGAACTCTTCGCGGTTGTCCGGGTAACCCACCAGCCATGGATAGGCGAAGGTACAGGTCGCCAGGCTCGCCAGTATTACCAGCCCGGTATAGAACATCGAGTAGCCATCGACCCGCAGCAGCGGGGTGACGTCCATTGGGCCTGCCTGGCCGACAAAATACAGCGAAAGCAGCGCCAGGTTTAGACCGATCACGGTCAGTGTGGCGTTGATAAAGTGGTCGCGTCGCCACGCAATGCCTAGCATCACAACCACCACCGTCAATCCGACGATCAACAGCGGTAGCAGTGCGATCAGTTGTTGAGGAGTTATTGTCATGGCGAATTACGGCCTTGTTGTTGAAATTGCTGAAACTGACGAACCAAACCAGTGTTGCACGTTGCTCATCGCCGCATTAGACGTGTCCAGAATCGGCTGCGGGTAAACCCCCAGCAGAACCAGCAACACCACCAACAGCAGAATGATGAACAGTTCGCGCGCGGTCATGCCCGGCAACGGTTGCTCCGATTTAGCTTTGCCGTAATAGGCGCGCTGCATCATGATCAACGAGTAAACCGAAGCAAACACCAGACCGAAGGTAGAAATCACGGTGATCACCGGCACCACTTGGAAGCTGCCGAACAAGATCATGAATTCGCCGACGAAGTTACCGGTCCCCGGCATCCCCAAGGTGGCTACAGCGAAGAACAGCGACAGCGCAGGGATGTACTTGATACGTCCCCACAGGCCGCCCATCTCGCGCATGTCACGGGTATGCAGACGTTCGTACAACTGGCCGCAGATGATGAACATGCCGGCCGCAGACAGGCCGTGCGCGATCATCTGAATCACCGCGCCCTGGTAAGCCAGTTGGCTGCCGGTGTAGATGGCGATCAGCACGAAGCCCATGTGCGATACCGAGGTGTAAGCGATCAGACGTTTAATGTCGGTCTGCGCGAACGCCATCCAGGCACCGTAGAAGATACCGACCACGCCCAACCACATGGCGATTGGCGCAAACTCGTGCGACGCTTCAGGGAACAGAGGCAGGCTGAAACGCAACATGCCGTAGGCCGCCGTCTTCAGCAAGATCCCCGCCAGGTCAACGGAACCTGCGGTTGGTGCCTGGCTATGCGCATCAGGCAGCCAGCCGTGCAACGGCACCACCGGCATTTTCACCGCAAAGGCGATGAAGAAGCCCAGCATCAGCAGATATTGCACGTTGTGTGACATTGGCGTTTGCAGCAGATCTTCGTAATCGAAGGTCCACACGCCGGTCGCATTGTAGTGCACGAACACCAGGCCCATAATCGCAATCAGCATCACCAGACCGCTGGCCTGGGTATAGATGAAGAATTTGGTGGCTGCGGTGATGCGGGTTTTACCGTCCGACGCCTTGTGACCCCACAGGGCGATCAGGAAGTACATCGGCACCAACATCATTTCCCAGAAGAAGAAGAACAGGAACATGTCGATGGCGAGGAACACGCCGATTACCCCACCCAGGATCCACAGCAGGTTCAGGTGGAAGAAGCCCTGGTATTTCTGGATTTCACGCCAGGAACAGAGGATAGCCAACACGCCCAGCAGGCCGGTCAGCACCACCATCAGCAGTGAAAGGCCGTCCAGCGCCAGGTGGATGGAAATACCGAAGCGAGGGATCCACGGCAGCAGGAATTCAGACTGCCATTGCGGGATGCCTTTCGGCGTAGTCAACGTGTAGCCACCCTGCATCCACAGATGCAGAGAAAGCGCCAATGTCAGCCCCATTGCGATCAACGCAATCCAGCGCGGCACCTTAGTACCGAAGCGCTCAAACTGCCAGCACAGCAGACCGCCAATAAAGGGGATAAGAATTAGCCAAGGTAATAGCATGGCGTTTTGTGTCCCTTATTCTACCGTTGTCTTTCACGCTGTAGCGTTGTTGGCTGCGGGCGTTTACCCCTGTCACTTACCTAAGTAAGCTCCAGGGGATGCTCGCACTTGCCGCCTAGCTACAACGCGAAATCTATACGGTATAAAACATTGTACATAGCACAGAGCTATGCCCGATAAATGCTTTAAATTATTATCAACAGCGCCAATACGACCACTGCACCCACACCCATAGACGCTATATACCAACGCACCTGGCCGTTCTCGCTTACTGTCAGACCACGGTTCCCCCAACGGGAGAAGACGGCAGGCAGGTTCATCATCGAGTTCAGCGGATCGCGCTGCAGCAGTTTCGCAATACCCAGGTAAGGCTTGACGAAGACTTTGTCATACAGCCAGTCGAAGCCCCAGGCATGGAACCACCAGGTCGAGAAGAAACGCCCCGGCGCGCTTTTAGCGATGCTGGTAACCAGGCTGCGTTTGCCCAGCCACAGCGCTGCCGCCAACAGGATACCGGCGATAGCCACCACGCCTGAGGTAATTTCCAGTTGCAGCACGCTGCCGTGCGCCAGTTCGGTGGTATCCGGCAGTACGCCCTGCAATGGCGGAACGATCATCGCGCCAACGAAGGTGGACAGCACCAGCAGAACCAACAGCGGCAGGTGGTGAGTGATGCCTTTACCGGCATGCGCTTTGATTTTCTCTTCGCCATGGAACACGATGAAAATCATACGGAAGGTGTAGAGCGAGGTCATGAACGCCCCGACCAGACCGGCAATCATCAGGTTGAGGTGACCGTTCGCCATTGCGCCCGCCAGGATCTCATCCTTACTGAAGAAGCCGGCGGTGATCAGCGGCAACGCCGACAGCGCAGCGCCACCCACCAGGAAGCAGACGTAAACCAGCGGAATGCTCTTGCGCAGGCCGCCCATCTTGAAGATGTTCTGCTCGTGGTGGCAGGCCAGGATCACCGAACCGGAGGACAGGAACAGCAGCGCCTTGAAGAACGCGTGGGTCATCAGGTGGAAGATCGCCGCATCCCACGCCTGCACGCCCAACGCCAGGAACATGTAGCCAATCTGGCTCATGGTGGAGTAAGCAAGCACGCGTTTGATGTCGGTTTGCACCAGCGCGGCAAAGCCGGCCAGCACCAGGGTCACAGCCCCGACGATACCCACCAGATGCAGCACTTCCGGCGCCATCAGGAACAGGCCGTGAGTACGGGCAATCAGGTAGACGCCGGCGGTTACCATGGTCGCGGCGTGGATCAGCGCTGAAACCGGAGTTGGACCCGCCATCGCGTCAGCCAGCCAGGTCTGCAACGGCAACTGCGCCGATTTACCGACCGCGCCGCCCAGCAGCATCAGGGTAGCCCAGGTGATAGCGGTATCGCCGACGGCCAGCTTCTGCGGTGCCAGAATCATCAGTTCGCGGATGTTCAGCGTGCCCAGCTCGTTGTAGAGAATGAACAGCGCGAACGCCAGGAACACGTCGCCGACGCGGGTCACGATAAAGGCTTTCATCGCCGCCGCGCCGTTGGCCGGATCCTTGTAGTAGAAACCGATCAGCAGGTAACTGCACAGACCCACCCCTTCCCAGCCCAGGTACATCAGCAACAGGTTGTCTGCCAGTACCAATATCACCATGCTGGCGATAAACAGGTTGGTGTAAGCGAAGAAGCGCGAATACCCCTCTTCACCGCGCATGTACCAGGAAGCGAACATGTGGATGAAGAAACCGACGCCGGTAACCACAGACAGCATGGTCAGCGACAGGCCGTCCAGCGTCAGCGTCACGCCGATATTGAAGTTGCCGACGGTCATCCAGTTCCACAGGCTTTGCTCAAACAGCTGCACGCCGGTGGCTTTCTGGGCGAAGAAGTCCATCGCCACATGCACCGTAACCAGCGCAGCCAGGCCGATAGAGCCTACCCCGACGGTCGCCGAGACGTTTTCAGACCAGCGGCCACGGGAAAATGCCAACAGCAGGAACCCGATCAGCGGTAGCAGAATAGTTAAATATAATAGGTTCATCCGCGCATCTCACTGACAGTATCGATATTCAGGGTATGACGACGACGGTAGAGCTGCAGCAGCAACGCCAGGCCAATACTGGCTTCGGCTGCCGCCAGGCTGATCGCCAGGATATACATCACCTGCCCGTCCGGTTGGCCCCAATAGCTGCCCGCCACGATAAACGCCAAGGCTGCGGCGTTAATCATCACTTCCAGGCTGATCAACATAAACAGCAGGTTGCGACGGAGCGTCAGCCCGGTCAGGCCGAGCACGAACAGGATCGCCGCCAGGATCAGACCATGTTGAAGAGGGATCATGCTTGCTCCTCCGATTTTCTTCTCGCCATTTCGCTACTGGCCGGTGCGTTGCTCAACACTTCGCCCGGTTTGTGCTCGCGGCCAATGTGGAAGGCAACAACCAGACCTGCCAACAGCAGCATTGAAGCCAGTTCAACCGCCAGAACGTAAGGACCGAACAGGCTGATCCCCACCGCTTTAGCGTCAACCATCTCACCGCTGATGCCCTGATCGGACAGGCTGCGGATAGCAACAATCAGCACCACCAGCAGCGCCAGCGACATCAGACCAGGCCCGATCCACACCGACGGCTTCAGCCAGTCGCGCTCCTGCTGCTGCACCGCGTTGCCGAGGTTCAGCATCATCACCACGAACACGAACAGCACCATGATGGCACCGGCGTAAACGATGATTTCCAGCGCGGCGGCAAAGTACGCGCCGAGTGAGAAAAAGACTGCAGAGATCGCCAGTAACGAGACGATCAGATACAGCAACGCATGCACAGGATTGGTATGCGAGATCACGCGAATCGTCGCGACAATCGCAATCAACCCTGCCAGATAAAAGGCAATTTCCATGCTTGCTGGCTCCTTAAGGCAACAGACCTTTGACGTCGATCGGTTTGGCTTCGTTTTCGGCTTCGCCCTTGGCTTTGCCGTCAATCGCCATACCGGCCATCCGGTAGAAGTTATATTCCGGATATTTACCCGGCCCCGAGATCAACAGATCTTCTTTTTCGTACACCAGATCCTGGCGCTTGAACTCACCCATTTCGAAATCCGGCGTCAGCTGGATTGCGGTGGTCGGGCAAGCTTCTTCGCACAGGCCGCAGAAAATGCAGCGCGAGAAGTTGATGCGGAAGAACTCCGGATACCAACGGCCGTCTTTCTGTTCTGCTTTTTGCAGCGAGATACAGCCAACCGGGCAGGCAACCGCACACAGGTTACAGGCCACGCAACGCTCTTCGCCGTCCGGATCGCGCGTCAGCACGATGCGGCCACGGTAGCGCGGCGGCAGGTAAACAGGTTCTTCCGGATACATCTGGGTTTCGCGCTTGGCGAAGGCGTGCAGGCCTATCATCCAAATGCTGCGCACCTGGGTGCCGAAACCAACCAATAACTCTTTCAATGTCATGGTTTATTCACCCCTTATTGAGCGTTGTACAAAATGACGGCGGCGGTCGCCAGCAGGTTCAGCAGCGTCAGCGGCAGGCACACTTTCCAGCCGAAAGACATCACCTGGTCATAGCGCGGACGTGGCAGAGCAGCACGAATCAGAATGAACATCATCATGAAGAAAGCCGTTTTCAGCGCGAACCAGATGAATGGCGGCAGGAACGGACCCTGCCAGCCGCCGAAGAACAACGTCACAATCAGGGCGGAAACGGTGACGATACCTATGTATTCACCCACGAAGAACAGACCGAACTTCATGCCGGAATATTCAATGTGGTAGCCGTCAGCCAGTTCCTGCTCGGCTTCCGGTTGGTCAAACGGATGGCGGTGACACACCGCAACCCCGGCAATCGCAAAGGTGACAAAACCAAAGAATTGCGGAATGACGTTCCAGACGTGAGCCTGCGATTCAACGATGGCCTGCATGTTGAACGAATCAGCCTGCATCACAACGCCCATCAGCGACAGGCCGATAAACACTTCGTAGCTCAGGGTTTGCGCAGAAGCACGCATCGCCCCCAACAGCGAGTATTTGTTGTTGCTCGACCAGCCGGCGAACAGCACGGCGTAAACCGCCAGGCCGGCCATCATCAGGAAGAACAGAATACCGATGTTGAGGTCGGACACCGCCCAGGTCGGGCTGACCGGGACGATGGCAAATGCCAGCAACAAGGAAGTAAAGGCGATCATCGGCGCCAGGGTGAAGATCACCCGGTCGGAGAATTTCGGTACCCAGTCTTCCTTGAAGAACATTTTGATCATGTCGGCGACCAGCTGCAACGAGCCGCCCCAGCCGACACGGTTCGGTCCATAACGGTTCTGGAACAGGCCAAGCAGACGGCGTTCGCCGAAGCTCATGAATGCCCCACAGCTCACTACGACCAGCAGGATCACTACCGCTTTAAGAATGGAGATCAGAATGTCGATCACCTCAGGGGTAAACCAGCTCATCGTGTTGCCTCCCGCAGATTTTCAACCGTTGCGCCCACCAGCACCGGTGGGATCCCTGGCAAGCCAAGCGGCAAACCAACCTGGCCCTGGGTCAGAGTTTCACTCAGGCGCACCGGCAGACGAAGCTGCTGGCCCGCACAGTTGAACTCCACCAGCGCCCCGGCATTGACGCCAAGCGCTGCGGCATCGGCCGGGTTCACCATCACGTAAGCTTCTGGCATACGCTGCTGGATCACACCGGAACGCTGTGACATTTCATCACTGCCGAACAGGTGATAATACGGCGCGACACGCCAGCCTTCCGCATGATCGAAGGCGGCAGGCACGTTGGTGAAGTAGCCCAGGTTACCCTCCCCTGCTTCGATCAGGCGGATACCCGGATCGCCATGACGCAGCTTGCCACCCACTTCGGCCTGGAACTTGTTCCATGCCTGCGGTGAGTTCCAGCCTGGCGCCCAGGCGAACGGGATCTGCTGACGATCGGCCAGCGGGCTGTTGTTCCCTTCCATCGAGAAGGAGAACATGGTGTCTTTATCCTGCGGCTGACGCGGTTCATGCACGCTGATGTTGGCACGCATGGCGGTACGGCCACTGGAGCGGTGCGGAGAACGGGCCAGCTTCTGGCCGCGAATGCGGAAACTCGCATCCGGCGCCGCGTCCACAATACCCTGCAACTGCGGCAGCGCCGCGACGCAGGCTGCGATCACGTCGTCGAGCTGCGTCCAATCCACGTGGCGGCTGGCGTAGGTGGAATGCAGCGAGTGCATCCAGCGCCAGCTTTCCAGCATCACGGTGTAAACGTCTTTCTTCGCATCGTCGTAATAAGCCGGATCGTAAACCTGGAAGAAGCGCTGCGCGCGGCCTTCCTGGTTGACCAGCGTACCGTCGCTTTCAGCGAAGCTGGCCGCTGAAAGGATAAGGTTGGCCTTATCCATGATCGCGGTGCGCTGGTGATCGGCCACAATCAGGTTGCTGACTTTCGCCAGTGCAGCGTCCACTTTCGCCGCCGGTGCGTGACGGTAAAGATCGTTTTCCATCACGATGGCGGTGTCGGCTTCGCCGCTTTCCAGCTTCGCCAAGGCTTCATCGAGCGAACCGCCGCCGATCATCGACAGACCGATGCTGTTGGCGGCGCTGGCGACGAAGGTAATGCCAACGTCAGAACCGCGATCCTTCAGCGCCTTGGCGATGTTGGCCGCCGCTTCGATGATGGCTTCGCTGCCGGCGTTGCTGCCGGTAACGATCAGCGGTTTGCGCGCATCGGTCAGTGCCTGCACGATGATGTCGACTTTCTTGTTCAGATCGGCAGCCAAATCGCTGACCGCCGGCGCAGCGTTGTCCAGCGCATGGGCGATGGCAAAACCAAAGCGAGCCTGATCGTCCACCGGCGCGCGGTAGTTCCACGCCGCGATGTCGTCCAGACGGGTGTTATCCACGTTGGTGACGAACAGCGGGTGTTTGGCGCGTTGACCAATGTTTTGTATTGCCGCAATCTGCCAGTCGGCAACGCGCTGTGCCGCAGCCATCGCACGTGCCTTGCCCTTCACTGCCTGGCGAACCGACAGCGCGATGCGTGCGCCGGTCTGGGTCAAGTCTTCACCCAGAACCAGAACGGCATCGTAGTCTTCGATTTCGCGCAGCGCCGGGGTGTAAACGCCGCTGTTTTTCAGCACGTTCAGCATCAGGTTCAGGCGTGCCTGCTCAGACTGGGCAATACCGGTGTAGAAATTCTCGGCGCCAACCAGTTCACGCAGCGCAAAGTTGCTTTCCAGGCTGGCGCGTGGCGAGCCGATACCGATGGTTTTCTTTGCCTGACGCAGAATGTCTGCCGCGCCCTGCATCGCCTGTTCGGCGTTCAGGGTGATCCAGTCATTGCCGCGCAGTTGCTGCGGTTGACGAGGACGATCTTTCTGGTTCACGTAGCCATAGCCAAAGCGGCCGCGGTCACACAGGAAATAGTGGTTCACGCTGCCGTTGTAGCGGTTTTCGATACGACGCAGTTCGCCATAGCGCTCGCCCGGGCTGGTGTTACAGCCGATGCTGCACTGCTGACAGATGCTTGGCGCAAACTGCATATCCCACTTACGGTTATACCGCTCGGAGTGGGTTTTGTCGGTGAACACGCCGGTCGGACACACTTCCACCAGGTTACCGGAGAACTCGCTTTCCAGCGTGCCGCTTTCCGTACGCCCGAAGTAGACGTTGTCGTGCGCGCCGTACACGCCGAAATCGGTGCCATCCGCGTAATCTTTGTAGTAGCGCACGCAACGGTAACAGGCGATACAGCGGTTCATCTCATGCGAGATAAACGGCCCCAGCTCCTGATTGTTGTGGGTACGCTTACTGAACCGGTATTTACGGAAGCTGTGGCCGGTCATTACTGTCATATCCTGCAGGTGACAGTTACCGCCTTCTTCACATACCGGACAGTCGTGCGGGTGGTTGGTCATCAACCACTCGACCACGCTTTCGCGGAACTGTTTGGCTTCGGAATCGTCGATGGAAATAAAGGTTCCATCCGATGCCGGTGTCATACAAGACATCACCAAACGGCCACGCGTATCTTCCGCGTTTTGGTATTGCTTTACCGCACATTGGCGGCAAGCGCCGACGCTTCCCAGCGCCGGATGCCAGCAAAAGTAAGGAATATCGAGCCCGAGGGAGAGACAAGCCTGCAGCAGGTTGTCAGCGCCATCTACGTCGTATTCTTTGCCGTCTACATGAATCGTAGCCATAGTCAGCATGCTTCCAAGTGGCCTGCCTTGCGGCAGGCGTTAATCAAAAATTCTGGCCGTGTTGTCGGAACGAGCCGGCTTACCAGCGTTGCTTCAGCAGATTGTTCGGCTGGATGCCGCCAATCGCATGCGCGTTGCTGAAGTGCTTAACGGCTATGCCCGCTTCAAACTCTTCACGGAAATATTTAATCGCGCTTTGCAGTGGCTCTACGGCACCTGGCGCATGAGCGCAGAAGGTTTTACCTGGGCCAAGGGAACGGCACAGCTGCTCGAGGGTTTCGATATCCCCCGGCTGCCCTTCGCCATTCTCCAGCGCGCGCAGGATCTTCACGCTCCACGGCAGGCCATCGCGGCATGGCGTGCACCAACCGCAAGACTCGCGTGCGAAGAACTCTTCCAGGTTACGCACCAGCGGAACCATGCCGATTTCGTGATCCACCGCCATCGCCAACGCGGTGCCGAGACGGCTGCCGGCTTTGCCGATGCTCTCGAAATCCATCGGCAGATCGAGGTGATCGGCGGTCAAAAAGTCGGTGCCCGCGCCGCCTGGCTGCCAGGCTTTGAAGCGCAGACCGTCACGCATGCCGCCGGCGTAATCTTCCAGAATTTCACGTGCGGTGATGCCAAACGGCAGTTCCCAAACGCCCGGGTTTTTCACCCGGCCCGAGAACCCCATCAGTTTGGTGCCGGCATCCTTGCTTTTGCCACCGTTGATCCCCTGGTACCACTCAATGCCGTTCGCCAGGATTGCCGGAACGTTGCATAGGGTTTCTACGTTGTTTACGCAGGTTGGCTTGCCCCAGACGCCGGAGGAAGCCGGGAAAGGCGGTTTGGAACGCGGGTTGGCACGACGGCCTTCCAGCGAGTTGATCAGAGCGGTTTCTTCGCCGCAAATGTAACGACCGGCGCCGGTATGGACGATCAGCTCGAAATCGAAGCCGCTGCCCATGATGTTTTTGCCCAGCAGGCCCGCTTCGGTCGCTTCAGCGATGGCGCGACGCAGATGCACCGCCGCCTCGATGTATTCGCCACGCAGGAAGATGTAGCCGCGATAGGCTTTCAACGCGAACGCGGAGATCAACATGCCTTCCACCAACAGGTGCGGCAGTTGTTCCATCAGCAGGCGGTCTTTATAGGTGCCCGGCTCCATTTCATCGGCGTTACACAGCAGGTAACGGATGTTCATGGATTCGTCTTTCGGCATCAGGCTCCACTTCAAACCGGTGGAGAAACCTGCGCCGCCGCGGCCTTTCAGCCCGGCGTCTTTCACCAGGTTGACGATCTCGTCCGGGGCCAGGCCCTTGATGGCTTTCTCGGCGCCTGCATAACCGTTTTTGCTGCGGTATTCATCCAGCCAGACCGGCTGTTTGTCATCGCGCAGCCGCCAGGTCAGCGGGTGCATCTCGGGAGTGCGTACAATGTCTTTAATCATTGATACTGCTCCAGTAGCGTCTCGATATCTTCAGGCTTCAGCTGACTGTGAGTATCCTCATCAATCATCATGGTTGGCCCTTTATCGCAGTTGCCCAGGCAGCAGGTCGGCAGCAGAGTGAAACGACCATCAAAGGTGGTTTGACCCGGTTTGATGCTCAACTTCTTCTCGAGAGCGGCCTGAATGCCCTGGTAACCGGTGATGTGACAAACAACGCTGTCACAATAACGGATCACGTGACGCCCTACTGGCTGACGGAAAATCTGGCTGTAGAACGTGGCCACGCCTTCTACGTCGCTGGCAGGAATGCCCAGCACTTCCGCGATGGCGTAAATCGCACCGTCCGGAACCCAGCCGCGCTGCTTCTGCACAATTTTCAGTGCTTCGATGGAGGCGGCGCGTGGATCCTCGTAATGGTGCTTTTCGTGCTCGATCGCATCACGTTCTTCCGCGCTCAGTACAAATGCATCAGCGCCGCTCTGGGGAGCGGCTGCATTGATTGGCTCAAGCGCATCGTTGACTGCGTGATTGTCTTTTTGATCATGCATAGTTAGCGGTCCACATCTGACATTACAAAATCGATACTACCCAGATAGACGATCAGGTCGGAGACCAGGCTGCCACGGATTACCGCAGGGATTTGCTGCAGGTGAGCAAAACTTGGCGTACGTACCCGGGTGCGATAGCTCATGGTGCTGCCGTCGCTGGTCAGGTAGTAGCTGTTGATCCCTTTAGTGGCTTCAATCATCTGGAATGATTCGTTGGCTGGCATCACCGGGCCCCAGGAAACCTGCAGGAAGTGGGTGATCAGCGTTTCAATATGCTGCAGCGTGCGCTCTTTCGGCGGCGGCGTGGTCAGCGGGTGATCGGCCTTGAACGGGCCTTCCGGCATGTTGTTCAGGCACTGTTCGAGGATGCGCAGGCTCTGGCGCAGCTCTTCCACCTTCAACATTACGCGGGTGTAGCAGTCGCTGTTGCCGTCGCCGACCGGGATTTCGAAGTCGAAATTCTCATAGCCGGAATACGGGCGCCATTTGCGCACGTCGAACTCGATGCCGGTGGCTCGCAGGCCGGCGCCGGTCACGCCCCATTCCAGCGCTTCTTTGGCATTGTAGGACGCAACGCCGACAGAACGGCCCTTCAGGATGCTGTTCTTCAGCGCGGCCTTGACGTAAGAATCCAGACGTTTCGGCATCCACTCGAGGAACTCACGCAGCAGGCGATCCCAACCGCGCGGCAGATCATGCGCGACGCCGCCGATGCGGAACCAGGCCGGGTGCATACGGAAACCGGTGATCGCTTCAACCAGATCGTAGATTTTCTGACGATCGGTAAAGGCGAAGAACACCGGGGTCATTGCGCCGACGTCCTGAATGAAGGTACTGATGTACAACAGGTGGCTGTTGATGCGGAACAGTTCAGACAGCATTACGCGGATGGTGTCAACGCGATCCGGCACCTTGATCCCGGCCAGTTTCTCAACTGCCAGCACGTAAGGCATTTCGTTTACGCAGCCACCGAGGTATTCGATGCGGTCGGTGTACGGAATGTAGCTGTGCCAGGACTGGCGTTCGCCCATTTTCTCGGCACCGCGGTGGTGATAACCGATATCCGGTACGCAGTCGACGATCTCTTCGCCGTCCAGCTGCAGAATAATACGGAACGCACCGTGCGCAGACGGGTGGTTCGGACCGAGGTTGAGGAACATGAAGTCCTCGTTTTCGGTGCCGCGCTTCATGCCCCACTCTTCCGGTTTGAAAGTCAGCGACTCCATTTCCAGATCTTCTTTCTGTTTGGTCAACACAAAGGGATCGAACTCGGTGGCGCGTGCCGGATAATCTTTACGCAGTGGGTGGCCTTCCCAGGTCTGCGGCATCATGATGCGCGTCAGGTGCGGGTGGCCGTCGAAGGTAATACCGAACATTTCCCAGGTTTCACGCTCATACCAGTTGGCATTCGGGAATACCTTGGTCGCCGTGGGCACGTGCAGGTCTTTTTCAGACAGCGCCACTTTCAGCATGATGTCGCGGTTACGTTCGATGGAAATCAGATGGTAGAAAACAGAAAAATCCGCGGCAGGCAAACCGTCGCGGTGGGTGCGAAGACGCTCGTCTACGCCATGCAGATCGAACAGCATGACATAAGGCTTCGGCTGTTTTCTCAGGAACGTCATTACTTCCAGTAACTGGTCAGGTTTAACCCATACCACGGGCATTCCGGTACGGGTGGGCTGAACAGTAAAGGCTTCCGGCCCAAAGCGGTTGCGCAGTTCGCCAATCACCGGATCGTCTTGGTGATCCCTGGTTTGCCATGATGGCAGGGCGTCGTGCGTCGTTGAATCTGTCATAATTTTTTTTCACCACACTAAAGGGTTATTTCGCCGCAAGTTCACTTTTCGCTGTGTTAACCAATAGCGCACTAAGATGGACGTTAAATGAACGTCTTAAATCTCGTCAGGCGTCCGAAGGTTGGTCACCGCGATACGCTCGCCGTGTTTACGCTCTCTTTCAGACTGCATATTGGCGCGGTACACGCCCTGATCGCCGACAACCCATGACAACGGACGACGTTCCTTACCGATGGATTCCTGCAACAGCATCAGCGCTTGCATGTAGGCTTCCGGGCGCGGTGGGCAGCCAGGAATGTACACGTCGACAGGCAGGAACTTGTCCACGCCCTGCACGACGGAATAGATATCGTACATGCCGCCGGAGTTGGCGCAGGCGCCCATCGAAATAACCCATTTTGGCTCCAGCATCTGTTCGTACAGGCGCTGAATAACCGGGGCCATCTTGGTGAAGCAAGTACCGGCCACGACCATCAGGTCAGCCTGGCGTGGCGATGCACGCAATACTTCGGCACCGAAACGCGCCACGTCGTGAACGGCGGTAAACGACGTCACCATCTCCACGTAACAGCACGAAAGGCCGAAGTTGTATGGCCAAATAGAGTTCTTACGCCCCCAGTTCACCATGTCATGCAGCGCATGCTCGAGTTTACCCATGTAAACCGTGCGGTGAACCTGTTGGTCCAGGGGATCGGCAACGATCTCCTGTTTTTGCAGGGGGTAACGGTCATTCTCACCGTTCGGGTCTATGCGGGTGAGCGTATAGTCCATCTTAATGCCTCGTTTTTAACCACAAATGACTACTGCGGATGACGGTTGGTGTTAGTGATTGTGCCTGGTTTACTGAGACGTTTGGAACGCGACGGCGTCCAATCCAATGCGCCGATACGCACCAGATAAACCAAACCGGCCAATAGCACCAAAATGAAAATGGCGGCTTCGATAAAGCCCACCCAACCACTCTCGCGAACGGAGACCGACCAGGCATACAGGTACAAGGCTTCAACATCGAAAATGACGAAGAACATGGCGACCAGGTAGAACTTGGCGGACAGACGCATGCGCGCCGTACCGACCGAGTCGATCCCGGATTCAAACGGGGTGTGTTTGGCGCGCGCGCGGGCTCTCCCGCCCAGGAAAAACGCACCCAGCAGCATAAGGCCGCAAAGCCCGATAGCCATGACAAGAAATACGGCGAACGCCCAGTGATGAGCGATAACTTCAGTGGTTGTTGACATACTCTATGCTTACTCATCAAAAGTGGCGTCGATCGCACTGCTCTTGTAACTGGCAGTTAGTGCACCACATCGATTTAAGGGAAGGATAAATTAACCACACAAACAAACTGCTTTTACAGAGAGTTAGGCAGCGTTTTACTGTGGGCTTTTTACTCCTTTCTATAACCTTTTGTCAACTTTGACAAAAGTATCTACACATTAGTTTACATACCCATCATTTAATTAACATTTGATGCGACTGACTTAGGCTAAATCGTGTCAGTCAATTGCCGTGTAGAAACAGATAGATATAAACCAACATGCTTATTTCAGTTTTACTATACCATTGTCTCAGGAATCTCCTGTTCTTCCACTCACTACCTAGGGGTATTTTTTTGATCCAGGACACGTTTTCAGCATAATTCCTCAAAAAAAGTGTGGGCCTTTAACAAATTTTGTCAAATTCAGACGTAAAAACACCTGCAATAAATTACCAAAATAACCATATTAATTCCAGGCCTTTACGCGCACGCCCCCAAGTTCAAAAAACAAGCAAAATCCTTTATTCACCATCTGATAACGGTTCTCATTACCGAAAATAGTTAAACAAATAACCCTTTCGCCTAACAAACTCACGCTAACCGTCATAAAGTCAATTTTGTCGAAATTACGGCCAAAAAAAACCTCCACCGAAGCAGAGGTTTTAACGTGCAGCTTAACGCGCCGGGAGGTTATTCCTCGTCGTCGACCAGGCAAGTATCATCCTGCTGGGATGAACTCGCTCCATTGAAGCTGTAACTGTCGTTGCCGTTTTGTACGGCGCTGAAAATCGCCATCGCCAGTTCGTTGCCGCACTGCGTGTCCTTGCACAGGGCATATTGGGTATCTGGCAATGGCGGCAAGCCTTCTACCGCACCCAGCACCCGCAAATCAGGACTCATCATCTCGATCGGCCGGACCGTGATCCCCAAACCGGCCTTGCAGGCGGCACGAACGGCTGAAAGCGTCGAAGCCACATAAGCGATGCGCCATGGGATCCCGGCATCATCCAGGTGTTTGATCGCCATCGAGCGGAACGGGCTGGGTTCGTCCATCACCACCAATGGGATCGGCTCACCGGCCTGATAACGGTAATCCGCAGAGCAATACCACAGGGTCGGCGAAGTGCGCAGCACAATGTGCGGATGCCCCTCGGTTTCCACCGTCGTAATCGCCAGATCGACTTCGCCGTTTTCCAGCATATCGAGCATAAACGGGCTGCGTTTCACCCGCACATCAATCGCCAGCTTAGGATAAACCGACGTGACGCGGTTAAGCAGGAAAGGCAGGATGGTATCGGCGGTATCATCAGAAGCGCCGATAGTCAAAACACCTTTTATATTGTTGTACATCAGAGAGGTACAGGCTTCATCGTTGAAGCGCAGGATTTTCCTGGCGTAGCCGAGAAGCTGAATACCGTGTTCGGTCAATAATTTGTTGCGCCCATGACGGGCAAACAACTCTTTGTCAACCAGTTGCTCTAACCGCTGCATTTGTTGACTGACGGCTGATTGGGTACGACAAACGGCTACTGCCGCCGCCGCAAAGGTGTTCAAATCAGCAACAGCTACAAAGGTTCTAAGCAGATCGAGGTCGAGATTAAGTATCGGACGATTTGCAGTTGTCATAGTGTTTTCTTCACTTTTTGAATTCTAATTTACAAACTACCCTGGTGTGTTTCTAAGACATCGTTTAAAGGGACGATGCCTGACATGACAGTACCCCACTCATTAGTGGAGGGCAAAAAAATTACTTATATTTCGTTACCTCTATCGCCTTTTAAAATGCGATCTATCGCGGATGCTTATAGAACGCTGTGCTTTATTACTAGTGAAAGTGTTTAATTTTTACCGAACCAAAGATTTTACTCATTCACAATGCTGGATTGCCACACCAATCGTGCTGCGTGATTTCCGCGATCTGACAGACTTTAGCTCCCCAATCCTCGAGAAAAAGTAAGTTATTTACTGCGTTGCGCAGGTTCATCTCTTAATGATTTTAATAAATTCAATTAGTAACATTTACCATGTGAATAATACGGGAACAATCAGTTAAATTTTACTTAAGAAAAAGACTGAAATATTACTAATGTAATATCTCCATATTACTCAGTTTGGGTCGCCGATTGACAACCCGCTATCAGACTACTCCGGTATTATCATTTCTTTACAGTTTATCCGGGTAATCCTTCCCTCTGGCTTATCAGTGCGCAAGAGTCTGCAGCCCCCAGCGTTCTGAACAAGGTCAATAATGTTAACACCACGCCATCATAACAGGATAAAAAACCACAAAACCATTTTTATTGGATATTAAAAACCAAATAAATACTTTACCCTTGTTTATCAGCGCTGAAATTGGCCTTTGGACCACTCGTTTGCACCAAAGGCGTGCATAACCCTTCAAAAGCGCCAGCGCCAGGAGTACATTGAGCGGGTTGCGGTGTTCCACGGTAGGAACGCCCCCATTCCAGCAAAAGGCCCAACTTTCTATGTCCCCCATTGAGAAATCCCATAAACTGGACAACGTCTGTTATGACATTCGCGGCCCGGTGCTCAAAGAAGCTAAACGTCTTGAAGAAGAAGGCAATAAAGTCCTCAAACTGAACATCGGCAACCCTGCCCCGTTTGGTTTCGACGCCCCTGATGAAATCCTGGTCGATGTGATCCGCAATCTGCCGACGGCGCAAGGCTACTCCGATTCCAAAGGGCTCTTCTCGGCGCGTAAGGCGATCATGCAGCACTACCAGGCGCGTAACATCCGTGACGTGACCGTTGAGGATATCTACATCGGCAATGGGGTTTCTGAGCTGATCGTGCAATCCATGCAGGCGCTGCTGAACAGCGGTGACGAAATGCTGGTGCCGGCACCAGATTACCCGCTGTGGACTGCCGCTGTGTCACTGTCCGGCGGCAAGGCCGTGCATTACCTGTGCGATGAGCAGGCGGGCTGGTTCCCGGATCTGGACGACATTATCAGCAAAATCACGCCACGCACCCGCGGCATTGTGATCATTAACCCGAACAATCCGACCGGCGCGGTATACAGCAAAGAACTGCTGGAGCAGATTGTCGAGATCGCCCGTCAGCACAACCTGATCATCTTCTCGGATGAGATTTACGACAAGATTCTGTATGACGAAGCCGAACACCATTCTATCGCCGCGCTGGCACCGGATCTGCTGACCGTAACCTTCAACGGGCTGTCCAAAACCTACCGCGTTGCGGGCTTCCGTCAGGGCTGGATGGTCCTGAACGGGCCGAAGAAACATGCCAAAGGCTATATCGAAGGGCTGGAGATGCTGGCGTCCATGCGCCTGTGCGCCAACGTGCCGATGCAGCACGCGATCCAAACTGCGCTGGGTGGCTACCAGAGCATCAGCGAGTTTATTCAACCCGGCGGCCGCCTGTATGAACAGCGTAACCGTACCTGGGAACTGCTGAATGACATTCCAGGCGTTTCCTGCGTGAAGCCTCAGGGCGCGCTGTATATGTTCCCGCGCATCGATGCCAAACGCTTTAACATTCATGATGACCAGAAAATGGTGCTGGATCTACTGCTGCAGGAAAAAGTGCTGCTGGTGCAAGGCAGCGCATTCAACTGGCCGTATCCCGACCACGTGCGTATCGTTACCCTGCCGCGCGTCGATGAACTGGAAATGGCCGTGGGCAAACTGGGCCGCTTCCTGGAAAGTTATCGTCAGTAATCTCAACGGGCGCAGCCGGTTGCTGCGCCCCTTCCCTGCACGCCCCGGTTGCATAACCCATCGTCACTGCTCACAATGGAACCCTCACTTGCCGTTGTAGAAGAGAGCACCATGAGCCAGAGCCATTTCTTTGCCCACCTGTCCCGCTTGAAACTGATCAACCGCTGGCCGCTGATGCGCAACGTACGTACCGAGAACGTTTCCGAACACAGCCTGCAAGTGGCGTTTGTCGCCCATGCGTTGGCGGTGATCAAAAACCGAAAATTCAATGGCAACCTGAGCGCCGAGCGCGTCGCCCTGCTGGCGATGTACCACGATGCCAGCGAAGTGATTACCGGCGATATGCCAACGCCGATCAAGTACTACAATCCGCAGATCGCCCACGAATACAAGAAAATCGAAAAAATCGCCCAGCAGAAGCTGCTGGATATGATCCCGGCGGAATTACGTAACGATTTCAGGTCGATTCTCGATGAGCATTACTACACCGAAGACGAAAAACTGGTAGTGAAACAGGCCGATGCGCTGTGCGCCTACCTGAAATGCCTGGAAGAGCTGTCTGCCGGCAACAACGAATTCAAGCTGGCGAAAGCCCGACTTGAAAAGACCCTGCAACAGCGCAGCAGCCCGGAAATGGATTATTTCATGAACGTGTTTATCCCCAGCTTCAGCCTGTCGCTGGATGAAATCAGCCTGGACTCTTCCCTGTAACTGCCCTGGCGCAGCCCGCTGCGCCGTTAAAATGCATACAGCCACGGCACAATAATCACGCTGACCACCATGACCAGCAGCGTGAACGGCACGCCGATCCGCACAAAATCACCGAACTTATAGTTCCCCGGCCCCAGTACCAGCGTGTTCACCGGCGAAGAGACCGGCGTCATAAAGGCGGCCGAGGCGGCAATGGCGATAATCATGGCGAATGGGTATGGCGAAACGCCCATCTCGCGCGCAGCGGCAATGGCGATCGGCGCCATCAGCACGGCGGTGGCGGTGTTGGAGATAAACAGACCTATCGCGGCGCACAGCGCAAACAGACACACCAGCATCACACGCGGCCCGGCACCGCCGGCAACGTCCATCAATCCACGCACGATCAAGTCCACCCCACCGGTTTTCTGCAGCGCCTGGGCGAACGGCATCATGCCGACAATTAAAATGATGCTCGGCCAGTGAATCGACTTATAGGCGCTTTCCATATCGATGCAGCGGAATTTGCCCATCAGCAAGCAAGCAATCAGCGCGGCGATCGGATTGGGGATTTCATCGGTCAGCATCATCGCCACCATCAGCGCCAGGCAAAACAGCGCGTGCGGTGCCTGGGTGATGGCCGGGGCTACCTCGTCCACCTCTGCCGGCAAATTGAGGACAATAAAATCATGGGTTTTTGCCTGCAGTTGGCGGATTGCCTTCCAGTCGCCGATCACCAGCAGGATATCGCCCAACGTCAGCGATTCATCCACCAGTTTGCCCGACAGGGTTTCGCCATGGCGGCGAATGCCGACCACGTTCAAATCATAGCGACTGCGGAACGTCGATTCGCGCAGGCTTTTGCCCAGTAGCGTCGAATCCGGAATCAACGATACCTCCGCCATGCCGACGTTGCGCGCCTGTTCGGAGAAATAGTCGCCGCGCAGCACCATCGGCTCCAGTTGCTGCTCGCTGCAAAACTCGCGCAAGTCGATCTGGCTGTCCGACATGTCGATCAACAGTACGTCGCCTTCTCGCAGTTCGGTACTGCCGGATGCGCTGACCATCACCCGCCGGAAGCGCTTCCAGCGTTCGATCCCCACCACGTTGGCTCCGTAGCGGGCGCGCAGATGCAATTCATCCAGCGAGCGGCCCACTAGCGGCGATCCGCTGCGGATCGCCAACCGGCGCGCCCTGCCGGTCAGTTTGTAGTCGCGGATCAGATCGCGAAAGGTTCGGCGTTGCCAAGTTTCCCGGCTTTTATCCCCGTCGTTATTGCCCAGCCAGCGCCGAGCCACCAGCATGTATCCCACACCCAGCACCAACACCACCAGGCCAACCGGCGTCACGCCAAAGAAACCGAAGCCGCCGATACCTTCACGCACCAGTTCGCTGTTCACCACCATGTTCGGCGGTGTTGCCACCAGCGTCATCATCCCGCTGATCAGGCCGGCAAAACTCAGTGGCATCATCAACCTGCCTGGCGCTATTTTCATCCGTGCCGCCACGCTGAGCACCACCGGGATAAAGATCGCCACTACGCCGGTCGAGCTCATAAACGCCCCCAACCCGGCTACGGTGATCATCAACAGCATCAGCATTTTGGTTTCACTGCTGCCGGCGACTTTCACCAGCCAGTCGCCCACCTGATAGGCCACGCCGGTACGCACCAGCCCTTCGCCAATCACAAACAACGCGGCAATCAGGATCACGTTGGGATCGCTGAAACCCACCGTCGCTTCCTGCAGGGTCAGCGTACCGCTCAACACAAAAGCGATGATCACCAGCAGCGCCACCACATCCATCCGCAGCTTGTTGGTGGTAAACAGCACGATGGCAATCAACAGTAAACTCAGCACCCACAGTAATTCGCTGTTCAAAACGGCCTCATCCGGCAGACATAGTCAAGGTCTTAAAAATTAGCATAAAAAAACCCCGCCGATGCGGGGTCTAATCAATTTGGGTGAAGATAAGGCCCGTCAGGCAACCCGATCAATTGCAGCACCCCGCTCTGTCTTCCTCACCGCGATTTGCTCCAGGGATGACAGCAGCAGATCGACCCGATCCAACTTGGGTGCATCGGCCGGGGCGTTCACCGCGATCACCTGGCAGCCTGCCGCCAACCCGGAAAGGATCCCAGCAGCCGCATCTTCAACCACCACGCAATCCTGCGGTGCCAGCCCCAGACGCTCGGCGCCCAGCAGATAGGCGTCCGGCTGAGGCTTGCCATGTTTTACCTGCTCGGCGGTGATAAACACCTCCGGCTGCGGCAAGCCGCCGGCGTTACGGCGGGCGGTGGCGACCGGAATAGAGCCGGAGGTGACGATCGCCCACGGAATGTCGAGCGCATTCAACCGCGCCAGCAAGGCCACGGCTCCCGGCAGTGCGGTGACGCCGTCGGTATCCTGCGCTTCTACCTGCTCCAGCAGCAGAAACTCCTGCTGAATGGCAGCCTCACTTTCACCGGGCATAAAGTGGCGCAACGAGGTAATGGCCTGTTTACCGTGAATAAAATCCAGTACGTCCTGTGGATTAATGCCACGGCGTTTGGCCCAGTTAACCCAGGCACGTTCCACCGCCGGCAGAGAATCAACCAACGTCCCATCAAGATCGAACAGAAAACCCTTACACTCCACAGGAAACCTCTTTTAATCAGGCATTGATAATTTGCGCAATCTCAACGGCGCTCAGGTGATACTGACGTGGGCATGACAGCCAGATTGCCAGCATACGCTGGTATTTTTCCCACATTTTGGTTTGGGCGTTAAAGCCGTGGCTGCCGGAATCGAAATGAGTATAGCGCCCCTCGGTGGTAACAAGGAAACGCACATAGCTCAGATGGCGCGCTTCAGTGGCGGCATCAAAGCCGAGAAAAGCCAGACGACGCGCCTCGATACCCTGTTTGTCTTTCAGATTATCCCAGGAGACCTGCAAGGCGTGGTGCATCTCCATCACGTTGATGATAGTGCGGCACACCTCTTCGCTCATTTCGCCGAAATCGCGATCCAGCTCGCGCATCTGCAAGCCAAAACCACGCTCGATGATCGTCTGCAAACGGCGGTAACGTTCAGTGTTGTCCGGGTCGAGCAGCGTCATCATCTTGTACTGGTTCGACAGGATCAGTCGTTGGGCATGGGTCATTTCCATCATAATTTCCTCGGTAAATTGCTTATGACGAAAGCATCGCACAGCGCAATATCGCAGGAAATCACAACTCGACCGTTCTTTGATTTAAACCGGGGTTATTGGCGTTATCACGAAAAAGGCCGCTATCGCTGCGGCCCTTTAACGTTTAAAGATCGTCCAGGAAGGTTTTATCCAACTGCTTGAAGGCACGTTTCAGCAGATCCGCGAGCGTTTGATAGGTCGGGGTCCCTTCCACCGGCGCTACCGCCTGACCGGCTTCCGTCAGCCGGTTGCGCACTTCATGGAACCACTGCAGCAGCGTTGGCGGCAACGGCGTGACCGAACGACGCCCCAACCACCACAGGCCCTGCATCGGCATGCTGCAGGCGAACAACGCGGTGGCAATCGCCGGGCCGAGCTGGCCGCCCAGCGCAATCTGCCAGGTCAGGGTAAACACCGCCAGCGGCGGCATAAAACGGACGGCAAAACGGGTGGCGCTCGCAACGCGATTCTCCGGAAAGACCGGAGCCAGACGTTTGTCTGACGGCCAGGTTTTCATATAATGCTGCCCGCGCTGGAAGACCTGAAACCAGCTTACGGAACCAGACGGTTTGCTCGTCATCGCGTACCTCAACGTCACGTAGTAAAAATGGGGGTACTGCAAACACAATACTAAAAAATTTGAAGCTTTAAATTTATTTTGTGTTTGCTGCAGGCTATCGGTATCCTAGGCCGGCCTTTTGGCCGGTAGAAGATGACAATAATTCTGTCAACTTTTAGCCCTATAAAAATGAAGATTACTTAAACCGCAGAGAAATCATCGGTTTTTTCATCATCATGTGATTTGTGCACTTCACATGATGTTAATCATAAATGTCAACGGCATTATGCGCTACGCTTGTTGTCTGATTGACGATTAATTCACCACGTGTTTTGGTTTTCCTTTAACAACACGAACTATTTAAGTAGGTACTTCCATGTCGAGTAAGCTAGTACTGGTTCTTAACTGCGGCAGTTCTTCCCTGAAATTCGCTATCATCGATGCTGTCAACGGTGAAGAACACCTCTCCGGCCTGGCCGAATGTTTCCACCTGCCTGAGGCTCGCCTCAAGTGGAAGATGGACGGCGCCAAACACGAAGCGGCCCTGGGTGCCGGCGCTGCGCACAGCGAAGCACTGAACTACATTGTTAATACTATTCTGGCACAAAAACCGGAGCTTTCTGCACAGCTGACCGCTATCGGTCACCGCATTGTGCACGGCGGCGAGAAGTTTACCGCTTCTGCCGTGATCAACGATGAAGTCTTGCAGGGTATCAAAGATTCGGTGCCATTTGCACCACTGCATAACCCAGCGCACCTGATCGGTATTGCTGAAGCGCTGAAATCCTTCCCTAATCTGGCGGATAAAAACGTTGCCGTGTTCGACACCGCATTCCACCAGACCATGCCGGAAGAATCCTTCCTGTACGCCCTGCCGTACAGCCTGTATCGCGATCACGGCGTTCGCCGCTATGGCGCGCACGGCACCAGCCACTTCTACGTGACCCAAGAAGCCGCGAAGATGCTGAACAAGCCGGTTGAAGAAGTGAACGTGATCACCTGCCACCTGGGTAACGGCGGTTCCGTTACCGCAGTGCGCAACGGGAAGTGCGTTGACACCTCCATGGGCCTGACTCCGTTGGAAGGCCTGGTGATGGGTACCCGCAGCGGTGACATCGATCCGGCGATCATCTTCCACCTGCACGACTCCCTGGGCATGAGCGTTGATCAAATCAACAAAATGCTGACCAAAGAATCCGGCCTGCTGGGCCTGACCGAAGTCACCAGCGACTGCCGTTATGTTGAAGACAACTACACAAGCAAAGCCGACGCCAAGCGTGCAATGGATGTGTTCTGCCACCGTCTGGCCAAATACATCGGCGCTTACAGCGCACTGATGGAAGGCCGTCTGGACGCGGTGATCTTCACCGGCGGCATCGGCGAAAACGCCGGCATGGTGCGTGAGCTGACCCTGGACAAACTGGGCCTGCTGGGCTTCGAGATTGACCACGAGCGCAATATGGCCGCCCGTTTCGGTAAATCCGGCGCCATCACCAAAGAAGGCAGCCGCCTGGCACTGGTTATCCCGACCAACGAAGAGTTGGTCATCGCGCAAGACGCATCCCGTCTGACCGCATAACGCTCTCCGACACCGTCAGCCAAGGCTGGCGGTGCTGTTTTAGCCTCATGTTAATCGTGAAGAGGACTATTCTGTGTCACGTACAATTATGTTGATCCCCACTGGCACCAGCGTCGGTCTGACCAGCGTCAGCCTGGGTGTCATCCGCTCCATGGAGCAGAAAGGCGTTCGTCTGAGCGTGTTCAAACCTATCGCCCAGCCACGCACCGGCGGCGACTCTCTCGACCAGACCACCACCATCATCCGCAGCAACTCCACCATTCCAGCGGCCGAACCGCTGCGCATGAGCTACGTTGAGGGCTTGCTGAGCTCCAACCAGCAGGACGTGCTGATGGAAGAGATCGTAGCGCGCTACCATGAGAACACCAAAGACGCGGAAGTGGTGCTGATCGAAGGCCTGGTGCCGACCCGTAAACACCAGTTCGCCAACGCGCTGAACTATGAAATCGCCAAAACCCTGAATGCGGAAATCGTCTTCGTCCTGGCGCTGGGCAACGATTCCCCGGCACAGCTGAAAGAACGCATTGAGCTGGCACGCAGCAGCTTCGGCGGCAGCAAAAACAAAAACATCACCGGCGTCATCATCAACAAATTGAATGCTCCGGTTGACGAGCAGGGCCGCACCCGCCCTGACCTGTCCGAGATCTTCGACGACTCCACCAAAGCCAGCGTGACTAACGTTGATCCTGCTCAGCTGTTTGCCAACAGCCCGCTGCCGGTACTGGGCTGCGTGCCGTGGAGCTTCGATCTGATCGCCACTCGCGCCATCGACATGGCACGCCACCTGAAGGCTACCGTGATCAACGAAGGCGATATCATGACTCGCCGCGTGAAGTCCGTGACCTTCTGTGCGCGCAGCATTCCGCACATGCTGGAACACTTCCGTCCGGGCTCCCTGCTGGTCACCTCGGCAGACCGTCCTGACGTGCTGGTTTCCGCCTGTCTGGCGGCAATGAACGGCGTGGAAATCGGCGCCATTCTGTTGACCGGCGGCTACGCTATCGATGCGCCAATCAAAAAGCTGTGTGAACGCGCCTTCCAGACCGGCCTGCCGGTATTTATGGTCGACACCAACACCTGGCAGACTTCGCTCAGCCTGCAAAGCTTCAACCTCGAAGTGCCGGCGGACGACCATCAGCGCATCGAGAAAGTGCAGAACTACGTGGCCAGCCACATTAACGCAGAGTGGATCGAGTCGCTGACCGCCACCTCCGAGCGTTCACGTCGTCTGTCTCCACCGGCGTTCCGTTACGAGCTGACCGAACTGGCGCGTAAAGCCGGCAAACGCATCGTACTGCCGGAAGGCGACGAGCCACGCACCGTGAAAGCGGCGGCCATCTGTGCCGAACGCGGTATCGCGGAATGCGTCCTGCTGGGCAACCCGGACGAGATCCAGCGCGTAGCTGCGGCTCAGGGCGTTGAGCTGGGCAAAGGCATCGAAATCGTTGATCCGGTCGCCGTGCGCGAACAATACGTGCCACGTCTGGTTGAGCTGCGTAAAAGCAAAGGCATGACCGAAGTGGTTGCGCGCGAGCAGTTGGAAGATAACGTGGTTCTCGGCACTCTGATGCTGGAGAAAGGCGAAGTCGACGGTCTGGTTTCCGGCGCGGTTCACACCACCGCCAACACCATCCGCCCACCGCTGCAGCTGATCAAAACCGCTCCGGGCAGCTCGCTGGTGTCCTCCGTGTTCTTCATGCTGCTGCCTGACCAGGTTCTGGTCTACGGCGACTGCGCGATCAACCCGGACCCGACCGCCGAGCAGTTGTCTGAAATCGCGATTCAGTCTGCAGACTCCGCCGCCGCCTTCGGTATCGAGCCGCGCGTGGCGATGATCTCCTACTCTACCGGCAACTCCGGTGCGGGCAGCGACGTCGAGAAAGTGCGCGAGGCAACCCGCCTGGCACAGGAAAAACGTCCTGATCTGATCATTGATGGCCCGTTGCAGTACGATGCCGCTATCATGGCCGACGTCGCGAAATCCAAAGCGCCGAACTCGCCGGTTGCAGGCCAGGCTACCGTGTTCATCTTCCCGGATCTGAACACCGGTAACACCACTTATAAAGCGGTACAGCGTTCTGCTGACCTGGTATCCATCGGGCCAATGCTGCAAGGCATGCGCAAGCCGGTGAATGACCTGTCACGCGGCGCACTGGTCGACGATATCGTTTACACCGTGGCCTTGACCGCCATTCAGTCTGCACAGGCTGATGCGGCCGTCAAAGCCTGATAACCCCCAACGTTATCCGATAAAAAAAGCCGGTCATATGACCGGCTTTTTCATGTTGACGACCTGGCGACTCTCAGGCGTTTTCGTCGGTGTCACGTAGCGGTTTACCGTAAGCCTGCTCGTTGTTGCGCGTCAGCCACAGCGACAGCGCCTTCAGCGAATCCGGTGTGAACTCGTCGCAGCGGGCGGTGATCTCTTCCGGCGTCAGCCAGCTCACCTCAACCACTTCCTCTTCCTGCAGGGCGAAAGGCCCGTGGGAAACGCAGCTAAACAGTGCGCCCCAAACCCGGCACTGTTCTTCTTCAAAATAGAACAGGCCATGTTCGGCGAAAGGCACGCCGGCGATACCCAATTCCTCTTCCGCCTCGCGGCGTGCGGAATCCAGCACGTTCTCGCCGCTTTGTACCACTCCGCCCGCGGTGGCATCCAGCCAGCCCGGATAGAAGTCTTTAATGTCGGTGCGACGCTGCACCAGAATTTTACCCATTCCATCATGCACCACAATATAGGTAGCACGATGACGCAGCCGTTGAGCACGCATTTGTTGGCGACTTGATTGAGCAATCACTTCGTTTTGCTCGTTGACGATATCAACCCACTCGGTATCTGCAGCCTGACCCTGTTCCGCCATCCTCTAAAACCTTCTATTTTGGCGCGTTGCATCCCGCGCGCTGGTTAATCAATGAGTGTTTTTCAAAGATTTTTATTGTGTGTGTATAAATTAGTGCGTTAATGCCACCTCTGCAACAGCCTTGCCGCCGTGCAGGGTAACCACACTTAAAATGCCCTCCTCCAGTATGCCATAACTGGCGGGAAAGCCCCCCTTCGGAATGCTGACCGACCCTGGATTAAAGCAGTAAATCTCCCCCTGCCGTTCCGCCTGCGGTACATGACTGTGGCCATAGACCAGGACATCGCCGGAAGATAACGGCGGCAGTGCCGAGGGATGATAAAGGTGACCGTGGGTTAAAAACAATCGTCTTTTTTGCAGCAACACCTGCTGCCAGGATGCGGTGATGGGAAACGTCAGCAACATTTGATCAACTTCACTGTCACAATTGCCGCGAACGGCGATGATCTTGTCGCTATAGCGATTCAATTGTTCGGCAACCTGAACGGGCTGATAACCTGCCGGCAGCGCATTTCGCGGCCCATGATTCAGCAAATCGCCCAGAAGAATCAGCCAGTCGGCGCCGCTTTGTTCAAATCGATCCAGGACGCTTTCAGTGGCGGGGAGCGAACCGTGTATATCGGAGGCGAATATCAGCTTCATAACCATTCCTTTAGCATGGATATATGCGCTATTTTAGCGCAGTGGCCCAGGACGGCAAGGCTGACAAGAGGTCAAACCTCATTGGCCTGAAATTGTGATATCTCTTGCGGATATAGCATCAGACGAATCTCACATAGCCTGCTATTCTTAGCTGCTATTGTTGGTAACTCTATATACCCGTTGCCTTTCAAGCTGCATGTTGGCAGCAACTTGAAATTCATCGGGTATAGTTGAATCTTTGATATACCTTTGTATGCGGCGAAGATCGCTGCAACGTGTAATGATTTACAGATCACTTTACCGCAGGAGGCACCATGATTGACCTGTATTACGCGCCTACTCCCAACGGTCACAAAATTACCCTGTTTCTGGAGGAGGTTGGCTTACCTTACCGTATCCACCGCGTAAACATCAGCGCCGGCGACCAGTTCAAGCCGGACTTTCTGAGCATTTCACCCAACAACAAAATCCCGGCGATTGTCGATCAGCAACCTGTTGACGGCGGTGCGCCTATCAGCCTGTTCGAATCCGGCGAAATCCTGCTGTATCTGGCGGAGAAAACCGGCAAGTTGCTGAGCAAAGGGCTGCGTGAGCGCGCCGCCACGCTGCAGTGGCTGTTCTGGCAGGTAGCAGGCTTCGGGCCCATGCTCGGGCAGAACCATCATTTCAACCATTACGCGCCGCAACCGGTGCCTTACGCCATCGAACGTTACCACCTGGAAACCAAGCGCCTGTATGGTGTGCTGGAAGCCGAGCTGCAAAAGCACCCGTACCTGGGCGGCGACAACTACAGCATTGCCGATATCGCCACCTATCCCTGGGTGGTTTCGCATCCGCGCCAGCGCATTGATCTGGCGGATTATCCGGCAGTACGCAACTGGTTCGAACGCATCAGCAACCGCCCGGCGACCGGGCGCGCCTACAAGCTGGCCGAACAGGGTTAACCGCCCGACTCCCCGGCCTCCGGGGAGTTTTCTCCAGCGCGTTATCTTTTCCCTACTTTCCGTGTATTCTGAGCGCCAATAATCAGACCTGTGGAGACTCTCTGATGTCATTCAGTCAACCCGACGCCATTATTCGTATCAAAAATCTGCGGTTGCGTACTTTCATCGGTATCAAGGAAGAAGAAATCAACAACCGCCAGGACGTCCTGATTAACGTAGCAATCCACTACCCGGCGGATAAGGCGCGCAATAGCGAAAACATCGACGACGCGCTCAACTACCGCACCATCACCAAAGCGATCATCCGCCATGTTGAAGATAACCGCTTCGCTCTGCTGGAAAAATTAACTCAGGATGTGCTCGATATCGTGAAAGAACATGCCTGGGTAACCTATGCTGAAGTAGAGATCGATAAACTACTGGCCCTGCGTTATGCCGACTCGGTTTCCATGACCATGAGTTATCGCCGGGGCTGAAACAATAGCGTATCAGGGAGGTTGACCATGCGGATCCTGATCACCGGCGCCACAGGATTGATAGGGAGCAGCCTGACGCAGCGGCTGCTGAGTCTGTCTCACTCAATCACGGTACTGACCCGTGACGTACAACGTGCGCATGAACGGTTTGGCGAACAAGTCAGCTACTGGTCAACGTTGCAGGACCAAACGTCGCTGGACGGCTTTGACGCCGTGATCAACCTGGCCGGTGAGCCTATCGCCGATAAACGCTGGAGCAAGGCGCAGAAAGAGCGCCTGTGTCACAGCCGTTGGGATCTGACCGAACGGTTAGCGGCGTTGATTAACGCCGGCAGCTCGCCGCCCGGCGTGCTGATTTCCGGTTCCGCCGCCGGCTACTATGGCGATCAGGGCCAGGCGGTAGTCACCGAAGATGAAGCTCCGCATGACGAATTCACCCATCAGCTCTGCCAAAGGTGGGAATCCCTGGCGCTGCAAGCGCAAAGCGACGCGACCCGTGTCTGCCTGCTGCGCACCGGCGTGGTGCTGGCAAGCAAAGGCGGAGCGCTGGCGAAAATGCTGCCGCCGTTCCGTCTGGGGCTGGGCGGGCCGATAGGCAATGGCCGCCAATATCTGCCCTGGATACATCTCGACGACATGGTCAACGGCATTCTTTATTTGCTGGAACACGCCACCCTGCAGGGCCCCTTCAATATGGTCGCCCCCTACCCGGTGCATAACGAACAGTTCGCAGCCCAACTCGCCAACGTGCTCGATCGCCCGGCGTTTTTGCGCGTGCCGGCATTTGCCATGCGTTTACTGATGGGAGAAGCGGCGGTGCTGGTCTTGGGTGGCCAACGGGCGGTGCCGAGACGGCTGGAGGAGGCGGGGTTCAGTTTCCGCTTTCTGGAGCTGGAACAGGCGCTGGATGACGTTATCAATCAACGGATCGACGCCCGCTGAGGGGAATGCCGGGGCCTGCTCCGCCGGGCCCCGGCAACCGATTATTTTAAAGCGCCGGAAAGGAACTGCTGCAGGCGCGGGCTTTTTGGATTGCCAAACAGCTCAGCCGGTGGCCCCTGCTCTTCAATAAGCCCCTTATGCAGGAAAATCACGTGGCTTGATACATGGCGCGCAAATTCCATCTCGTGCGTCACCACCACCATGGTTTTCCCCTCTTCAGCCAGCTTCTGCATGATGCGCAGCACTTCCCCCACCAGCTCCGGATCCAGTGCCGACGTCGGTTCATCAAACAACAGCACCTCCGGTTCCATTGCCAACGCACGGGCGATGGACACGCGCTGCTGCTGGCCACCCGACAGATGCACCGGGTATTTGCCGCGCGCACGTTCGTCGATGCCCACCTTATCCAGATAACGCACCGCGCGCTCGCGCGCTTCGGTC
This sequence comes from Serratia sp. TSA_7, assembly GCF_052692135.1. NCBI lineage: Bacteria > Pseudomonadati > Pseudomonadota > Gammaproteobacteria > Enterobacterales > Yersiniaceae > Serratia > Serratia sp. TSA_7. The sequence goes on from NZ_JBQZFU010000002.1 coordinate 577,120, forward strand.
TTGCTCAACCCCAGCACCTGCACCGGCGCTTCCATCACGTTCTCCAGCACCGTCATGTGGCTCCACAGGTTAAAGTGCTGGAACACCATGGTCAGACGAGTACGCAGCAATTGCAGCTGTTTCTTGTCAAACACCTTCAGTTGGCCGTCCTTGTCGCGCACCATGCGAATATCTTCATTATTCAGGCTGATGGAGCCTTCGCTGGGTTTCTCCAGGAAGTTAATGCAGCGCAAAAAGGTGCTTTTACCGGACCCCGAAGAGCCAATGATGCTAATCACATCCCCTGCATTCGCCGCCAGCGACACGCCTTTCAGTACTTCGTGTTCCCCATAACGCTTATGCAGTTCAGTGACGGCTAATTTATTTTCAGACATGGTTTTTCCCCGTCATTATCAGTGACTAACGTGCGCCATCCAGCGTTTTTCGGCCTTGCGGAACAGGCTGATCAATACGTAGGAGATCGCCAGATACAGCACAGCCGCGATGCCGAAGGCATAGAACGGCTGATAGGTCGCCGCGTTGATATCTCGCGCTATCTTCAACAGATCCGGCACGGTGGCGGTAAACGCCAGAGCCGTGGAATGCAGCATCAGGATCACTTCGTTGCTGTAAGCCGGCAGCGCGGTGCGCAGCGCCGAAGGCAGAATGATGCAGCGGTACATTTTGAAGCGAGAGAACCCATAGGCGCTGGCCGCCTCAATTTCACCGTGCGGCACCGCGCGGATCGCCCCGGCGAAGATCTCGGTGGTGTAGGCGCAGGTGTTCAACGTCAGCGCCAGAATGGTGCAGTTGAGCCCGCTGCGGAAGAACGCGTTGAGGAAATCCGTACCTCGCACGATCTCCAGGCTGTACATCCCCGAATAAAACACCAACAGCTGCACATACAGCGGCGTGCCGCGGAATATGTAGGTGTAGAGCCACACAGGAAAACGCACCCAGGAGATTGAGGAAACGCGCGCTACCGCCATAGGTATCGCCAGCAAGCCGCCCATCACCACCGATGAGATCAGCAGCCACAGCGTGACCGCCACACCGGTGAAACGGTAGCCGTCGCTCCACAGCAGCGATTGCCCATACTGTTGCAAAATCTCGATCATAATTCGGCCCTCTTGACGCCCAATGAATAACGCCGTTCAAGCCACAACAACACGCCATTGGAAACGGTGGTAAAAATCAGATAAACCACACCGGCCACTATCGCAAAGAAGAATGGCTGATAGGTGCCTTTGCCGGCCAGTTGAGTGGCCTTCACCACGTCGTTCAGACCCAGAATCGACACCAGCGCCGTCGCCTTGAGGATCACCTGCCAGTTGTTGCCGATGCCCGGCAGGGCAAAACGCATCATTGCAGGGAACAAAATGCGGCGGAATATCTGTGAGCCTGAAAAACCGTAGGCGGTAGCCGCCTCGATCTGCCCCTTCGGCACCGCCATATAAGCGCCGCGAAAGGTTTCCGTGAAATAGGCACCATAGATAAAACCGAGGGTAATAATCCCCGCGCTGAGCGGATCGATATCAATTTGCGAAAAGCCGAGCAGTTCTGTGAGGTTGTTCAGCGCAATCTGCAGGCCGTAGAAAATCAGCAGCATCAGCACCAAATCAGGCACGCCGCGGATCAGCGTGGTATAGGCACCAAACAGCGTAGAAAGCAGGCGGTTATGGGAAAGCTTACCACCGGCACCGATCAAACCAATCACCAGCGCCAGCAGTACGGAACTGAGGGCCAGTTCCAGCGTCACCAGAGCGCCCTCAAATATCAGTTGGGAATAGCCTTGCAGCATCTACTTCACCCTGTCGTCATTGGAGCCCGAACCATCGGGGCCAGCAGGCCGGCCCCGTAGTCACACCATGGAACGGTACGTGGGATTAACCGCCGTAGACGTCAAAATCGAAGTATTTTTTCGCAAACTTGTCGTAAGTGCCGTCTTTGCGCATGTCGGCAAAGGCTTTATCCAGCGCCGCCTTCAGTTCGGTATCGGTCTTGCGCAGCCCCATACCGGTGCCCACGCCAAAGAACTTGTCATCCTTCACCGATTCGCCGGCGAAAGCGTAATCCTTGCCCGGAGGCTGCTTCAGGAAGCCGTCGCTGCCCGCCACTTCATCCTGGAAGGCGGCATCAATACGGCCGGATGCCAGGTCGGCATATACCAGGTCCTGGTTCTGGTAAGGCACCACGGTGATGCCCTTAGGCTGCCACATGGCGTTCGCGTAGGCTTCCTGGGTGGTGCCCTGCAGCACGCCCACGCTCTTGCCTTTCAGCGCGTCCACCGTTGGCAGCAGCTTCGAGCCTTTCGGCGCGATCAGACGGGCGTTAGCGGCGTACAACTTGTCGGTAAAGGCAATTTCCTGCTGGCGTTTTTCAGTGATCGACAAAGAAGAAATGATGGCGTCAATTTTCTTCGCCTTCAGAGAGGGGATCAGTGCGTCAAAATCGCTTTCCACAAAGGTACATTGGGTATTTATGCGTTTGCACAGCTCTTTGGCCAGATCGATATCAAAGCCGACCAACTCACCTTTGGCATTTTTGGATTCAAATGGTGCATAGGTCGGATCGGTACCTATCTTCAGCGTCGATGGTAGCGCGGCGAATGCGCTGCTTACTGCGCTCAAAGCCAAGACTAAAGGAAGAACCTTAACCAGCTTTTTCATAAATTACCCTCAAATTGATTTTTCTGATGCCACTGCGGGCATTACTTTCCCACCAAATCAATTTGCAGTAATCGTGCCACATTTGTTGCTGTAGGCGGAGGGAACGGCTCCGGCCTTCACAAAACTGTTTCCTGGGACGATAACCGCAAAAATAAATCGGCCAGTCAGGGCCGCGTCACGGGCAATGACAAAATGCCAGAGCCTTGAAACAGTGAACGTGATGGAGTGGGATCATTATGGTGCATGTGCCGCCCTAATTCAGTGCGGTGTTGCACAAATGTGCCAAATTGGGGATAAATTTGTTAATTGGAGCCTTGCCAGCGGGTGAACAAATCTTTCGGTAATTCAATGTCGAACTGATCGACCACCCGATTCACGGTTTGATCGATGATGTCATCGACGCTTTTCGGTTGGTGATAAAAAGCCGGTACCGGTGGCATGATCACCGCGCCCATCTCCGCCGCCTGCGTCATCAGGCGCAAATGGCCGAGATGCAACGGGGTTTCGCGCACGCACAACACCAGCCGGCGGCGCTCCTTCAGGACCACATCGGCGGCGCGCGTCAGCAGGCCGTCGCTATAGCTGTTGGCGATACCGGATAACGTCTTGATTGAGCAAGGTAAAATCACCATACCCAGGGTTTTGAACGAACCGGAAGAAATGCTGGCACCGATGTCGCGCGCGTCATGCACCACGTCAGCCAACGCCTGCACTTCACGCAGACCGAGCTCGGTTTCCAGCGAAAGCGTTTGCCGCGCCGCGTTGCTCATCACCAAATGGGTTTCCACCTCTGCGAGGTCACGCAATGCCTGCAACAGGCGCACGCCGTAGATTGCGCCGCTGGCGCCGGAAATACCGATGATGAGTCGTTTCATAAAGCTGGCCTCTGCCGAAGAGAAAGTAGGATCAGGCAGACTTTGCCGGAATGGCGGTGCATAAGCAAGTCGGGGAGGATAATGCACCGCGACAAACGCCGCGGTGCACCTTTTTGGCTAGCGCTTAGGCTTAACCTTCGTTATGCATTTCCAGATTTTCTGCTTCGGTCTGGCCACGCATCGCCTGGGCGTCGTCGTTGCGCAGCGATTCCAGATACTCGAGGTAGTTCTGGTCTACGTCCTTGGTGACATAAATGCCGTTAAACACCGAGCATTCGAACTGGCTGATGTCCGGGTTCTCTTCGCGCACCGCTTCGATCAGATCGTTCAGATCCTGGAAGATCAGACCGTCGGCACCGATGATTTGGCGGATTTCGTCCACTTCACGGCCGTGGGCAATCAGTTCGTTGGCACTCGGCATATCAATGCCGTACACGTTAGGGAAACGAATTTCCGGCGCAGCGGAAGCCAGATAAACGCGTTTCGCCCCGGCGTCACGCGCCATCTCAACGATCTGCTCGGACGTGGTACCACGGACGATAGAGTCATCCACCAGCAGCACGTTCTTGTCGCGGAACTCGGCGCGGTTGGCGTTCAGCTTGCGGCGTACCGACTTACGGCGCGCCTGCTGGCCCGGCATGATGAAGGTACGGCCGACGTAGCGGTTCTTCACAAAACCCTGGCGATACGGCTTATCCAGGATACGCGCGATTTCCAACGCGATATCGCAGGACGTTTCCGGGATCGGGATCACCACGTCGATGTCCAAATCTTCCCATTCACGGGCAATCTTCTCACCCAGCTTCTGCCCCATGCGCACACGAGCGCTGTAGACCGAAATCTTGTCCATAAAGGAATCTGGGCGTGCGAAGTAGACGAATTCGAACAGGCACGGGTTGGTTTTCGGGTTCTCTGCGCACTGGCGGGTGAACAGTTGGCCCTTCTCGGTGATGTACACCGCTTCGCCCGGCGCCACGTCGCGCAGGAACTCGAAGCCCAACGTATCCAGCGCTACGCTCTCGGAAGCCACCATATACTCGTTACGGCCATCTTCAAGCTGGCGTTTGCCGATCACCAGCGGGCGGATGCCGTTCGGGTCGCGGAACGCCAGCAGACCGTGGCCGATGATCATCGCCACGCAGGCGTAAGCGCCACGCAGTTGCTGATGCATGGCGGCAACGGCGGTGAAAATGTTGTCTGACTCCAGCGGATAATCCTGGAAACGGTCCAGCTCACTGGCCAGTACGTTCAGCAGGATCTCGGAATCGGAGGTGGTGTTGATATGGCGGCGACCGCTTTCAAACAGCGATTGGCGCAGCTCATGGGCGTTGGTCAGGTTGCCGTTATGGGCCAGCGTAAGGCCGAACGGCGAGTTTACATAGAATGGTTGAGCCTCTGAGGCACTGGAGCTGCCAGCCGTCGGGTAGCGCACATGGCCAATACCCATGTTGCCCTGCAAGCGCTGCATATGGCGTGCCTCAAACACATCCTTCACCAGACCATTTGCTTTACGCAGACGGAACCCGTTGTGGGCATCTATGGTGACGATGCCTGCGGCATCCTGGCCACGGTGCTGAAGCACCATCAACGCATCATAAATCGACTGGTTTACCGGCATAAAACCGGCGATACCGACAATACCGCACATGTTGTCTTTTCCTCATCAGCGCTACCGCCCCGGTAAATGGGTCGGTAAGAAACTCGACGTGCTCTGCAGGTAGTCAAAGAACCACCTGATGATATAACTGAACTGGGGAATGAGCTGTGACTGTTTCCAGTCGTCACTTTGCGAGAAGCCGGTAAAGGTATCCAGGAAAAACAGCATCGCCGAAACGATCAACACGCCGCGCAGTGCGCCGAAACAGACGCCCAGCACCCGGTCGGTGCCTGATAACCCGGTTTTCTCTACCAGTGAGCTAATCACATAGTTGACAATAGCTCCTACGATCAGGGTCGCGATAAACAAGATGGCAATCGCGATGCCGTTTCGCACCAGTTCATCTTCAAAACGAGTGAAGTAGACCGCAAGGTAAGAGTAGAAATGGCTGGCAACAAAAAACGCACATCCCCATGTCACAAGTGACAATGCTTCGCGAACAAACCCTCGGATCAGGCTCACCAGAGCCGAAAATCCAATCACCGCTATAATGACGTAATCAATCCAGACCATGAACTATTCCAATGATGAATCGCCCCTGCATCCAATTCGCGGCGAATTCTAACAGAAAAAGAAAACGTTTGCGTAGGGGATTTCCTAGCACGTTACAAATAAAAAACGGCGATAAAAAAATTCCCAATCGCCGCGCCTACATAGGCCGTTTTGCCTGTGAAAGGCACATTTTTAATAGTGATTACACCAGCACTCATCGATTCAGGGGCACAGCATGCTGTGCCCCAATCCTGTCAACGTGCGCCGTAGGGCTTCACCTGGCCGCTCAAACCGCTGATGGAGTTCAGCGCAGACAGCGAAGACTGCAGCTTCTGTTTTGAAGCGTCCGGGCCAACGTAGATCCGGGTGATCTGCCCCTGCACCGGCGTTGACGGCACGGTGAAGGCGCGATAGCCGGACAGCCTGAGCGACGCCACGACCTCATTCACCTTGGCGGCGTTTTTCAGCGCCCCCAGTTGCACCACATAAGCCTGCCCTGCCGGCGCTTTCTCTTCTGCGGCCGGTTTCGGTTCTGGCTTAGGTTCTGGTTTAGGTTCTGGCTTCGGCTCAACTTTGGGCTCAGCTTTAACCTCCGGAACAACCTCAGGCTTCGGCTGAACAACCGGTTTCGGCTGCTGCACCGGCTTTGGCTTCACTTCCACCGGCTTGGTTTCAACCGGTTTTGGCTTCACTTCCACCGGCTTGGTTTCAACCGGTTTTGGCTTCACTTCTACCGGTTTGGTTTCGACCGGCTTCGGTTTCGGCTGTTGCACCGGGCGAGTTTCGACCGGCGGCGCGACCTGAACCGGCTGTTGCGCCGTCTGGCGTGCGGCCTGCTGCGAGGCCGCTTCGTTCGCCGCCTGCTGCTCGACCAGTGCGCCCGCTCCTTCCGGCGGCTGCGCCGGCAAAGACTGGGTTACCGGCGGCACCACGTCGTTTTCTTCCACGTCACCCGGTTTCGGCACCAGGGGAATGGCCGCGAACTCATCCTCGTAATGTTTCTTTTTTCCATCCAGCAGCCCTGGCAGGATGATGACCCCCAGCGCGACCAGAATGACGGTTCCTACCAATCGGTTTTGAAATTTGCTTGCCACTCACACTCCCCGCATCTCGTCTAACGCCGCCATCACGTGCGCAACGGTGTGGAACGATCCACAGACGATCACAATATCCTGAATATCAGCGTCCTGCATAGCCTGACGCCAGGCAGTTTCGACATCGGCAAACTGCCGCGGTTCCGTCAAATGTTGCGCCAGCGATTCCACGCTGGCTCCACGCGGCCCTTCCAGCGGCGCGCAATACCATTCATCCACCTGTTCGCTCAGGCAAGCCAGCGTGCCGGCGATGTCTTTATCCGACAGCATGCCCACCACGGCACGCACCTTGCCGCCATTGCGCGGCAACTTGGCCAAACGCCCGGCCAGATAGCCTGCGGCGTGCGGGTTATGCGCCACGTCCAGGATCAGCATCGGATCCTGTCGCACAATCTGGAAGCGCCCAGGCAGCGTCGCCTGCTGCAGGCCGGTGAAGATCGCACGCTCATCGATTTCCAACTCGGAATAGTGCAGCGCCGCCAACGCGGTCGCGGCATTGGCTAGCGGGACGTTGGGCATCGGCAGGTCGGTCAGCCGCGTTCCGCCGCCTTCCCACTGCCAGCGTTCGCCCTGTTCGCTGTAAGCCCAGGCTTCACCACGGCGATACAGCGTCGCGCCCAGCGTTTCCGCCACCTCGCGGATGGTTTCAGGCATATCCGGCTCGCCCACCACCGCCGGCTTGCCGCCGCGGAAAATTCCGGCCTTCTCGCGGCCGATGCTTTCGCGATCGTTGCCCAGCCAGTCGGTATGATCCAGCGCGATGCTGGTGACCACAGCCACGCTCGGATCGACGATGTTGGTCGCATCCAGGCGGCCGCCAAGGCCAACTTCCAGGATCACCACGTCAAGCTTAGCCTGTTTGAACAGTTGCAGCGCCGACAGGGTGCCAAATTCGAAATAGGTCAGTGAGGTTTCACCCCGGCCCGCCTCAATGGCGGCGAACGAACGGCAGTGCTCCGTTTCGCTCAGCTCGTCGCCCTGAATGCGCACCCGTTCGGTATAGCGCACCAGATGCGGCGAACTGTAAACGCCAACGCGCAGACCGGCCGCCATCAAAATGGCTTCCAGAGTCCGGCAAGTCGTGCCTTTGCCGTTGGTGCCGGCAACGGTGAACACCGTCGGTGCGGGAGTGAGTAAATCAAGATGCGCCGCAACGCGCTGTACGCGTTCCAGGCCAAGTTCGATCGCCTGGCTGTGCAGACGTTCAAGATAATAAAGCCACGAGCTCAATGGCGACGTGGCTTGGGGAATTTGGTGGTTTTGCATGAGTCCCATCACTGATTGGGTTCATTGATCCATCAGGGCACCCCCCTCACCGCGGTAAAGGCGATGCTCTCCGTAACACCCGTCACCTTTCAAGCTGCAGCGAGTTGACCGCAACGTGAAATTCATAGGGCATATCAGCCGGCCTTTAGCCACAAAACGACGGCTGAACCCCGCGCGGGCTTGCACCTGCGCGGGTGATTTATCGGCCTCAGGCGTCGGCCTGATTTTCCTGTGCGACTACCGGCTCCGCCTCATCGAAATGCGGCTGCGGCTGGTTGGTCAGCTTGGAAAGGATACTCGCCAGAGTGCGGCGCATTTCCGGACGGCGCACGATCATGTCGATGGCGCCTTTTTCAATCAGGAACTCACTGCGCTGGAAGCCCGGCGGCAGTTTTTCACGCACGGTCTGCTCGATAACGCGCGGGCCGGCAAAGCCGATCAGCGCTTTCGGCTCGGCGATGTTGATATCACCCAGCATCGCCAGACTGGCGGAAACACCACCCATGGTCGGGTCGGTCAGTACCGAAATGTACGGCAGACCACGTTCCTGCAGTTTCGCCAGCGCTGCGCTGGTCTTCGCCATTTGCATCAGCGACATCAGCGCTTCCTGCATACGCGCACCGCCACTGGCTGAGAAACACACCAGCGGGCAGTTGTCTTCCAGCGCCTGTTCAACCGCGCGCACGAAACGTGCACCGACCACGGAAGACATGGAACCGCCGATAAAAGCAAATTCGAAAGAAGCGGCGACAATCGGCATGCCGTACAGCGTGCCTTTCATCACGACCAGCGCATCTTTCTCGCCGGTCGCTTTCTGTGCGGCAACCAGACGATCTTTATACTTTTTGGAATCCTTGAACTTCAGAACATCTTTCGGCTCCAGTTCGCTGCCCAGTTCTACCTCACTGCCCTCGTCCAGCAGGGTATGCAGGCGCATGCGCGCAGTCATGCGCATGTGGTGGTCGCACTTAGGACACACTTCCAGATTACGTTCCAGCTCGGCGCGATAGAGAACCTGACCGCAGCTGTCACATTTGGTCCAGACCCCTTCAGGAATGCTCGCCTTACGGGTTTGTGTAATATTGCTCTTGTTAAGAATTCGTTCAATCCAGCTCATCGATGACCTTTCTGTTTGAACCTGGCACATGCCAGTCCGCTGTTCATGCTTTAACAATCCCCCCGCAGACAGACCCAATGAAAAAGTGCCCGAGTGAAACGCGACAAACGCGTGACCGAGGCACTGGCTTCAGGGTTTGCTCGCAGGAACAGACCATAAATGTCGCTCATTAAACCATATCGGCCCGACACTGTGGATAAAAAACTGGTCGAACCGACAGGTTAAGCGATGTTTTTACTGTTTTTGCTGGCGGGCAGCCGCGCGCTTATGGCGCCAGATTTCAATGATGCCCGGCAAAATTGAAACCAGGATGATCGCCAGGATCAACAGTTTCAGGTTTTCCTGCACGATCGGCAAATCACCGAAAAGGTAGCCAGCATAAGTGAAGAGCAGCACCCAAACCAGCGCGCCAATCACGTTGTAGGCAGCGAAATGACGGTAGGACATTTTCCCCATACCGGCGACGAACGGCGCAAATGTACGCACGATCGGCACAAATCGCGCCAAAATAATCGTTTTCCCGCCGTGTTTTTCATAAAACTGATGGGTTTTATCCAGATAGCTGCGGCGGAAAATTTTCGAATCCGGGTTACTGAACAGCTTATCGCCGAACAGCCGGCCAATAGTATAGTTCACCGCGTCACCGAGGATCGCAGCCCCGACCATCAACGCAACCATGGTATGCACATTCAGATCGTTAGTCGGCAGCGCCGCCAGCGCGCCGGCGACAAACAGCAGAGAATCTCCCGGCAGGAAAGGCGTAACCACCAGGCCGGTTTCGCAAAACAGGATCAGGAACAAAATGGCATAGACCCACATGCCGTATTGCGCGACCAGTTCGGCCAAATGCACGTCAATATGCAAAATAAAATCAATCACAAACTTGATGATGTCCATAGATTCTCTCTTTTTACCGGGTGTCTCACCCACCCGGCAGATGTACAAGGGAGCAACGCGTCGGGCGCGCCGGCGTCTAATTGTCAGCTAAAACTAATCGTCGGGTAAAAACAGCGGCCCCATTGGCGGCCGGGGCAAACCAAAATGCTCAGGATAATCGACGGACACCAGATACAACCCTTCGGCACGCGCCGTCGCCGCAGCCAGATTCCGATCCTTCAGCGCCAGCAGTTCGGCCATCCAGTTCTCACTCTGATTGCCGCAGCCGATTTCCATCAGGCTGCCGACAATGTTGCGTACCATATGGTGCACAAAGGCATTCGCCTTAATATCTACCACGATATACTCGCCGTAGCGCGTAACCTTAACGTGTTTTACGTTACGCCATGGCGTGCGCGACTGACATTGCACGGCGCGGAACGACGTAAAATCGTTCTCGCCCAGCAGCGCCTGCGCCGCCCTTTCCATCCGTTCGGCATCCAGCGGGTGATAAAAATGGGTCACCCCCTGCTGCAACACCGCCGGGCGGTAGCGGTGGTTATAAATAATGTAGCGGTAACGACGCGCGGTGGCGCTGAAACGCGCATGGAAATCTTCGGCCACACCGGTCACCCAACGCACGGCAATATCCGGCGGCAGATGGGTATTTACCCCCATCGTCCAGGCGGCGTCCTTGCGCTGCGCGGTGGTTTCAAAATGCACCACCTGGCCGGTAGCGTGCACTCCGGCGTCGGTACGTCCGGCGCACAATACGCTAATCGGCGCATTCGCCACCTTGCTCAACGCCTGTTCCAGACTGGCCTGTACGCTGGCGACTTCCTGCTGACGCTGCCAGCCGTAATAACGGCTGCCGTCATATTCAATCCCCAGCGCGATTTTTAACCTCGGTTGGGTGGGCAAGACAACTTCAGACATCAGTACATCTGCTCCTGCACCAGACGCTCTGCGGTTTCGATCGCCATCAGCGCGCCGCCGAAGCGCACGTTGTCCGCCACCGACCAGAACTGCAGGATTTCAGGAATGCCGTAGTCATTGCGCAAGCAGCCGACGCTCAACGCATCGCTGCCGGACGCTTCCGTTACCTGAGTCGGGTAGTCGTCTTCTTCGCTCAGTTGGATATCATCCACCTGCTCCAGCTCGCTGCGCGCTTCTTCGGCAGAGATCGGGCGCAGCGCTTCCAGGTGAACCACTTGCGCGTGGCCGTAAAACACCGGCGACTGTACGCAGCTCACGGAAATCGGCAACCCTTCGTCCTGCAGGACTTTGCGCACCTGATCGACAATCAAGCGTTCTTCGCGCACGCTGCCCTGCTCGTCGGCCAGCAGCGGTAGCAGGTTGAACGCCAGTTGCTTGGCGAAAACGCCCGGCTCGGCCGGAATGCCGTTCAGCAAGCGTGCGCTCTGGCCGGCCAGATCGTCCACCGCCACTTTGCCGCGTGCCGATACCGACATCAGGGTGGTGACGTGCAGACGGGAAAGCCCGGCCTGCTCGGTCAAAGGTTTGATCGCCGTCAGCAGTTGGCTGACCATGCTGTCGGCCACGGCGACAATATTACGGTTGCGGTAGTCCGCCAGCACCTGCGGGTTAACGCCAGGCACCACCAGCGGTACATCCGGCTCCAGCGCAAACAGGCCGCTGGTGTCGATCACCAGACACCCCATGTTGCCGGCGTCTTCCGCATAGCGGGCCGCCGCCTCGGTACCGGCGACAAAGAACGCCAGTTGCGCCTGTGACCAGTCAAATTCTTCCGCTTTTTGCACCAGCACCGACTTGCCGTTGAAGCGTACCGTTGCCCCGGCGCCGCGTTCACTGGCCAAAGGATAGAGTTCGCCCACCGGGAACTGGCGTTCCTGTAATAATTCCAGCAACGCTTCACCTACCGCGCCAGTGGCGCCAAGCAGAGCGATATTCCAGCCGTCAGACATTGGGTTTCTCCAGAGTATTCATTTAAAAAGCAGACGGGCAGTGTTGCCACCGCCCGATAATCCTTTGCCGCCTATTATAGCGGCGATTGCTTAAGGCAACCTTACGTATTGGGCGCGATGCCTTTAAGGCAAGGAGCCGGATACCGACCCCTTACAGCACGCTGAAGCCCAGCTTGTGCAGCAGTTCCGCACTGGCGCTGTCATTGCACTGGACGCGCAATGAGGACCATTCACGGCGCTCCTGATAATGCTTGCGCAGGCGATCGAATTCGCCCGCTTGCCCAGCCACTTTGCGCAGCGGCGCATCATCGCGGCGCACATCATACACCAAGTGCATCAATCGTTTTAATTTGCCTTCATCCAGCGGCCCGTTCAACTGGATCTGGCTGAATTCCGGCACCGGCAGCAGCGAGGCCAGCTCAATCTGCTGTGGCTGACCCACATGGCGGCTGAAGGCCTCGAACACCTGAGTGGTGCCCCGCGCCTTGCCTTCCAGCGTGTAACCGGCGATATGCGCAGTGCCGATATCCACCCGCGCCAGCAGCGGTAATGAAAGCTCCGGTTCCGGTTCCCAAACGTCCAGCACCGTGCTCAGCTTTTTGCCTTTCTCCAGCGCCAGCAGCAGCGCGGCGTTATCCACCACCTCGCCACGGCAGGCATTGATCAGGATACGGTTGTCGGGCAGCGCCGCCAGCAACTCGGCGTCAACCAAGTGCAGCGAGCGATAGGGACCGGATTTATTCAGCGGCGTATGGAACGTCAGCACATCGGCTTCCGCCACCAGTTTTTCCAGCGGCCAGAACTCACCGACGTCACCACGTTCTGCGCGCGGCGGATCGCACAGCAGCGTACGGACGCCCAAGGCTTTAAGGCGGGCATCCAGGCGCGAACCTACGTTGCCCACACCAATAATACCGACGGTTTTGTCGCGCAACTGAAAACCGTCGCGTTCGGCCAGCAGCATCAGCGCAGAGAACACATATTCCACTACCGCAATGGCGTTACAGCCTGGCGCTGCGGAAAACCCGATGCCCTGCTGTTTCAGCCAGGCATCATCCACATGGTCAGTACCGGCGGTGGCGGTGCCGACGAAACCGATGCGAGTACCGGCCAGCAGATCTTCATTCACTTTAGTCACCGAACGCACCATCAGCGCATCGGCATCCGCCAGCGCATCACGCGGGATCGGGCGGCCAGGCACCGCCTGCACGTCCCCCAAACGACTGAACAATTCAGCCGCGTACGGCATATTTTCATCAACCAGGATTTTCACTTGTTGCTCCGACGATTTGCGACTTATTTTGGCTGGGAAAGAGTGTGCCACCGAATCAGGCCCGGCGAAAGCGTTCGGGCGTGCTGCCGGCAATTTGCTGAAACATGACGATAAACGCCGAGGCCGAGCTGTATCCCACCTCCAGCGCGACGTTCTGCACGGTTTTGCCCTGTTCAAGCAGCGAAACGGCATGCAGGAAACGCAAGCGCTGGCGCCACTCACTGAATGACATGCCCAGCTCTTGCCGGCAACGGCGTGACAGGGTGCGTTCGGTGGTATAGACCCGGGCGGCCCAGACGGCGAGCGAGGTGTTGTCCGACGGGCAATGCTCCAGCGCTTCCAGCACCGGCGCCAGGAATTTATCTTCGGACGACGGCAAATAAGTTTGCTGGACCGGCGACAGATGCAGTTGATCGATCAGCGCCCGGCACAGACGCAAATCCTGTTTGTCGTGCGGGATGTATTGTTTGCGTGCGTAAAAATCTTCGGCGATGGCGCGGAAAATCGGCGTCACGCTCACCAGGCAGGGGTCGACCGGCAGCCCGACGCACAGCGACTGCATGATATCCACCATGCGGCACTGCGCCTGCCGCTGGTTGTAGCAGGAGTGCTCGATCCCCGCCGGCGCCCACAGCACAAACTCCGGCGGCGCCAAAAAACGTTGATTGCCGACCTTCATCACCATCACCCCGGTTTTCACCCACATCAGTTGCCCCCAAGGGTGGCTGTGCGGCTGGAATTCCGTGCGGGCATTAAACTCCTCGCAACGAAACTGCACCGGGCGCGGCGCCGGGATCAAGGCTTCAGGAAAGTGACGGATTTCTGACATGGTTGCACACCGTGATTTGTCTTGTTGACACAAAATATTGTCTGGATATCGCTATATATAATAAACCGGACACGAGTAGACTAGCCAGCATGTCCGTCGTTATTGAGAATAATCATCGTGAATATGCTCTTCCCGCTGCTGGCGGTGCTGATCTGGTCGGTTAACGCCGTGGTCAGCAAACTCTCCGCCACCGCAATCGATCCGGCCGCCATCTCGTTTTACCGTTGGCTGCTGGCGCTGATCGTCCTGACCCCGTTCGTGTTGCCCGGCGTGATCCGCAATTGGCGGGAGGTGCGCGCCAACGGGTGGAAATTGCTGATCCTCGGCCTGCTCGGCATGGTGCTGTACCAAAGCCTGGCCTACTATGCGGCGCACAGCGTCAGCGCGCTGTTTATGGGTATCATTGTGTCGCTGATCCCGCTGCTGACCATCCTGATCAGCATCGTACTGCTGCGCATTGCACCGACCGTCGGCGTGGCGATCGGCAGCGTGCTGTCCTTCGGCGGATTGATCTGGCTGGTCAGCGCCGGTCATCCAGGCGAGCTGCTGCAACATGGCATCGGCAAGGGCGAACTGATGATGTTCGCCGCCGCCGCTTCCTATGCGCTGTACGGCGTGCTGACCAAACGCTGGATGATTGCTCTGCCTAATTGGCAGGCGCTGTATGTGCAAATCCTGTTCGGTGTCGTGCTGTTGCTGCCCAACTTTCTGATGGCGCAGGATGTCGGGTTGAACAGCCAGAATATCCCGCTGGTGCTGTTCGCCGGCATCCCGGCTTCGATCATCGCGCCTTTCTTGTGGATCCAGGGCGTGATGCGCCTCGGGGCCAATACCGCGTCGATATTTATGAACCTGTCGCCGGTCTTTACCGCCGTCATCGCCGTGCTGTTCCTGCATGAACAACTGCACAGCTACCATTTGATCGGCGGCGGCGTCACGCTGCTGGGCGTAATTTTGTCGCAACGCCTGCGCACGCCGTTAGGGCGCAAGGCAAAAAAACCAGCGGCCGAAGTGAAGTCCTAAGGCAACAGCTGAAAACGCACCCGCACCAGCAAGCCGCCCAGCGCGGCCGAGGTCAACAGCTCCGGGCGGGTGCCGTGATAGCGGGTAATGTCGCTGACCAGCGCCAACCCCAACCCGGCACCGGGCTGATCGCCCACGTTATCCAGCCGGTGGAAGGGTTGCAGCGCCTGCGCGGTATCCTGCTGAGCAATGCCTGGCCCGTTATCTTCTATCTCCAGCACGCACTCCCCGGCCTGTTTATCGAGCGTCAGACGCGCGGTGACCACGCCCTGATTCGGCACGTATTTCAGCGCGTTATCCAGCAGATTGGCGCACAGCTCGGTGAGCAACAGCGTCTCACCGCCGACCCAGCATACCGACTCCCCTTCATAGCCTAAATCAATACGCTTGCTGCGCGCCTGCGGCAGGCGCGAAAAACAGGCATCGCGCAGCACCTGCGCCAGATTCACCGGTTGCAGCTTGCGATCGGCGTGATGCTCATGGGCTTTAAGCCGCGAGAGATAGAGCAGGCGATCGGTCAGCGCCACGGTGTTATCCAGCGTGACGCTCATCGCCGCCAGGCTTTCCCGCCACTGCTCCGGCCTATCGCTGGCCAGCGCCACCCCCACCTGAGTTTTCAGCACCGTCAGCGGCGTGCGCAGTTGATGAGAGGCGTCGGCGCTAAAACGCTCCTGACGCGCCACCATTACCCGCAGCCGTTCGATATAGCGATTGAACGCCAGCAGCAGAGGCTGCATTTCCGACCAGGGCAACACCATCGGTAACGGCGTCAGTTCGCCCGGATCGCGCCGCAGCATGATGCCCGAAAGCTTGCGCATCGGCTTTAGCACTCGCTTGAGCAAGGCGAAGGCCAGAATCATCGTCAGCACCACCACGGTCCCCTGGCTGAGCAAGGCGGAAAGCATCATCTGCCGTGCCAGGTAACGGCGCGACTCCAGCGTTTCCGCCACCAGGATCGTCGCCATGCCCATAACGCCCGATTCATTGACCGGCTGGTACAGCGCAGCCACGCGGATCGGCCGGCCGCTGTATTCTGCGTCATAGAAATGCACCAGCGCCGGATACAGGCTGGAGCGCAGGATATGCGGCGGCATGGGCGGCAGATCGTCGTAACCGGAGATGCTTTTTCCCTGCGGAGAG
This sequence comes from Serratia sp. TSA_7, assembly GCF_052692135.1. NCBI lineage: Bacteria > Pseudomonadati > Pseudomonadota > Gammaproteobacteria > Enterobacterales > Yersiniaceae > Serratia > Serratia sp. TSA_7. The sequence goes on from NZ_JBQZFU010000002.1 coordinate 593,356, forward strand.
ATCACTTCGTAATAGAGCTGATCGTTCATGTTGCGCTCAAAGCTGTCGAGCACCACGTAAGGCACATCCACTTCCAGGCGGCCGTTGCGCACCACCAGCCGCTCCGCCACGGTGCGCGCCGATGCCAGCAGCGTGCGATCGTAAGCCAGCGTGGCGGCGTTCATGGCGCTAAAGTAATGGGTGTAAATGGAGATGCCGCCCAGCACCAGCAAAGGTAAACCGAAAAACAGCAGCAGTTGATAAAACAGGGAGCGCGGTGCGTTAAACCACCTCATTGCTGAGCTCCAGGCTGTAGCCCAGACCGCGCAGGGTGACGATCGCCACGTTGCTGCCCTGTAGCTTTTTCCGCAGCCGATGCACGTACAGCTCAATACTCTCCGGATTGGCCTCGTCGGACAGGGTAAACACCTGTTCAAACAGCTGCTGTTTGGCGACCGGCCGGCCGCGCCGGTGGATCAGGGCGGTCAGCACCGCCAACTCACGCGGCGTTAGCGACAGCGGTTTATCGTCCAGTTGAAAATAGCCTTCATCGTGATAGGTCAGCGCGCCATATTGCAGCGCCTGCTGGGTAACGCCGACGCTGCGGCGCAGCAGCGCCCGAATGCGCGCTTCCAGCTCATCGAGTTCAAAGGGTTTGGTGAGATAGTCATCGGCGCCCAGATTCAGCCCTTTGACCCGATCGGCAACGTCAGTCCTGGCGGTCAACAGCAACACCGGCAGGTCCTGGCCGCGCTTGCGCAGGCGGGCCAGCAGATCCAGGCCATTCAGGCGCGGCAGCGCTACGTCCAGCACCACCAGCGCATAGCGTTCGTTTAACAACAGATGGTCGGCCGCCAACCCGTCCGGCGCGATGTCCACGGCAAAACCGGCGCCGGTCAGCGCCTTTTGCAACCAATGGGATAACTCGGGATGATCCTCTACCAATAACAGCCGCATTTTTCCATTCCATTGATTTATCTGTACAAGCAGGATGAATACAGCGCCATATCGTCAGGAGACGACATATCGCTTGTTAACATGTTTATAACAGCAGGATGGCATGGAAGGCGGCGTGATAGAAGGGTGGCGCAGAGCCCGTTTTGGGAGCTGGTACACAATTACGATATAGAACAACGGGTGCTGGCGGCACCCGGTTTATTTCAACATGGAAGCCCGCTGTCGGCCAAGGCGATATCAAGCACCGGCCGCACTTTGGCTGGGCTGAACGGCGGAGAAACCAGCACGGAGCGATTATTGGCGGCAAAAACGATGTCCACGCCGGTGATGCAGGCGGTCATTTGGCAGGCATGTTTTTCGCCGTTGGCCGTAGAAAAATGCAGTTCAAAAACGCCGATCTCCGGGCGCAGGCGTTTTAACCGACAATGCCCCGCCTCCCCAATCATTTCAGCATAAGCCGCCGGCAACATCTTGATAGCGCTCACCTTGGCGCTGTCCCTGCCGCCGAATAATTTCCCGAGTAAAAACATAATAATGCGTCCGTAATAATTTTATTTTTTATTATTTTACCCCAAGAGCAACGCAACAAAACTGACATTACACATGTTTTAAGCCAGGTTTACGGGCTGTTCTTGCCACGCCGTATGTGCTAGCGCACCGGCGGTTGGCCCCGGACAGGAGACGCGTATCACATCTTGTAAACTTTCCCTGCGACTGAAAGGTAAATGAAAGGTTGTTGATTTAACAATTCAGCAACCCGTATCGGCGGGGATTCACACCGACAGAAAATACCTTGGGGAAAGCAATGAAAAAAACAATCACCCGTACTCTGGCTGCAACTGCCCTGCTGCTGGCGGCCAATCAGGCCTTTGCCATAGAAGCGCCGAAACGCACCGAATGCATCGCCCCCGCCAAGCCCGGCGGTGGTTTTGATCTGACCTGCAAACTGATTCAGGTGTCGCTGCAAGAAACCCAAGCCATCGACAAACCGATGCGCGTTACCTATATGCCCGGCGGCGTCGGTGCGGTGGCTTATAACGCCATCGTCGCCCAACGCCCTGCGGAATTCGGCACTGTAGTGGCCTTCTCCGGCGGCTCCCTGCTCAACCTTTCGCAAGGGAAGTTCGGCCGGTACAACGTCGATGACGTGAAATGGCTGGCCGCCGTCGGTACCGACTACGGCATGATTGCCGTGCGCGCCGACTCGCCGTACAAAACCCTCAAAGAGCTGATGAACGCCTTCCAGAAAGATCCCAACAGCGTGGTGTTCGGCGCGGGCGCGTCGATCGGCAGCCAGGACTGGATGAAAACCGCCCTGCTGGCGCGCGAGGTCGGGGTCGATCCCCACAAGATGCGCTACGTCGCGTTCGAAGGCGGTGGCGAGCCGGTCACCGCGCTGCTCGGTAACCATATTCAGGCAGTGTCCGGCGATTTGAGCGAAATGGTGCCCTACCTGCAAGGTGACAAAATTCGCGTGCTGGCGGTGTACTCCGAACAGCGTCTGCCGGGCCAGTTAGCCGACGTGCCGACCGCCAAAGAACAGGGGTTCAATCTGATCTGGCCGATCATCCGCGGTTTCTACGTTGGCCCGAAGGTCAGCGAAGAGGAATACCAGTGGTGGCTCGACACCTTCAAAAAAATGATGGCAACCGACGAATTCAAAAAGCAGCGCGATCTGCGCGGCCTGTTTGAATTCAACCTGGCCGGCAAAGAGCTGGATGCCTACGTGAAAAACCAGGTCAATCAGTACCGCGAGCAGGCCAAAGTCTTCGGCCTGGCTAAATAACCGGGGGAAATACCATGAGCGATCGCATTTTTGCCGGTTTCTGGTTACTGCTGTGCATCGGCGGCCTGTTTATCGGCTGGGGCATTCAGAGCGAATACAGTTATGAACCGCTGGGGCCGCGCCCCTTCCCGCTGGCCATCCTCAGCCTGATGTCGCTGTGCGCGGCACTGCTGCTGCTGAACAAACCGCAGGCCGTCGAATGGCCGCACAACAAGGTAATGCAACGCCTGCTGGTGCTGGTGATTACGCTGGTGCTGTACGCCTGGGGCTTCGAATGGCTGGGATTTCCGCTGGCCACCGCACTGCTGACCTTCAGCATTGGCTTGCTGTTCCAGGCCAGCCTGCTTGCGGCAGCGGTCTCCGGCGTGGTGATGGGCGTTGCGCTGTACTACGCCTTTGACCAATTACTTGATGTAACACTGCCACTCGGCGTTTGGCTGAGCTAACGGGGGCGATGATGGAAACCTGGATGTATTTAACCCAAGGGTTCGAGGTGGCGCTGGTGCCGCAGAACCTGATTATCGCGCTGATTGGCTGCTTCGTCGGCACCATTGTCGGCCTGCTGCCGGGGCTGGGGCCGATCAACGGCGTGGCTATTCTGCTGCCGCTGGCGTTTGCTCTCAAGCTGCCGGCCGAGTCCGCGCTGATCCTGCTGGCGACGGTCTATATCGGCTGCGAATACGGCGGCCGCATCTCGTCCATCCTGCTTAACGTACCCGGCGACGCGGCGGCGATCATGACCGCGCTGGACGGCTACCCGATGGCGCAACAGGGCCGCGCCGGCGTGGCGTTGTCGATCTCGGCGGTCAGCTCTTTCGTCGGTTCCATGATCGCCATCGGCGGCATTATTCTGTTCGCCCCGCTGCTGGCGCGCTGGTCACTGGCGTTCGGTCCGGCGGAGTACTTTGCCCTGATGGTGTTCGCCATCGCCTGTCTGGGCAGCATGATGAGCCAAAACCCGCTGAAGTCGCTGCTGGCGGCGCTGATTGGCCTGGGGCTGGCGACGGTAGGCGTAGACGCCAACACCGGCGTTTACCGCTTCACCTTCGACAGCGTGCATCTCTCCGACGGCGTGCAGTTTATCGTGGTGGTGATCGGGTTGTTCTCGGTCAGTGAAATCCTGCTGATGCTGGAAAGCACCAGCGGCGGACAAAAGCTGGTGCGTAAAACCGGTCGCCTGTTGTTTAACCGCAAAGAGGCTGCCGAGTGCGTCGGCCCGACGCTGCGCTCTTCGGTGATCGGCTTCTTCGTCGGCATTCTGCCCGGCGCCGGCGCCACCATCGCCAGTGCGCTCACCTATATGACCGAAAAGAAAATCAGCGGCAACAGCGAGACCTTCGGCAAAGGGGATATTCGCGGCGTCGCGGCGCCGGAAGCCGCCAACAATGCTTCGGCCTGCGGCTCGTTCATTCCGATGCTGACGCTGGGCGTACCGGGTTCGGGCACCACGGCGGTGATGATGGGCGCACTGACGCTGTACAACATCACGCCAGGCCCGGCGATGTTCACCGAGCAGCCGGACATTGTCTGGGGCCTGATCGCCGCGTTGCTGATCGCCAACGTGATCCTGCTGATCATGAACCTGCCGCTGGTCGGCCTGTTTACCCGCATGCTGACCATCCCGCTGTGGTTCCTGGTACCGGCGATTGCCGCCGTGTCTGCGGTGGGCGTTTATGCGGTGCACAGCACCACCTTTGACCTGCTGCTGATGGTCGGGCTGGGGGTGTTCGGTTATATCTTGCGGAAAATGCACTTCCCGATGTCGCCGCTGATCCTGGGTTTCGTGCTGGGTGAAATGCTGGAACAGAACCTGCGCCGCGCGCTGTCTATCAGCAACGGGGATTTCGGCATTCTGTGGAGCAGCGGTATCGCGCAAACGCTGCTGGTATTGGCGGTAGCGGTGCTGGTGTTGCCGCTGTTGCTGCGCGGAGTGCGAAAACGCCGCAGGGTGGAAGAAACAGCCAAAGCCGAGTAAGTATAGTGGGCGGGGAGATTACCCCGCCCTTTTCAGTTTTAACGCTTAATGTCGTTTATCGCCCGTTCCAGAGCGGCAATATCATTGTCGGCCAGCCAAGGTTGCACACGGGCAAAATCCTCCGCCGACAAATCATAAATGCGCAACGCGAGTAACCCTGCGATCGTCTCCGGAGTAAACCGCAGCTTGATCGGCCGCGCCGGGTTGCCGCCCACGATGGCGTAAGGTTCGACATCCGCAGTCACTATGCTGCCTGCAGCCACCACCGCCCCTTCGCCAATAGTGACGCCCGGCATCAGCATCGCCCGCATACCTATCCAGCAGCCGTCGCCCAGTAGGGTATCGCCCTTGGGCTGATAAGCGGCCTGGATGTTCTCCATAAACGGGTACAGGCTCAGCCAATCGATACGGTGCGTATGATTGCCGCCCATCAGGATCACCGCCTCGGCGGCTATGCAGACATAATCGCCGATCAGCAATTTGTCTATCGGCCCCAACGGTGGCCACTGTTGGCTGACCGCGTCGCCGTGTAAATAACGCACGACGGAGCGTTCGAAACCGCTATCCCAGCAGTCGCTGTAATAGCTGTGGGTTCCCTTGACGATAATATTGGGGTTGGTCACCGTTTGGTGCAGCAGTTCTGTTTTGGACCAGTGTTTTTCAGACATGGCGCTTTCTCTTTTGCTGGTTGCAAGAGCCACGGAACGAGATCTGTGGCCATGTTTTCGTTCACTCAACACGGCCCGATTAAGCGATGATCGCCTTTTTTAATCTTGGATTGTTAGTCATGATTGCCTCTCCAGCGAGGCATAAGGGTAACAAATCAGGCCTGAGCCGTCTTCTTCTTCAGCATCAACACCCCACCCATCACCAGCGCGCTGCCCAGCAGTTGCAGCCGGTTCATGTTTTCCCCCAGCAGGAAATAGGCAATGACCGCCGTGAACACCAGCTCCAGCGACAAAATCAGGTTTGCAACCGCCAGCGGCAACGTCTTCAGGCTGATATTGTACAGACCAAACCCCAGCAGCGTCGGCCCGGCGGCCAGGATCACCAGCAACAGCCAGCCGCTCCATTCAATCCCTTGCGCCCCCTGGGACAGGAACCACAAAGAGCCGGTCATGCCCTGAAATGCCGGCAGGGGGAACAGCGTCAGCGCGATGTTGAACAGCCATTGGTAAACCGCCGAAAAACCAAACACATACAAAATGGTATTCCACACCGGATAGCGCCGTTCCGTGGCTACGCGCCCTCCCAGTGTGTACAGGGTATAGCCGATACCGGACAACATGCCAATCAACAGCCCCAGCAGGTTGAAATGGGCGTTGCCCAGGCTGTCGCCGTTACTGACCAGGAAACAGCCGCCCAGGCTGACCACAATCACCAGCAGTTGGCGCAGGTTCAGCCGTTCGCTGTACATCACCCAGCCAAGAAATACGGTAAAACCTACCGAGCAGTAAGTAAGAATGGTCGCCACCGACGCGCCATTCAAGGCTACCGACAGCGTCCACAGGCTGTTGAACACCGCCAGCAGCAGGCCATAACAGGCATAAAAAGGCACCTGCGCAGGCTGCAAACGCGCCCATTCGGGTTTGACCAGCAACAGCAACGGCAATAACACCAGGGCAACCAACGCCGCACGCCAAAAGGCCAGCACAAAGGTGGGCAAGTGATAATGCTCCGTCAGCACACGGATGATAATGGCGGTAAAGGCCAGCAGCATGGCGCTGACGATGGCAATGACATACCCCTGACTGCTGCCCTGCAAAATACGCGCACCGGGGAAAACCGGCCTTGCTGAAATACCCGACGGTAACGACATGACACCCTCAAAAACGGCGATAACGGACTCAGGCAGGAATTCTAACGCGGCGAAATTTTGTCGCCAGAGCCACTTTCTCCCATTGTTGTGCAGGCCACTTTTATCCGCTTGAAGCCCTATGGCCATGAGGTATAGTAAAAATCATCGTCCCTGACCGAGCCAATTTCCATGCATATCCCGTTAGACCGCCAGCAGGATGTCCCGCTGTATCTGCAAATTGAAGAGGCGCTGCGGCGGGCGATACTGAGCGGCGTCTTTGTCGATGGCGACAAACTGCCGTCCACCCGCACATTGGCAGCCGAACTGGCCGTCAGCCGGCTGACGGTCGACAATGCCTACGCCGAACTGGCGTCCAAAGGATTTCTGCGCCAGCGGCGCGGTAGCGGTGCCTACGTCCTGCATCCGAGCGCGCGGCCTGCTCAACCGCAGCCGACGTCCGATACGCCGTTCCCGGCAGAGCGTTTCACCACGCTGACCTCGCGGCTGGACGGCTACCCCGACACGCCGCTGCCGGAAAACATCATCAACTTTGCCGCCGGCGTCGGCAGCCCGAAGGTTTTTCCCCAGGAAGAATTCCGCAAGATATTGCTGTCGGTGCTCAGCCGCCATGCCGAAGAAGCTTTCGGCTATGGCGAATACTGCGGCTATTACCCGCTGCGCGATACGCTGGCACGGATCCTCACCGCCCAAGGCATCCCCACCCAAGCGGAACAGGTGCTGATCACCAACGGCTCGCAGCACGCCATCAGCCTGATTGTGCAAAGCCTGCTTGAGCCGGGAGATACCGTGATCGTCGAAGAACCCACCTACGCCGAAGCGCTGGGGCTACTGCGCCTGCACAGGCTCAATATCGTCACCATCCCCAGCGATCGACACGGCATGCGGGTTGAACACCTGCCGGCGCTGCTGGAAAAACACCGGCCAAAACTGATTTATACCATCCCCAACTTTCATAACCCGACCGGGCGTTGCATGAGCGAAGCCCGCCGCCGACGCCTGCTGACGCTGGCGCAACATGCCGGCGTGCTGATCCTGGAGGACGATTTCGTCGGCGATCTGCGCTACAACGGCAAACAGCTGCCGTCACTGCGGGCGCAGGCTTCGCCGGGCGCGGTGATGTATGTCAGCACTTTTTCCAAAATGCTGCTGCCCAGTATGCGCATCGGCTACCTGGTCGCAGACAGTGAGCAATATCAGCGGGTAGCGCGGTTAAAACACGTCGACAGCTTTACCAGCTCCAACTTGATCCAGCGGGCGCTGGACGCCTTCGTCACCATTGGCCGCTATGACAAACAGCTGCGGCGTGCCGGGCGGATCTACCGCCAGCACCGCGACGCCATGGTAACGGCATTGCAGCAGCATCTGCCGCACGGCTGCCACTTTGAAACGCCTGAGGGCGGATTGTTTATCTGGCTGACGCTGCCCGCTGCGGTTAACAACGAAACGTTGATGCCGGTGGCCTGGCGCCACGGCGTCACCTTTGCGCGCGGAGAGTGTTTTTATGCTCAGGAACAACGTGGTACGCATGGCCTGCGATTGAATTTCGCCGCTAATACGCCGCCGCTGATTGAAGAAGGTATCGCCCGACTCTGCCGGGCGATTAATGAGGTCATCGCCGCCAAATAGACCGGGGCTTACCGCCCGGCCCACCACAGACGCAGTTTCATTCCCCAGTAGCTGGTCCAGCCGGTGGTGCTCTGTACCACCTTGCCCTGGGAAATGACCACCAGCGTCGGGGTGACGCCAACCTGCCACTGCGTCGACAGCTCGCCGCGCGGATCGTTAACCACCGGCAGCGTCAGCCGTTTGCGCGCCAGCCACTGTTCGACCTGCAGATCGTCACCGGAACGCAGCGCCACGGTCAGCACATTGCCGCCCTCCTCCTCCAGCCTGGCAACATACGGCGTGGTAAAGCGGCACACGCCGCACCAACTGGCCCAGAAATAGACCAGCAGCGGCTTGTCCCGGCTGAGCTGCGCGAGTGAAACCCTCTCGCCGCTCAATGTGGTCAACGCCTGCGCATCGAAAGCCGCCGGCGCCTGCGGTGCGCGCAGCCAGTCCATCGCCATCACCACCGCCAGCACAATCAGCAGCAGGATCAAGAGTTCGCGCCCCCAGCGCCGCAACTTAGCCATTTTTGGCCTTCGCCAGTTGCTGTTTCACTATCGCCTCCAATTCCTCGTAAGACACCGCTCCCGGCAGCATCTGGTCGCCAATCAGCGTCGCAGGCGTTCCCTGCACCCCCAGTTTTTCCGCCAGTTCCATGTTGGTGCGCAGCGTGGTCATGCTCAGCTCACTCGGCGCCACCGCTTTCACCCCGGTTTTCTGCTGAGCGGCGGCGATGCTGGCGCTGTCGTGGAAACCCTTTTTCGCCATCAGCCGCTGGTGCAACGCCCAAAACTGGTCCGGATGTTGCTGCCAGGCAGTTAGAGCGACACGCGCAGAGCTGACCGAGCTTTCGCCCTTGAACGGCAGCAGTTTCACCACCAGCGCGACCTCCGGATTTTGTTTGACGATTTTTTCCAGCATCGGATCAAAGCGCTTACAGTACGGGCAGTTATAATCCGTGAACACCACCAGCGTCAGCCTGGCGTTGCCGGCCCCCAGACGCGGGCTGGCAGGATCTTCATACAAAGCTTTGGCGTTTTGCTTAATTGCCTGATCGATCTGCTGGCCGGCGGTCTGCTGCTGCCAGGCATCGACCGCCTGCGCCAGAATATCCGGGTTCGACACCAGGGTTTCGCGGATCAGTTCCTTAATGCGCAACTCCTGCTCTGGGGTAAAGGGGGCGGCGGCCCAGACGGGAACGGCAATCAGCATCAATAACATCAGTAACTTTTTCATTGTGAATTTCCTTTGGCGGCGGACAGGGTTTGCAACACGGCATCGCGGGTTAACAGCGGGGACAACACCACACCGTCAGGGCTGCCGGGGCCATAAATCTGGTTAAAAGGCACGGCAACGCTGCCGCGCCGTTGCAGGAAGGCGCTGATTTCGGCAGAAGGACGGCTCCAGTCACCCCGCAGAGCGACCACGTCTTCGGCATTCAGCGCTTTTTGCACATCATCACGCAACAGTACGTTGAATTTATTGGCTTTACAGGTGACACACCAGTCGGCAGTGACGTCGATAAACACCCGCTTACGCTCGGCCAACGCCTGGGTGATCGCCTGCTCGCTCAGCGGCTGCCAGCGCACCTTGTCCTGCAACGGCTGACGCCACAACCCGGCGGTGAGCGAACCGGCCAACAACGCCACGCCGAACAGCACCAGCGTGGCGGCAACCCATCCGGCAGCAAGGCGCACGCCATGCCGTCGCCATACCGCCAACAGCAAAGCCAGCAGCGCCATGCCGCCCACGGCCAGCGTCGGGGTGGCGCCAATATGATTCACCATCAGGCTCAGCAGCCACAGCGAAGAGGCCAGCATCAGCAACCCCATTGCCCACCGTAACGCGTTCATCCAACGCCCCGGACGCGGCAAACGCAGCGCCAGCGCCGGCCAGGCAGCGATCAGCAGCCACGGCAGGCTCATACCGATCCCCAACGCGACAAACATGCCCCACAGCACCGGCAGCGGCGCGGCCAGGGCAAACGCCACGGCGGTGCCAAGAAAGGGCGCCGAACAGGGTGTCGCCAGCAAGGTGGCAAAAGCGCCCTGCCAGAAATGCCCGCTCAGGCCGCGCCCGTTACGGGTCGCCAGTTTGGTATTCAGCGAAGAGGAAAGCTGCACGTGGAACAGGCCGAACAGGTTGGCGCTGAACAACAACGTTACCAGCACCATAAAGCCGATAAACCACGGGTTTTGAAACTGAATGCCCCAACCGAGCGCCTGATTGCTCAACCGCAGCGCCGTCATCAGCAATGCCAATGCCATAAAGGAGGCGACTATGCCCAATGACGAAGCCAGAAACTGCAGCCGGATGCTGCGCCGATCCCGCAGTTCTACCTGAAAAATCGAGCCCAGTTTGATGCCGAGTACCGGCAGCACGCAGGGCATCAGGTTGAGGATCAGGCCACCGGCCAGCGCCATCAGCACCGCCTGCCACAGCGGGAAAGCCGCCGCAGCCGGAGAAACCAGCGGCCCGCCAATCGGCAATTGAACCTGCTGCGCAATGCCGCCGTCACTGATGACTAACGTCAGGGTTTTGCCGCGCAAGTCCGGTGCGCTATCCCCCCAGCCATCACTGACCGGTACCTGCGCCAACATCCGACTGCCGTCGGTGCCGATCTGCGGTTTGCCGAGATCGGCATCCTCCAGCGTATCGAAGAACAACTCGGGCTGTTGCCAGCCGGCGGTGCGCTCGGCGCTGATCTGCAGTTCCCCGCGCTGATAACCGGCTTTAATGCCGTCAACCAGACCATCGGCTATCGGCACCTGCCCCATCGCCTGAGCAAAGTCGTGGTTAAACTGCGCGTCTGGCGGCGCGCCGAGATCGAGACGGAACGGATAGTCGGTCAAGATGCAGACGTTACTGCAGGTAGACAGCGTCAGGGTGCCCGCCAGCTGAGGCGGTACGGCTCCCTTTATCGCTATCGGCAGTTCAACCCGATCGTGATATCCCTGAGTGGAAATGCCGGCTACGTCAAAACGCTGCGGCGTCGGCCAAAACCAGGTGGCCGGCGGCGGGTTGCCTTGCCAGCTTATCGCCGGTGCAATACCGCCTTCGCCGGGTGAACGCCAGTAGGTTTTCCACCCTTGTTGCAACTCTATTGCCAGCAGCAGCCGGGTCTCCCCAGGGTGCGACGTGTCGGCGCGCAGCCGCACTTTGGCGTGATCGTTGGCCGGATTTTGCAGCCAGCCGCTGTCTGCCGCCTGCAAGGCGGGCAGCCACAGCATTAACAGGCAGGCAAGCGCCGACCTGATGATATTCAACATGTTTTTTCTCCATAAATGAGTCAATCACCAAAAAGGACGGGCGATTAACTCATTCACGGAATACGCATAATCGGAGGTGTACCCTGAGGGTCGTGGGAGAAATCACTCTGGGAGGGGGAATACGCAAACGCGCGGCCACGGTGGGTGCCAGCAGCACCAACAGCAGGCCAAGACCGAACAGCAGGGTTTCGAACATCACCGGCGGCGCGGCCAACAGGGACTTGGCGCTCAGTTCGCAGGGCTTGGGCTGAAGTGCAGCGTCGTCATCGGGGGCGGAAATTGCGACGCCGGCAACGGGCAGGCCCATCGCCTGCTGCAACGCATGCAAGCCCGCCATGCGTTGAGTCATGCAGGTCAGCACCACCAGGCAAGCCAGGCATAAAAACCATTTCGCAATCCGCTGCTGTTTAACCATGCTGCCCTCAATGCCAAGTCTGGGCTTATCTTAGCGGCGCAGACGTGATTAGCAATCATTTTGCCTGTAAAGAAATGTCTGAGGGCGGTATTGGTAGCGGCCATTTACAGGTATCATGGAGGCACACCTGCGCTTTTCGCCGGGTACGACGATTTTTCTCTCCCCAAAGTAATTGGGGTTGCGGCAAGGCGGCAAGCAAGTGAATCCCGATGACTCAGTAAGTGGTTCGGGTGAGATTGCACAGTCAACGCAGCTGCAACCTCAAGTAAGAAGGGGATACACAGCGAAGGACTGGTGATATGCAACCTTTGAGTGGACCGGGCACCCCGATCGCCAGCGATCGCCCTCCGAACCCGGGCAAAACCACAACCACCGACGACAGCCCGCTCTCTCCGGCGCAACGCACTACGCTGGAGAAGTTGATCGTTAAGATCATGGCGCTCAGCCCGGCCAAGTCCGCAGAAATCTGGGCCACGCTACGTCACGATCTCGGGGCAGACCATAATAGCAACGAACTGCTGGCTCGCCATTTCCAGCCGGCCGAGCAACTGTTGCAAAACCGCCTGAATCAGGTGCAGCAAAGCCATGCCAGCCGCCAGTTGCTTCAGCAACTCACCGAACTGTTGCCGCAGGGCAATAACCGCCAGGCCGTCAGCGATTTTATTCGTCAGCAGTTTGGCCACACGGTGCTGAGCCAATTGAGCCATCCGCAATTGCAGCAGGTGTTGAACCTGTTGCAGACCGGCAGCCTGGCCATTCCTCATCCGCAGCAGACCGCCACCAGCGATCGCCCGTTACTGCCTGCCGAGCACCAAAACCTGCAGCAGCAGGTGACCAAACTCAGCGCCGCTACCGGCGAGTCGCCGATCAAGATCTGGCAGACGCTGTTTGATCTGGCCGGGGTAAAAACCAACGACCCGCTACCGGCTCGCCATTTCCAACTGCTAAACCAGTTTTTGCAGGTCAAAGTGGCGCTTAGTCCGCAGTCCGCACCTACGCTGAACAGCCTGTTGGCCGCACTTAAACAACCGGCCGACCCACAGGAACAACAACAGTTGAATGACTACTGCCAGTCGCGTTTCAACTGCAACGCCAGCGCACCGCTCACCCACCCGCAGATGAGCGATGCCATCAACCAGCTGTTTGCCCGCCGTCTTGAAAAAACCGGCCCCACTCAGCCGATCGCCGGCGGCCCTGCCGAACCGCAGCCGTTGCTCAATCCGTTGATCGCCGCGCTGCCTCAACCGCTGCAAAAGGCGCTGAACAAGCCGGCAGTGGCGTTTATCCTGCTGATTCTGGTACTGGCGGTGGTCTTGGCGCTGGTGTTTTAACCGTCAGGCACAACCGCAGTCTTCCCCTGCTGCAGTGCCCCGCAGCGAACCCGGCTGCTCACCGGTGGCCAATGGATGGCCATCGCGTTTCCAGAAATCCAGCCCGCCAATCAGCTCCTTCACTCTGAACCCCAGTTGCGCCAGCTTGTATGCCCCCTTGGTCGAGCCGTTGCAGCCGATGCCGTCGCAATAGGTGACATAGACTTTATTGCGATCCAGATGCGCCGTGCCGGCCTCGTCCATCAGCCGATGCGGCAAACTGATAGCGCCGGGAATATGCCCGGCCGCATACAAGGCTTGCGCGCGAGTATCTATCACCAGGATCTCGCTGACGCCGTTGCGCAGATCTTCCGCCACATCCCATGCGTCCGCGTAATAACTCAATTTCGCCGCCAGATAATCCAGGCTTTGCCCCGCCGGCCCAGGGGGAAATGCCAAAACCAATGAAGATGCCGCCATAAAATTCACTCCTGTGGATGAGACTGATGACAATATTGCCTGATTTTGGTCTTATGATTGATACCCATTCTCGCCACAAGACAAGACCCATTATGACCCGTGCGCTAATCTCGCTTTTCCAACGGCCGGAACAGGACGCAGGCACCTTGCGTGAACGCGTTTGCGGCACGCTGCGCCGCGCTATTCATAACGGAACGCTGAGCCGTGGGCAACGGTTGCCCTCATCACGGGTTCTGGCCGGGGATTTAGGCGTCTCGCGGGTGACCGCCGAGGCGGCGTACAGCCAGCTGGAGGCCGAGGGATATCTGCAGCGGCGGGTTGGCCAAGGCACCTTTGTGGCGATCGACATAGTGAAGTCCCCTTCAGCCCGCAAAATCGCGGGTGAGCCTCGCTTGTCATCACGTGGCCGGCAGATCGTGCAAACCGGTGGCTGCCGCGATCCGCAGCAACCGCTGCCGTTTGCCGCCGGCTCACCGGATCTGCGTGCCTTTCCGTTAAAGCTGTGGAAGCAGCTCACCGCTCAGCAATTGCGCCTGCGGGGAGAAAACCTGATGCGCTATGGCGACCCTCAGGGTTACCTGCCGCTGCGTGAGGCCATTGCCGGTTACGTTAGCCAGGCGCGCGGGGTCAACTGCGACGCGCAACAGGTCGTGGTGCTGACCAGTTCGCAACAGGCGCTACAGCTGATCGCCGCCCTGCTATTGGACAGCGGCGACAAGGTATGGATGGAAGACCCCGGTTATGCCGGTGCCAGAAACGCCTTTACCAGCGCAGGTGCAGAGCTGGTACCGGTCAGCGTGGACGAAGCCGGTATGCAACCACATGAGCAGTTACCCAGGCCGCAGTTGATTTACCTGACGCCCTCGCACCACTATCCCACCGGCGTGGCACTGAGCCTGGCACGGCGACTCCAACTGTTGGCGTTGGCCCAGCGGCAGCGGGCATGGATTATTGAAGACGATTACGACAGTGAATTTCACTATGACGGTCAGCCGATGCCGGCGATGCAGGGGCTGGATCGCCAGGGCAACGTACTGTATTTAGGCACCTTTTCCAAAGCGCTTTTCCCTTCTCTGCGGCTGGCCTATCTGGTGGTGCCGCCCGCCCTGGTGGAACCTTTTACCACCGCACGTACGGTTTACGACGGCCACAGCGCCCAACTGATGCAGGCGGTCACCGCCGAATTCATCCATCAAGGGTATTTTGCCGCCCACATCCGCTACATGCGCCAGCTGTACCGCAGCCGTCGTGACTACTTGCTGCAGGAAGTGCAGGAAAAGCTTGGGCATTATGCCACCCCACAGCAGGCAGGTGGCGGATTGCAACTCAGCGTCTGGCTGCCGCCGGGCCAGGAAATGGCCCTCACCCGCCAGGCACAGCAGCTAGGTGTGATCACGCCCGGGCTGGCGGCACAGTATCAAACGGCGCAGGCGCGACGCGACGGCTGGCTGTTGGGTTTCGCCGCCCTGACGCCGGGGGAGATCCGTGCCGGGGTCGAACGGCTGGCCCGGATCATTCCCGCTTAGCGTTGCTGCGCGCAAACAACAGCGTGAAAGCCACGCCGGTCAACGCACACACCACTCCGGCCATAAATACCGAGGAATAGCCCAGCGACGTGGCCAACAGCCCGGTCAATGGGCCGGTAATGGCGTAAGAGACATCCTGAAACGCCGAGTAACCGCCGACGGCCGTGCCGCGCACCTGCGGCGGCACGCGTTTCACCACCTCCACGCCCAGTGCGGGGAAGATCAATGAGCAACCTAAACCGGTGAATGCCGCCCCAACCAACGCCATCAGCGGCGTGGCGGCCGAGAACAGCAGCAGCAGGCCAAAGGCCTCAATCAGCAATGAAACCAGCGCCACGCGGATGCCGCCGAACTTGTCGGGATAATGGCCAAACAGCAGGCGCATCACCACAAATGCCACGCCGAACATCGTCAGCGCCAGGCCGGCATGTCCCCAGCCATTCGCGGTAAAATACAGCGACACAAAGGTGCCAATCACCGCAAAACCCACGCCCTGCAATGCCAGCGCTACGCCCGGTTGCCAAATGCTGCCCACCATTTTCCACAGCGAAGGACGTTCACCGTGCGTTGGCGCCACCGCCGCGACACGCATATTTAGCAGCATGGCGATCAGCGGCAGCAGCAAAGTAGACACGCCTAACGCCACAAAGCCCCAGTGCTGATGCAACATCAGGCCGACAGGCGCGCCTGCCGCCAGCGAGCCGTAGATCGCCATGCCGGTCCAGGACATTACCTTGCCGGAGCGGGCGGCCCCCACCAGACCAAAGCCCCAGGTCAGGGTGCCGGTCAGCAGCAGGCTTTCGCCGTAGCCTAAAATCAGGCGTCCGAGGATCAGCAAGGCGAATTTGATCTCTGGCGCCGCCGGCAGCAGCGCTGACGCCAGATAGGCGACGCCGGCCAGCGAACAGGCAATCATCCCCTGTCGCGCCGAGCGTTTGCCGCCAAAGCGGTCAGCCAGCCGACCGGCGTAACCGCGGGTCAGTACCGTCGCCAGAAACTGAATCCCCACCGCGCCCCCCACCATCAGGTTGCTCATGCCCAGTTCAAAATGCACGTACAGCGGGATCACCGGCAACGGCAAAGCTACAGTCAGATAGGTGAGAAAGATCGCGCAGGTCAGCGAAAGCAGCGCTTTGTTAGCGGAAGGCTCCGCATGTGAAATCGTAGATGACATAGATTGCTCACTCAAAAGGGGAAATACAGAGAGAGCCAGATGACTCCAACCCACTCTTCTCTCGTTGCCAAAGGCAACAAGAACGAGCGCGTTGGATTACGTGAACGCCTACGCAACCCAGAACCCTGGGTTGTATCGCCAGATAGTAACCAGCGGGCTCTGCGGCTGTCAATCGCCAACCCGCGTTTACTCGGGCCCTTTACTGCTCGGTCAGCCGCAGCTCGGCTACCACCGGCAGGTGATCGCTGACCGCGGGCCAGTGAATGCCATTCCAGTCGCCGCTGGCGTTAGGCACCGTCAGGCTGTCGAGATGCCAGCGTTGGGCATTGCCGCTAAAGATATAATCGACTTTGATTTCCGCATTTTCCGCCGGCCAGCTGCGGCCATCTTGCGTCGCAGGCATGATGTCGTTCCAGTAACGGCTCAGTTCGGTCCAGGTGACGCTGCCCGGCACGTCATTCATATCGCCGAACAGCAGCTTGATGCCACGTATCTCGATGGTGCGATCGTTTAATTCACGCACCTGATCCAGGCGCATGGCCGGGTCTTCCTTGGTGTCCAGATGGGTATTGATCAAAGTGATCGGCGCCGGAAACTCAGGCACGTCGGTCTGGGCGCTAAAGGCAATGCGCTGTTCACGCTGGCCGGAAGGCAGCGGATAAATCTTGCTGTCATGCAAGGGGTATTTCGACAGAAACGCCAGGCCATATTCGCCGCCGTCAAAGTCTATCGCCCGACCAAAGGCTACGTGCATGCCGGTCAGCTTGGCCAATTCCTCCGCCTGATCGAGTTTCCCGCTGCGGCCGGTGAGCTTATCCACTTCCTGCAGCGCCACCACGTCGACGTTCATCGCCTTGATCGCCTTGGCGATGGCGGTCATGTCGCTGACCTTGCCGGCGGCAATATTGAAGCTGGCGATGCGGATCTTCGGCGCCTGCTCCAGATCATAGGTTTTGTTCTTCAGGCCGCCGAGTGCGCTGGCCACTTCGCGGCTGTTGACGTTACTGTTGGCATTGCCGGCAGCGGTGGATGACCAGGCGGCATGAGACATTCCCAGGGATAACAGAGTAATAAGCAAAGCATTACGTGAGCGCATCGGTTCTCCTTTAACGATCAGATTTATTGTTGGGGCACCCTTTCCCCCACAGCTAACAACGATTCTGCCGCAGATACCTGCGACTATTTCCTAGTTGCGCCGCTATTTTTTTATTCTGCGCGGCGTCTCGCATTCCGACAGAGAAAGCATTGCAGCAATGGACAACCGGCTGATTTAGCATTAAAACCGATAGACAGCTTATCGAGAGGAACCCGCATGACCAGCGCCATTGCCGAACAGCTTACCGAACGTTTCTTTCGTTATCTGGCGGTCACCAGCCAGAGCGATGCCGCCGTCAACGCCCTGCCCAGCACGCCCGGCCAGCATGATATGGCGAAGTTGCTGGCAGCCGAGTTGCGCCAACTGGGGCTGAAGGACGTGCAAATCGACGAGCACGCCACCGTGACCGCCCGCAAACCCGGCAACCAACCCGGTGCGCCGCGCATCGGTTTTATTACCCATATCGATACCGTCGACGTCGGCCTGTCGGCGCACATACATCCTCAGCGCCTGCACTTTAGCGGCCAGGATCTCTGCCTGAACGCGGAGCACGACATTTGGCTGCGCACCGCCGAACATCCGGAGATCCAGGCCTATCCGAACGAAGACATTATTTTCAGCGACGGCACCAGCGTGCTCGGTGCCGATAACAAGGCGGCGGTTACTGTCGTGATGACGTTGCTGGCTAACCTGAGCGCCACAGACCGCCACGGCGACATTGTGGTGGCCTTTGTGCCGGATGAAGAGATCGGTCTGCGCGGTGCCAAAGCGCTGGATTTGGCGCGCTTTGACGTAGATTTCGCCTACACCATCGACTGCTGTGAACTGGGCGAAGTGGTTTATGAAAACTTCAATGCGGCAGCGGCGGAGATCCGTATCGAGGGCGTGACTGCACACCCGATGTCGGCGAAGAACGTGCTGATCAACCCGATTCGCATCGCCACCGACATCATCAATCAGTTCGATATCCTGGATACCCCGGAACATACCGAGGGGCGCGAAGGCTATTTCTGGTTCAACGACATCACCGCCAACGCCAATCTCGCCACGCTAAAAGTGTCGATTCGCGATTTCGATCTGGTCGCTTTCAATGCGCGTAAAGCGCGTATTCAGGAGGTGGTGCGGCAGGTGGCGGCGAACTACCCGCGCGCCAGGGTGAGCTGC
Organism: Serratia sp. TSA_7; assembly: GCF_052692135.1. Classification (NCBI taxonomy): domain Bacteria; kingdom Pseudomonadati; phylum Pseudomonadota; class Gammaproteobacteria; order Enterobacterales; family Yersiniaceae; genus Serratia; species Serratia sp. TSA_7. The sequence goes on from NZ_JBQZFU010000002.1 coordinate 611,914, forward strand.
AGCGTTACGGATATCTACAGCAATATCAGCAACTCAATCGGTGAAGACAAGCGCGCCATCGAACTGATTTTCGGCGCCCTCGCCGCACACGGCATTCCGCCGAAGGTGATCCCGATGCGCGGCGGCACCGACGGCGCAGCGCTGTCCAGCCGTGGCGTGGTGACGCCGAACTACTTCACCGGCGCGCACAATTTCCATTCGCGTTTCGAGTTTCTGCCGGTCAGTTCCTTTGTGAAATCTTATCAGGTGACCCGCAGCATTTGTTTGCTGGCGGCGCGTGGTTAGAAAAGCGTTGGCCGCGCAGCAAAGCGCGGCCGGTGTCAGGCCAATAGCCAGCCGAGCAGCGCACCCCAGGCCAGCAATGGCAGCGAGTAGTAATGGAATTTCAGCCAGATCTTGCGCTCCCCCGCCATGCGCAGCGCAATCAGGTTCGCCAGCGAGCCAATCGCCAGCCCAAAGCCCCCGGCGTTCACCGCATAGGCCACCAGTTGGCTGGAAGGCACGTAGTTGAGCAGCAAAATGGTCGCCGGCACATTGCTGATGATCTGCGACAGCCCAATCCCCAATGCGTAAATGCCGCCGTCACCAAGCCGGGCGATATCGGCGAACCAGGGCTGAATCGCCTGCAATTGGGTAAACAAGCCGACGTCGATAAACATGGCGATAAAGACAAAAATCAGGCTCCAGTCGATCTGCAACAGCACCCGGCGCGCCAATAGCAAGAAACCGGCAAACACCGCCAACAGGCTGTACAGCGCCAAACCGACATCCAGACACAGCAGAAAAATCGCGTACAGTGCCACGCAGCTCAGCAACAGCGGCCGCTGATAGGGATAGCCCTCAGTATGCGGTGCCTTTACGATATCCCGCGCCGGGAAGCTGAACCAGGTCAGGGCCAGCAGGCTGACCATCATCGCCGCGCCAAAGGGCGCCATCTGAATGATAAACCCCAGGAAAGAGAGCGACGACTTGCTCCACAGCAGAATGTTTTGCGGATTGCCGATCGGCGTTAACAGCGAGCCGGCGTTGACCGCCAGCGCCTGGAAGATAATCAGCCGACTGACCGGCAGCGAGGAAAGTTTTTTTAGTGTAATGGTCAACGGAATGGCGATAAACAGCGCCACGTCATTGGTCAGGAACGAAGACAACAGCGCGGCGGAAAACACCAAAAACAGCGCCAGCCACCGTTCACTGCGCAACGTGTTGATGATTTTACGGCCAACAAAATCAAAATAACCGCTGACCTCAACGCCCTTGGTCAACAGCATCAGCCCCAGCAGGGTAATAATGGTGCGCCAGTCGATAAAACCGGCTAATGCAGGCACCTGCTGCGGGTTTAGGGCGGCCATCACCACACCGGCCAACAGCAGGATATGCAGGAAACGATCTTTCAGGAACGGTTGGATCAGCCGGGCAGCGGCGTTTGAACTCATGGTCATCGCTTCAAAAATCAATCTGGAATCAGGAGCCAGACGTTAGCCCAAGCGCGGCGGCAATGCCAGCAAAATGCTATTTTACCTTTCTGCGCTTTTCATTTGCCGCGCTTTACTTTATTTGTAGCGCCTTTCTACGTTTCTAAGGATTTTTCATGGTCAACGCTATCGCCAAAGGGCTGTTGCTGAGCACCGCGCTCAGCCTGCTTGCCGCCTGTAACGATCAGGAAACCCGTTCGCAGATCGACCTCGAAGGCAAAACCATGGGCACCTTCTACAGCGTCAAAATCAGCGGTGACGTCAAGATCAGCAAGCCGTTGCTGCAACAGCAGGTCGACGCCTTGCTCGAACGGGCCAACGATGATATTTCCACCTACCGCCCCGCGTCGGTGCTGTCGCGCTTCAATCAATCGCACAGTACCGACCCGCAACCCATCCCGCGCGGGATGGCGGATATTATCCTGACGGCCCAGCGAATCGGCCGCGATACGCAGGGTGCGATGGATATTACCGTCGGCCCACTGGTGAATCTGTGGGGTTTTGGCCCGGACAAACGCGCAGTCAAGGTGCCGGAGCAGCAGCAGATTGAAGCCGCGCAAAAAAATATTGGCCTGCAGCATCTCAAATTGCTCAGCGACAGCCGTGGGGAGTGGCTGCAAAAAGATCTGCCGAACATGTATGTCGATCTCTCGACCCTGGGTGAAGGCTACGGCGTTGACCAGCTTGTTAAACTGATGGCGCGCAACGGCATCACCAACTATCTGGTGTCGGTCGGCGGCGCGGTGTCCTCACGCGGCGTCAACGGCCAGGGCAAGCCGTGGCGAGTGGCGATCCAAAAACCGACCGACAGGGAAAATGCGGTGCAGGCGCTGGTCGATCTGCAAGGCTACGGCATCAGTACCGCCGGCAGCTATCGCAACTACTTCGAACAGAATGGCCAGCGCTATTCGCACGTTATCGATCCCGTTACCGGCCGGCCCATTACCCACCGGCTGGTCTCCGCCACAGTGATAGCGTCAACCGCGCTGGAAGCGGACGGCTGGGATACCGGGTTGATGGTGCTGGGGACGGAAAAAGCGCTGAAGCTGGCGGAAGAAAAAGGGCTGGCGGTGTACCTGATCAGCAAAACCGATGAAGGTTTCAGCGCCGTGATGACGCCGCAGTTCAAAGCGTTTCTGGCGAAGTAGTCTTCGTTTCGTAAAAGCGGGACGCAGCACACTGCGCCCCGCGCCATCATCCTTTGCGATGCAACAATAAGTAGACCACCGGGACGACCAGCATCGACAACAACGGTGCACTGAGCATCCCGCCAATCATCGGGGCCGCAATGCGGCGCATCACTTCAGAGCCTGCGCCGTTGCTCCACATGATCGGTAATAGCCCAGCCATGATGGTGGCGACGGTCATCACTTTTGGCCGCACCCGTAATACCGCGCCCTCGGCGATGGCGTCCATCAGCTGTTTTCGGGTGAGCGGTTTCCCCGGCTGGCGGTGTTTTTCCAGAGCATGATTCAGGTACAGCACCATGATCACGCCAAATTCCGCCGCCACCCCCGCCAGTGCAATAAAGCCCACCGCCCCGGCCACCGAAAGGTTGTAGTTCAGCAGATACAGCAGCCACACGCCGCCTATTAGCGCAAACGGCAGCGTCGCCATGATCAACAGCGCATCACGCACGCTGCTGAAGGTAACAAACAGCAGCACGAAAATGATCGCCAACGTCACCGGCAGTACGATTTTCAATTGGGCGCTGGCACGTTCCAGATACTCAAACTGCCCGGACCAGCTCAACGACACGCCCGCCGGCAGCTTAACCTGCTGAGCGACCGCCCGTTGCATCTCTTCCACCGCCGATTTGAGATCCCGTCCGCGCAGATCGACATAAATCCAGTTGGAGAGCCGCGCGTTTTCACTTTTCAGCATCGGTGGCCCTTCAGTGACACTAATGTCCGCCAACATCGACAATGGCACCTGACCACCGCCGGCGGTCAACACCGGCAACGCCTGCAGTTGCTGCACAGAATCGCGCACCTCACGCGGGTAGCGCACATTGATCGGATAACGCGCCCGGCCTTCGACGGTTTCGCCAATGTTCTCCCCCCCCACCAAGGTCGCCACCATGGATTGCAGCTCTTTCACCGAAACGCCGTAGCGCGCGGCGCGTTGGCGATCGATATCAATGTCCACGTAACGGCCGCCGGTAATGCGCTCCGCCAACGCCGAGGTGACACCCGGCACCTGTTTTACCACCTGCTCAATCTGCCCGGAAATCCGCTCGATGTCGGCCATGTTATTGCCATTCACCTTGATGCCAACCGGGCTTTTTATCCCGGTGGCCAACATGTCCAGCCGATTGCGGATCGGCGGAACCCAAACATTGGCAATGCCCGGCACCTTGACCACCGCGTCCAGCTCCGCCACCAATTTGTCCATGGTCATACCCGGCCGCCACTGGTCACGCGGCTTGAAGCTAAGGGTGGTTTCCAGCATGGTCAACGGCGCGGGATCGGTCGCGCTCTCCGCCCGCCCCGCCTTGCCGAATACCGTCGCCACTTCCGGCACGGTTTTGATCAGCCGGTCGGTCAATTGCAGCAACCTGCTCGCCTCACGCGCCGACATGCCCGGTAATGACGATGGCATATAAAGCAGATCGCCTTCGTCAAGCTGCGGCATAAATTCGCTGCCCAATCGGCTAAGCGGATATGCCGTCAACAACAGCAATAAGCACGAAACCCCGAGCGTAGTTTTCGGCCGCGCCAACACCGCCGCCAATACCGGTTGGTACAGGCGGATCAGCCAGCGGTTAATCGGGTTGGCATGCTCATCGGGAATACGGCCACGAATAAAGTAGCCCATCAGCACCGGCACCAGCGTAATGCCCAGGCCAGCGGCCACCGCCATGGCGTAGGTTTTGGTGTAGGCCAGCGGGGAGAACATCCGCCCTTCCTGCGCCTGCAGGGTGAACACCGGAATGAAGGACAACGTGATAATCAGCAAACTGCAAAACAGCGCCGGCCCCACTTCCACCGCCGCCTGCTCTGAAATGCGCCAATAATCCGTCGATGTCGGCTGCTGCCCGGGATGGCGTTGCCGCCATTGCTCCAGCACCTTATGCATGTTCTCAATCATGACGATCGCCGCGTCCACCATGGCACCAATCGCGATAGCTATCCCGCCCAGCGACATGATATTGGCGTTGACGCCCTGATAATGCATGACCACAAAAGCACCAAGAATGCCCAGTGGCAGCGTGATCATCGCCACCAGCGCCGAACGGAAATGGAACAGGAACAAAGTGCAGACCAGGGCTACCACCAGAAACTCTTCCAGCAGCTTGTGGGACAGGGTTTCAATCGCGTGTTCGATCAGTTGCGAACGATCATACACAGTCACAATTTCTACCCCCGGCGGCAAGGTCTGCTGAACCTCTTGCAGCTTCACCTTCAGCGCGTTAATGGTCTCCAGCGCATTTTTACCGTAGCGCATCACTACGATGCCGCCCGCCACTTCGCCCTCGCCGTTCAGCTCAGCCACACCACGACGGATCTCCGGCCCTTCGCGCAACGTCGCCACTTGCGAAAGCAGGATCGGCACGCCGTCACGCACGGTAATCACCACGTTGGCAAAGTCACTCCGCTTTTTCAGGTAGCCCGAGGTCCGCACCATATATTCCGCTTCCCCCATCTCCAGCACTGCGCCGCCGCCTTCCTGGTTGGCATCCTGAATGGCACTTACCACCTGTTGATGCGTGATATTCAGCGCGCGCAGGCTTGGCGGGTCCAGTACCACCTGATACTGACGAACCATACCGCCGACGCTGGCCACTTCAGCCACGTTGGGGACGGTTTTCAGTTCAAATTTCAGCGTCCAGTCTTGTAGCGCGCGCAAGTCGGCCAGGCTATGTTTCCCGCTTTTATCCACCAGAGCATATTCGTAAACCCAGCCGACACCGGTGGCGTCCGGCCCCAGAGCCACCTTCACCTGCGACGGCAGCGAGGATTGCACCTGGCTCAGCGCCTCCAACACCCGCGAGCGTGCCCAGTAAAGATCGGTGCCATCCTCAAACAGCACGTAGACGTAAGCGTCGCCAAACATGGAAAAACCACGCACCGTTTTGGCTCCCGGCACCGTAAGTAGCGTGGTGGTCAGCGGATAGGTAACCTGATCTTCAATCACTTGCGGTGCCTTGCCGGGGTAAGTGGCACGGACAATCACCTGTACGTCAGACAGGTCCGGCAATGCATCCAGCGGCGCTTTCTGCAATGCCCAAACGCCCCATCCAGCCAACAACACCGAAGCCAGCAGCACCAATAGCCGGTTGCGCAGCGACCAACGGATCACGAAAGCAATCATAAATGGCCCCCATGCGCAGCGTTCGTCAGCACAATCTGACGGATATGCGAACCTTGGTCATCAACGGTAAAATCGATTTTCACCCTGTCGCCAGGTTTGATGCCGGCCGGCAACCCCGCCGACGGCAGAGCAAAATCCATGGTCATCGCCGGCCACTGCAGCTCCGGCACGGGGCCGTGGGACAGCGTTATGGCGCTATCATTCAATGCCTCAACCACGCCTTCAGCCTGGTACTGTTTCAGCTCGGTTTGCGCCGCCATCTGCGGCAGGGCGCTGCGCATGCTGGCTTCGGAGTCGATCAGGAACTGGCCGGAGGTCACCACTTGTTGCCCGACGCTCAGCCCGCGTTTGATTTCCACCCAGCCATCCTGTGCACGCCCGGCCACCACCTCAACCGGCGTGAAATGCCCATTGCCTTCGGCGAGCAACACCCTATTGCGATCGCCGCTGCCGATCAGCGCCTCCTGCGGTATCGCCAACACCGGCTGACCGAGGGTGCTGTGCGACAGCGTGAGTTGCAGGTACATGCCCGGCCGAAGTTTTTGCTGAGGATTTTTCAGCAGGATGCGCGCTTTGAAGGTTCGGGTCAGCGGATCGACATTGGCCAGCAGTTCGCTCACCTCGCCTTCAAATCTTTCACCAGGCCAACTGGCGGAAGCCGCCTGCACCTTATCGCCCACTTTCAGCAATCCGGCCTGCGCCTGCGGATAATCGGCAACGATCCACACCGGATCAAGGCTGGCTATCTCAAACAGCCCCTGCGCGGCGGTGACCTGAGCGCCTTCCAAAATGCTGAGCTTATTCACAAACCCATTTCCCGGTGCCGTGATCTTGACGCGCGGCTCGGGTTTACCCGTGCGCTCCACCTGCCGAATCACCCCTCGGGCATAAACAGCAGCTGTAACCGCTGGCGTGCGGCGGCGCTTAACGCGGTGTCTCCCAGTTGACGTACCGCCAGATACTCCTGCTGCGCCGCACTCCAGTCGGGGATCCACAGTTGCGCCAAGGCTTCGCCCTTTTTCACCTGTTGCTGGCTGGCACGCACGTAGAGTTTTTCCACCAGCCCGTTGGCGCGGGCAGCGATAATCTGAACTCCACGTTCATCGGTCGCGACGCTGCCGAAAGCGCTCAGTTGCGGCGCCAGTTGGCGCAATTGCGCAGCTTCGGTGCGAACGCCCAGGTTCTGCTGTTGACGGGCGCTGATGGTCACGCCGCCCTCGGGCTCTGCCTCATCGGCATAGCGCGGCACCAGTTGCATATCCATAAAAGGCGATTTACCCGGTTTGTCAAAACGCTGTCCCGGCATCATCGGGTCGTACCAATAAAGTACCTGTCGCTCACTCTTGGCGACCGGCGCGGGCGCGTCTCCCCCCGCTGCGCCAAACCAGTATCCCGCCAGCCCACTGCCGATCAGCGCCGCTAACAGCGCCAGCTTGAATTGTATTTTCATTGCATCGATTCCTGAGGGGTGAGATAGCGAATGGCGGCCCAAATCTGCGCCAGTTCCCTGGCGGCCTTACCGGCACTGAGGCGGCTGTCGAGCAGCGCCCGCCGCGCTTCCAGCACCGCAGACAGGTCGTTTTTACCGCTGCGATATTGCGCTAACAACAGGCTCACTCGCTGTTGCTGCAGGGGAATGACCTGACGTTGCTGGCGCTGCCACTGCGCCTGCGCTGCCTGATACTGCGCCAACAGCGTATCGAGTTGTGCCTGATGGTCACGGATCAACAGCGTCAACCGATCGTTGGCCTCCATGCTGCGGGAAACATCGGCGGCATAGTCCTTGTCCTGCCGCTGTGCGCGGAACAACGGCAAATCGACGGTAAACATCACCCCGGCCAGATCCTCGTAATCGTCGGCGCGCTTGCCGTAATACACCTCAACACCGACATCCGGTATTGCCGCCACCGCGGATTGAGCCGAGCGCGCTTTGGCAACGTCAGCCTCGCGGCTGGCTTGCAGCACTTCGGGATGCTGCCTGATGGCCTGCCGCAATACGTCGCTGTCGGCCGGTAAACGCTCAAAGCGCGGCATCGCCCCGGCAGTATCCGTTGCAGACAGGCCGGTCAGTTGCGCCAGGCGTGCCTGCGCGACAGCAACGTCACGCTGCGCCTCGCTGATGCGATCCTGCATGCTCAGCAGCGTCAGCCTGGCGTCCAGTACGCCGCTCGCAGGCGTTCCACCGCCGGCCACGGCAGCATACTGAGTGGCGATCTGACGTTCACTCTCCGTCACCAGCGCTGAGGCATCACTCAAGGTTTGTCGGCTCAACGCCAGCGCCAGCCACGCCTGCGCAGTTTGTTGCTGTAGACGAGCGCGAATGGTGGCGCTGCCTGCATCTGTCTGGCTGGCTTCGGCACGCAGGGTGTCCGCTTTACGCTGACGTTTAGTGCCGCTGACGTAATCCTGCATGATGCCGATTCGCCCCATGGTCATGCCTTCGCGAGTAAAACGCTGGGCGTTACCGCCCTGCACCGGCACATTTTCAATGCCGAACTTCAGCTTGGGATCGGGCAACTGCATCGCCGAATCCGCCATGTTCTGCAAGGCGTTCACCTGATGCCGATTGGCGGACAGTTCCGCAGAATACCCTTCCGCCGCCGTCAGCGACTGCTGTAAGGTCAGTTCCGCCGCCTGAGAGACCGGTGCCCAACAGGCGAGCAGCAGCCAGCCCACCCGTAGCGGGTGAGAAATGATAATGGTCATGGTGCCTCCGTTATTGCCGAGCGGCAGCGACAGCGATCAGCCGGTAACCGCCGTCGATCGGCAGGAAGCTGAAGTCAACCGCGGTACCCACCGGCAATGCGGCGAAGGAAGGCGCTGGAGGGAGCAGGAAACTCATGGTCATTGGCGGCCAATCAAGCGCAGGAATGGCCTGGTGAGCGATGGACACCTTCCGCACATCCCAGGCTTTGATGATGCCCTGACTGTGGATTTCGACGGTCGGTTTGGCGGCAGGATCCTGCATCGCCCTATCGGCAGCGCTGGCGGTAAAGGCAAAAAACAGGGTGAACACTACGGCGACAAAGACATTACGCATAACGGGTACTCCATAAAATAGTTAACAAACGCGGAAAACCGTCGGGGACGGCAAAGCGGTTGTCAGAGCTATTCACGGAACCGGCAGAAAACAATCTCTGCCGGCGGGCCTGTTATTGGCGGCGTTTGCCAGGTATTGGACGAGGTAGAACGTGACGGGAAAGACGTAATGACGGCCAATTCGCCGCTGGTGGGTAAAGCAGCCAACGTCAGGTTGGTGTGATCCTGTTGGGCTGACTCAGGTACGCAGTGTTTCTCGCATAGCGGCTCTTGGGCCTGTATCTGCTGCTGCGACGGCACGCTGTTTTGCATATGCATCATATGCTGTGCCATCGGCGCTTCGCCGCTGAACTGCAGGTTGCAGTTATGGCTGGCCAGCGCCAGCTGGGTATTCAACAACAGCCAGCTGACGACCCATAACCATGCACAGGCCCGCTTTTTAGCGAAGCGCAGACGGTGCATGGATAAGGATATGGACGTCAAGGCCGACATCAGATGATTCCAACGGATGAGATAGCGGGAGTATATCGACCCAGGGCAGGCGCAGGAATGGAATTTACACCCGCTGACAAAGCGGTATCCGTCAGCGAACCAGAAATAAAAATACCATGACTTCAATCAACTGGCGGCTCATCGCCCAAAGAAAAAGCCCAGCAATAGCTGAGCTTTTTACGGGGACATTCACCGACAGACGATTATTTGGTTAACGCAATAATACCCAGCGTCAGGCCAGCAACCGCCGCCGCACCACCGGCGATAGCGCCCGCGGTTTCCCAGTTATCCTGCGTCGTGCCCTTCATGCAGGTGTTGGTGTGCACCAAACGCCCCTGATCGTCATAAACCGGGACACAAGGTGACTCAGTCGCGCACCCCGCCAGAAACACTGACAGCAACCCAACCGCAATTAACTTTTTCATACTCATGCCTCAAGGTTCGATCACTCTGAAAACGCTACGCCGAGTGATAATCGCGTTATCGGGCTATTGTATGCGTAAAAGGCTGAACGAGGCGTTAATGATCCGTCAAAAGATGTAATTTGGGATAACTCTGAACGGGCAGCGACAGGCAGTAAAAAGCCCGCTGCGAAGCGGGCTTGATCAACTGGCATGGATTGCGGCTAAATTACTTTTGCAGCTTGCGCATGACCAGCGTGGCGTTGGTGCCGCCGAAACCGAAGCTGTTGGACATCACGGTGGTCAGCTCGCGTTTGGTCGGCTGAGTCACGATGTTCATGCCAGCGGCTTTCTCGTCCAGGTTGTCGATGTTGATGCTCGGCGCGATAAAGCCGTGCTCAACCATCAGCAGGCTGTAGATCGCTTCCTGCACGCCCGCGGCACCCAGAGAGTGACCGGTCATGGCCTTGGTGGAAGAGATGGCCGGGGTGTTGTCGCCAAACACTTCGCGAATGGCACCCAGTTCTTTCACGTCGCCCACCGGCGTGGAGGTGCCGTGCACGTTCATGTAATCGATTGGAGTATCCACGCCTTGCAGCGCCATCTTCATGCAGCGCACTGCGCCTTCACCTGATGGAGCCACCATGTCGGCACCGTCGGAGGTCGCACCGTAGCCGATGATTTCCGCATAGATGTGCGCGCCGCGCGCCAGAGCGTGTTCCAGCTCTTCAACCACCACCATACCGCCGCCACCGGCGATGACGAAACCGTCACGCGCTGCGTCATAAGTACGGGACGCTTTTTCCGGGGTTTCGTTGTAGCTGGTGGACAGTGCGCCCATCGCATCGAACTCACAGGCCATTTCCCAGCACAGTTCTTCACCGCCGCCGGCAAAGACCACGTCCTGCTTGCCCAGTTGGATCAATTCCACCGCGTGACCGATGCAGTGTGCAGAGGTTGCGCAGGCAGAGCTGATGGAGTAGTTAACGCCACGAATTTTGAACGGGGTTGCCAGGCAAGCGGAAACGCCTGAAGCCATGGCCTTGGTCACCATATAAGGACCCACGCCGCGCAGGCCTTTGGCGCGCATGCCGTCGGAACCTGCAACCTGGTTGCGCGGAGAGCCGCCACCTGAGCCAACCACCAGACCGGTGCGATCGTTGGAAACCTGATCGGCAGCCAGGCCGGAATCCTTGATGGCTTCTTCCATGGAAAGATAGGCATAAACGGACGCGTCGCTCATAAAGCGCATCACTTTACGGTCGATCAGACCGGTAGTGTCCAATTTAACATCGCCCCATACGTGACTACGCATGCCGGAATCTTTCAGCTCCTGGGAGAAAGTGATCCCAGAACGTCCTTCCTGCAGGCTCGCCAGGACCTCCTGCTGGTTGTTACCAATGCTGGAGACGATTCCCAGGCCAGTAATCACTGCACGTTTCATTCAGTACCTCTTCCACAATTTTACATTCGGGATTTTGCATCGCACTTTAGCGTACAGATGTACGCCGAACAAGTCCGATCAGCGTTTTTCAGCTTTATTCTTATCCAGTTTGCGCCATTTCGCTAGCCCCGTTAGAATCCCGTCACCCCTTGAGTTACGAGCAACTAACCGTGAGCCACGCCCCGATCCAAACCGCAGCGTTATCCTGGAACGAACAGGGTACACCTGTTTCGAAACAGTTTGATGACGTCTACTTTTCTAATCAGGATGGGCTGGAAGAAACCCGTTACGTATTTCTCAAGGGCAACCGGCTGCCGCAGCGTTTTAGCGAGCACCCGCGCCCGCTGTTTATCGTCGCGGAAACCGGCTTTGGCACCGGGCTCAACTTTTTAACCCTGTGGCAGGCGTTTGCCGGTTTTCGTGCTGCAATGCAAGATGCCCCGCTGCAACGGCTGCATTTCATCAGTTTTGAAAAATTCCCGCTGTTGCACGCCGATCTGGCGGCCGCACACGCACGCTGGCCGGAACTGGCCCCCTATGCCGATGAGCTCCGCGCTCAATGGCCGCTGCCGTTGCCGGGCTGCCACCGCCTGCTACTGGCTCAGGGCCGCATTACGCTGGATCTGTGGTTCGGCGACGTCAACGCGCTGCTGCCGCACTTTGACCCCAGCATGAATCACCAGGTCGACGCCTGGTTCCTCGATGGTTTTGCGCCGGCGAAAAACCCGGATATGTGGACTGAGCAGCTGTTCGCCGCCATGGCGCGTTTCGCCCGGCCGGGAGGTACCTTAGCCACCTTTACCGCCGCAGGTTTTGTACGGCGCGGGTTGCAACAGGCGGGTTTTGAGGTAACAAAGAGCAAAGGTTTCGGTCAGAAACGCGAAATGCTGATCGGCGAGTTACCCGCCAATGCGCCGGCCTTGCCGCATCCCGCGCCCTGGTTCCTGCGCCCGGCGGCGGAAAACACTGACGATATCGCCATCATCGGCGGCGGCGTCGCCAGCGCACTTATCGCTCTCGCCCTGCTGCGGCGCGGCGCGAAAGTGACGCTATACTGCGCCGATCCGCAACCGGCCGAAGGTGCATCGGGCAACCGTCAGGGGGCGCTCTATCCGTTGCTGAACGGCCGCGGTGACGCGCTGGAAACCTTTTTCAGCGCCGCCTTCCCGTTTGCCCGCCGCCAGTACGATGCGCTGTTGCAACAAGGCGTGGCATTCGATCATCAATGGTGCGGCGTCAGCCAATTGGCCTTTGATGAGAAAAGTGCCGGGAAAATTGCCAAGATAGTGGCGGTTGAATGGCCTTCGGCGCTGGCGGCACCGGCCGATCGCGCCACGCTCAGCGCGCTGTGCGGCGTAGACAGCGGTTTTGGCGGCGTCAGCTACCCGCAAGGCGGTTGGCTATGCCCGGCTGAGCTGACGCGGGGCGCCATTGCGTTGGCGCAACGTCAGGGGATGCATTGCCATTACGAGTACGACCTAAACACCCTCATACACACAGACGGCAATTGGCAGCTCGGCTTCGGCAATGGCGAAACCCGCCGGCATGCCACGGTCATTCTGGCCAATGGCCACCGCCTTTCCGACCTGGCGCAAAGTGAAGCGCTGCCGGTATACGCGGTACGCGGCCAGGTTTCCCATATTCCCACCACCCCGGCGCTGAGCGAATTGAAGCAGGTGCTGTGCTACGACGGCTACCTGACGCCGGTCAATGCTCATAATCAACAGCACTGTATCGGCGCCAGTTACCAGCGCGGCGATACCGCCACTGAATACCGCGAGGAAGAGCAGCAGGATAACCGAGCGCGTCTGTTGCGCTGCCTGCCGGAACAAGCATGGCCGCGAGAGGTGGACGTCAGCGCGCACCATGCCCGCTGCGGCGTGCGCAGCGCTACCCGCGATCACCTGCCGATGATTGGCGCAGTGCCGGACTATCAGGCCACGCTGACGCAGTATCAGGATTTGCAACGCCGCCGTCAGCTTGGCGAAACCGTGGCAGACGCCCCGCTTTATCCCAACCTGTTTGTTCTTGGCGCCCTGGGTTCACGCGGGCTGTGTTCGGCACCGCTGGCGGCAGAGATCCTGGCGGCGCAGCTGTTTGGCGAACCCTTGCCGGGCGACGCGGAGATGCTGGCGGCGTTGAATCCGAACCGGATGTGGGTGAGAAAATTGCTAAAGGGGCGTGCGGTTTAATGCCGAAGTTGCAGGGCGCTTTTGAAGCGCCCTGTGATGGGCATCAGGGGGTCGGCAATGCGGTCTGGTACAGATTTTCCCACATGCCGCGCACCAAAATCTGGTCCGGTGGCGACAACTCGCCGGCGGTGATGGCTTTATGCAGGCTATTTTCCACCCGCGCTTTCAGCGCTTCGGCGGTATGCTCGTCGTGCTCTTCCGCCTCAGCCACCGCCAGCGTCAGATGACCGCGCAGGTAGCCACCGGCAAACAGTTCATCATCGCTGGCGTGCTCTACCATGTCATCAATCAGCGCCAGAATGCGCGCTTCAAATTCTGCGATCATCAAATTTCCTCTTTAAATAGCAAGCTGTGGCGTTAACAGAAATCTTCCGGATAGGGAAAATGCCCGGCGGCCAGCGGGGGCGTATTGTAGAACGATTGTAACGCCTGAATAAAGCGCGCGGGTCTTGTGGGTATTCCCTGTTCCAGCAGCGATAACACCCGGTCGCGTACCTTGCGCTGGAAGGCGATACGATCCGGCTCGCAGTCGCCGTTCAGGTTGTCGCAGCTGACGTTGAACGGGAAACCGGCGGCCACGCAGAACATCCACTCCAGCGCCTGCGGTTTGATTTCTACCGCTTCGAATTCGCTTTGTGTTTGCGCATCGCGCCCGTCCGGGCAATACCAGTAGCCGAAGTCCACCAATTTGCGGCGCTCTTCACCGGCAATGCACCAGTGCGAGATCTCATGCAGGCCGCTGGCATAAAAACCGTGGGCAAAAACGATGCGGTGGTACGGCAACGCATCGTCGGCCGGCAGGTAGATCGGCTCATCATCGCCCTTGACCAGCCGCGTGTTGTAGTCTTCGCTAAAGCATTGATTAAATATATCAATCAATTGCGCGTATTGATGGGTAGTCTGTGTGTCTGACATAAATAAAAAACTCTATAACCACAAAAATAAAGCGGTGATTATTCCACTTTAGCGATCTTTCGGCATGCTAAATATGCAGCGCCAGCCACTGCTGAATTTCCGCGCCGTGGTTGTCGTACAGCAGTTTGCAGCTCATCACCAGCGAGACGATGACGATCATGGGCCGAATCAGCTTCTGCCCACGGGTCATCACCATATGCGCGCCCAGGCGTGCGCCGAGCACCTGCCCCATCAGCATCACCAGGCCAATGCCCCACACCACTTTGCCGCCGATGATAAAAAACGTCAGGCCGCCAACGTTGGAGGTGAAGTTCAGCACCTTGGCGTGCGCGGTGGATTTGGCCAGATTGAAGCCGCACAACGTCACGTAGGCCAGCGCATAGAACGAACCGGCGCCGGGGCCGAAGAAACCGTCGTAAAAACCGACGCAGCCACCGGCCACCAGCCCGAACGGCAACGCGCTCAGGCGGCGCTGACGATCGCTTTCCCCCAGACGCGGGGTCAGCAAAAAGTACAGACCGATGCCAATCACCAGCAGCGGCAGCATTTGTCGCAGCAGATCGGCGCGCATATGCTGCACCAGAATCGCCCCGGCGATGGAACCGATCAGCGCCAGCAGGATCGTCAGTTTCTGATCGTTAAGATCCACCGCCCGCCGGCGGATAAAGTACAGGCTGGCGGAAAACGAACCGCCCACCGACTGCAACTTGTTGGTTGCCAGCGCCTGCGCCGGGGAAACCCCCACCGCCAGCAGCGCCGGCACGGTCAGCAGGCCGCCGCCTCCGGCAATGGAATCGATAAAACCCGCCAGCAACGCCACCACGAACAAAACCCCGAGCATCTCGGGGCCAACGACGAACCAATCCATTTATTATTCCGCAGCGAAATGGTTATCTAACAAAGCCTGACAGGAAGGCGGCAATGGCGGTGGGACCGGCTTGCCCGGTTTGGCGCTGGGTTGATGCGGCACGAACCAGCTCGCCAGCTCCGCCCCACAACCATCGCCCGGCGGCGGGGTATCTTGTTCTTGACACTCCAGACTGCCTGCCGGACAACGCAGACGCACGTGCATGTGCGCGCGGTGGCCGAACCACGGCCGCACCTTGTGCAACCAGTCGCGGTCGGCGCCGGCATCCAGACACAGGCGTTGCTTGATCGCCGGGTTGACGAAGATGCGCGTCACTTCCGCATCCTGCGCCGCCATTTTGATCAGAGATTCAATCTGCGGTTGCCACTGACGCGCCACAACCTGTTTGCCGTCGCCGGAAACCAGATCGATCGGCTGCGGTTTGAGCAGTTGCTGCGCGCTCCAGCGCTGGCGCGGCAGCTGTAACCAGATGTCGACATCCAACCCGGACTGATGGCTGGCGTGGCCGCTGCTAAAGCGCCCACCGGCCGGCATCGCCATATCGCCGATCAGCACCGTACCCAGCGCTTTTTGGTTGGCTTTGCTGCTCAGGCGCTGAATGAACGCCAGCAGATCGGGGTGGCCGAAATAGCGGCGTTGATCGGGGCGCATCACCTGATAATCCGGTGAGTTCAGCGGCAGCGGCTGGGCACCGACGATACAACCATTGGCAAAACCGCCAATCGCCTGTGGCGCGCCGGCCACCGGGTGATCAATTTTCTGCCACGGCGTCAACGCCATGGCAGAACCTGACGCCATCAGGGCAACGATGCCTAACATCCAGTTTTTCATCGTAATTACCAGCGTGGAACGTTAGAAACCACATCACCGTTTTGCGCACGCTGGCGCAGCAGGTGATCCATCAGCACAATCGCCATCATCGCTTCGGCGATTGGAACCGCGCGAATGCCTACGCAGGGATCGTGACGGCCACGGGTCACCATTTCTACCGCTTCGCCCTGGCGATTGATGGTACGGCCCGGCACCATGATGCTGGAGGTCGGTTTCAACGCCAGATGAGCGACCACCGGTTGGCCGCTGCTGATGCCGCCGAGGATGCCGCCCGCATGGTTGCTCTGGAAACCTTCAGGCGTAATTTCGTCACGGTTTTCGCTGCCGCGCTTGGTCACCACGGCAAAACCGTCGCCGATTTCCACGCCTTTTACCGCGTTGATGCTCATTAACGCATGCGCCAGATCGGCATCCAGGCGGTCAAACACCGGCTCACCGAGGCCCACCGGCACATGTTCGGCAACTACGCTGACCTTGGCGCCGATCGAGTCGCCCTCTTTTTTCAGCGCGCGCATCAGTTCGTCCAGCGCTTCCAGCTTGTCCGGATCCGGGCAGAAGAACGGGTTCTGTTCGACCTGCTCCCAATCTTTCAGTTCGCAGACCACGTCGCCGATCTGCGCCAGATAGCCGCGCACCTGGACGCCGAATTTCTGTTGCAGGTATTTTTTGGCTATCGCCCCGGCCGCTACGCGCATCGCGGTTTCACGCGCCGAAGAACGGCCGCCGCCACGGTAATCGCGTACGCCGTATTTCTGCTCGTAGGTGTAATCTGCATGGCCCGGACGGAACACGTCTTTGATGGCGCCGTAGTCCTGTGAACGCTGGTCGGTGTTTTCAATCATCAACCCGATGCTGGTGCCGGTCGTCACGCCTTCGAACACGCCGGAAAGAATGCGCACCTGATCAGGTTCGCGGCGTTGAGTGGTATAGCGCGAAGTCCCCGGACGGCGGCGGTCCAGATCGTGCTGCAAATCGGCTTCGGTAAGCGGGATACCCGGCGGTACACCGTCTACGATACATCCCAGCGCCACACCGTGAGATTCACCAAATGTGGTGACGCGGAAAATCTGCCCAATACTGTTTCCTGCCATCACGGCTCCTTACCGTTAATGATGATCTTTGTGGGCCCGTCAGAACAGGCCCGAAGAAGTCTTAGCTGCGGTAGATGCTGAAGTGTTCTTTGCAATCGACCAGTTGCTGTTTGGTCAGCATGAATACGCCGTCACCGCCGTTGTCAAACTCCAGCCAGGTGAACGGAATATCCGGATATTGTTCCATCAGATGTACCATGCTGTTGCCCACTTCACAAATCAGCACGCCGTCGTCGCTCAGGTAATCCGGCGCGCAGGCCAGAATGCGGCGCACCAGCTTCAGGCCGTCGCTGCCCGCCGCCAGGCCCAGTTCCGGTTCAAAGCGGAACTCCTGCGGCAGATCGGACATGTCTTCCGCATCCACATACGGTGGGTTGGTGACGATCAGATCGTACTGGATCGCGGGAACGTCGCGGAACAGATCGGAGCGGATCGGGATAACCTGATGCTCGACGCCATGCGCCTGAATATTGCGCTCGGTCACCGCCAGCACGTCGCTGGAGATATCCACCGCGTCCACTTCCGCTTCCGGGAAAGCGTAACCGCAGGCGATGGCGATGCAGCCGCTGCCGGTGCACATGTCCAGAATGTGGCGCGGTGGGTGCGGGATCAGCGCGCTGAAGTGATCATTGATCAATTCGCCAATCGGCGAACGCGGCACCAGCACACGTTCATCGACATAGAACTCCATGCCGCAGAACCAGGCTTTGTTGGTCAGGTAAGCTACCGGGATGCGCTCGTTGACGCGGCGAATCACGCGTTCAACGATGCGATGGCGCTCGCTGGAGGTCAAACGTGCGGTGTGCATGTCCTCTGGAATGTCCAGCGGCAGGAACAGGGTTGGCAGCACCAATTGCACCGCTTCGTCCCACGGATTATCAGTTCCGTGACCATAGTAGATATTGGCGGCATTGAAGCGGCTCACCGCCCAGCGCAGCATATCCTGAATGGTGTGCAGCTCATTCACTGCTTCGTCGACGAAAATTTTGTCCAATTTGCCCTCCGGCAGGCACTGTAATTCATGATTTAGCCGCATAGTTTGCCATGAAGCCCGCGACAAATCAGCAGCAATAGTCGCGTTAAGACATTCTCATTTTCATTCGGACGGGAGTTTTGCGTCGACAGATACCCGCGACACGGTAAACTGTCGTGATAAATGATTTCCGGTGAATAAAAAATGAAGAACAAGCACCCTCTGAGCAAAGATGAATTGCAGCTCTTCAGAGAGTCGATAGCAAGCGCAAAAAAACTGCGTCAGGATACCGTTGTCCACCCCAAACCCAGGCCAAAAACCCGGCAAATGGCGCCGCAGCGCCTGCTGCAGGAACAGGTGGATGCCAGCTATTATTTCTCGGATGAATACCAACCGCAGTTGGAAGAGGAAGGGCCGACACGCTACGTGCGTCCCGGCTACAGCGCGTTTGAGCTAAAAAAACTGCGGCGCGGCGATTATTCACCGGACCTGTTTCTCGATCTGCACGGCCTGACCCAAATGCAGGCCAAGCAGGAGCTGGGCGCACTGATTGCCGCCTGCAAGCGTGAACATGTGCACTGCGCCTGCGTTATGCACGGCCACGGCAAGCACATTCTCAAACAGCAGACGCCGCTGTGGCTGGCGCAGCACCCTGACGTACTGGCGTTCCACCAGGCTCCCAAGGAATGGGGCGGCAACGCGGCGATTTTGTTGCTGGTCGAACTGGCCGAGTAAACGGCAAAAATGACAAAGGGCGATGTTAAACATCGCCCTTTTCTGGTGGGACCCAAGACACGGCGTCCTACACTTTAGCCATCACCTGCGACGGGCTGACCTGCCATTCAAACTTGCCGTAGCTGCCGTCGGCCGCCAGATCGACATTGGCGATCGCGGAGGTCGCAAACATCGGCGGGCATTCGCCCGGACACAGTTCGGCGACCAGATAACCCACCAGCGGCAAGTGGGAGACGATCAACACGGAGCTGACTCCCTGCTGCGCCAGCGCCTGCAAATAACTCCCCACCAGACCGGCATCACCGCCCGGCGTCAGCTCAGGCAGCACTTCTTCGCTTTCCGGCAACGCCAAGGCTTCGCGCACCGTTTCCAGCGTCTGCTCGGCCCGCAGGTAGGGGCTGACCAGTACTCGTTCAATATCCACAGACTTGGTGTTTAACCAGGCCGCCATCTGACGTGACTCATCACGGCCACAAAGGGTAAGAGGTCTTACCGAATCGCTGGCCGCATCAAGTGCCGCCTCTCCGTGACGCATAATCAAAACTTGCATATTGCACCGCTGTTGTTGACAAAATAACGCTATACAGAAACGCCGAGCGTGCTGTATCGCCGAGTTTTACAACCCCAAAGCAAAAGCTTTGAAACGATAACGCGCCGTCTCTTTTATGGCGGCCGGGCATTTTGCCTGAAAGTTCACGTAAAGAAAACGCTGTTTTTTACATCAACATCGTCCTGACATGAATATGACGCTCACATAACAACCAATTCAACGGGTTAAATTTTAACCTTTCCATCATGAAACTTATTGATGGCGATCAGTCTTTCGGCGCTCTCCGGTTACGTTACCCCGTCGCTATCTCCCTGTATAGCGCCCAGGATTGCAGGTATTTCAAGGAGTGATAACGATCACACTGCGGCCCTGATCCAACTCTAGTACAAATCAGGGCACCTCGCCGCTCACTCCCCTTGCGGATAAAAGCGTTCGCCCTGCTGCGCCATGCGCTGCAAGCGTTCGCAGGGGGCAAAGTTTTCGCCGTATTGCTGCTGCAGGTATTGCAGCGTTTTAACCACCTTCTCTGCGCCGAGCTCATCCATATAACGGAACGGCCCCCCGAGGAACGGCGGAAAACCGATACCGAATACCGCGCCGATATCCCCATCGCGTGCGCTGCGGATCACGCCTTCTTCCAGGCAACGCGCCGCTTCATTCAACATCATCATTACGCAGCGCTGGGCGATGACCGACGGCTGCAAATGCGACTTCGGCGTGATGCCCAGCAGAAGATATACCGAAGTATCGGCGCGCTTACCCCGCTGACGTTGCTGACCTTCGCTCGGATACAGGTAGAAACCCCGGCCGTTTTTACGCCCTTTGCGCCCGTCTTTCAGTACCGCATCGAAGGCGGCCGGCGCGGCGAAACGCGGCCCTAGCTGTTCCACCAACACCGGGATAATCTTGGTGCCTACATCAATGCCCACTTCATCAAGCAGGGTAATCGGCCCCACCGGGAAACCGAAATCCACCAGCGCCTTGTCCAGCGATTCGATCGGCTCGCCTTCCAGCAGACAACGCGCCGCTTCATTTATATAAGGAGCCAGAATGCGGTTGACGTAAAAACCGGCGCGATCGGCGACCACGATGGCCGTCTTGCCCTGTTTGTGCGCCAGCGCCACGGTGGTGGCAATGGTTTCCTCGCTGGTGGTGGCATGGGGGATCACCTCCACCAGCGGCATTTTGTCGACCGGGCTGAAATAATGCAGGCCGATCACCTGCTGCGGCCGCTGCGCTTTGGCGGCAATCTGGCCAATCGGCAACGACGAGGTATTGGAGGCGAAAATGGTATGCGGCGCGGCGTGCTGTTCAATCTCGGCCACCATGTTCTGCTTCAGAGCCAGATCCTCAAACACCGCCTCCACCACGATATCCACCCGTTCAAAGCCGGTGTAATCGGTCGAGCCGGAGATCAGCATCATCTGTTTTTGCCGTTCCGCCGGGCGCATGCGTTTGCTGCGCACCCGCTTGCCAAGCACATCCCAGCTGTATTTCAGCGCGTGGGTGATGCCGGTTTCATTCACGTCTTTAATTCGTACCGGCAGGCCGCCGCGCGTGGCGGTTACGCAGGCAATCCCGCCGCCCATCAGGCCACCGCCCAGAATGCCGACGCGATGCAGCGCATGAGGTTGGGCATTGCCGCCGCGCTCTTTCTTCAAGGCGGTAGAGGCAAAGAACAGGCTGCGCAACGCCGCCGACTGCGGCGTCATGGCCAGTTCGCCGAAGGCCCGCGCTTCGGCTTCATAACCGCTGGTGCTGCCGCTGTCCAGGCCGGTACGCACCACCTGAATGATTTTTTCCGCCGCCGGATAGTTGCCGTGGGTTTTCTCCAGCGTTTTTTTGCGCACAATGCTGAACAACAGGCTTTTCCCCAGAGGGCCGTTGAGCAAGCGTTCCTGCCACGGCAATTCACGCCGGCTCTGCCAACCCTGCTTGACCCGTTCAATGGCGGTCTGCAACAAAATCGCCTGCGGCACCGCATCGTC
Organism: Serratia sp. TSA_7; assembly: GCF_052692135.1. NCBI lineage: Bacteria > Pseudomonadati > Pseudomonadota > Gammaproteobacteria > Enterobacterales > Yersiniaceae > Serratia > Serratia sp. TSA_7. The sequence continues at coordinate 633,219 of NZ_JBQZFU010000002.1, forward strand.
AACCAATCCCATCCGTAGCGCCTGACGCGCACGAATATGCTTGCCGGTCAGCATCATGTCCAGCGCCTTGCTGGCGCCGATCAACCGTGGCAAGCGCTGGGTGCCGCCGGAGCCTGGCAGCAGGCCAAGCTGAACTTCCGGCAAGCCGAGAGCGGTTTTGTCATCCAGCGAACAAACGCGGCCATGGCAAGCCAGAGCCAGTTCCAGCCCGCCACCGAGGCAAGCGCCGTGAATAGCCGCCACCACCGGCACCGGGAAAGCGGCGATCTGCGCCAGCGTGCTTTGCCCTTTCTTCGCCAGCGTTTCGGCCTCTTTGGCGCTGGTGCAGGCGGCGATCATGGTGATGTCCGCCCCGGCGATAAACGAATCCGGCTTGCCGGAAATAATCACCAACCCTTCCAGCGCAGTATGCTGTTGCGCGCGGATCAGTACGTCATTAACCTGCTCGACGAACTCGGCTTTCAGCGTATTGACCTTGTCACCCGGGACGTCGATGGTAATCACGCCGATGTTGTCCGGGCGCAGCGTCAGTTGAAAAGCCGAGGGTTTGGCCCGCTGTTCATGCAATGCGTTTTCAAAGCTCATCATTCCACCTCTACAATCATTGCGGCCCCTAACCCTCCGGCCGCGCAGGCGGTGGTCAGCCCCAATCCGCCGCCACGGCGTTTCAGCTCGTGCAGCGTTTGGGTGATCATGCGCGCGCCGGTAGCGGCAAACGGGTGGCCATAGGCGATCGAGCCACCCAAGACGTTAAATTTATCCATATCCACTGTGCCGATCGCTCTGCTGCGCCCCAGTTTTTGTTGGGCGAATTCATCGCTGGCGAACATCTTCAGGTTCGCCAACGTCTGCGCGGCGAAAGCTTCGTGCATGTCAATCAGCGTCAGGTCGGCCAGGCCAATGCCGGCGCGATCCAGCGCCAACGGCGTGGCGTAGGATGGCCCCAGCAGCATATCTTCCCAAACGTCGATGGCGGAAAAAGCAAAACTGCGCAGGTAGCCCAGCGGTTGCAGCCCCAGCTCTTTCGCACGCGATTCGCTCATCATCAGCACCGCTGCCGCACCGTCGGTCAGCGGCGTACTGTTGGCCGCAGTGACGCTGCCATGTTTGCGGTCAAATGCCGGTTTCAGTTTAGCGTATGACGCCAGGCTGGAGTCTTTGCGAACGTTGTTGTCTTCGCTGATTTGCGCGCGGTACGGCGGCACGCAGGCGGTCATGACTTCATCGCGCAGCAATCCCTGTTCCCAGGCCTTGGCCGCCAGTTGGTGAGAGCGGTGCGCCAGCGCATCCTGCTCTTCGCGGGTAATGCCGTGGCTTTTCGCCATCTGTTCGGCGGTATCGCCCATGCGCAGGCCGGTCGAATATTCCGCCACCGCCGGCGGCACCGGCAGCAGATCGCGGAACTTTAACCGGCTAAACAGTTTGAGGCGTTGCGACAGGGTACGCGCCTTGTTGACGTCCACCAACGTGCGCGCCAGCGCTTTGCTGACGCCGATCGGCAACACCGAGGAGGAGTCTGCGCCGCCGGCAATGCCGATACTGATGCTGCCCGCCATGATGCTTTCCGCCACGTTGGCAATCGCCTGGAAACTGGTGGCGCAGGCGCGCGACACGCTGTACGCATCGGTATGTACATTCATGCCGGTGCCGAGGACAATTTCACGCGCGATATTCGGCGCTTCGGGCATTTGCACTACCTGGCCGAACACCAGTTGTTCGATAAGCGCCGGATCAATACCGCTGCGGGCCAAGAGTTCGCTCACCGCCATTTTCCCCAGATCCACTGCCGGAATGCCGTGATAGGCGCTTGCCTGTTTGGCAAAGGGGGTACGCAGTCCATTTACAATCGCGATACGGTCACCGTGACGGGTCACCAACGGCAGTGCCTTACTCATAAACGCTCCTGAAAAAAATAACGTCAGCGCAACGGGCAAAAAGAGGTCTGACCTGATGAGGTCATTGTTAACCAAATGTTTACATTTGGCAAACCGTCAGAAGTGAAAACTGAGAGCAGGAGCAACTTTCTATTGGGGGGGAAAACGGCGAGTCAGCGGCGCAGGTTTACCCCGCGCCGTTTTGGTCGGGAATTAACGCAGGCCGAGCTGGAAAATCAGGGTTTCCGCCTGGCAGGCAAAGGTGAAGTCCGCAGTGAGTTGCACACCACCGTCAACCGGTTTAATGCTACTGCTGATGTCACAAGGGTCAGACTCCACGCCACGGGCTTTTTCCGTCAGCGCAGCCAGCGTTTTCTCGGCATCTGGTTGATTGGCAAACACCTGGCTGTAGGATGCGGTGCAATCGGTGTTGTCCATCACGGTACCGACATCGACACAGCAACAAGCTGCGGTTTCCTGGGCGCTGCATTTATTAATTGCATCGGACATGATTAATTCTCCTCAGGGACCGCCATTACGCGAGTCCAAACTGCCATTAATTTTCTGGCGCAAAGACGCAAGATTCTGCGTTTATTTTACTCCGCAGCGAAACCCATCGCTAGCACTTACTTTTTATAGGTGTTTTAAGTGATGGAAATCACAAATAAAAATCGTCGTCTGCTAAGGAATGGTAAGAGATTTGTTATTCATTGCTGGTTTTTTGTTAAGCAGATCTCTTTTTTGATACCAATATTGAAATATCTCAAAAACAAAGTTGCAACATACTAACAGGTCGGACCTATAATTCAGCCACTGGTCTGATTTGTCTGAATGATAACGGACCCTACAATCCCGCGCTCCTTGTTACCTCGTGTAACATAGTTTAAATAATAAACACATAATGAGGTTTTGGTCATGAGCCAGAAAAACCTATTTACTAAATCAGCTCTCGCAGCTGCAGTGGCAATTATTTCTTCAAACGTGTCTGCCGCAGGATTCCAGCTGAATGAGTTTTCATCAGCGGGTTTAGGACGTTCGTATTCTGGCGAAGGTGCCATCGCGGATACTGCAGCATCCGCCAGCCGTAACCCGGCCCTTCTTATGATGTACACCCGACCGGAATTCTCGATCGGTGCCGTATTTATCGATCCGGATGTAGACATCACCGGCAAGTCCCCTTCAGGCGCCAGCCTGGACTCAAAAAACATCGCGCCAACCGCCTGGGTGCCGAACCTGCACTATGTTCACCCGATTAACGATCAATTCGCCGTAGGCGGCTCGGTCACCAGCAACTATGGTCTGGCCACCGAATTCAACGACGGTTACACCGCAGGCGCTTACGGCGGCAAAACCGATCTCGAAACCCTGAACCTGAACCTGAGCGGCGCTTATCGCCTGAACCAGCACTTCAGCTTCGGCCTGGGCTTTGACGCGGTTTACGCTAAAGCCAAACTTGAGCGTTATGCAGGCGAAAGCGGCGCAGCCCTCGGCATGCCCGCTGATACTCAAATCTCCCACCTGAAGGGTGATAAATGGGGCTACGGCTGGAACGCCGGCATCCTGTATGAAGTGGATGAAAACAACCGCTACGGTTTCACCTACCGTTCCGAAGTGAAAATCGACTTCGACGGCGACTACAAAAGTAGCATCTCATCTCGTCTGAACCCATTGCAGGGCAGAACCGGTCTGCCATGGGGTACTGATGGCAACACCATTCCAGGCTCTCTAACCCTAAATCTGCCGGAAATGTGGGAACTGTCCGGTTACAACAAGGTGGCGCCGCAGTGGGCAGTCCACTACAGCCTGGCTTATACCAGCTGGAGCCAGTTCCAGCAGCTGAAAGCCACCGGCAACAACGGCCAGACGCTGTTCGAGAAGCATGAAGGCTTCAGAGACGCCTACCGCATCGCGCTGGGTACCACCTACTTCTACGACGACAATTGGACCTTCCGTACCGGTGTCGCGTTCGATGACAGCCCGGTGCCTGCCCAGAACCGCTCTATCTCGATCCCGGATCAAGACCGTATGTGGATCAGCGCCGGTACCAGCTACGCGTTCAACAAAGACGCGTCGGTCGACGTCGGTGTTTCCTACATGCACGGCCAAAAAGTCACCATCAAAGAAGGTCCATACACCTTCAATTCGGTGGGCAAGGCCTGGTTGTACGGCGCCAACTTCAACTACCGCTTCTAAGCGGTCGTTCAAAACGCTTAAGCGCCCTGCGGGGCGCTTTTTTGTTGCCGTTTTATAACAAAAAACCCGCCTGGCGGCGGGTTTTCATATTCTCTTGGCGAGGAATTATTTCGCTGAGTCGATTTCGTCCAGATCGCCCTGGATCGCCTTGGCGTTCGGGTTTTCTTCCGCCTTCAGTGAACCGCCGCTCGCCAGGAAATCGTGACGCTGGAAGTAGGCTTCACGCACCATCACGTAAGGATCGGAAGAGTTATGCAGCAGGCCGTCGGAATCCAGCAGTTGGGCGCGGGTTTCAATCCCCTCAACCACCCATTTACCCGCCGACATCCAGAAGGTCAGGTAGCTCAGCACCGGATAGACCGTATCCGCCCAATCGCCGCCATCTTCACGCAGAGTGAAGCTGCCATAGGCAGGTAACATCACATAAGGGCCGTAGCCGACATTGTAATGCCCCAGCGTGCTGCCGAAACGGTTCGGTTCTTCGCGCGCCAGTTTCGGGTTCGCCATCCCCGCCACGTCGATCAGACCGCCCATCCCCAGCAACGTGTTGAGGAAGAAGCGGTTGAAGTGAATCATCCCGCGATACGGGTCGCCCTTCAGGAAGGCGTTGACCATGCTGGCCGGCTCTTCCAGGTTCGACGTGAAGTTACTTAAACCGTTACGCGCCGGCATGGGCACATAGTCGCGCCAGGCCACGGCCACCGGGCGCAATACGTACGGATCCAGGACGTTATAGTTAAAGTCGAACATCGTCCGGTTAAATCCTTCCAGAGGATCGGATCGCCCTTGTGGTTCATCTTGCGGCGCGCTGGCACAGCCCACCAATAGCACAGTTGCGAAAGCCAGCCCAGTCAGGCGAAAGTTCATATTTTTCTCCATGAAAACACGTTCGGTCTTTTTATTCAGGGAACCTGCTTGTTAATCTGAACGCTAACCTGCTCTTTGCCGCTGAAATTTTGCAGCTCACTCTCACCAAACCAGTCGCCCGCCTGCGGCGTGGCCAGACCGTCGTGAGAAATCCGTACCCGCACCTTCACCTGATGCAGCGCCGAAAGCAGGCGTTCAGGCATCATGGCGTTGCTGTCATCCAGAGAGAATGACAGTGGGAAACGGCTTAAGGGCAGTTGTTTTACCGCAACCGGCACCGGGTTGGCGCCATCGGTCACCGAAATGACCAGCGTCCCCTGCTGCGGTAAAGCGTTAGTCGCCTCGGGCGATAACGTCACGTTTACATTCAGTTTAACAGTTTCTTCGCCCGCCTGTGATTTTGCTTGTGCAATACTGCGCTTTAACACCTCGGTGCGCTGATCGTTGGCCGGCAGCAGTTTCAACATCACCTGCCAAGCGCCGATCGCCTGTTTGAAATCACCCTGTTCGAAGGCATTGAACGCCAGCAAGCTCAATACGCGCAGATTGGTATGATCGTCGGCGATCATCTTGCGCAGCATCTGCGTGGCTTGCTTGTTATCCTCCGGATCGTTGGATCGCGTCAACACTTCCGCATAGCCGAGGCGCACTTCCAGATTATTCGGATCCAATTGATAAGCATGAGCAAATGCCTGCGTCGCCGTTGTGGCGTTATTCAGCGCCATGCCGACGCGGCCCAGCATCATCCAGTCGTTGATGTTGCGATCGTCTTGTTGCAGCGCGGTGCGCAGCCCCAGCCCAAGGCGAGCAATCTCTTCCATGCTCAGCGGCTGAGCGCGCTCATTGGCGACGCGCGCACGCAACTCCGGCATTTGGGCTTGCACCTGCTGCCAGTCCATCACCTGCGCCAACCCTCCGGTTTTCAGATAGAACCCCAGAGTAACCACCACCAGCAGCAACACGCCAGGCACCAGTGCCCAACGGGTGATCGGTTTCGTCTGCACGTCCTGTTGGCCGGGAATGTCGTTCAGCAGGTTCTGTTGCAGTTCTTTTATCAGCTCCGGGCGCTCGGCAACCACGCCCTGCGCTTCATCCTGCTCCAGCTCGTGCAGGCGATCCTGATAAAGCGCCTTATTCAATGCGTCGCGGCTGGTGGCCGCGCCCTGCTTGCTCTGGCGCATCGCTGGCACCACCAGCAGCGCCGCAGCGCCGGCCAACAGCACAATAATAATCAGCCAAAAAGCCATTAGGGTTTCTTCCTGTCAGTCTCTTTCAGCAGCGCCGCCAAGCGCTGTTGCTCCTGTTCGGAGAATTCATCGTTAGCAGCGCCGGCACGGCGGCGGCGAGTGCGCAGTATCACCACCGCACCGCCGATCAGCACAAACAGCAACGGGCCAACCCACAGGATCAGCGTCGCCGGGGTCACCGGCGGTTCATAGGTGACGAAATTGCCGTAGCGCGCCACCATATAATCAATGATCTGCTGTTTGTTCTGCCCCTGCATCATCAGCTCGTACACCTTGGTGCGCATGTCTGCGGCGATGATGGCGTTGGAATCTGCGATGCTGTTGTTCTGGCATTTCGGGCAGCGCAGCTGTTCCGTCAGCTCACGGTATTGCTGTTCCTGCTCAACCGAGTTGAATTTATAGGTATCGATAGCCGCCGCAGCGCTCCAGCTCAGCAATGCGGCAAACATCAGGGCAATCAGCCTCATGCTTCACCCCCGTACTTTTTGTACAGCGGCAACACTTCCTGCTGCCAGACACGCTCGTTCATATCCCCGGCATGGCGGTAACGAATAATGCCCTGCCCGTCGATCAGGAAAGTTTCCGGCGCGCCATACACGCCAAGATCCAATCCCAGCATGCCATCGCCGTCATACAGGCTGAGCGCATAGGGATTGCCCAATGAATTCAGCCAGGTGACCGCTTTGCTGCGGTCGTCCTTATAGTTCAGCCCCACCACGCGAATACCGCGCGTCGCCAGGGTGTTGAGGTATTGATGCTCGGCACGGCAGGTTGGGCACCAGGTCGCCCAAACGTTCAACAACATCGGCTTGCCGGTACGCAGCACCGCCTGATCGAACGTTTTCCCGGGTTGGTCGAGCGACTCCAGCTTAAAAGTGGGCACCGGTTTGCCGATCAGCGCAGACTCCAGCAGGGTCGGATCCTCGCCACCGGCATTGCGCGTCAACTGCACCATAAAGGCCGCCACCAGCAACAGGAACAGGATTAACGGGATAAACAGCAACTTACGGTTCATGCCTGCTCCTCCAGCTTGCCTTCACGCTTGAGTTTTTTGTTCATCCGATAGCGCGGATCGAGAATGCACAAGATGCCGCCAATCGCCATAAATACCCCGCCGAACCAGATCCAGCGCACGAAGGGTTTGTAATACAGGCGCACCGCCCAGGAGCCGTCGTCCAGCTCTTCCCCCAGCGCCGCATACAGGTCGCGGCTGAAACCGCCGTCGATAGCCGCTTCGGTCATCATGCTGCGCGCCACGCTGTAGTAACGTTTCTCCGCGTGCAGCGTGGCTTCCGGCTTGCCGTTGCGCGTGACGTCGATAATACCGACGCCGCCGCTGTAGTTCGGGCCGCGAATATCGTGCACGTCGCGGAACACAAAGTGGTAGCTGTGAATGTCCACGCTGTCGCCGGCCTTCATGCGCACATCGCGCTCCACGCTGTAGTTCTGGCTGAACGCAATGCCGATCACCGTCACCGCGACCCCGAGGTGGCCCAACACCATACCCCAGTGGCTGCGGGAAAGGTGGCTCAGGCCGCGCCAGAAACCGTGGCGATGGGTAGCGCGCTCATGCAACTCCATCAGCGTCAGAATAATCACCCACACCGCCATGATCAGCCCGACCACCGTCATGCCGGCGATGCTGTCTTGCAACAACCACGGCAGCAGGATCGACAGCACCAGCGTGATCGCCAGCGCCACGCTCAAGCGGCGCCACAGCTTGGTCGGTTCATCGCGACGCCAGCGCACCAGCGGGCCGATGCCCATCAGCAGCGCCATCGGCGCCATCAGCCAGGTGAACATGGTATTGAAGAAGGGTTCGCCGATAGAAATGCTGCCCAGGCCCAGCTGTTTGTGCACCAGCGGCAGCAACGTGCCCAGCAGCACAACCAGCATGGCGGCAATCAACAGCACGTTATTGCCCAGCAGGAAGGTTTCGCGCGAGAAGGTTTCATGCTGCACCCGGCTGCGTACCTGCCCGCCCTTGACCGCGTAAAGCAGCAGAGAACCGCCGATCACGATCACCAGATAGGCGAGGATAAACATGCCGCGCGCCGGGTCGGAAGCAAAAGAGTGCACCGAAACCAGCACGCCGGAGCGTACCAGGAAGGTGCCCAGCAGGCACAGCGAGAAGGCGGTAATGGCCAGCAGCACCGTCCAGGCCTTGAAGGTGCCGCGTTTTTCGGTCACCGCCAGCGAGTGCATCAGCGCCGTACCGGCCAGCCAAGGCATAAAGGACGCGTTTTCCACCGGATCCCAGAACCACCAGCCGCCCCAACCCAGTTCGTAATAGGCCCAGGCGGACCCCAGCACGATCCCCAGGGTGAGAAACACCCAGGCCGCCGTGGTCCAGGGCCGCGACCAGCGCGCCCAGGCGGTATCCAGCCGGCCGGCCATCAGTGAGGCGATGGCGAAGGCAAACGCCACCGAGAAGCCGACATAACCCATGTACAACAGCGGCGGATGGAAGATCAGGCCGATATCCTGCAGCAGCGGGTTGAGGTCGCTGCCGTCGATCGGGAAGTTCGGCAGCGTGCGGGTGAACGGGTTGGAGGTCATGATGATAAACAGCAGGAAGCCTGCGGTGATCATGCCCATCACCGACAGCACGCGCGCCACCGCATCCTGCGGCATCGAACGGCTGCACAGCGCCACCGCCAATGACCAGCAACTGAGCAACAGCACCCACAGCAACAGCGATCCCTCATGCGCGCCCCAGGTGGCGGCGATGCGGTAATACACCGGCAGTTGGCTGTTAGAGTTGGCGGCCACATAGGCCACGGTAAAATCATTCACGACAAAGGCGTGCACCAGGCAGATGAACGCCAGTGCAATGGCGGCGAACATGCCGTAGGTCAGCGGGCGCGCCACCGCCATCATGCGGCGATCCTGACGCGCCGCGCCCCACTGTGGATAAATGCTCAGCAGCAGCGAAATCGCCAATGCCAGGCACAGCAGAAAACTTCCCGTTTCCGGCATCATGACTTGCCGCCCTCATTTTGCGGGGCGGTGTAGGCCGAAGCCGGCCCCTTATGGTTTTCTTTCATTGCGTCTGCCACTTCCGGCGGGGTGTATTTTTCATCGTGTTTCGCCAGCACTTCACGCGCGTTAACCACGTTGCCTTCGCCCAGCACGCCTTGCGCCACCACGCCCTGCCCTTCACGGAACAGATCCGGCAGAATGCCGGTATAGGTGACGTCAATCACGCCGCGCGCATCATAAATCTTGAAGTTGACCTGCAGCGTTTTCTGATCGCGCTTCACCGAGCCGGGCATCACCATGCCGCCAATGCGCAGGCGTTGGCCCACCTCCGGTTTTTCGTGATCCTCCCCCTTGCCCTGCAGAATTTCACTCGGGGTATAAAACAGATCGATGTTGGAGCGCAGCGCGTACAGCGTCAGGGTAGCGGTCAGCGCCACGCCGATCAGCACGACAATCGCCAGATACAGGCGGCTTTTACGACGTGGATTCACAATGATTTCTCCCGCGGATCAGCGGATTTTTGTTTCGACTGCTGCGACTGACGAATGCGTCGTTCGCGCGCCTGACGACGGCTGACTTCATCCAGCAGTTGCCTGCGCTGCCAGCAGGTGTGAGCCACCAGTCCCAACAACGACAACAGCGTGACGGCCACCGCCAGCCAAACATAAAAGGCGTAGCCGCCCATGGCGAAAAACGCCGACCAGGAGGTAAATGCGGCATTCATGGTTGGCGCTCCTTGTTGACCAGCCCGGCAACCCACGGGCGCTGACGCTCCTGGGCCAGGATCAGATTGCGCAACCGCATCAGGGTCAGCGTGATGAAGAACAGCAGATAGCCGAGGATCGCCCAACGCAACGGGATGCGCATGCTGGGCGCGATGCTCTGTTGCATATTGGTGGAACCCTGATGCAGCGTGTTCCACCATTCGACAGAGAAATGAATAATCGGGATGTTCACCACCCCCACCAGCACCAGAATACCGGCGGCGCGGCCGGCCAGGCGGCGGTCTTCAAAGGCGTTATACAGCGCAATAATGCCCATATAAAGGAACAGCAGCACCAGTTCAGAGGTCAGACGCGCGTCCCACACCCACCAGGTACCCCACATAGGTTTGCCCCAGGCGGCCCCCGTGACCAGCGCGATAAAGGTAAACACCGCGCCGACCGGCGCCATCGCCGCCACCACGGAGTCGGACATTTTCATCTGCCACACCAGGCCGATAAACGCCGCCACCGCCATCGAAGCGTAGATGCCCATTGACCACATGGCAGCCGGCACGTGGATATACATGATGCGGAAGCTGTCGCCCTGTTGATAATCCTTCGGCGCAAAACCAAAACCCCATACCCAGCCGATCGCCAGGCAGAGGGCGCCGGCCAGCCCCAGCCAGGGGACAAAACGGCCGCAGACACGATACAGCCGCTCAGGCTGGGCGAATTGATGTAACCATTTCCACATTGTCGTCATTGCTCACGGTAAATGTTTTCAGGTGGCCCCCCTATCGAGGGGCGACGAAAATAGCTTTCGCGGTGCACACGCTCTTAACGGCGTTAACCCGCATGTTAATCAGTGATGCTAGTGCACGCTCACTCGCAGAGCGGCGGCGGTGGCAAAGGGGGCCAGCGTTATGCTGCCCGCCAGCATTGCGCCCAAAATCGCCAGATACCCCGCTATCGGCATGCCCATGGAAGCGGCGTCGATAGCGGCGGTGGAAAATATCAGCACCGGAATGTACAGCGGCAGCACCAGCAGGCTGAGCAGCACGCCTCCTTTGCGCAACCCGACGGTCAGCGCCACACCGATGGCACCGACCAGGCTCAGCGTCGGGGTGCCCAGCAGCAGCGTAAACGCCACCGCCAGCCAGGTCTGCATATCCAGCGACAGCAGCAGCGCCACCAACGGCGACAGGATTAACAACGGTAATCCCGTCACGACCCAGTGAGCACACACTTTGCCTAACACCGTCATCGGCAGCGGCGTTGGCAACAGCAGCAGTTGCTCCAGCGAGCCATCGAGAAAATCGTCGCGAAACAAACGCTCCAGCGACAACAGCGAAGCCAGCAACGCCGCCACCCAGATAATCCCCGGCGCAATGCGCGCCAGCAATTGCGGTTCTGGCCCAATGCCCAACGGAAACAACGTGATAACGATCAGGAAGAACCACAGCGGGTTAACGATTTCCGACCCTTTGCGAAAGGCAATTTTCAGCTCGCGGCGCAATACCGTCAAAAACATCAGAGAGTCTCCGCCAGGCTGATTTTACCTACCGCCTGCGTCGTGCCGGCCAGATCCTGGTGCGTGGTCAACAATACCATGCCGCCTTGCTGCGCATGTTGCTCAAAAAGGCTAATCAATTCAGCCACGCCTTGTTTATCTATTGCCGTCAGCGGTTCATCCAGGATCCACAGTGGGCTCTCACTTAGCCATAAACGCGCCAGCGCCACCCGGCGCTGCTGGCCGGCGGAAAGCTGCGCCACCGGCAAATCCTCGTAACCGACCAACCCCACCAGATCCAGCGCCCGCCATATAGCCTGACGATCGGGCGCGGCGCGTACCGCCTGGTAAAATTGCAGGTTCTCGAAGGGCGTCAGCATGGTTTTAATCCCCGGCTGATGGCCGAGGAACAACAGATCCTGATGATAATTCTCACGGTGACGCAGCGTATTTTGCCCACGCCAGCACACTTCGCCGCTTTCCGGCTGCGCCAACCCGGCCAGAATGCGCAACAGGCTGGTCTTGCCCGCGCCGTTCGGCCCTTCCACCTGAATAATCTCGCCCGGCTTCACCGTAAAGCTTAACTCGCTAAACAGGATGCGTTCATCACGGACGCAGCTCAGACTTTTAGCTTCCAGCATCGGGAGAACTCATATTTTTCTTTGGGATAGCGAATCATAGCATAAGGCGCCTGCAGCACGCAGCCCGCCACCGGCCGCTCGGCTACTCCAATAGGGGTAATATGACGGCCCAGATCAATAATGCGTAGGAAAAACCGACGGCGTTAAACTCTTGTTACTTTTTTCCGTCATTTTACGCATTTCTGTCGCGCCGCCCGTGAGCCAACTACGCTTGATGAGTGGCCCTGGCGACATCTGATGGAGAGAGCAAATAATGAGCGACGAACAACCCCGCACAACAGCGAATGCCGATGATCCTCTAAAAGTAGAAAGCAAAGAACACGAACAGGGCAAATCGGAAATCGAGGTAAAGGAAGAGAACCTGCCCTCACGCGCGGCGGCGGTGCATGAGCTTATCCGTATGGAAGGCGAAAAAGAGCTGGAACGCGACTGGGTAGCGCTGCTGTGGTCCGCCGTGGCCGCCGGGCTGTCGATGGGCGCTTCACTGGTGGCGAAAGGCATTTTTCATGCCCGCCTGCCGGACGATCCCAGCCGTTTTTTTATCGAAAATATTGGCTACACCTTCGGCTTTATCATTGTGATTATGGCCCGCCAACAGCTGTTTACCGAAAACACCGTCACCGCCGTGCTGCCGATCATGCACAAACCGACGCCGAGAAACTTCCTGATCCTGTTCCGCCTGTGGGGCGTGGTGCTGCTCGGTAACCTGATTGGCACCGGGCTGGCGTCGCTGGCGTTTATCCATATGCCGATTTTCGACGACAATACCCGCAGAGCCTTCGTCAGCCTGTCGGAAGAGGTGATGAAAAACTCGCCGTCAGAAATGTTCGCCAACGGCATTCTGGCGGGCTGGATCATCGCCACCATGGTGTGGATGTTCCCCTCCGCCGGGGCGGCCAAGATTTGGATAATTGTGCTGATGACCTATCTGGTGGCAATTTGCGACCTGACCCACATTGTGGTCGGCTCGGTCGAGATCCTGTATCTGGTGTTTAGCGGCGCTCTCCCCTGGCAGGAATTTTTCTATCCGTTCGCCATTCCGACGCTGGCGGGCAACATTATCGGCGGCACCTTTATCTTCGCGCTCATCAGCCACGCGCAGATCCGTAACGATATGAGCGTTAAAAACAAGGCAGCGAAGCTGGAGGCGGAAAAAGGGGCCGCCAAGGCGAAAAAACCGTGATCGCAGCCGGGGCTACGTACAAAATTCACCGCATATTGGCGAGGGAATGAGCAAACGCACCGCTAAGCGCTTATTCTGCGGGTAAAAAAAGGTATACTGCCCCGGCAGCTCAGGTTGCCGGCCCGCAGGGTCCCCGTAGTTAAACGGATATAACAAGCCCCTCCTAAGGGCTAGTTACTGGTTCGATTCCAGTCGGGGACACCATCGCCACACAAAAAACAGCTTTACGACAGCGCACCTTTCCCTCGGTACTCGGCAAGACGCCTTGCCCATATTTAATAGCGAATCCTGACCCCTACCTAATGACCCGCTCGGTCAGCCAGATAACGTCATTAATCTCAGCCGTTATTTGTAAATAATAGAAATCGCGTTTCAGCCCCGTTAAATTAAATGCTAAAATTGTTTAATTATAAGCATGGAGGCATGACATGTTCCCCGACAAAAAATATTTTCAACGCGCAAGCCCGCTGACCAGCTATCAATTTTCACGCCTGCATACTTTTGAATGCGTCGCCCGCAACTTATCCTTTTCACTGGCGGCGGAAGAACTGTCTATTACGCCCAGCGCCGTGAGCCACAGAATTAATCTGCTGGAAAAAGAGTTGGGTTTTCTTTTATTTCAACGCTTCCATCGCAGAATTACGCTAACACCGGAAGGCGAGCGCATGCAATGGGCATTAAGCCGCTCCTTCGATACGTTGAATCAGGAAATTCTTGATATTAAAAATCGTGAGTTGACGGGCAACCTGACTATTTATTCGCACCCTTCCATCGTGCAGTGCTTGTTGATACCGCGGATCGGCGATTTTATTGCTCAGCATCCCACCATTCATTTAAGCATAGTCACCGGGCAGGAGATCATCAGCCTGGCCAATCGGGGCGTTGATTTAGCCATGTACTTTGGCAAGCTGCTGTCCGGGAAACAAATAGACGAAGCTTTTATGCAGGAATCTATAGTCCCGATCTGTACTCCGCAGTACGCCAAGGCACATAACCTCTACGACGCACCGGAAAACCTGGCACATTGCACCCTGCTGCATGACAGGTACAACTCCGGCGAAGACGAATGGTTGACCTGGTCGCAACATTTTGATTTGGCGCTGGATACAGAAAGCAAAAGCATGGAGTTCGATCGCTCGGATCTGGCCGTGCTGGCGGCGACCAAACACCTCGGCGTCGCCATGGGGCGGCTTAATCTGGTGCAAGACTGGATCAAAAGCGGCGAACTGATTATCCCGTTCAGCAACATGACCTTGCCTTGCGAACACTGCTATTTTATGTCGACCATCTCCGAACGCCAGTGGCCGAAGATCCTCGCTTTCAAAGAGTGGTTGATGAAGATCGCGCCTCTGGCCTGATGGCCGGAGGCATTGGCAGGTTTTCTTAAAATCAGCGCCATTTCTTTGGGGTATAAGAGAAATCCAGCGCGCAGTTATATAACCTTCCGGCCTTTGAATAATAAATATGCTTGCGGCTATTATCCCAGGCCACAGCATAGTTATTAGCAAAGGTGATGACTTCAACCGGCATCTGATTGGATAACCGCATCCGTCTGGTGCTTTTCACCACGGAAAAATCACCATTATCGTAGAGCGTTATCAAAGGATATCCCCAGGCATACCTGGATATTTGTACGGTGAGGGTGAATTGGCTTTCACAGATTATTTGATAGTTATGAATATTAACATCCATGGATTATATTTTTGGTGCAACTCCTCTATTGACATAAAACAAATAAGAACAGCTTACGACAATAAGCCCGAAGACGATCAATACAGAACCCAGTACAAATTCAATTTGCAGCGGTTCACCCAAAATCACCACACCGGCCAAAATGCCAAAAATGGGGGTCATAAAGGTCAGAATGCCCAACGAAGAGGCCTGATAATCACGTAGCAGAGAAAACCAAATCAGATAGCTGAGAAAAGAGACGATAACCGTTTGGAATATCAGGCTGGTCCAGGCCACAGAACTCAGGTTGAAATGAAGGTTCTCCATCGTCATCGCCAGCAGAGATAACAACAGGCAGGCCCCTGTCAGTTGGAACAACAGCGTCTGTTTGGACGAACAGTTCGCCAGGCGCGTGGTGCGAATGACTATCGTCGAGCCGCCCCAGGACATGCCCGCCAACAGGCCATAAATGTCGCCACGGAGCTGCGCCTCACCACCCGAGCTGTCGCCCATCCCCGAGATGGCGAGCACCACGCCGCCAAAGGCCAGAGTAATACCGGCCCACTGCACGGCCGACAAGCGCTCGTGCCGGATAAAAAAATGCAGCCCGATGGCGGAGAATAAGGGAGCGGTGTACAAAAAGACCGCCATATGCGACGCGCTGGTATAACGTAAACCTTCAGAGACGAAAAAGAACTCTAACGCGAACAATAAGCCAACGCCCAAACCGGCTAACAACGTGGGGCGATCGAATACGAACCTTTCCCTTTTGTAACGCGCCAAAAGGTAGACCGCCAAAGCGGCTACGCCTGACCTGACGGCGATTTGCAGTACGGCGGAGATGTCCGGCTCGGCCGCCTTGATCGCGACCTGTTGCAGCCCCCATATGGCGCATATCAGCGTCATGGCGGTAGCCGCTTTGCTGTCTATGTTGTTTCTGGAAATCATCATACCTCCTGCAAACCGCTCTGCTCAAAATACAATTATCCCTCGCCGCGAATAAGAGCGATGATGGAGAATAAAACCGCAGGAATATTTAAAGGCTACTCTTTATAAACCACTATTTCTTGGTACATCTTAATCACTTCACTATCGCTATCGGTATCGCCGGTATATTCGGTTTGTTGCGCCACATGAATAACCTTCCAACCCCGCCTCGCCAATTCAGGAATAGTGAGGCGGCCAACATCACGGCAGGTAAATACCGTGTCATCACTCAACCTGAGCTTACCAATGCTAGCATAATCATAAGCTTGAGACTGGCATACGTGCGACTCCGCCGCCATCAGCGGCAATGAAAACAGACCAATAAATAACGCCAATAAAGCTTTCATAGTCATCTCCAGACCCCTTATTAATCCAATCCATATTACCGATATAGGCAAAATTAATTCCGCTACCCGTCAGCTTATTTAATACCCTCATGTCGATTAAATTACACGGCATCTGCCATTCACTGACAAGTGAAAAATATAAGGCTATGCGTTAGCTGAGTTCATCCGAGTATTGTCGTCATGGCTTAGCCACTACGCTGAGCATGACCCCGCGTCAGGCCCCGTCGCCCTCTTTCCCGTCAACGATTAATATTCAATCAAATAATTAGCAAGAAAAGTAACTTTTTGTGATGCGCATCGTGTTACATATGCGCTTCGCTTCAACCACGCCAAAAAACAATGAAAACGCTCAGAAAAAACCTGAGCAAATCACCGATGCCGGTGCGTCGGTGATGTTGGCAATCAATCACAGGGATAACAACACATGACTTTCACATTGCGCGCATTGACTCGGGCGGTCGCTTTGGGGCTGGTGATGGGCACCGCCTCTTTCGCTGCCCAGGCTGAAATCACCCTGCTGAAGCAGGATCCGCAGGCGGGCGATCCGCTGAGCCGCCTCAACTTTACCGTCGGCGGCAGCATCCGCCCACAGTTCAACAACATGACCGGCGATGGCGATAAAGGCTCCTATAAACGCAACGGCTTCGATGGCGGTACCCGTTTCCGCTTTGCCGCGGACTACTATCTGTTCGACGACATCAGTTGGATCAGCTACTACGAGCTGGGGGTGAATATCCCTGCCCTGTTCGACTGGGATCACCACTATGCCGACGGCGCCAATAACACCAGCCGCCGCATGTTGTACACCGGTCTGAAAAGCAAAACCTGGGGGCAACTGACCTTTGGCCAGCAAAACAGCGTGTATTACGACGTGGTGGGCGCCAAAACCGATATCTGGGATTACGACATGCTGGCCCAGGCACCGGGCAACGGCATCAACGGCGACTACGACGGATCTTACCGTTCGCGCAAAATGCTGAAGTACAAAAACACCTTTGGCGATGCGGACGTTTACGCCTCTTACCTGTTCAGCGATAACGACTATCTGCCGGGCAATGGCCTGCGCTACAAGCGCAAAGGCGGCGGTTCGCTGGGCGTGGATTACCACCTGACGCCGGATCTGACCTGGGGCACCGCGTGGAACTATACTCGCGCCGAAATGCGTAACCCTTCCACCAGCGGCTCGAAAGACTACGATCAGAACATTGTGGGCACCGCGCTGAGCTGGAAACCGGACAGTTGGACCCTGACCTTTGGCGGCGGCTGGTACAACAACTTCCTGACCACCAAAAAAGCCGACGTTGACAACTACTTCGCCGGCGACGCCTGGGGTATCGAGTATCTGGCCGGTTACACCGTGCCGGTGGGCCAATATGCGGTGAAATCCGTAATGCCTTACTTTATGGGCGATCGTCTGGAGTATGTGAGCGGTCACAACTATCAGCGTATCGATAACGGCCTGGGCGTTACGGTGCAGTTTGATTACGGTTTCCGCGTCGATGTGGAACACGTGCTGACTTCAAGTACCGATAACCTCGGTGATATGACGTTGGTGCGCTTGCGCTACGATTTCTGATCGGTATAGACGTAAAAAAGGCCGTTTTCACGGCCTTTTTCATTGTTATCAGCGCATCAGAACCCGCCGCGCGCCGAGCGCCCCACCGCTTCGCCCAACTGCCACACCGCCATGGCGTAATGGGTGCTGTGGTTGTAACGGGTAATGGCGTAGAAGTTCGGCAACCCGTACCAGTATTGGTAGCTGGTCCCCATATCCAGCCGCAGCAGGCTGGCTTCCTGCTCAGTGCCGAGCGAGCCTTGCGGGGTCAGCCCGGCCGCCGCGAGGGTGTCAAGCGAGTAGCGAGTTTTAAAGCCGTTATCCAGCCCCGGCGCCTGGCCGCTGGCCGGTACCGCCACGGCCTCGCCACTGATCCAGCCATGTTCTTTAAAGTAGTTGGCGACGCTGCCGATCGCATCCACCGGATCCCACAGATTGATGTGGCCGTCACCGTTGAAATCAACCGCGTAGCTCTTGAACGAAGAAGGCATAAACTGGCCGTAGCCCATGGCGCCGGCAAAGGAGCCGCGCAGATCCAGCGGGTCATCCCCTTCGGCGCGCGACATCAACAGGAAGGTTTCCAGCTCGCCGGCAAAGTAATCGGCGCGGCGCGGATAGTCGAAGGCCAGCGTGGACAAGGCATCGATAATGCGGGTTTTCCCCATCACGCGGCCCCAGCGGGTCTCAACGCCGATAATGCCGACAATGATCTCGGGCGGCACGCCGTATACCTGCTGGGCGCGCTGCAGGGCTTCCTGATATTGGTTCCAGAACAGCACGCCGTTTTGCACGTTATCCGGCGTAATGAACTTGTTGCGATAGCGCAGCCAGGATCCGTTCGGCACGGACGGCGCCTGAGTGGTGGTGGGGGTCGGTGCCTGACGCTCCATCAACCGCAGCACCGAATCCAACCGTTTTGCCTGGGCCAGCACATCATGCAATTGCTGACGATCGAATCCGTGTTCCTGCACCATTTTATCGATAAAGCGGGCAGTGTTTGGATTATTGGCAAAATCACCGCCCAACGGCTGGCCGCTATGTGCCGGCGTCAGCAGGAAACCGCCTTTTACTACGGCGTTAGCCTGAGGAGCTGCTGGGGTAGGCTTCGGCCCGCTGCTACAGGCTGTGAGTAAGGTAAGCAGAGGGAGAAGAGCAACTAAATGACGCATCGGATATCCATATAAGCCAGGCCAGTGATAAGTGAGCGTTATGTTAATCCATTGTCCGGTGCGAACAAACTGGATTATGCCGCTCATGGCCGGGCGGGAAGCCAAAAATTCAGAAATCGTGATACGTCACCCAGAAAACCTAAACCACTTAGGGTAAGAAGACAGGAGCCTAAACCTTAACTAAATGAGAAAAATTATCATATTGACTCACTGTCGAATGCCACTAAAATACGCCCCCCTTGGCTGACGACCCGGCCAGAGCTACTTGCTACAACGGAATGTTACTTTGGACTCCCTCGGACAGATCGCTAGAAACGTCTTTAAACGCCGCATTACGCGTAAAAACTATGTTTTCTCCCTGGCTATTTTCGCCACCGGCCTGACATTGCTGTCATTCCTGTCCCCCTATCTGGATAAAAACCTGTTCCGCGCCTACGCGCACAGCGACATCGCCGCGTTTTTTTCGGTATTCCTCTACCTACTGTGCATCATGCTGTGGTCGCTGTGTTGGATCGGCCTGACGCTGTGGTTTGTCGCCCGCACCGCATACCGGCTCAATGACGTCGGCACGCCCGGCTGGCCTCTGGCGTTAGCGCTGTATGCGCTCAGCGTGGTGAATAACTACCACCCCGGCCCGGTTGAACGCTGGCTGATCGTCATCAGCCTGATTGGCGTCCTGTGTGCGCTGGTGCTGCCTTCTGCCCGCCGGGCAGGCAAGCCCGAGCAGGCCGGCTAGCGAAACCCGGTACTGGCTATCTGCAGGCCAAGCGGTCACAATGCCGCATAATCCACGCGCCATACAGGAAATATCATGTCTTGCCACTACCCCGCCCATTACGCCTTTGATAACGAAAGCGACGCCTGGCAGATTCATTTTCGCGATTTTCCTGAACAGCAGGCCGCCTGCTATAAACGTGAAGATATCGAACTGGAAGCGCAGGAAAGCCTGCTGATCGCCATCGCCACGGAAATGGAAGAAGGCCGCCCGGTGCCGCCCCCATCCCGCACCCAGCCGGAAGACCTGGAGATCCACGTCCCGGTGCTGGTGAAACTTAAGCTCGAGCTGCATAACATCATGCTGGCCGGCGCCACGTCCAAAGCCGATCTGGCGCGCAAACTGGGCTTTAACGGCGGCCAAATGGATCGTCTGCTGGACGTTGCCTATGCCTCAAAAGTGGAAGCGCTGGAACAGGCTCTTTACCTGCTGGGATATGAGGTGTGCGCTACGGTGGCAACAACGCAATCCTGTCGGATTAAATAAAACTAAACTTTTTCTGCCGCTGGCCGATGTGATTGTTACCGGACAATAATCACATCAGCAAAGGTCGTAAAATGCAGTGGAGTCGTCGTGAGATTTGGATAGCCATGATGCTATCCTGTGCGCTGTTTTTGACTGTTATTGCTATCGGAATTACTACTGCCATTGAGTAAGCTCAAACGGCGCAGTACGTGAACTGATGCCACAAAGCGAGAGTTTTTTAAGCGTGGTGGCCTTTCCAGGCCACCACGACGTTCATTTGGAATGCTAGTTAACGAAGCCTTTACAAGTAAAATCAAGCATGTTTTCTGTATGCCCAGTGTTATTTTTTACTCGTCCGGCTTCATCTGCCAATAGAACAAAACCTTGTTGTTTATCCTCGAACGTCACCGGCACAACCGCCACACCAAAGTTTTTCATTTCAACGCTGCTTTTGGCTAATTGGCGGCCAATTTGCACAAAGGGATAAACGCCCTCCAAATTGTCCTGCCTGATGCGTTTCCCTACGTAATGCTGTCCAACCAGATTTTCAGGCAACGCTGTCCAATCGTTACCTATGTGAGGAAGCTGCCTGTCGATACTGAGACGAATATGTGGCTTCAGACAAGCGATATGAATGTGTAACTGCCCTTGAGTACGCCCCCTCTGAGAATTAATCGTCAAAGCAAATGCATTACGCGGTAGCGGTTTGCCATTAACGCTATCCAATACATCACGGTTCTGCCAGGCAAGCGAAAAATAATCCGGCAACGAAGGTGATAGCAGTTCAGGGCTTTCAACACCTTTCAATTTCAATGTCGGCACCAGCAAATAGTGATAACGAGTTTCCGGATCGCGAACTATCGCATACCCTTTCGCTCGACCGTCTTCAAGATAAATTCTTTCACAAGGGAAAGCGGTGCCAAGCCTTTGATAATTAAAAACACATAGATTATTCACCACTCGCCATAACGCACTGCTGCCAAATGACGGTAAGGGTGGAAATAACAGAACCAACGCTAAAATTGGATATATTTTTTTTAATATCAACATGTTAAATCATTCTCTTCAGAATCACCGGCCGCAGGATATCACTCTGTTACAGTAAAACTGAATATCATTTTCAGAAATAAAAATCGTTTAAAAACAGTCAAGGCTGGGTAAAAAATAGCCAAAAAGTGTGATCAAAAACACAGTATTGTAATCAGGCTGGCATTGGGAGTACATTAGCGCCGATCCTGTCGTGGTTCATGTTTTACCTCACGGACTTTGAAGCACGACAACCGGGTAATCCGTGGTCAAGGACGTTGTTCTTCCTGATTGAAGAACCCGCCAATAAGCCGCAGGTTATCCACAAAATACTCAGCACAACAATCGGGATCATTGGCTTGCGAGAAACTCCAGATGGGAGTTGTTCAATGAAATATTTTGTTATGGGCGTTTCGTTCATGCTGGTAGCGTGGATTGGCACCTTTATGCTGATGGTTGCATAACCCTCAGCATGACCGGGAACATAGATAAAGGGGCGCAGAAGCGCCCCTTTGTTGTTTCTGAATGCGGTTATTTGCCCGGCATCATGCGGCGCAAGGTGTCATCCTTGCGCAGATAATGGTGATACAGCGCCGCCAGCGCGTGACCGCCGATAATAAAGTAACCGGTATTGGCGAGCGTTTCATGCGTGCTCTTGATAATGCGGCGCAGCGCCGAGTCCGGCGTGACAAATTGCGGCACTTGCCAGCCCAGCAACACCCACTCCTTTCCCCCGTAGGCCAGCGTCAGTACTCCCAGCACCGGCAACGCCAGAAACAACACATAGAGCAGCACGTGGAACATTTTGGCCCCCCACTCTTGCCATTCTTCCAGCGGTGGCGTGGTGGCCGGCGTGGCATAACGATGACGCAGCCCCAACCGGATAAACATCAGCAAAAATACCGCCAGGCCAAAGTTAAAATGCAGACTTTTCACCAGTGACGCCATGTCATCCGGCACCGAATCCTTCAGCAGCATCGCCGCATAGGTCAGGATCACCATCAGCAGCGTCAACCAGTGCAAAATAATTTGCGATCTCGCGTAGCGGTTGCCCATACACTCTTCCCGATTAATTAAAAAAAGATTAATCGAGCATAGTGGGGAAATGATGAAGAAAACCTTAGCGTTGAGAAAAAAGGCCGGCGCGAGTGTGCCGGCCTGAAGCGATTATTTTGCGGCGGGGGCAGTGGTCTTGGCCGGTTTGATCAGCCCGTCGGCACGGAACATGGCTTTAATACCGCGTACCGCCTGACGGATGCGGTCCTGATTTTCTATCAGCGCGAAACGCACGTGGGTGTCGCCGTAGTCGCCAAAACCGATGCCCGGCGATACGCAGACCTTGGCTTCCGCCAACAGGCGTTTGGCGAATTCCAGCGAACCGAGATGCGCATAAGGCTCCGGTATTTTGGCCCATACGTACATCGCCGCTTTCGGGTTATCGACCATCCAGCCGGCTTCATGCAACCCTTTCACCAACACATTGCGGCGCTGGCGGTACTGTTCTGCGATATCGCGCACGCACTGCTGGTCGCCTTCCAGCGCGGCGATGGCCGCCACCTGCAACGGGGTGAAGGTGCCGTAATCGTGATAGCTCTTGATACGCGCCAGCGCGCTGACCAGCTCCGCATTACCGACCATAAAGCCGATGCGCCAACCCGCCATGTTGTAGCTTTTCGACAGGGTGAAAAACTCCACCGCGATGTCCTTGGCGCCCGGCACCTGCATAATCGACGGCGCTTTCCAGCCGTCATACACGATGTCGGCATAGGCCAGATCGTGGATCACCAGCACGTTGTACTGTTTGGCCAGCGCCACCACCCGTTCGAAGAAATCCAACTCAACGCATTGGGCGGTCGGGTTGGAAGGGAAGCCGAGGATCATCATTTTCGGCCGCGGGATGGTTTCACGGATGGCGCGCTCCAGCTCACCAAAGAAATCCACGCCGTCCACCAGCGGCACTGAACGCACCTGCGCGCCGGCAATCACCGCACCGTAAATATGGATGGGGTAGCTTGGGTTCGGCACCAGCACGGTGTCGCCATGATCGAGCGTCGCCAGCATCAGATGCGCCAGCCCTTCTTTCGAACCTATGGTGACAATGGCTTCGCTTTCGGGATCAATCTCCACCTGGTAGCGATCGGCGTACCAGCGTGAAATGGCGCGGCGCAAACGCGGGATGCCGCGCGAGGTAGAGTAACCGTGGGTATCGTCACGCTGCGCAACGGCACAGAGTTTTTCCACAATGTGCGGCGGCGTCGGGCCGTCCGGGTTACCCATGCTGAAATCGATAATATCTTCGCCGCGACGGCGAGCAGCCATCTTCAGTTCGGCGGTGATGTTGAATACGTAAGGGGGAAGACGTTCAATACGCGTAAAACGGCGTTGTGGACTGTTATCAGCCATAGATTCCTCGAAGATACGTTAGCGCCCGGACCGTCCGAGCGACGCTGACCAGCTTGTGGTCGGATATTGAACATATCGCAGCGGCGACGGGATTGTCGATACCCGCCGCGATATTTTTATTTTTCCGCCTGAAACTCCGCCACCAACAGCCCGAACATCCAGTCCGCGTGCCACTGCCCTGCAAGGCGGAAATTATCGCGCAATGTACCTTCCAGCTGAAAACCGCACGACTCCAGCAGCCGGCGCGAGGCGGTATTGCCCGCGGTGACGGTAGCCGTCAGCTTGTGGAAGCCGCAGGCATTGAAGCCAAAATCCAGTACCGCCCGCAGCGACTCCTTGCCGTAGCCCTTGCCGTGTCCGGACGGCAAAATGCCGTATCCCACTTCCGCCTGTTGGCAAGGCAGCCACATCGGCCGAAAACCCGTGACGCCCACCGCCTCGCCACTCGCCTTTTCGCGCATCACCAGGCACAGCCATTGTTCCCCATGCTTGTCCCAGGCCGGCAATCGCGTCTCAAAACGCGTGCGTATTTCCGCTTCAGTCAGCGGGTCGGCGATATAGCGAATCACGTCAGGGTCCTGATACAGACGCAGGAACAGTGGCCAATCATCGGCAGTTATCGACTGCAGGGTTAAACGCTCAGTGACCAATTTCATTGCACTAATCTCCGAAAAACGAAAACAAGGAAGTTACGAATGAAATACACCCCTTTATTTTCCTCTATTAAATCCAGATAATCGTTAACGTCAAAACAACAAAACCATAACGTCTTACCCAGACCTCTACAACCGTCCATTGTTGCCCACGGGCAGCGTGAGGAGAACACCATGGCTTCATTACTCATTGACGACATCCCCACCGCCATTAAAACCGTAAAACAGCAACTGCGTCAGGCTCTGCCCAACTACCGCGAGGTGTTCCTCGCGCTGGAAGACCACATTCGCCAACAGGTCGAACAAATCCGCCAGGAGTTGGCCGCCGGCCAAAACCCGGTGCCGCAAATCGATGCGGAGGATATTTTGCAGCAGCGGGTTAGCGAGCGGCAAAAAACCTTGATCAAACAGCGCGGCGCCTGCGCCATCCGCGGCGTGTTCCCCCGCAGCAAGGCCGAAGCCTGGAACCAGGAAATCGGCAGCTATCTTGAGCGCAACAACTTTGTCGAACGCCTGAAAAATGCCGCCGAAGACAACTATTTCGGCAAACTGGCCGCCGGCAAACCGCAAATCTACGGCATTTACTGGTCAAAACCGCAGGTGGAAGCCCGTCAGGACGCCCGCATGCACGCCGTACAGGTGTTTCTCAACAGCCTGTGGGAAACCGAAAGCAACGGCAAACAGCATTTTGACCCGACTCGGGTCGCCACCTATGCCGATCGCACCCGCCGTCGCCCGCCGAACTCGTCTTCTCTGGGCCTGTCGCCGCACGTGGACAGCGGCACCATTGAACGCTGGCTGGATGAAAATTTCCGCTATGTCTACCGCCACGTGTTCTCCGGCGATTGGCAAGCTTACGATCCGTTCGCCGCCGATGGCCGCACCGAAGTGCGCGAAATCGCTTCGCCGGCCGTCTGCTCAATGTTTCGCACTTTCCAGGGTTGGACGGCGCTGACGCCGCAACGCACCAATGCCGGCACGCTGAATCTGGTGCCGATAGCCAACGCCATGGCCTACGTTCTGTTGCGTGCATTGCAAGATGACGTCGCCGAAGACGATTTGTGCGATGCCGCCCCAGGGCGCGCGCTGTCAATCTCGGAAAAATGGCATCCCCTTTTAATCAGTGGGATTTCCCCTATTCCCGATTTAGAACCGGGCGACACGGTGTTCTGGCACTGTGATGTGATTCACGCGGTGGAAAACGAGCATAACGGCGAGTTCGACAGCAACGTGATGTACATCGCCGCCGCACCGGGCTGCGAGAAAAACGATGCCTATCTGCAACGCCAACTGCCCAGTTTTATCGCCGGTAAAACGCCACCGGATTTTGCACCCGACGATTTCGAAGTGGATTTCAACGGCCGCGCCACTGTCGATCTGCTGACACCGCTCGGCAAGGAACAGCTCGGCATTAAATAACCCGAAGCCCCGTGGTGCGCCGCACGGCCGCCACGGGGCCACTGTGCTGTGATATACTCCTGCGCATCTGTCCGCCGCAGCGAGAGCCCGTCGTGCACCCTTTTTTTGAAATGCTGTTAGCGGTGTTTGATCGCGCCGCACTGATGTTAATCTGCCTGTTCTTCCTCACCCGTACCCGGTTGTTCCGCCAACTGCTGCAAAAAGAGGACCACACGCCGCTTGAACTGGGCATGGTCACGGCGATCTTCTCGCTGTTCGCGCTGTTCAGTACCTATTCCGGCATCAACGTCGAAGGTTCGCTGGTCAACGTGCGGGTCATTGCCATTATGGCCGGCGGCATCCTGTTCGGCCCCTGGGTGGGTATCATCACCGGCATCATCGCCGGGGTGCACCGCTACCTGATTGATATCGATGGCATCACCTCCGTTCCCTGCCTGATCACCAGCATCATTGCCGGCATCAGCGCCGGTTATATCAATCTTAAAGTGAAAAAAGAGCAACGCTGGCGCGCCGGGATCCTCGGCGGCATGCTGTGCGAATCCCTGACCATGCTGCTGATCGTCCTGTGGGCCAAGCCGACCGCGTTGGGGTTGGATATCGTCTCCAAGATTGCGCTGCCGATGATCCTCGGCACGGTATGCATCGGCCTGATCGTGCTGCTGGTGCAAAGCGTGGAAGACGAAAAAGAGGTGATCGCCGCCCGGCAGGCCAAGCTGGCACTGGATATTGCCCGTAAAACCCTGCCCTACTTTCGCAATATCAACAGCGAAACCCTGGCGACCATCTGCGACATCATCCGCCAGGACATCAAGGCCGACGCGGTGGCGATCACCGATACTCACCAGGTGATGGCCTACGTCGGCGTGGGGGAAGAGGCTTATCCGATTGGCCGCGAAGGGTTGAGCCGCGTGACCCGTGAAAGCATCCGCCACGGCAAAATCATCATCAAAAACAACCTGGAAAACCCGGCCACGCCGCAAATTCACTCGCAGTTGGTGATCCCGCTGTGGGAAAAAGGCGAAGTGACCGGTGCGCTGAAAATTTACTACTGCCATGCCCATCAGATCACCAATACGCTAAAGGTCATGGCGGTGGGCCTGTCGCAGATTATCTCCACCCAAATGGAAGTCTCGCGCATTGAGCACCTGCGCCAGATGGCGGACAAAGCCGAAATGCGCGCGCTGCAGAGCAAGATCAACCCGCACTTCCTGTTCAATGCCCTGAATGCCATTTCTTCGTCGATCCGCATCAATCCGGACACCGCGCGCCAGCTGATTATCAACCTGTCACGTTACCTGCGCTATAACCTGGAGCTGAACGACGAACTGATCGATATCCGCAAGGAGTTGCACCAAATCCAGGATTACATCGCCATCGAACAGGCACGATTTGGTGCCAAACTGACGGTAATTTACGACATCGACGACGATATCTCGGTGCGTATCCCCAGCCTGCTGATCCAACCGCTGGTAGAAAACGCCATCGTACACGGCATTCAGCCGTGCAAAGGCAAAGGTGTGGTAGTGATTGCGGTGAAGGATCAGGGCGCTCGGGTCAAGATTTCGGTAAAAGACACCGGTAACGGCATCAATCAGGAGGTCATCGACCGGGTGGCGCGTAACGAAATGCCGGGCCACAATATCGGCCTGTTGAACGTACATCACCGGGTGTCGCTGCTGTATGGCGAAGGGTTGCGCATCCGTCGGCTGGAGCCGGGCACCGAAATTGCCTTTTACATCAGCAAAAACGGCGGCAAACTGCAGATGGAAAACAGCGCACTGCCGGCCGGGGAGCCATCATGAAAGCCATTATCGTTGAAGACGAATTCCTCGCCCAGGAGGAGCTCAGTTACCTGATCAAAAAGCACAGCAACATCGTTATCGAAGCCACCTTCGACGACGGGCTAGACGTGCTGAAATACCTGCAGAATCATCAGGTCGACGCCATTTTTCTCGATATCAACATTCCGTCGCTGGACGGCGTGCTGCTGGCGCAGAACATCAGCAAGTTCGCGCACCGGCCTTCAATTATTTTCATCACCGCCTATAAAGAACATGCGGTGGAAGCGTTCGAAATCGAAGCCTTTGACTACATCCTCAAGCCCTATCACGAAGCGCGCATCGTCACCATGTTGCAAAAACTGGAGGCGCTGCATAACCGGCCCGCTAACGCCCCGGAACAAGCCAGCGCGCCAAACCGCAGCAGCCACAGCATTAACCTGATCAAAGACGAGAGGATTATCGTCACCGATATCAACGACATCTATTATGCCGCTGCCGATGAAAAAGTGACGCGGGTCTATACCCGCCGCGAAGAGTTTGTGATGTCGATGAACCTCACCGAGTTTTACGGCCGCCTGCCGGAGGAGCATTTCTTCCGCTGCCACCGGTCTTACTGCGTCAATCTGTCGAAAATCCGCGAGATTGTGCCCTGGTTCAACAACACCTATATTCTGCGGCTGAGCGACCTGGAGTTTGAAGTGCCGGTCAGCCGCAGCAAGGTGAAAGAGTTCCGCAAATTAATGCGTTTATAACCGCGCGCGTTACCAGCGCGGCCCGGGGCCGTAATAATACCCCGGTGGCGGCGGCGGAGGTGGCGGCATGCGACGATAATGCGGGCGATCGCGCCATTCGTGTCGCGGTTCCTCGTAATAGATCACGCGTGGCGGCGGCCCGTAGTAATACTCGCGCGGACGCTCATAGACGCGGTGTTCAGACCACCAGCGCGGATCGCGCCAGCGGTCGCCGTCCCAGTAATGGCCGCGATCGTCGCGGTCGCCAATGTGCAATGAAATACCCGGAACGTTCACGCCAATGGATACGTCCGCCTGGCTTACCAGCGGCAACGACAGCAGCGCGGCCAACAACAACAGTGTTTTTTTCATCTCGTGACTCCTGCAGAGCGGAACCTGTCCGTTCACCGATAACATAGGCCCCCCGCTATCGCCGCTCTATAGGAATAATGCCCATTTACCCATTCCAGACGTTTCCTTCACAATTTGAGCACAATCCTGGACACCGGGCCGCCAATAAATCGTGGCTATCTTTGATGTAGATCACGTGGCGCCAGCGGCATTTCATCCCCTTTTAACCGCTAAAACGGCAACTCATGCGCCACCAGATGCATTTCATTCCTTCCTCCGTGCAACTCATTCCCGATCTGCCGTCGAGTGGTATTACCAGCCTTATACTATGCCCATACCGCGGGGCCTCTGAGGCTCTCCGCAAATTTCCGCCAACGGCTGACCGCCCGGCAACGCACACAAGAGAAGGAGTCCGGCCATGAACACCAAACCGGCAAATCGCAGCTTAATCGTTCTGGGCACCATCATCTGCCAGATGGGGCTCGGCACTATCTATACCTGGAGCCTGTTCAACCAGCCGCTGGTCGACAAATTCCATTGGGGCCTCGGCGACGTCGCCACCACCTTCTCCATCACCAGCTTCTTCCTGGCCTTCGCCACGCTGTTCGCCGGCAAGATGCAAGAACGCTTCGGCATCCGCAACCTGACGCTGTGCTCGGGCATTCTGGTCGGCCTGGGCCTGATCGCCAGTGCCCACGTCAGTTCATTGGATATGATCTATCTGTTGGCCGGCGTCGTGGTTGGGTTCGCGGTGGGTATCGCCTACATCTCCACCCTGTCCAACCTGATCAAGTGGTTCCCGGCCAATAAAGGGCTGATCTCCGGCATCTCGGTGGGTGCATTCGGCAGCGGCAGCCTGCTGTTCAAATACGTTAACGCCGCGCTGATTGCCGACGTCGGCGTGTCCGCCGCCTTCTTCTACTGGGGTGCGATTGTGATGGCGTTGATTGTGCTGGGTTCTTTGCTGTTGAAAGAGCCGGTGCTCACCAGCCAGTCCGCACAGCAAAAGGCCGGTACTTTGGGTAACGACTTCAGCGTGCGCCAGATGCTGGCGACCAAAGAGGCCTACCTGTTGTTCATCATTTTCTTCGCCGCCTGCATGAGTGGCCTGTACCTGATTGGCATCGTGAAGGACATGGGCGTACAGCTGGCCGGGATGGATGTAGCCACCGCCGCCAACACCGTTTCCGCCGTAGCGATTTTCAACACCGCAGGCCGCATCATTCTGGGTACGCTGTCGGATAAAGTAGGCCGCATGCGCGTCATCAGCTTCACCATGCTGGTTACCGTGCTGGCGATTGTCTCGTTGAGCTTCCTCACCCTGAACCATACACTGTTCTTTATCTGCGTCGGCGCCGTCGCCTTCTGCTTCGGTGGCAACATCACTGTGTTCCCGGCGATTGTCGGCGACTTCTTCGGCCTGAAAAACCACAGCAAAAACTATGGAATCATTTATCAGGGCTTCGGTCTGGGCGCGCTGGCCGGCTCGTTCGTCGCCAAATACTTCGGCGGTTTCCATGCCACTTTCATGGTCATCGGCGTACTGTCCATCGCTTCCCTGCTGATTACCCTGTTCATCAAGGCGCCAAAAGCGGTGGAGCAGGAAGAAGAGAGCCGCGAGCCGGCAGACTTGGTCAAAGCCTGATTTTTAAATAGCAAAAAGGGGCGCAACCCATTGGGTTGCGCCCCTTTTTTATCGCCGATGCAGATTACAAATGCATACCCAACGTCTGGCGCAGATGGGCGCCGGCGCCCAACAAGCCCGGCTGTGTATGGGTGATCATAAAGACCGGGATATCATGCACGTAATCCTTGAAACGCCCTTTATCTTCAAACGCCGCGCGAAAACCGGATGCCTTGAAGAACTCCATAAAGCGCGGCACTATGCCGCCGGCGATGTAAACGCCGCCGAAAGTACCGAGATTCAACGCCAGGTTGCCGCCAAAGCGTCCTAAAATAACGCAGAACAGCGACAAGGCACGGCGGCAATCAATGCAGCTGTCGGCCAGCGCGCGCTCGGTGATGTCCTTTGGCTCTAACTTTTCCGGCAGGCGTTGATCGGACTTGACGATAGCGCGGTAGAGATTGACCAATCCCGGGCCGGACAGTACGCGCTCGGCGGATACGTGCCCCACTTCTGCCCGCAGCACCTCCAGAATGCTATCTTCCTCTTCGCTGTTCGGCGCAAAATCAACGTGACCACCCTCACCCGGCAGGCTCACCCAGCGGCGGTTAACGTGCACCAGGTGCGCCACCCCCAGGCCGGTGCCGGCACCGTACACCGCAATCGGCTTGTCTTTCTGCGCGCTGCCGCCGCCCAACTGCAACACATCGTCTGGCGTCAACATCGGGATCGCCATCGAGACGGCGGTAAAGTCGTTGATCACTTCCAGATGGCTAAGCCCCAGGTTGGCCTGCATCTCTTTGATCGAGAACGCCCAGGTGTGGTTGGTCATCGCCACCCAATCTTCGGTGACCGGGCAGGCAATCGCGATGCAGGCGTCCTGCACCTGAATATCCTGCTCCTTCAGATATTGGCGGATCACCGCCTCCAGGCTGTCAAACTCCAGGCCGGAATAGGTTTTTGCCTGGGTAATTTCACCCGTCGCCACAGTGCACAACGCCAGGCGGGCATTCGTCCCGCCAACATCACCTACGAGGGCATAGGTCATCAGTATCTTCTCCGCAAAATGAATAATAGAAAGCTGCCCACACTGTAAAATCCCGCCGCAAAAACAACAATCACCATCCTTCGCGCTGCCATCCATTAGCGATCCAGATCACAAAAAACGTTTCAGCTTGGCGGTTATGCCGCAGTTTGAAACAAATTGCGGCAAAAAAACGTGCCGTGGCGGCTGTTAAGCGTCATAACAGAGAGGCACTATTAATCAACCTGCGCCCTTTGCCTGTCGGCCATTGCTTTACGTGCCGACGTCCCTTTTTGTCTGGCAAGCCGGGGCACAACCCAATCACCCATTCTCCCTGCCGCTCAGGGGGCCATTGACAAGGGATCCTTGCATGCTGCACCCGCGCGCCAATACCATGTTGGCTTTCGCCCTGCCCGCTCTCGTTATCGGTTCAGCCTCAAGCCTGGCGCTTATTCTGGTGATGAAATTCGCCGACGCGCTGCAACGGCTGCTTTGGGTGAACATACCCGTAGCCTTGAATATCGATACCCACTCGCCCTGGTGGCTGCTCAGCATCCTGACGCTGGCCGGTATCGCCGTGGGGCTGATTATCCGTTATATGCCCGGCCACGCAGGACCGGATCCGGCTACCGAATCGCTGATCGGCATGCCGTTGCCGCTTTCTGCCGTGCCCGGCCTCGGGCTGGCGTTAATCATTGGTCTGGCGGGCGGCGTGAGCCTGGGGCCGGAAAACCCCATCACTGCCATCAATATTGCGTTGGTGGTCGCTGTAGGTTCGCGGCTGTTGCCGAGAGTGCCGCGCATGGACTGGATTATTCTCGCCGCCGCCGGCACCATCGGCGCACTGTTTGGCACCCCGGTTGCCGCCGCGCTGATCTTTTCGCAAACGCTGGCCGGCAATAACGACGTGCCGCTGTGGGATCGGTTGTTTGCCCCGCTGATGGCGGCAGCGGCCGGCGCAGTGACCACTCAGCTGTTTTTCACACCGAACTTCGCGCTGCAAATTGACGCCTATGCCGCCACCCGGCTGACGGATATTTTCAGTGGCTCCATCGTCGCCCTGATCGCCATCGCGCTGGGTATGGTAGCGCTGTGGAGCTTCCCCCATCTCCATCGCCTGTTCCATTCGCTGAAAAACCCGGTGCTGATGCTGGGGCTGGGCGGCTTTGCGCTCGGTGTGCTGGCGCTAATCGGCGGGGAGATCACGCTATTTAAAGGGTTGGACGAAATGAAGCGGCTGGCCGCAGGGGAGAACTTCTCGGTCACGGAACTGCTGCTGATTACCCTGACCAAGCTGGCGGCGTTGGTGATTGCCGCCGCCAGCGGTTTTCGCGGCGGGCGTATCTTCCCGGCGGTGTTTGTCGGCGTGGCGCTGGGCCTGATGCTGCATCAGCACGTCCCGGCGGTGCCGGCGGCCATCACCGTCTCCTGCGCCATTATGGGGCTGGTTCTGGTGGTCACGCGTGATGGCTGGCTCAGCCTGTTTATGGCCGTCGCGGTGGTGCCGGAGCTGCACCTGCTGCCGGTGCTGTGCATTGTGATGCTGCCCGCCTGGCTGGTGCTGGCGGGCAAACCCTTGATGTTGGTGGGCAAACGCCAACCGCCGCACGACGATTAGGCCAGCGCGTATTCCACGGCGGCGCGCGCATGGATAGCGGTAGTGTCGAACACCGGCACCGAAGCATCCTGCGCGCTGACCAGCAGGCCAATCTCGGTACAGCCGAAAATAATGCCCTGCGCGCCCTGCTGTTCCAGATCAGCGATAATGCGGCGATACTCATCGCGCGACGCGTCGCGGATCGTCCCCAGACACAGCTCTTCATAAATAATGCGATGCACGATATCGCGATCGGCCGACGTGGGCGTAACCACCTCGATGCCGTGCCGCTCTTGCAACCGCCCGCGATAAAAATCCTGCTCCATGGTAAAACGCGTGCCGAGCAGCCCGATGCGGCGGATCCCCTGTTGGCGCACCTGCAACGCCGTGGCGTCGGCGATGTGGATCAGGGGCAGGCCGCTGGCTTGTTCGACCTCATCCGCCACTTTGTGCATGGTGTTGGTGCAGATGACGATGGCCTCCGCGCCTGCGGCCCGCAACGACGCGGCCGCGGCGGCCAGCAGGTACCCCGCGCCGTCCCAATCCCCCTGATGCTGCAGGCGTTCAATCTCGTGAAAATCGACGCTGTAAAGGACGATTTTGGCCGAATGCAACCCGCCAAGACGCGCCTTCACCTGTTCATTGATCATGCGATAATAAGGGATAGTTGATTCCCAGCTCATGCCGCCCAACAGACCCAATACTTTCATCGTTTTTTCTCCGCCTCGTTGCCGTCTCTCTCCGACACTACCGGAGAATCGCAGCGATGACGATGCCTTATTTCGCGCCGGAACTGGCCGGTTGACGCGCCTCGAACCAGCGTTGGCGCAACGTGTCGTACACCCAGTTATAGAGCATGGTGTACGGCAGGAAGAACAGGAAGAAACCGATCTCCAGCATAAAGGCCTGCGCGAAGGAAATATTCAGCATCCAGGCGGCAATCGGCACGCCGATCAGGACAAATCCGGCCTCAAAGCCCAGAGCGTGGAACCCCCGCACTTTAAGATTACGCGCCACGCGGCCCACCGGCCACAGGCGGTCAAACACCGTGTTATAAATCATGTTCCAAAGCATAGCGACGGTCGACAACATCACCGCCAACGCACCGATCTGTACCATAGAACGGTTGAGCAGCCAGGCACCCAGCGGGGCGCAAATCATCACGGCAATGGCTTCAAAACCGACGGCATGGACGATACGTTCAACGAAAGACTTGTTTTGCAGTTGCATACATCACCTGTTTTTTTACCCTATGAATCTGTCGGGAAGCGGCAAGCCGCCCCGCATTAATCGGCGCGAATTTACTCGCCCCCGACTAAAGCCAGGTGATTATCATCGGTTTTTTGGGTAACTTAAAGATAGATTCCATCGATAAAGTAGATACATCATGCGCTATTCACCTGAAGCCCTGCAGGCATTTGTCGAAGCCGCCGCCCTGGGTTCTTTTTCTGCCGCCGCGCGCAAGCTGCGCAAAAGCCAATCGACCATCAGCACCGCCATCGCTAACCTGGAGGCGGATCTCGGCTTGCAATTGTTCGATCGCCAGGCGCGGCAGCCAGTCTTGACCGCCGCCGGCCGTAAAGTGCTCGGCCATGTGCAGGAGATCCTCGCCGCCAGCGAACGGCTTGATGCGCTGAGCATCCGCCTGGCGGACAAGACAGAACCCCGGTTAACCATCGTATTTTCCGATACCTACCAGCCGAATCACCACGACAGGTTGATGCTGCACTTTGAGCGGCGCTATCAGGATATTGAACTCGAATGCATGATTGCCGAGGACGGGGACGTGCTCGATCTGCTGCAAAGCGGCCGCGCGCACCTTGGCATGGTAGAAGTTCAACCCAGTTATCCACCGGATATCGCCTTCGCGCGGCTGCCGGAGCAAACTGAAATGGGGCTGTTCGTCGCCCGCTCGCACCCGCTGGCGCAAACGCCCTCGCCAACGCATGAGCAGTTATCCAGCACGCGCCAGCTGTATTTGAATACCTACACTGGCGCAAGCGCGGCACGGCCCCAGGGGTTGGTATGGTCTGCTCCGAGCTATCTGATGCTGCTGGAAATGGCGGAACAAGGTTTTGGCTGGGCCGCGTTGCCAAACTGGCTGGTGAAACAGTACGGCCACGACAAATTAGCCGAGCTGAAGCCGCGCGGTTGGCCAAAGCTGATTTCCGTGGATGCGGTGTGGTCGAAGTTGTCCCCGCCGGGGCCGGCGGGGTACTGGTTGCTGGAGCGCTTGTTGGAAAACGCGGAAGATCAGGCCGCCGCGTTGCGTGATTGAATGGCGCGCGAAACGGTATCCAGCAATTCGGGAATGTCCATCTTCGGCAGCACCACTTCTACGAAGGCCAACTGCTGGCTGTCGCCCACTTCGCGCAATGCCTGGCGCAGTTGCTCCGGTTCGGTGACCCGCAGCGTTTTCACCTGATGCTCGCCGGCCAGCGCCTGCGGCAGTTGCGTCCAGTTCCATTGGGTGATGTCGTTGTAACGCTGCTCCGGCCCATGAATCGCCCGTTCGACGGTATACCCTTCATTATTCAGCAGGAAAATCACCGGTTTCAGCCCGTCGCGCAGCATCGAGCCAATCTCCTGCGCAGTGAGTTGCGCCGATCCGTCACCGATCAGCAACACCACCCGGCGAGCCGGCTCCGCGGTCTGCGCGCCAAACGCCGCCGGCAAGGTGTAACCGATAGACCCCCACAGCGACTGCACGATAAACCGGCACCCCTGCGGCAGGCTCAGCGCCGCAGCGCCAAAACAGGCGGTGCCTTGCTCGGCGATCACAATGTCGCCCGGCCGCAAGAAGCCTTGTATCTGCTGCCAGAATCCGTGTTGGTCCAGACCGCTGCCGTTCGGTTCCGGCAATGCCGGCCGTTTGATAACCGGCAACTGCCATTGCAACGCCTGCGACAACGTTAACTGGTGCAACGCTTTTACCGCGTCACGCATCGGGATCTGGCTGAATACCTGCTGCCCGACCCGCGCTTCGAAAGGTTGGATATCGATACACTTCTCCGCCGGCAAGTGATGGCTGAAGCCGGCGGTAATGGTATCGGTAAAGCGCACGCCGACGGTAATCACCGCATCGGCATTCTCAATCAGCTGCTTCACCTGCGGATCGCTGGCCGCACCGGCGTAGGTACCGGTAAAGCAGGCATGGGTTTCATCCAATACGCTTTTGCCGAGCAGCAGCGTCGAATGCGGCATGTCGACCTCATTCATCCACTGTTCCAGCACCCTTTCGGCGCCAAAGCGTTCAGCCAGGAAATCGGCCAACAGAGAAACCCGCCGCGCCGGCAACAGCATTTCTCGCGCGGCGGCGATAAACGCCTGCAACGACGCCTGTGAAAGATGGGCCTGCCGCAGCATCAGCGGTGCCGGCCGCGACGCCAGCGGCGCTTCCGCCACGTCGCTCGGCAACATCAGGTAAACCGGCCGACGTTCAAACAGCGCAGTTGTCAGCAGGCGATCGATTTCCGCCTCGGCGTTGACGGCGGTAAGGTTCGCCTGGGCGACGGTCACTTCTTTGGCCATGCGGGCAAAGTGGCCGAAATCCCCGTCCCCCAGCGAATGGTGCAGCAAATCTCCGGCACGCTGTGCACGCAGCGCTGGGGTGCCAACCACGTGGATCACCGGTAAGTATTCGGCGTAGCTGCCTGCAATGCCATTTACCGCGCTCAGTTCACCCACGCCAAAGGTGGTCAGTAAAGCGGCGGCCGGTTTGCAGCGCGCGTAACCGTCTGCGGCATAGGCGGCATTGAGTTCGTTGGCGCACCCCACCCAGGTGATCTGCGGATGATCAATCACGTGATCGAGAAACTGCAGATTGTAGTCTCCCGGTACGCCAAAGAAGTGCCGGATGCCAATCTGGGCTAAACGATCGAGTAGGTAATCGGCCACCTTGTAGCTTTTACTCATGATCATCACCTGCAAAAGGTTGCAATTGTTAGTTTTAAGTATCAAATATGTTATGAAAATGTCGAGCATTGTGTTTAAAAAGCGGATGGAAACCCTACGTTACATCCCCGCACTCGCCGCGAGCATTTACCTGCTTGATGGGCTGTATTTAAAAACTTGACGGTTATTTAGCGTGATCGCGGGCTCTGACAGCAAGAGTGAAAGCGCATACACTAAAGCTCACTCTCACCTCTGCCGAAAAGGGTTTGTATGCTTTACCAGGCTGATGCTTCGCGTTATCAAAATATGGAATATCGCCGCTGCGGACGCAGCGGGCTGAAATTGCCCGCGGTTTCGCTCGGCTTATGGCACAACTTTGGCGACACCACCTTGCATGACAATGCGCGCAAACTGATCCATTGCGCGTTCGATCGCGGTATTACCCACTTCGATCTGGCCAATAACTATGGCCCGCCACCCGGTTCCGCCGAGGAGAACTTTGGCCGCATCCTCAGCGCAGATCTGAAACCCTGGCGCGATGAACTGATCATCGCTTCGAAAGCCGGTTACACCATGTGGCCGGGCCCTTACGGCGACTGGGGTTCGAAGAAGTATCTGGTCGCCAGCCTGGATCAAAGCCTGCAACGCATGGGGCTGGAATATGTGGATATCTTCTATCATCACCGCCCGGATCCGGATACGCCGCTGGAGGAAACCATGGGCGCGCTGGATCTGCTGGTACGCCAGGGCAAGGCGCTGTACGTCGGGCTGTCCAACTACCCGGCCGAGCGCGCGCGCCAGGCATTCGAGATTCTGCACCGGCTCGGCACGCCTTGCGTAATCCATCAGCCTAAGTACTCCCTGTTCGAACGCTGGGTTGAGCCGGAGCTGCTGGATACGCTCGAAGAACATGGCGTCGGCTCCATTGCATTCTCCCCGCTGGCCGGCGGCCTGCTGACCGACCGTTACCTGCACGGCATTCCGCAAGATTCACGCGTCGCCAGCGGCAGCCAGTTCCTGCAACCCGATCAGCTCACCGACGCAAAACTGGAAAAGGTGCGCCAGCTTAACGCCCTGGCGCAACAGCGCGGGCAGAAGCTGTCGCAGATGGCGCTGGCCTGGGTATTGCGCGGCGATCGCGTGACTTCAGTGCTGATTGGCGCCAGCAAGACCAGCCAGATTGAAGATGCCGTCGGCATGCTGGCTAACCGCACTTTCAGCAGCGACGAAATCGCCCATATCGAACGGATATTAATGTAATCGCTTACAATTATCGCCGGGCGCATGGCCGGCGATAACCTCCGCAGCGCCAGACAAATCTTAAATCCTCATCCCATCGCCGCTTTTCAGAATCCCACTAAGATTCAACCCTATCCGCAGGCGCTAATATGGCGATATTGCAGTAAAAAAATAATAAGGCCGGTTAATGATGAACGCACTTCATTAACCGGCCAACCCGCTGCGGCGGAAAGGAGAAGCTATGTTTAAACCTCTGTTATTGGCCGCCTTGTTGGTGGCGTCTACGGTACCCGCCATCCAGCAGGCGCATGCGGAAGGCCTCAGTATCAATCTGATGCCGGGCGTATCACTGCGCATTGGCGAGGAAGATAATCGCGGCCGTTATTGGGACGGCTACGACTGGCGCGACCGTGACTGGTGGCAAGGCCATCAGGGCCGCTACCTGGGCGATCGCAGCCGCCGGGGCTATTACTGGGATGGTTATCGCTGGCGCGATAACGATTACTGGCGCAAAAATTATTACTATCATGATGGCCGCTATCGCAAATTCGATAAGCATTACTACAAGCACCACGAAAAACATCATTGGAAGAAAAAACACCATGATGACGATGACTATCGTGGTCGACGCCATCACGACGACGATTGAT
The DNA here is from genome assembly GCF_052692135.1 of Serratia sp. TSA_7. Lineage (NCBI taxonomy): Bacteria > Pseudomonadati > Pseudomonadota > Gammaproteobacteria > Enterobacterales > Yersiniaceae > Serratia > Serratia sp. TSA_7. The sequence goes on from NZ_JBQZFU010000002.1 coordinate 671,781, forward strand.
GCCAAAAGGCCAGCATAACGCTGGCCTTTTCGATCACAGCACGCTGCTGACCAGCAGATAACCGTTCAGGCCGACGACCACCAACACAATCAGCTTGCCCAGCGTCTGTATGCTCCGGCTGTTCACCATTTCCCCCATCAGTTCCCGGTTACCGGTAAAGGCGAGCAGCGGCACCAGCGCCAACGCAATGCCGAAGCTCAGCAGCACCTGACTCAACACCAGAATACGCGTGGCATCCATTCCCAGCATAATGACGATAAACGACGGCAGCATAGTGACCACCCGGCGCACCCACAGCGGAATGTAAAAGCGTACAAATCCCTGCATCACCACCTGCCCCGCCAGCGTCCCCACGACGGTGGAAGACAGACCGGCGGCCACCAGGCTCAGCCCGAAGAGCGTCGCCGCCGCCTGGCCCAGCACCGGCTGCAGTGTCAGATAGGCCAGATCAAGATCGGCCACGCCGCTGTGCCCATTGAAGTGGAAGGTGGCGGCGGCGGTTGCCATCATTGCCAGGTTAACAAAACCGGCGATGGTCATGGCAATGGCGACATCGACCTTGGTGGACGCATACCGATCCGCCTTTGAATTCTCGCCGGCAGTCTGGGTTAAGGATGAATGCAAATAAATCACGTGCGGCATGATGGTCGCGCCCAGCACGCCGGCGGCCAGATATACCGCATCGCCATTCGGCAGATCCGGGATCGCCATGCCTTTTAACAGCGGGCCAAGCTGCGGCTGGGAAAACGCCAGCTCCACCATATAGGCAGCGGCAACAAACAGCAGCAGCCCGCCGATCGCCCTCTCCAGCGGTTTTTGCCCGCGTTTTTGCAGCATCAGGATCAGGAAGGTGGCGATACCCGTCAGGATGGCACCCTCAAGCAGCGTAACGCCCAACAGCAGTTTGAAACCTATCGCCGCGCCGATAAACTCCGCCAGGTCGGTAGCCATCGCAATGATTTCCGCCTGCACCCAATAAGCCCATACGGCCGGGCGTGGAAAGCGATCGCGGATGTGTTCCGCCAGGTTTTTGCCGGTAGCGATACCGAGTTTGGCGGACAGCAGCTGGATAAGCATGGCCATGACGTTGGCCCAGACCACGACCCACAGCAGGCTGTAACCCAAAGAGGCGCCGGACTGGATATTGGTGGCGAAATTGCCGGGATCGATATAACCGATGGCCGCGATAAATGCGGGCCCCATCAGCGACAGTTTGATTTTTCTGGACGGGCGACGGGTGTTCTCAACCACGCGACTGTTTGGCATACCCTGAACCCTTACGTCTGATAAACTAAGGGTTATCTTATGTAAATGATAATAATTATCAAGCGCATTTGTAACGGTAAAACTTATCTCTGTAATCGGGGATAACTCAGGTTTTAACGAAGGGTGTAACGTGCAGATGACACTTTTCGGCCCTCCAACGAGGCATATTCCAAACGAAATACGCCTGATAATCAAATTAGCACAAGAATAGGAATTTCATATGGATTCAGTAACCCATTGATTTTTTATGCTTTAACCTGATAATTTAAGACATTTCCCATTACGACTTTCCATATTTGCAATGGACCTCTCGTTTTTAAACGTGGCGTTACATAAAATGACATCCGAAATTCAGCCTGCCTCAAGTTTGGAGCAAACATGTCCCATATTGCGCACTTTGCGTTAGCGTTGGTGGTGGTTGCGATCCTGGCACTTTTAGTGTGCCGCGATCGTAAAAGCATCCGCATTCGCTACGTTATTCAACTGTTGGTTATTGAAGTACTGCTGGCCTATTTTTTCCTGCATTCGGAAGCGGGTTTAGGCTTTGTAAAAGGATTCGCGGCGCTGTTCGACAAGCTGCTCGGGTTTGCGGGGCAAGGGACTGATTTTGTATTCGGCGGTATGGGTGATAAAGGTTTGGCCTTCTTCTTCCTGAAGGTACTGTGCCCAATCGTCTTCATCTCTGCGCTGATCGGTATTCTGCAATACATCAAAGTGTTGCCGTTTATCATCCGGATTATTGGTACCGTGCTGTCAAAAGTAAACGGAATGGGCAAGCTGGAGTCGTTTAACGCCGTCAGCTCGCTGATCCTGGGCCAGTCTGAAAACTTCATTGCCTATAAAGATATCCTGGGCAAGATGTCGGAAAAACGCATGTACACCATGGCGGCAACCGCGATGTCTACGGTTTCCATGTCCATCGTGGGTGCTTACATGACCATGCTGGACGCCAAGTTTGTGGTTGCGGCGCTGGTACTGAACATGTTCAGCACCTTTATCGTGCTGTCATTGGTCAACCCGTATGACACCAGTAAAGAAGAAGAACTGCATCTGGGCAATCTGCACGAAGGCCAGAGCTTCTTCGAAATGCTGGGTGAATACATTCTGGCAGGTTTCAAAGTAGCCATTATCGTTGCTGCTATGCTGATCGGCTTTATCGCCCTGATCGCTGCGCTCAACGGTCTGTTCAGCGCCATCTTCGGTCTGAGCTTCCAGGAAATCCTGGGCTACTTCTTCTATCCATTCGCCTGGATTATGGGTATTCCTAAGCACGAAGCCTTGCAGGTGGGCAGCATCATGGCGACCAAGCTGGTCTCCAATGAGTTCGTGGCCATGATGGAACTGCAGAAAGTCTCTGCCGAACTGTCGCCACGCAGCCTGGGCATTCTGTCGGTGTTCCTGGTTTCCTTCGCCAACTTCTCTTCCATCGGTATTGTGGCCGGTGCGATTAAAGGGCTGAATGAGAATCAGGGCAACGTAGTTTCCCGCTTTGGTCTGAAGCTGGTTTACGGTTCTACGCTGGTCAGCCTCCTGTCTGCGTCCATCGCGGGCCTGGTTCTGGGCTAAGCCGAAACGGCAACAACGGAAAGGTCGCTTCGGCGGCCTTTTTTATTGCCCACAGTTTAGAAAGCTTAGAAAGCAGGAAAGACAGAAAGCAAAAAGCCGACCCTGAGGTCGGCTTTTTAAATGGTGGTGGAGCTAGACGGGATCGAACCGTCGACCTCTTGCATGCCATGCAAGCGCTCTCCCAGCTGAGCTATAGCCCCACAAAAGTGGTACGCTTTAACCGGCGTTACGGTATTCCCCAACCTTTCTGAGATAAAGGTTGGTGGAGCTAGACGGGATCGAACCGTCGACCTCTTGCATGCCATGCAAGCGCTCTCCCAGCTGAGCTATAGCCCCAATCCACAAACACAAAATCCTGTGAACGGGGCGCATAATATGAAACCCCCGAAACACTGTCAACGGCTAAATTGAATTACTCGATCAAGCGCTGAAAAAGCCGCCAAATCAGCGCGTTTAGCGCTAAAAAATAGCCATTACGGATAAAAATCAGCCAGGCATAAAAAAAGCCCTGCGGATCGCTCCACAAGGCTTTATCTGTTATCGCGTCATCTTGCTACCGGCCGCGTGCTGACAGCCTGGCAGCACGCGGCCAATCTATCAGGCCTGAGCTTCACGCCCGGCGATGTAGGCCAGCGCCAGGTCGATACGCTGCAAAGAACGCGCCTGGCCGATAGCATGCACGGTCACGTCCATACCCGGTGACTGACCGGCGCCGGTGACCGCTACGCGCAGCGGCATGCCCACCTTGCCCATACCTACGCCCAGCTCATCAGCGGTACCCTGAATGGCGTCATGCACGTTCTCCGGCGTCCAGGCACTGACAGCAGCCAGTTTGGCGCGTACCGCTTCCAGCGGCTGGCGTGCCACCGGGCGCAGATGCTTCTTGGCGGCGTCAGCGTCGAATTCGCTGAAGTCTTCATAGAAGTAGCGGCAGGACTCGGCCATTTCCTTCAGCGTCTTGCAGCGCTCGCCCAGCAGTTTGACGATATCTTTCAGCTCAGGGCCGTTGCGAGTCTCAATGCCAAGCTGCTCAACGTGCCACGCCAGATACACCGCAACTTCTTCCGCCGGCATATGGTTAATGTAATGGTGATTCAGCCACTGCAACTTCTCGGTATTGAAAGCGCTGGCGGATTTGTTGATCGCTTCCAGGGTGAAGAACTCTTTCATCTCATCAATAGAGAAGATTTCCTGGTCGCCGTGGGACCAACCCAGACGCACCAAATAGTTCAGCAACGCCTGCGGCAGGTAGCCGTCATCGCGGTACTGCATCACGCCCACTGCGCCATGACGTTTTGACAGTTTTTTGCCGTCGTCGCCCAGGATCATGGAAACGTGCGCATATTCCGGCACCGGCGCACCCAATGCTTTCAGGATATTGATCTGGCGCGGGGTGTTGTTGATGTGGTCTTCGCCGCGGATCACGTGGCTGATTTCCATATCCCAATCGTCCACCACGACGCAGAAGTTATAGGTTGGCGAACCGTCGGTACGGCGAATGATCAGATCGTCCAGTTCCTGGTTGCTGAATTCGATTGGGCCGCGGATTTTGTCATCGAAGATAACCGAACCTTCCTGCGGGTTACGGAAACGCACCACGCACGGCTCGTCATCGGTGTGGCTGTCTTGGCTGTCGCGGCAGTGGCCGTCGTAACGCGGTTTTTCACCGTTTTCCATCTGCGTTTCACGCAGCGCTTCCAGACGTTCCTTCGAGCAGTAGCATTTATAGGCGGTATCCTGCACCAGCATGTCGTCAATCACCGCGTTATAACGGTCAAAACGCTTGGTCTGGAAATACGGACCTTCGTTCCAATCCAGGTTTAACCAGTTCATGCCATCCATAATTGCGTCGATAGCGTCCTGCGAGGAACGTTCCAGATCGGTATCTTCGATACGCAGAACGAACTCACCGCCCGAATGGCGGCTGAACAGCCAGGAGTAAAGCGCAGTACGGGCGCCACCGACGTGAAGATAGCCGGTTGGGCTCGGTGCAAAACGGGTTTTGATTTTCATTGGTTTCACTGCCTTATTACGCAACGCGGGTCGGCGGTTGCCGACGATTGCTCGGAATTGAAAAAAGTGGGCAACATTGTACCACCCCCCGCTAATTCCTCAACGCCGACACGAGATTGCCGCACCGGTTTTCGTTATCGCTGCGGCGCATTTCGCATAACAATGTGCAAAGAATCATCATTGGTGGTGATAAATATCGCATCCTGTTTAAATTTGCGGCGAACGATTGAAATCATTTTAAAAACCGTTGACTCACTTTCAACTATCCCTATAATGCGACTCCAACAAGACGGGGCGATTAGCTCAGTTGGTAGAGCATCTCCTTTACACGGAGGGGGTCGGCGGTTCGAGCCCGTCATCGCCCACCATCTTGTTGAGCAGTAAAGCAGTAAGAAATGAGAAGAATGAGGGTGATTAGCTCAGTTGGTAGAGCATCTCCTTTACACGGAGGGGGTCGGCGGTTCGAGCCCGTCATCACCCACCACTCATTCTCTTGTTTGGCAGTACCCGGAAGTTCTGAAGTGGGTGATTAGCTCAGTTGGTAGAGCATCTCCTTTACACGGAGGGGGTCGGCGGTTCGAGCCCGTCATCACCCACCACTTCTGCGGGTCGTTAGCTCAGTTGGTAGAGCAGTTGACTTTTAATCAATTGGTCGCAGGTTCGAATCCCGCACGACCCACCAATACAGAAAAAGCGCCTTACGGCGCTTTTTTCGCATCTGTAGCCTGGAAATCACCACAAGCTCTATTACCTGCCCCCTTTATCGCCCATAAAAAAGGCGCTGCAAGCAGCGCTCAGACTGCCGACAAAGCCCGTTATTAGGGAGAGCGTGCCGAAGGGGTCGTAGCGGCTTGCCCGCCGACCAATTTGCCTGGAGCAAATTGGAACGACCTCATGTCGGCCCGCAGGGTGGGACACAGGGATGTGTCCCATAATAGCCCCTCGGTGCGCTAGGCCCGGGTATCTCGGATTCAAAGACAACTTTGTCATCAAACTCGGCGCTGCAAGCAGCGCTCTATAGTCATAAATAACAAGTCACCCCTATCCCCTAATTCAAGTTGCCGTCAACACACACGCAACTTGAAGTATGACGGGTATATCAGGCCGCCAGCGTCGCTCCGCCGTCAATCACGATATCCTGCAGGGTGATATGGCTGGCGCGATCGGAGGCCAGGAACAAAATGGCATCGGCAATTTCCTGCGGTTGGGCGATCTTGCCCAGCGGAATACCCAGCTTGAACTGCTCCGGGAACCCCTTGATGGTGTTCTGTTCACCGCTTTCGTCCTGCCACATACCGCGCTGCATCGGCGTGTTGGTCGAACCGGGCGAAACCAGATTGCAACGCACGCCATAAGGCGCCATTTCCAACCCTACGGTTTGGCACAGGCTGCGCAACGCCGCCTTGGAAGCGCAATAGGCCGCCATGCCGACGCGCGGCACATGCGCCGCGTTAGAGGCTACGCTGACAATCGCACCGCACCGCTGGCGACGGAACACCGGCAAGGCATGACGGAACATATTGAACGCCCCGCCGGCATTGACCGCCATACAGGCCAGCCAGTCTGCGGTGCTGGTCTCATCTGCCAACCCCATCCGCAAAATGCCCGCACCGTTCACCAGCACGTCCAGCGCTGGCTGTGCTGCCAGCAAACGCCCGCACAAGCTGTCTACCGCATCGCTATCGGCGACATCCAGCACTTCGGTGCGGAACGGGTATTCCGGTTCGTCGAAACGCAGGTCGAAGCCAATTACCTCGGCACCGGCCCTAACAAACGCCAACGCCGTCTCCAGGCCAATACCGGCACCCGCGCCGGTAACCCAAACCCGCTTACCGGCAAAATCGCCCTCTTTGCCCATCAAGACTTCTCCTGCGACAACATAGCCCACCAGCTGTCAATGGTCGGGTTTTTGGCCAACGCGATAAAATCAATATCGCTGCGGATTTTACGCCAGCGTGCGGCCAACTCCATGATACGCACCGAGTCCAGACCGTAGTCGATCAGGTTCTCATCGTCGCCCATGTCTTCGCTGTCTTCATCGAGGAACGGCATAATTTGCAGGCGCAGCGCAGCTTTGCTGGCGATGCCCGGCAGCAGCTCGGCGGTAGTCACCACGCGGCCACAGCGGCCTGCGGTGTAACGCAGCGCCATCAGGTGTTCGTCGCGAGAGAAATCCGCCAGACCGTCAGCCACCATAAACGGCTGGATATTGCGCATAAAGGCATCGATGGCGGTAGTCATGCAGCCGATATGGGCATACACGCCGCAAATGATCAGCTGATCGCGCCCCGACTCCTGCAGGATCTCCTGCAGCGGCGAACGGTGGAAAGCGCTGTAACGCCACTTCACCAGAACCGTATCGTCATCTTCCGGCGCCAGAGCCTGAACCACCGCCTGCTGCTCCGGGTGTTTATTCAGCCCTGGCCCCCACATATCGTTCAGCAATGCACGGTCTTCGTCGCTTTGCTGATTGGGCTGCGCGGTGTAAAACACCGGAATACCCTGTGATTTGCAGTAGCGGCGCAGATTGGCAATGTTCTCTACCACCTGTTTAATCAGCGGGCTGTCTTCACCCCAGAAATTCAGGAAATACTGCTGCATATCGTGGATCAGTAACGCAGCCCGCTGCGGTTCTACCGTCCAGCTCACTTTGTTGGTCGGCAGTTCAGCCTGCGTCGGCAGCGCGTAATCATTAAGTTTAGGTATGGCCATGACTTATTCTCCCTGGGCCTGAGTCAGTGATTGCGTCTCCAGGCGTTGACGCAACCGTTTTTTATCCACTTTTCCTACCGGGGTGAGCGGCAGCGTATCGACCTGTATAAAGCGGTCAGGTAATTTAAATTCGGCCACGCCCTCTGCACGCAAATGGCGGCGCAGCACCACCGGCTTCAACGCGCTGGCGGCGATAATAAAGGCGCAGCTCTTCTCGCCCATCAGCTCATCCGGCATGGAAACCAGCGCCGCATTGATCACCTCCGGGTGGCGCAACAGCAGGTTTTCGATCTCCTCGGCGGCGATCTTCTCCCCACCGCGGTTGATCTGATCTTTCTGACGCCCTTCCACCTTCACATAGCCGTCTTCAGTCAGGCTGATCAGATCCCCGGAACAGTAAAAACCGTCTTTATCAAAGGCGGCGGCGTTATGTTCGGGGCTTTGGTAATAACCGCGGAAGGTGTAAGGGCCCCGGGTCATCAGGCGCCCGGTTTGCCCCATCGGCAGCGGGTTGCCCTCGTCATCGGCCACCCACAGTTCGTCGTCCGGCGACATCGGGCAGCCCTGAGTGGTGAGAATATGCCGCTCGTCATCGTCCAACCGGGTGTAATTCACCAGACCTTCCGCCATGCCGAAGACCTGCTGCAACTGGCAGCCGATTTCCGCCGGAATACGCGCGGCCAAGGTTTCACTCAGCTTGGCGCCCCCCACCTGCAACAGCTTAAGGCTGGCCAATGGTTGGCCGCCCCACTCTTCAATCGCCTGTAGCCACAGCGTCACCGCCGGCGGCACCAGCGCCGTCACGTTAATCTGGTGCTGCTCGATCAAACGGAAGCATTGCCCGGCATCCGGATCGCTGGCGAACACCACCAGCCCGGCGCCATAAAACACGCCGAGCACGCCCGGAGAACTCATTGGGTAGTTATGCGCCACCGGCAGCGCGCACAGGTAGCGGGTATGCGCATCGAAATGGCAAATTTCCACGCTGCGACGGATGCTGTAGTAGTAATCATTGTGGGTGCGCGGGATCAGCTTTGGCGTGCCGGTGCTGCCACCGGAAAGCTGGAAGAACGCCACCTGGTCAGCCGGGGTCGGTGTCGCGATAAAATCTTCGGCATCCTCTTCGAGCCAGGCGGCCAGCGACTGCTCGCCTTCCTCCTGGCTGCGCAGCGCCACTACGCGCAATGAAGGATTTTCGGCGCGAAACGCCGTGAGGAATTCGTCGTTGCCGAACAGGCCATGCTGGCGATCGGCAATCAGCAGCGCAGGTTTGATTTGTGCGGCATAAGCCTTGAGTTCGTTGCGTTGATGGCTGAACAGCGCGTTCACCGGCACCACGCCAATTTTCAACAGCGCAAAGAAGGCCACATAGAACTCGACCACGTTGCCCAACTGCACCAGAGCGGTATCGCCACTGTGCAAGCCCCGACGTTGCAGCGCGGCGGCCAGCCGGTCAGAAAGTTGATTGAGCCGGCGATAGCTCAGGCTGCGCTGCGGGTCGATCAGCGCCACGGCGTCATTTTTGGCCTGGCGGGCAATAATGTCGGTCAATGGCCGGTCGGTCCAATAACCGCGTTCACGATAACGATGGGCCAACGCCTCAGGCCAGGGAGTAAAATCAATGCTCATGGGTATGCCTATCCTTGGTTCAGGCCAAACGCCCGCGAAATGGTACTGAGTTTGGTGCCGGTTTCACGCCATTCGGATTCCGGCGAAGAGTCTTGCACGATGCCGGCACCGGCAAACAGCCGCACCTGATTGCCCTGCACGGTGCCGCAACGAATGGTCACGACCCATTCGCCGTTGCCTTCGGCATCGCACCAGCCGACAATGCCGCCGAACAGGCCGCGATCAAAGGGTTCAAGCTGTTTGATCACCTGATGCGCAAGCCGGGTTGGCGTGCCGCACAAAGCCGGAGTCGGGTGCAGCAGGCAGGCCAGCGAAAGCGCATTTTCCGCCCGGCTGGCGGCTTCGCCATCGATAGGCGTAGACAGATGCCACAGCGTGGTGGTGCTCAATAATTCAGGGGATGACGGGATGTTCAAGTGGCGGCAGCGGTCGGCCAATACCTGGCGCATGCCTTCGGTGACGAACTTGTGCTCATAAAGGTCTTTGTCCGACACCAATAGTTGTTGGCTGATTTCACGGTCCCGCTGCGGATCGGCATCGCGGCGGGCAGAGCCGGCCAGCGGATTGGAATGGAACTGCGCGCCGAATTTGCGCAACAGCAATTCCGGGCTGGCGCCCACCAGTGCCCCCTGCTCCAGCGGCACGTGGAAGTGGAAACCGTTAGGGTTCTGGGCAATGATGCGCGCCATCAGCGCCTGGCGATCGACAGGTTCGCGGGTTTCAATCTCCAGCAGGCGCGACAGCACCACTTTATCCAACCGGTCGCCACGGGTAGCCTGCACCGCATCGGCAACCATCTGCATGAAAGGCTGCTGGGCAGGCACTTCGGTTTGCCGGGTAATTTCCGGCAAGGAGTCCTGCGGCTGCGTTGCGCCGGCCAAAAAGGCATCGCGTTCAAACCACTGAGTTTGCTGGGGAATAAACAACGCGGAAGGTTGATGAGTATCAAAAGGAATGGCGCCGCAGAGTACCGGGTTCTTCACGCCGGCCAGTTTCGCTTCGGCGAAAGCGTGCCGCACTTCTCGCTGGAACTCCCCATTCACCTGGTCCCCGCCCGCAGCGGGCAACGTGATTTTGGCGAAGCAACCTTGCGTACTCAGGCTACGGAAAGGAGAGGTAAAGAAGAAGCCCGCGGTGGGCGAAACGCCTGCAGTATTCAGTTCGCTCTCCTTGCTTTGCGGTTTCTTTTGGCCGGCACCCTTTACAGTCACGCTCATCGGTACTCCATTTCTCTTCGTGAATGATAACAAACATAATAATGATTATCATTTAAGTTTGACCGCGTTAAAGTACCCTTGGAAATTTGCCATGTCAATAATTGTAAACAGCTCTTCTCCTCTTCATCGTGGTAGAAAATCAGCAGCATAAATTATATAAATGATAAGTATTACTATTTAAAACCTAAGGACTTTCTTTATGAAGAAGAACCTGATCTTCGGCCTGGCGCTGTTCGGGCTAGCGGCAATCAGCGCCGCTCACGCCGCCGATGCCGGCTGGCCGCGTAACATTGAAACCTCACGCGGCGTGATCACCCTCAATCAGCCCCCTGCCCGTATCGTTTCTACCAGCGTTACCGTCACCGGCACCCTGCTGGCCATCGACGCACCGGTCGTCGCCAGTGGGGCAACCACGCCCGGCAGCCGTCTGGCGGACAAACAGGGATTCTTCCGTCAATGGAGTGACATCGCCGCACAGCGCGGCGTCAAACGCCTGTACATCGGCGAACCCAATGCGGAAGCCATCGCCGGCGTTGCCCCGGATCTGATCATCATCTCGGCCACCGGCGCCGATTCCGCCCTGCGCCTGTACGATCAGCTCTCTGCCATCGCCCCGGTGCTGGTGGTCAATTACGACGACAAAAGCTGGCAAGAGCTGGCCGCAGAACTGGGCCAGGCCACCGGGCATGAAGCCCAGGCGCATAAGGTCATTGGCGATTTCGATGCGCGTGAAAAAGCGCTGAAACAGCGCATGACGCTGCCTGAACAGCCGGTCTCCGCGCTGGTGTTCGGTTCGGACGGCAAAACCGCCAATCTGTGGACCGCCGATTCCTCTCAGGGGCAGATGCTTAAACAGCTCGGCTTCACTCTGGCGGTACCGCCCGCCAAATTGAACAACAGCCGCAGCATGGGCGTGCGCAAGGACATTATTCAGTTGAGCGGCGAGAACCTGGCGGAAGGCCTGAACGGCCAGACGCTGATGCTGTTCGCCAACGGCGACGCCGACGCGCAACGCCTGCTGGCCAATCCTTTACTCGCTCACCTGCCGGCTGTGCAGCACAAACGGGTTTATGCGCTGGGCAACGATACCTTCCGGCTGGATTATTACAGCGCCGGCAACTTGCTGACGCTGTTGGAAAAACAGTTTATTTCTCGGTAGTCTCGCTGGCGGGCTGGAGGCTTTCCTCCTGCCCGCCGCTGCCCACCTGGCGCAAACCGCGCATGGCGAAAGCCAGTACCACACCCAGCACCGCCACCCCAAAACCAAAACTGGTCGACGTCATCGCCGGCAGCATAAACGCCCCCATTGCCCCCAGCAGTAACGCCCCCAGCGCATCGCCCACGACGTTTTGCGCCGTCCACAGACCATTGATGCGCCCCAGGAAGGCGTCCGGCGTCAGGTTCTGAATCAGCCCGTATTGCAGCAACGAGTTCACCGCACTCAGGTAACCAAAAATCACCAGGAAAAACAGCGCCAAACCGTACCACGGCATCAGACCGAACAGACCGATGGCGACGAACGCACCTATCGCCGTCGTCAACATCATCCAGCCCGGCCGCGCTACGTGAGCGACCCGGCCGCTGGTGAACGCGCCAATCGCCGCGCCGAGCGGGACTGCGGAATACATAAAGCCCAATTGCGCTGCGCTGACGTGCCACATGCCGGACATCGCCGGATATAGCACCCGCACCGCACTGGCCATGGTCAGCAGCGCGCCGATCAGCGCCACCATACCTATTACCCGGTTGCGGAACAGGAAGCCGAAACCGCCGGCCAATGCGCGCAGCGGGTGTTCGCGCGGTTGTGGTGGCGGTGCTAACTGCGGCAGACGCAGCAAGGGGATCAACGTCAGCAACGTGCCCAACGCCGCCAGGCCGTAGTTCCACATCACGCCGGAGTGAGCGATCACCAGGCCCCCGATCGCCGGCGACAGGATCGAGCCAAAACGCACCGTCAGCATACTGATGGCACCGGCCTGAACGATGTTTTCACGCCCCACCAACGCCGGCGTGGCGGCCAGCAGCGCCGTCACCCCGACCGCGCCGAAGAAACCGTCCCATACGGCCAGCAAATAAATCGCCGTTAACGAAGGGGCCGGCAAGGCAGCGTTCACGCACAGCCCGATAAAGCCAATGCCGCAGGTGGAGCGAGCAAACAGAATCAAACGGCGGCGCTCGTAGCGATCGGCCAATACGCCCCCCATCAGCAAACCGGCAAACATACCGCTGCCCGCCAGCGTCACGGACAGCCCGACCAACAGGGTCGAACCGGTCAACGCCTGGATCTGAACCGGGATCGCAATGGCCATCAATCCCAGCGCTAAAATGGAAATAAAACGCGCACAAAATACGGCACGAAACGCGCCATTGGTCTTAAGCAGGCCAAAATCCAGCAAAATAGAGGGCTTACTCATCAGCTTTCTCACCACAACGTAGGAAAAGGGGCAGCGTCTGTGCTGCAATAGCGAAGGGAGTCATGGTAACATAGATGAAAGCAATCAATAATGATAATAAATATCATTTATATTCAATTAAATAACGGATTGTTATGTTACGGATTACACGCAATGGCACACCGTCCATTCCGGCCCCCAGGGATCGTCTTATTAGCGGCACTCCCCACTCATTTCATCGCAAACTGTTTGGTTTGCTGCTTGCCGTCTGCGCGCTGTTGGCCGTTATGCTGCTCAGCCTGTCGCTCGGCGCTAAATCCATCCCTTTTGATACGGTTATCCAGGCGCTGAACGGTCAATGCCGTGGAGCGGACTGCACCATCATTACCGAAGCCAGGTTGCCGCGCACGCTGGTGGGCGTATTGGCCGGCATTGCGCTGGGCTTGTCCGGCGTATTGATGCAAACCCTCACCCGCAACCCCCTGGCCGATCCGGGCATTCTCGGCGTGAACGCCGGGGCGGGATTTGCCGTGGTACTGGGCATCACCTTCTTTGGTGCCGCCGAGGTTAGCCAATACCTGTGGTTCGCCTTTGCCGGGGCGATGTTCGCTGCACTGCTGGTCGCGTTGATCGGCGCGCTGGGCGGCAGCAGTCTGAACCCGGTCCGCCTGACGCTGGCCGGGGTCGCGATGGCGGCGGTGCTGGAGGGAATGACCTCAGGGATTTCTCTGCTCAATCCGCTGGTGTTCGATCAACTGCGGTTTTGGCAGGCCGGTTCGCTGGATATTCAAAATATGCAGGTGGTGCGCGCCGTCACCCTGCCGATCCTGCTGGGCACGCTAATCACGCTGTGGATGAGCAAATCGCTTAACAGCCTGAGCATGGGCAACGAATTGGCCACTGCGCTGGGCACCGGCATCGTCCGCACCCAATTGCTGGGCCTGTTGGCGATTACCCTGCTGTGCGGTGGCGCCACCGCCGCCGTCGGCCCGATTGCCTTCGTCGGCCTGATGATGCCGCACATTGCCCGGCGGCTGGCCGGCTCCGAGCTGCACTGGATGCTGCCGTGGACGCTGGTCCTGACCCCCATCCTGCTGCTGAGCGCCGATCTGATTGGCCGCTTTCTGGTGGCCGGCGAGCTGCGCGTTTCCATCGTGACCGCCCTGATTGGCGCACCGCTGCTGATCGTGCTGGTGCGCCAACGTCATATGTTCAGGAGGCAACGCTAATGTCGATGCTGGCAGCCCGTCTGATGACCGATCAAAAATTACGTGCCCTGTCGCGGCCGGCGCTGACCGCGTCGATACTGGCGCTTGCCTGCGGGGTACTGGCGATTTACGCGCTAGGTTCCGGTTCCCTTTCGCTTAACGCCACGCAGGTGATCGACGCTCTCCTCGGCAAAGGCCCGGCAAACCTGACGGTGATAGTCACCCAGTGGCGTCTGCCACGAGTCACTATGGCGTTGCTGTTGGGCGCCGCACTCGGGATCAGCGGCGCCATTTTCCAGTCTCTGCTGCGCAACCCGCTCGGCAGCCCAGACGTGATTGGCTTCAATACCGGCGCCTACAGCGGCGTATTGGTAGCCATAGTGCTGTTTAACGGCGGCGTTATCGGCATCACCTCCGGGGCGCTGGCCGGTGGCCTGCTGACCGCCGCGCTGGTTTATCTGCTGGCATGGCGCAACGGTGTCGAGGCTTTCCGTTTGATTATTGTCGGCATCGCCGTGCGCGCCCTGCTGGTGGCCGGCAATACCTGGCTTATCATCAGCGCCTCGCTGGAATCCGCCATGACCGCCGGGCTGTGGAGCGCAGGGTCACTTAACGGCATAAGCTGGGCGAAAAGCCTGCCGGTGCTGGCGGTGATCGCGCTGTGCTGCCTGCTGTTGCTGACGCTGTCACGCCGCATGCGGCTGCTGGAAATGGGTGACGACACCGCCTGCGCCCTCGGCGTGCCGGTGGAACGTTCGCGCGTGCTGCTGCTGCTGATCGGCGTAACGCTGACCGCTGCCGCCACCGCCGTGGCCGGGCCGATCTCCTTTATTGCACTGGTGGCGCCGCAGATTGCCCGCCGCCTGTGCGCCAACCGCAGCGTCCTGTTGCTGACCGCCCTGACCGGCGCGCTGTTGCTGCTGATCGCCGATGTCGCCGCCCAGCGCCTGTTTATGCCTTATCAATTGCCGGTAGGCGTGCTGACCGTCAGCCTCGGCGGCATTTATCTGATTTGGCTGTTAATCCGTGAGTCACGAAAAAAATGAATGCTGAACCCCTGCTGCCTGCGCCGCTGCGCGCTGAACACCTGACGCTAAGCTATGACAAGAAAATCGTAGCGAGCGATCTTTGCGTCTCTATCCCCCAGGGCGAACTGACGGTGATTATCGGGCCGAACGCCTGCGGTAAATCTACCCTGCTGCGTACCCTCAGCCGCCTGATGCAACCGCAAGCCGGAAGGGTCTGGCTGAACGGCAAGCACATCGGCGAATACGCCACCAAAGAGGTGGCGCGCCAGTTAGGCCTGCTGCCGCAAAGTTCGACCGCTCCCGGCGACATCACCGTGTTTGATCTGGTGGCCCGTGGCCGCTACCCGCATCAGCGTCTGTTCAGCCGTTGGCGCGAAGAAGACCAGCAAGCGGTGGAGCAGGCAATGCGTTCCACCGGCGTGTTTGAACTGGCCGAACAGCCGGTGGATACGCTTTCCGGCGGGCAGCGTCAGCGGGTCTGGATTGCGATGGTGCTGGCGCAGCAAACGCCGCTGCTGCTGCTGGATGAACCGACCACCTGGCTGGACATTAGCCATCAGATCGACCTGCTGGAATTGATGCGTCAGTTAAACCGTGAAAACGGCCACACGCTGGTGGTAGTGCTGCACGATCTCAACCACGCCTGCCGTTACGCCACCCATCTGATCGCCATGCGCGACGGCAAAGTCGTGGCCGAAGGTGCACCTAAGGATATCGTGACGCCGGAGTTGATCGAAGAAGTGTACGGCCTGCGCTGCATGATCATTGACGATCCTGTCTCGCACACGCCGCTGGTGGTGCCGCTGGGGAAATGATTTCCAGCAGATTTAAACGCGGTTCGCAGCGCTCCTGAAAGGACAAGGCCCATGAATGGGCCTTGTCGTACAAGTAACAAGGGTGCGGCTTGAAAGAGGGTATTACAGCGCTCTTAGAATGCGATTCAACAACGGCCCCAGCACCTTAAACGACGCCGGTGAGACGATATCTACGTGCGCGCAATCCAGTTCATGAACCTGCAAGGCATCCACATATTCCGCCCAGGTTTGCTGCACGTCCATCCCTTCCTGCAACGTCTGACGCGCGACAAACAGCGTCGCCTGCCCGCTGAAATTCGCCGTATGGGTCGCGGAAAGCAGACGTACCGAATCGACATAGTTGGCTTCGATATTATCGAACATCGCCACCCGGGTTTCGCCCAGTGCCGGATCCAGCGTATCTTCCGATACCGCCAGGAACTGCTGGCGTTCACGCTGCACTTCTTTCAGCACGTTGTCATCCAGCATCACGTCCCAGTTTTGCGTTTCCGGCGGATAAGTATCCAGCAACCCAAGGAAAGCCACTTCTTCGCCTCGCGCCTGCAACCTGGCGGCGATCCCCTGCGCCAAGGTGCCACCCAGCGAATAACCGATAAAATGGTACGGGCCATGAGGCTGGACCTGCAATACCGTCGCCAGATGCGCTTCGCAAACCTGATCCATATTTTCGCTGAGCGCCAGCGGGCCATCCGGACGCGGCGACTGAATGCCCACCAGTGACCAATGTTGATCGATATAGCGCGGCAGCACGCTGAACTGCCAGGAGAATCCGGAAGCCGGATGCAGGCAGAACAGCGTCGGGCCATCGGTGGTGCGCAGCGGCAGTACGCTGTCGAAACCGGTTTGGTCGGCTTCTTCCTGGGTGCGCTCTTGCGTTAGCAGTTGCGCCAGCTGTTCCACCCGGGAAGCGACCATCACCTGCCCTACCGAAACCGCCTTGCCCAACTCGCGCCGCAGCTCCGCCGCCAGCCGCATGGCCAGCAGCGAGTGACCGCCGAGGGCAAAGAAATCATCGTCGGCAAATACGGTTTCACGTTGCAGCAAGCGCGCAAATACCGCAGCGATCGCCGTCTCCAGCCCGGGTTCAGGTTCACGGCCCGCAGCCCTGACGCCGTTTTGCGGCTGCGGCAGCGCTTTGCGATCCAGCTTGCCGTTAGCGCTTAGCGGTAAAGCGTCCATCTCAACCAACGCCACCGGCACCATGTGTGGCGGCAGGCGATCGGCCAAGGCGGCACGCAGGCCGTCGAGATCCAGGCGCACGCCAGGCTGGGCCACCAGGTAACCCACCAGTTGGCGGGCATCCCCACCGCCGGTGTCTGCCGGCGTATTGCCCAGTACCAGCGCATGGGTCACCGCCTGCTTAATGCCCGGCAGCGACAGCAATGCATGGTCGATTTCGCTCAGCTCAATGCGCTGACCACGAATTTTTAGCTGATCGTCGCTGCGGCCGAGGTATTCCACTTCGCCACCCGGCAGCCAGCGCGCAACGTCGCCGGTACGGTACATCCGTCCGCCGTTGCCTTCGGGATCGGCCACAAAGCGGCTGGCGGTCAGTTCCGGGCGGCCAAGATAGCCCTGCGCCAGCTGCACGCCGGTAAGATACAAATCACCGGCCACGCCCGGCGGCACCGGCCGCAGACGCGCATCCAGGATGCGCAGCCCGGTATTCCACACCGGCAGGCCGATCGGCACATTGGCGCCCGTGATTGCCGCCAGCGACTCGCCCCAGGCCGGATGCCAACTGACATCCACCGCCGCTTCGGTCGGGCCATACAGGTTATGCAAGGGCACGCCAGTGCGGCTTTGCCACAGGCGACACAGCTCAGACGGCAGCGCTTCGCCGCTGCAAAAAACCTGCCGCAACGGCGCACAGCAGGCCACCGCCGGCGGGTTGTCCAGCGCGCCGACAAAGGCCGCCAGCATCGAAGGCACGAAATGCAGCGTGGTAACCCGATGCCGGTCAATCAACGCCAACAGCTGTTGCGGATCGCGGTGCGCTTCCGGCGGCGCCATCACCAACTGGGCCCCCACCATCAACGGCCAGAAAAACTCCCACACCGAGACGTCAAAGCTGCATGGCGTTTTCTGCAGCACCACATCGTTCGCCGCCAGTGGATACTGATGCTGCATCCACAGCAAACGGTTGACGATCGCCTGATGCCCCACCAGCACGCCTTTCGGCCGCCCGGTAGAACCGGAAGTAAAGATGATGTAAGCCGGGTGATGCGGCGTTGGCCCGTTGAGCTCCACCTCTGCCGCGCAGTCGGCGGCCAGAGGCGCATCAAACAGCAGAATCTCTCCCTTGCCGGCAAAACGCGCCTGCTGGGTAGGTTCGGTGATGATCAGTCGCGGTGCGGCATCTTCCAGCATCATGCCGAGGCGTTCGTCAGGGTAGCCGGTGTCCAGCGGCAAGTAGGCGGCCCCCGCTTCGACAATCGCCATCAGCGCCAGCGACAGGAACACCGAGCGCGGCAGCGCAACGGCAACGATATCGCCGGGCTGTACCCCCTGTGCCGTCAGTTGGCGTGCCAGCGCGGTGACTTGTTCACGGGTTTCGCGATAGCTGAACCGGTATTGCGCGTCCCTCAACGCCGGGGCGTCCGGGGTTTTCTGCGCCTGTTCGGCCAGCAGGCCGCTGAGGGTTTGCGCCGCCACCGGATGAGCGGTGTCGTTAACCCTGGCCAGCAGTTGGCGGTCCTGTTCGGTCAGCAAATCGGCTTCGCCAATCGGCATCTGCGGCCGGGCGGCAAACTGACGCAGCAACAGCGGCAGACGCTGTAAATGCGCCGCCAGCTCATCGCGCTGATAACGTTCGGCATTGGCCAGCAGATCCACCTTCAACGTGCCGGCCTCGTCGAGATACAGCGCGATCTCCAGATCCCGTACCGGCCCCGAGGCCAACTCGTGAGTAATGCCTTCGATACCGCCGAAATCGAGCTGGAAATCGAACATTTTAAAGTTGAAAACGGTGCCGTACAGCGGCTGGGCATCGCCAATCCGTCCCAAATCACGCTGGATTTGTTCCGCCTCGTAACGCTGATGACGACGAACGGTTTTCAACTCACGGCCGATACCGCCGGCGATCTCGCACAGCGTGGCCTGGGGATCGAGGTGCATTTCGATCGGCAATACGTTGATCACCGGGCCATTGGCGCACAGCGCAGCAGAACCGGTGCGGCGCATAAAGATGAAACCGGCGCTGAAGCTGCCGTGGCCGCTCAGGCGAGACACCCACAGCGCCACCAGCGCCAACGCCATATCCGCCACGCTGAACTGCTGCGAGCTGGCGTTCACCAGTTGGGTAAAATCTTGACGATCGCACAGCTGCGATAACCGGTGGATGCGGGTGGTTGGCGTCTGCCCGGCCAGCGGCTGCGGGCAAAGCGTGGCCGGCGCAGGCAACTGCTGCGCCTTGTTCAGCCAAAAAGCGGCATCGCGCTGGCAGGTTGCCGACTGCTGGTAGCGCTGATATTCCGCCACCACCTCGCTGAAGGAGGTAAACGGCGTCGGATCGGGCTGTTCATCGTTCAGTATGCGGCTGTAAATATGGGCGATTCTGCGGGCAATGGCGGTAAAACTGAAGCCATCGACCAGAATATGGTGGTAGCGTTGATACCAGAACCAACGCCGATCCGACAGGCGGATCACAATATGGCGGTACAGCGCCTTGCCGCTGCCGATGCGCAAATCGCCGGACATATCCAGCTGCATCATCGCCTGCGCCGCCGCCAGGGCATCGGGAGAGCCGCGCAGATCGAGATATTCCGTCGGCAGGATCGCCAGGTCGGCGTCATGCCACTGTACCGGCACCCCGTCCCGCTCTTCAAAGCGGAGCTGAAGGGTATCGACTTCGGACAACCCCTGCGCAATCGCCTGCAATAGCCGCTCTTCGTTCAGTGGGCCGCTGAGTTCGATATAGTGGGAAACCGCATAGGCATTGGCGTAAGGCGATATTTGATCGGCCACCCAGATGCCAGGTTGCGCGGCGACCAGCGGCAATTCAGTGGCAAGCTGCTCTTCGGTCGGTAATAAAATAGGGTCTGACAAGGGACTGACTCCTGTTAACGGTAATGGCGCCATCACGCCTTACGCAGCGATGCGGGCCGCATATCCTGCCAATGCTGTTCCAGCCAACTCACGCACAGCGAGCGTACCGCCGGGCCGAAAACCGGCGTCCACCCCGCCGGTACTGCGCTGAAATCAGGCCACAGGCTGTATTGCCGCTCATCGTTTTGCAGAATCAGGCAGATTTGCTGTTCATCATCGAATGGGTTCAGAGTTTCCATCACGGACTCCTTGGACGTTGAAAGTTAGCTTGGCGAATGGCGCCGCAGGCTGATCCGCCCACAACGCCTGCAGCCCGTCGATCAACCCGCCGCGCCAGCACAGAGAGTCGTGCCCGCCTTCCACCACCCGGTATTGCACCTGATGGCCGGCATCACGCAGCACATCCGCCATCCGATCATTCACCCTGCGCGCCACCTGTTCGTGGGTGCCGGCCTCCATGAACACCTTCAATCCGCCCTTGCGACCAACGCCCTGTTCGGCCTGGCGCAGCAACCAACCGGCATCGGCCGGCACGGCAGGTTGCTGGTACATGTCGCGACGCGGCCACCAGAAAGAGCCGGACTGAGCAATCACGCCGCCAAAGCGCTGCGGCCAGTGGAGACCGGCATACAGCGAAGACAGGCCGCCGAAGCTCTGTCCACACACCAGCGTGCTTGCAGGGTTGCCGCTGTGGGGTGCCCATTCAGCCAATTGCGGCAGCAGTTCTTCCTGCACCGCCAGCCAAAAATCTTCATTGCAGGCCAACTCATGCGCACGCTGTTTTTGATCGATGGCATCGATCAACAGATACACCGCCTCCGGCAGTTTGCCTTCACGAGTCAGTTGCATCAGCGGATCCCAGACCGGCATGTTGCTCGACCAGAACTGGCCGTCCAGCAGCAGGGCCAACGGCCGTTGCGCCGGGTTGCTGTCGCCGGTGGTGTAAACCCAAACGTTACGGGTATTGCCCAGCCGCGCACTGTGCCAGCTGTGGCGTTGCAGCCTGGCGGGCGGTGCCGGGGTACAGCGCCCGCAGGCCGACGCATAACGGTCGAAATCCTGCCAGGCCGGTTGCGGCAGCGCCGCCGGCATATGCAGGCCGGACAAGACGTTGCCGTTGGCGCCGAACCAGGAGCGATGAGGATTAAGCAGATCGTGGGTGGCGCTGGCGAACACCTGATGCCACCAGTGACGGACCGAATGCATATTGGCGTGCGCATCGTTATCGCTGAGCGTCAGCGGCCGATCGTCCATGCAGGGCATAAAGCAGTAACTGCCACGCCAGTCGGCGTTCAGCTCGGTTTGCCAATACCAGACGTCGGTCCCTTCAAGCCGTTGCAAGCTCTGCGGTGGCGAGGGCTGATGATGATCGGTGAGGCAGTTGATGTGGATCCAGACGCGTTGATAGGCTGAAGTGAGCTCACATCCTTGAGGATCACGCCATAAAAATGTGACCTTCCCTCGCCCATCTCCTTGCAGCTCCACCAGCGGCGTACCGCGTTTGGCGATATTCAGCCACCATCCATGACGCCCGGCGTGCTTGCTCGATAATAATCTGCTGCTTTCTGACTCGGATTTTGTTTTCAAAACGCCTATTCACTTTTAGCTGGCAGCTTCAAGAACGCCGGCACATTCGCGGCGCGAGGCGCTGCCTAAAAACGGTAAACCGAATACTATTGATAATTATTTGCGTTTGCAATAGTGTGTTAAGGCTCGTAAACAGAGCAGGTATTTTTCGACAGGGACGGATACCGCTTTTTAGCGCCGAATCCAATGCCGTTGCGTCTCGGTCTGTTGGATTTTTATTTCCGCGATCACAAAAACTACAACCGCCCTTCTCTCTGCCGGAGGCCTGTCTTCGGCCCCGGGAAAGGCAGCAAGGTAGGAACACTCAAATGAACCGCAAACTTTCACGTTATTCTTTAGCCACACTCATCGGGTTAGGGTTAGGCGCGTCCGCCTTTGCGCACGCCGCACAGCAAACTGATACCACCGCAGAAACCGATACCGCCGCCAAAGGCAAAAAAGCCGCCGCCGAGGACACCATTGTCGTCACCGCTGCCCGACAAAACCTGCAGGCTCCGGGGGTGTCCACCATCACCGCCGACGAAATCAAAAAACGCCCTCCGGCGCGCGATATCAGCGAACTGATCCGTACCATGCCCGGCGTTAACCTGACAGGCAACTCCACCAGCGGCCAGCGCGGCAACAACCGCCAGATCGATATTCGCGGCATGGGCCCGGAAAACACCCTGATTCTGATCGACGGTATTCCGGCCAGCAGCCGCAACTCGGTGCGCCAAGGGTGGCGCGGCGAACGTGACAGCCGCGGCGATACCGCCTGGGTGCCACCGGAGATGATCGAACGCATCGAAGTGCTGCGCGGCCCGGCCGCGGCACGCTATGGCAACGGCGCCGCCGGCGGCGTGGTCAATATCATCACCAAAAAGAGCACCAAAGATCTGCACGGCTCGCTGAACACTTATTTCAACGTGCCGCAGCATAAGCAGGAAGGATCTACCAAGCGCACCGACTTCAGCCTGTCCGGCCCGCTGAGCGACCAGTTGAGCTTCCGTCTGTTCGGCGGCTACAGCAAAACGCAGGCCGACGCCTGGGATATCAACGAATCGCACAAATCCGAACGCGTAGGCGCTTATGCCAGCAGCATTCCCTCCGGGCGTGAAGGGGTGGTCGACAAAAACATCGACGCCCTGCTGCACTGGGACTTCGCCCACTTGCAGTCGCTGGAGTTTGAATATTCCTATGGCCGCCAGGGCAACCTGTACGCAGGCGATACGCAAAACACCAACACCAACGCGCTGGTGCAAAGCAACTACGGCAAAGAGACCAACCGCATCTACCGCGAAACCTTCGGCCTCAACCATCGCGGCGCCTGGGACAACGGCGTCGGCACCAACAATTACATTCGGTTCGAGCGCACGCGTAATACGCGTCTGAACGAAGGTTTGGCCGGCGGCACCGAGGGTATTTTCGACACCAAAAATGAAGGCTTCGGCACCACCAAGCTGGACGATTTTCTGGCGCACAGCGAAGTCAGCGTGCCGTTTGAATTGGGCGTCACGCAAACCGCCACGCTGGGCACCGAGTGGAACCAGCAGCGCATGAAGGATGGCACGTCAACCAGCCAAACGCTGATGGGCGGCACCATTCCTGGCACAGAGACCGGCACCCGTAGCCCTTACGCTTCGGCGAATATCTTCTCGCTGTTCGCCGAAGACAATATCGAGTTGACCGACAGCACCATGCTGACGCCCGGCCTGCGTTACGATCACCATTCCGAGGCCGGCAATAACTGGAGCCCGGCGCTAAACCTGTCGCAAGAGTTGGGCGACAACTTCACGCTGAAAATGGGCATCGCCCGCGCCTACAAAGCGCCGACGCTGTTCCAGACCAACCAAAACTATTTGCTGTACAGCAAGGGGCAAGGTTGTGCGGCCAGCGACACCAAAAATGGCTGCTATCTGCTCGGCAACGACGATCTGAAGGCGGAAACCAGCGTCAACAAAGAGATCGGGCTGGAGTTCCATAATGAAGGCTGGCTGGCCGGGGTGACTTACTTCCGCAACGATTACCGCAACAAGATCGAGGCGGGCAACAGCAAAATCGCCACCAGCAGCACAGGTACGGCGGTTTATCAGTGGGAAAACGTACCGAAAGCGGTCGTACAGGGCCTGGAGGGGACGCTGAACATACCGGTCAGCGAGACCGTATCCTGGAGCAACAACGCCACCTACATGATAGAGAACAAGAACAAGAGCACCGGCGATTATCTGTCGGTGATCCCTAAATTCACTATCAACTCGACGCTGAGCTGGCAGGCGACCCAGGAACTGTCAATGCAATCGACCCTGACCTGGTACGGCCGTCAGAAGCCGAAAAAGTACAACTATCAGGGTAAACCGGCGACCGGCAGCGAAACCCGCGAGGTCAGCCCTTACGCCATCGTCGGCGCCAGCGCTACCTATGACGTCACCAAAAACGTCAGCGTCACCGCCGGCATCGACAACCTGTTCGACAAACGCCAGTTCCGCGCCGGCAACGCGCAAAACGTTGGCGATCCCAACACCGGCGCCATCAACATCGCCGGAGCGGGTGCTGCAACCTACAACGAACCGGGCCGCACTTATTATATGAGCATCAACACGCATTTCTGATGCCTGTTGAGAAACACCGGGGGCTGCCGCCCCCGAGTTTGATGACAAAGTTGCCTTTGAGCCCGAGATACTCGGGCCTAGCGCACCGAGGGGCGCTCCGGCGGCAAGCCGCTACGACCCCTTCGGCACGCTCTCCCTAATGACGGGCTGTGTCAGCAGTCTGGCCCACGCAGCCCCCTTTTTATTCTTTCTCCAGCGATACCTGTTTGAAAATGTGCTTGCCGAACGGGTCGATCTCGTAACCTTTCACTTCCTTGCGCACCGGCTCAAAAATGGTCGAGTGGGCGATCATCAACGCCGGCATCTGCTCATGCATCATCACCTGCGCCTGCTCATACAGCGCCACCCGCTTGGCATGATCGCTCTCTTCACGCGCCTGCAGGATCAGCTTATCAAACGGCGGGTAGCACCATTTAGCCGAGTTTGAACCGCCATTGGCCGAAACACAGGTAAACAACGGGCCGAAGAAGTTATCCGGATCGCCGTTGGCAGTGGTCCACCCCACCAAGGCAGTCTGATGTTCGCCATTTTTGAGCCGCTGCAAGTACTCGCCCCACTCGAAAGTGACAATGTTGGCCTTCACGCCAATCTTCGCCCAATCGGACTGGATCATCTCCGCCATGCGTTTGGCGTTCGGGTTGTAAGGCCTCTGCACCGGCATCGCCCACAGATCTATCGCAAAACCCTGGCCCAAACCGGCATCCTTCAGCAATTGCCTGGCTTTCTCCGGCGCGTACGGATAATCCTCAATCTTGTCGTTGCTGCCCCACTGGGTCGGCGGCAGCAGGTTTTTCGCCTGCTGGCCCGCACCGTGAAACACCGCTTCGATAATCGCCGGTTTATTCACCGCCATCGCCAGCGCCTGGCGCACTTTGACGTTATCCAGCGGTTTTTTCTGGGTATTAAACGCCAGGAAGCCGATATTCAAGCCGGATTTCTCCATCACCTGAATGTTCGGGTCCTGCCGCATCCGCGCTAAATCCGCCGGGTTGGGGAATGGCATCACCTGGCATTCATTTTTTTGCAGTTTGGCATAACGCACCGCGGCATCCGGGGTTATCGAGAATACCAGACGGTCAATCTTAGGTTTGCCCTCCCAATAGTGGTCGAACGCTTTGTAGAGGATCTTCGCGTCTTTCTGATACTGCACCAGTTGGAACGGCCCGGTGCCGATCGGGTCGTTATCGACCCGCTGCGGCGTGCCGGCCTTCAGCATCGCATCGGCATATTCCGCCGATAAAATGGTGGCGAAATACATGCCGAGATCGGCCACGAACGGCGCTTCGGCGCGCGAAAGCTCAAAGCGCACGGTGTTTTCGTCCACTTTGACAATCTTGTCGATCAGCGTGCCGAACTCCATGGATTCGAAGTTGGTGTAAGCACCGTTGGAGACCTTGTGATACGGGTTATTGGCGTCTTTTTGCCGCATGAAGGAGAAAATCACGTCGTCGGCGTTGAAGTCGCGGGTTGGGGTAAAATACTTGTTACTCTGGAATTTCACGCCCTTGCGCAGATGGAAAGTGTACTGCTTGCCGTCCTCGCTCACTTCCCAACTTTCCGCCAGGCTGGGTTGCAGCTCGACGGTGCCGGTTTTGAAATCCACCAGCCGGTTGTAGATTGTCGCAGAACTGGCGTCTACGGTGGGGCCCGAGGTGAACAGCTGCGGGTTGAACCCTTCAGGCGAGCTTTCGGAACAATAAACCAGCGTGCGGGCGTGCGCACCGCCCATCATCGCCAGAGCCAACAATCCCAGCGTCATCGTGAGTGCTTTATTTTTCATCCTGCCATCCCCAGTGGTTATACCCGTCGCCTGGCCGTAACTCGACATTCATAGGTATAGAAAACGGACCCGACGGATACCAATAAATCATGCAGTTAGGGTTGTAAAGCACAAATTTCGAGCATAAAAAACGGGGTGCGCCGCAAAGGCCGCTCCCCGTGGTTAACCGACATAATGAAATTAAATCATCTGGCTGAAGTTCATCTGCGCCATCAGTTTGTAGTTGTCGGCGTAGTCGACCGGGATCGCCACCACCACCGGCCCCTGAATGTCCATCGCTTTGCGCAGCATCGGTCGCAGGTCATCTACCGACTGCACGGCAAACCCTACCGCACCGCAGGATTCCGCATAGGCTTTAAAATCGATCGGGCCAAATTCCACGCCGGATTTGCGTCGGTATTTACTCACCTCCTGCATTTCCACCATGTTGTAGGCGTTATCCACCCAAATCACGTGCACGATGTTATTTTTCAGCCGCACCGCGGTTTCCAGCTCCATGCTCGACTGCATAAAACCGCCGTCGCCGGAGATTGACACCACTTTGTCCCCCGGGCGCACCAGCGCTGCGCCAATCGCCCACGGCAACGCCACCCCCATAGTCTGCTGGCCGTTGGAGATCAGCAGTTGTCTTGCACGGAAGCTATAGAGATAACGCGCGATCCAGATGTGAAAACTGCCCATATCCACGCACAGCGTGACGTCGTCGCTGACAATATCCTGCAGCTCTTTCACGATGCGCAGCGGATGGATCGGCATGCCGCCACGGCGTGCGGCGCGTTCCGCCAGTTCGGTACGCTGCCGCCCCAGATCGCTGAGGATCAGTTCAACCTCTGCCGGCACGCTCACCACGGCGCTGAAGGCTTCGGTCATCATATCCAGGGTCGCGCTGATATTCCCCACCAGCTCCACGTCCGGGCGGTAACAGGTATCGATATCCGCCGGCAACACGTCGATATGCACCAGCTTCAGTTTGCCCTGGCTGTTCCACATGCAGGGATCGTATTCGATCGGGCCGTAGCCGACGCTGACCACCAGATCGGCTTTCTGCAACAGTTGATCGGCCGGCTGGTTGTTGAACAACCCGACGCGGCCGGCAAACCTGGCGAAATGATTGACGTCGATCACCCCCGCTGCCTGATAGGTGCCCACCACCGGCATATGGGTGCGATGCAACAGATGACGCACCGCCTCGCTGTTTTCCGGGCGGCTGGCCTGCAGACCCAACAGCATCACCGGACACTTCGCCTGCTGGATCAATTTTACCGCCGTGCGAATGTCATCGGCGGCGGCGGCCCCCATGCGTGGCAGGCGGCACCCCGCCAGTACCGGCGCACTGACAGGTTCGTTCACGATGTCCATCGGCAAGCTGATGAACGACGCCCCAGGCCGGCCAAACTCGGCATGACGGAAAGCATTGGCGATCACTTCGGAAATCGCCACGCCGGCATGCACTTCGGCGCAATATTTGGTCACCGGCCGGAACATGCTGACGGTATCCATGCTCTGGTGGGTCTGCTTGAGGTTATCGGCGCGCTTCACCGCACCGCCGATCGCCACCACCGCATCCCCTTCCGAAGTGGCGGTCGCCAGCCCGGTGATCAGGTTGGAACTGCCAGGCCCGGAGGTCACCAGCGCCACCCCCGCCTTACCGGTCAACCGCCCGACCGCCGCCGCCATAAACGCCGCGTTGGCCTCGTGCCGAACCACCACCGTTTCTATCGACGGCGCGTCCTCCAGCGAATCGAATACCCGGTCGATTTTCGCCCCCGGAATACCGAACACGTATTTGACGCCCTGCGCTTCCAGATTTTTCACCACCAAATCTGCGCCACACGCCCAGTTATTGTCTGTTTTTGCCTTGTTCATGGAACACACCTCCTGAAAAATACACCAACGGCTGTCGCGGAATTAACCCTCGGCAGAACGAATCGCGCGGTCCAAATCCTCCGGACAGAGGTCGGCGCGCAGAAAATCCGCATCATGCGGCAATTGAAGATTGAGACGGGTGATCACCCCAAATTGCAGGCGACCGTGGTCGAGCTGATAATCCAGCACGTGGCCGCCGCCGCTGCGATCGTCGGTAACAAAGTGCTCGTGATAACCGGCTACGCCGACCCCCTGCATATAGTCCGGCGAACGGAAGCCAACCAGGGTTCCCTGCCGCTTGAGAAAGGCAAAGGTCGGTTGCTCCTCGATTGCTTCCAGCATCGGGCGATAGGGCCGCTCCTGACGCGGCACGGTGCGGGTTTCCACGTGGCTGAATTCACCGTCGACGCGCACCGCGCAGAACAGGTTCGGCGAAGCCACCTGCTCATCAATGCACTGGTGCAGTTGCGCTTTGGTGATAGGACGATCGAAGCTTTGGGTAACGCTGGGTTGGAAAAAGGTGACAACGGCAAAAGGGGTTTTCTGATCGTGCCTGGCCGGTCGCGCGCTGCCGTCGGCGCGCAGTTGATGAATTTCATCATCAAAGGCGATCAATTCACCATCGAGGTGGTTGAAGGTGCCCAGGCCAAAGTTACCGTGCCGAAGCAATTCGGCAATGGTCACTTCCCCTTCGTAGACGCCGCTGATTAACGCGCTCATCAGCGAGATTTGATAGATTTCGCCCTCCCCGGCAATCACTGACTGCCGGGCGAAACCCTGCACCAAATGGTGCGCACAGGAACAACCCTGCTTTTCGTTCATTACGTACTCCTCCACCAGCACGGTGCGAAATGCCCCCGCGCGTTCAAAAATGCCCACCTGAAAGGTAAGCAAAGATGTCGCCGACGACGCGTTCAGGTGGAACGATTCAGCCAACGGCGACAAAAAAACCGGCACGGCAGGCCGGCGACACTCAACCTCAACAACGGTTTAGATTCACTAATCATTGTTGGCGGGCACAGCGTCAAATTGAACGTTTACTCTGGTATTGAAGCAGCAATCACTGTCGCAGGCGCATGGCGGTGCCTGGGAAAATGGCGTTGTTTTAAGGTCTAAAATCCGCTGGGTTTATCTATTTTTCTCTTTGCGGCGGGATCCCGGTTCGCTCTTACCGTCCGTAAGCCCCAGAAAAAGAGTAACCGCAATGCGGTGGGCAGAGAACCTGGTATTCATAAGAAACGCTTTTGCATATAATGCAAAGATGAATGACGCCCGCTATGTTGAACATCTGCCGATATTTCTCGAAGTGGCCCTGCAGGGCAGCTTCTCCGCTGCCGCCCGCAAACTGGGTATGGTGCCCTCTTCGCTGGTTCGCCACATAGACGCGCTGGAAAGCGCTCTTGACGCTACGCTGTTTATCCGCTCGACGCGCGGCCTGATGCTGACGGATGCCGGAGAAATGCTGAAGGCGCGGGCGGCGGCGCTGCTGTCGGACATCACCGACATCCGCGCAGAGCTGGCCTCGCTAAGTGATGTCCCCCAGGGAACGTTGCGCATCAGTTGCCTGCCGACCTTTGGCAAGACCTACATCCTGCCGCTGTTGCCGACGCTGGCTGAACGCTACCCGCAATTGTTTGTCGATCTGGATCTGACCGAGCGCCAGACCGATCCGACGCAGGAATTACTGGACGCCGCCATCCGCATCGGCGAACAGAAAGACAGCGGGCTGTACGCCAGCCGAATAGCCACTCAGCGCTGGGTCATGTGCGCCAGCCCCGACTATATCGCCCGCTATGGCTGCCCAGGGGACCTGAACGCGCTACCGGAACATCGGCTGATTGCCCGTTATAATAAACAGCAGCCGGCCTGCTGGACGCAAATCCTCAGCGGCCAGCTACTGAACCGCTGCAGTATGGTACTGCGCTGCAACGACTTCACCGCCCAGCGCCAGGCGGCGCTGCTTGGACTGGGGATCACCTTTTTACCCAACTGGGTGGTTGGCCCGGATATCCAGGCCGGCCGCTTGCATCAAGTGCTGGAGGATCCGCGCCAGGAACAACAGGGTATCTACCTGCTGCGGCCGGTGGCCAAGATCTCCGCCCGCTTAAGCGCGTTCACCGCCCTGCTGCAGCAAAGTATCGGTCAGCCCCCCAGCTGGGAATGAAGCGGCAATACCCGGCCATACAACGCCGGGTTATCGCTTTCGTCTTTCAGTTCAATCCCGGTCAGACCCCGCTGGAACGCCTGTTCCAGCAGCCACGCCAGTTTGAACGCCGCCTGCGGGTAATCCAGCCCTTCCGGGCGAACGTTGGAGATACAGTTACGCTCCGATTCGCGCCGCCGGGTGTTCGGCCCCCAGGTGAGGTAAATTCCCAGGCTGTCCGGCGAGGACAGGCCCGGCCGCTCGCCAATCAATATCGCCACCGCTTTTGCCCGCAGACACTCGCCGATATCATCCCCCAGCGCCACCCGCGACTGATGCGCCAGCACCACGGGCGCTACGGAGAGCCCCAACAGATCGAGATAAGGCCGCAGCGCCTGCAACAAGGGTAACGCCTGACGGTGCACCGCCTTGGAAGACAGACCGTCCGCCACCACCAGCAGCAGATCGGCCGCCTTGTCCGGCAGGCCCAGCAGCAGACTGCGGCTGTCCGCCGCCAACCGCCGCCCCAGATCCGGCCGGCTCAGGTAGGCGGTGCGGTCAGCGGCCTGACTGTGCACCGTCAGCGTCTGCCAGCCGCTCTCCTGCAACGCCCCGGCCAGCGTATCGCTGTCGAACGGCTGGTGTACCGCATCGCGCGCCTGCGCATGCGCCAGACCGAATTTAAGCAGCTCGCCGGTGGGCAGACTCGCGCCGGTGCGACCCAACGCGATACGCGCATCGGTAAAGGCGCGCAGCGCGTCCCAGCTGTTGACGTGAACCGGTTTATTCATCAACTCTCTCCCTGCAGCGCCAGCAACAGCGGGTGATTGGCGGCGGTGTCACGCAGCCGCCCCAGTTCGTCGGTGATATGCATTTTCACCAACCAGTTGGCAAACTCCGGTGCGTGTTTGAGCCCCAGCAGTTCGCGGATATACAACGCGTCGTGGAAGGAGGTGCTCTGATAATTGAGCATGATGTCGTCCGCTCCCGGCACGCCAATCAAAAAGGTTAATCCGGCGGTGGCCAACAGCGTCAGCAACGTGTCCATGTCATCTTGATCCGCCTCCGCATGATTGGTGTAACACACGTCGCACCCCAGCGGCAGGCCGAGCAGCTTGCCGCAGAAGTGATCCTCCAACCCGGCGCGAATAATCTGTTTACCGTCATACAGATATTCCGGGCCGATAAATCCGACCACGGTATTGATCAACAACGGAGAGAAACGGCGCGCTACCGCATAGGCGCGCGCCTCGCAGGTTTGCTGATCGACGCCGTGATGCGCATTGGCCGACAGGCAACTGCCCTGCCCGGTTTCGAAGTACATCACGTTATTGCCCAGCGTGCCGCGATTGAGGCTCAACGCCGCCTGCTGCGCCTCCGCCAGCAGCGCCAGATTAATGCCGAAGCCGGTGTTGGCGGCTTCTGTGCCGGCGATCGACTGGAACACCAAATCCACCGGCGCGCCGCGTTCCATCAGCCGCAGCGTGTTGGTGACGTGCGTCAGCACGCAAGACTGTGTGGGAATGGCGAAACGCTGGATCACGTCATCCAGCATGTAATTGAGCTTTTCCAGCAGCGGCAAGCTGTCGCTGGCCGGGTTGATGCCGACCACCGCGTCGCCGCTGCCGTATAACAGGCCGTCGAGCATGCTGGCGGCGATGCCCTGCAGGCTGTCGGTCGGATGATTGGGCTGCAAGCGCACGCTGATGCGGCCTGGCAGGCCGAGAGTATTGCGAAATCGCGTCACCACCCGGCACTTCTTCGCCACCAGGATCAGATCCTGATTGCGCATAAGTTTGCTCACCGCCGCCGCCATTTCAGGCGTAATCCCGGCGGCGACCTGCGCCAGCATTGCGCTGTCCGCCTGCTCGCTCAGTAACCAGTCGCGGAAATCCCCCACCGTCAGGTGGGAGATCGGCGCAAAAGCCACGGCATCATGGCTGTCGATAATCAGCCGCGTGACCTCATCTTCTTCGTAAGGCACCAGCACCTGCTGCAAAAACGTTTTCAGCGGTACCTCCGCCAGCGCAAGGCGCGCCGCCATGCGTTCCTCCGCGCTCTCCGCCGCCACCTCCGCCAGATAGTCGCCGGAACGGGCCGGTGACGCCTTTGCCATCAGTTGGCGTAAATCATTGAAACGGTAGCTGCGCCGGCTAAGCGTTGCCTGATACATAGCGCTCCCCTGTTCTGCCCGGAATGATCACCGAAAGTTGCAAACCCTGTACCAAGTGTAGTCAGTCGACAGATGAATTTATTTTTTACAGGAAATCATGCGGTTAATGCCGATTACCGCCAGGCTCCGGGCAGCCTGAGCCTGCACTAAAATCATGCATTGCATTCCGCCGGCGAGCGCTTCGGGTTACAGTAGCCGCAACAAAGGAGAGGTAATGAACCGGCAGCAGCAAATTATCCAGTGGTTACAGCAAGATAACGAAAGAATGACCGTATTGCGCACCGTACGGCGGCTCGGCCTGAACGACTGGTGTCTGGGCGCCGGATTTGTACGCAATCTGGTGTGGGACCGGCTCCACGGTTATGCCTCCCCGACACCGCTCAACGACATCGACGTGATTCATTTTGATCCGCAACGGGCGGAAGCGGAGCGCGACAGGATGCTGGAGGCGCGGCTGCAACAGTGGTTGCCGCAGCCGTGGTCGGTGAAAAATCAGGCTCGCATGCACCTGCGCAGCGGGCGGGCGCCCTACCTCAACAGCGAGGATGCCATCAGCTTTTGGACCGAACTTGAAACGGCGGTTGGCGCGCGTCTGAACGCCGATGACGGCATCCAACTGGTAGCGCCTTTCGGCCTTGAGCGACTGTTCGACGACACCATTACCTTCAATGCCAAAAACGGCGATATCCACACCTTCGAGCAAAGGGTGGCCGACAAAGGCTGGCTGCAGCGCTGGCCGCGGCTGCGGCAAGTTCGCGGGTAAAGTTTTACCCGCCGCTGCCGATACCTTGGGCAGAAACATCAAGACTCAGGGAGAGCATCATGTCCACCAGCATTACCATGATCGTGCCGGTAAAAAACACCGTACCCGGCGTCAGCAACGTCTTCAGCGCCCCCGGCAAGCAGGGCCAGGTGCTGATGGCCAAACCTGTCAATCAGCAGCCCGAAGGCGGTAAACCCAAAGAAACCGAAGGCGCCGGCAGCGAGGAACAGGTCAATATCTCGGACAGCAGCGCTTCAGCACGCATCAAGGCGCTGAACAAACAGATCCAGGATCTGCAACAAAAACTGGTTGATCTCAAAGACTCGGGCGGCGATGCCAAAGAGATCGAAAAACAAAAACAGCTGATCCAGGCGCAGATCAAAATGCTGCAGGCCGAAATCGAACGTATTCAGAAAGAAGAAATGGAAAAGCAGCAGCAGGAACAGATGGCGAAAGCCGCCTCCGGCAGCGCCCCGGTCAAAGGCGATGGCGTCAATCGCCCCACCGCGCTGAATGCCGTGGATGTGTATATCTGATTCAATAATCCACCTGTTGGCGGCGTTGCTGTTGCAACAACGCCGCCTGCTGCCCCACTACCTGCCAAATCACCTCCGCAGCCGGCGTCAACGAGCGGTTTTTACGCCGCACCAGCATCAGCGCACGATTAATTTCCGGCACCAGCCGACACACTTTCAATTGCCCGCCTTCCGGTAACGGTAACGCCAGCGCCGGGAAAATGCTGATGCCGATACCCGCCGCCACCATGGGAAACAGCGTTGCCGGGTGACCGATTTCCTGCACCACCGGCGCCTCCACTCCCTGCTGACGCAAAGCGCTGTCAATCAATGGCCGACTGCCGGAAGCATAATCCTGCAACACCAAACGGCTGCCGTTCAGTGCCGACCAGTGCACCTCGGGCAATGCGGCGAACGGGTGATCGCGGCGGCACAGCAGCAAGAAGGGTTCATGCAGAATCGGCTCGCAGTCCAGATCCACCGCCTGGACCGGATCCACCACGATGCCAAAATCCACCTCGGCGTTACGGATGCTGTGCAGCACCTGCTGTTGCGCCTGGTCACGCAGCATGATGCGAATATCCGGATACTGCTGCTCCCCGGCGGCGATGCATTGCGGCATCAGGTGGGCGGAGATGGTCTGGCTGGAAGCCACGCGCACCGTGCCGCTGCGTTGCACGCCAAAGCTGCGTGCATCCAGCAACGAGGTTTGCAATTCATCCAGCAACCGTTCCACGCGGTTGGCCAGCCGCTGCCCGGCGTCGGTCAGCACCACTTCACGCGTGGTTCGGTCCAGCAGGCGCACACCGATCTCCGCTTCCAGTTCTTTCACGCTGTGGCTGACCGCCGACTGGGTCAGGCCAATAGCCTCACCCGCCCGGCTGAAGCTGCGATGCCGGGCAATGGCGACAAAAACTCTGAGCTGCTTGATGGAATAATTCATGTATTTTTTTCATAAATAAATTAAATAAATCAATTTAATTATTATATCCCGCAGCGCCACAATAAGCGCATCATTTTTATTCGAGTACGCCACCATGAGATTCCTGCCCGACCGCTTTACCCTGACGCTGCTCGCCACCGTATTGCTGGCGTCGTTCCTGCCTGCGCGGGGCGAATTTGTCGGCTGGCTAAACGTGCTGACCATCGCCGCCATCGCCTTGCTGTTTTTTATGCACGGCGCCAAGCTGTCGCGCGAAGCCATTCTGGCCGGCAGCAACAACTGGCGGCTGCATCTGTGGGTGATGTTCAGCACCTTTATCATTTTTCCGGCGCTCGGCGTGCTGTTTAAATGGTGGTCGCCGATCGACGTCAGCCCCGAGCTGTATTCCGGCTTTATCTACCTGTGCATCCTGCCCGCCACCGTGCAATCGGCCATCGCCTTTACCTCGCTGGCGGGGGGCAACGTCGCCGCCGCGGTGTGCAGCGCGTCGGCCTCCAGCCTGCTGGGGATCTTCGTCTCACCGCTGTTGGTCGGGCTGCTGATGAACGTCCACGGTGAAACCGGCAGCCTGCAACAGGTCGGATCTATTGTGCTGCAACTGTTGGTGCCCTTCGTCGCCGGCCATTTGTCACGGCCGCTGATCGGCAAGTGGATCGAACGCAATCGCAAGCTTATCGGTAAAACCGACCAGACCTCGATTCTGCTGGTGGTCTATGCCGCCTTCAGCGAGGCGGTCACGCACGGTATCTGGCATCAGGTGGGCATGGGTTCGCTGGTGTTTATCGTGGCTGGCAGCATCGTCCTGCTGACGATCGTGCTGGTGGTGAACACTTACATGGCGCGCTGGATGGGCTTTAGCAAAGCCGACGAAATCACCATCGTGTTCTGCGGCTCGAAGAAAAGCCTGGCGAACGGTATCCCGATGGCCAATATCCTGTTCCCGGCTTCAACCGTGGGGATTATGGTTTTGCCACTGATGATGTTCCATCAGGTGCAATTAATGACTTGCGCAGTGTTGGCGAGACGTTATCAGAAGAAACAGCAGGAAAAACAGGGGGCGCTGAACGCAGAGGCGTCGCGCGGGTAAACAAAACGGGCTTTCGCCCGTTTGTCTGTTCAACTCTTTTTTAACGGCTTGACCAGGTGGTCAAGCCCTTCGATTTTAATCGCCAGCGTCATTTCCATCAGCATGCCGAGTTTGCCGTTGGGGAACTCGCCTTTGCGGGCGAACCACAGCAGATACTCTTCAGGCAGGTCAATCAGCGCCCGCCCTTGGTACTTGCCAAACGGCATCAGGGTATTGGCGATCTCGATCAGATTCTCTTTTTCCATCAGACACCCAGCAGGCGGATCATTTCCGCTTCATCGATCACTGCAATACCCAACTCCTGCGCCTTCACCAACTTGGAGCCGGCCGCTTCGCCGGCAATCACCAGATCGGTCTTTTTCGAGACGCTGCCGCTGACCTTGGCGCCCAGCGCCGTCAGACGATCTTTAGCCTCATCGCGTGAAAGTTGGCTCAACGAACCGGTCAACACCACGGTTTTACCGGCAAACGGGCTGTCGATCTCTTCCGCCGCTACTACCACCACTTCCGGCCAGTTGATGCCAATTTCGGCGCCAATCAGTTCGTCGATCACCTTCTGGTTAAGCTCTTCGTCGAGGAAATGACGCACATGCTTCGCCACCACCTCACCGACGTCCGGAACTTGTTTCAACGCGTCGATATCGGCGGCGTACAGTTTTGGAAGCTCACCGAAGTGCGCCGCCAGGTTGGCCGCCGTGGCCTCGCCCACTTCGCGGATGCCGAGCGCGTACAGGAAACGGGCAAAGGTGGTCCGCTTGGATTTCTCCAGCGCGTTGACCAGGTTCTGCGCCGACTTCGGCCCCATGCGATCCAGCCCGGTCAGAATACCTGCGGACAGGCGGAATAAATCGGCCGGATTCTTCACATATTCTTTTTCTACCAGTTGCTCGATGATCTTGTCGCCCATGCCGTCGACGTCCATCGCGCGCCGGGAAACGAAGTGCTTCAGCGCTTCTTTACGCTGCGCGGCGCAGATCAGCCCACCGGTGCAACGCGTTACCGCCTCGCCTTCAACCCGCTCCACATCGGAACCACAGACCGGGCAATGCAGTGGGAACACTATTTCACGCGCGTCCTGCGGACGGCGATCCTCAATCACCCCGACCACCTTCGGGATCACGTCACCGGCACGGCGCACGATCACCGTATCGCCGATGCGCAGACCCAAACGGTCGATCTCGTCGGCATTGTGCAGCGTGGCGTTGCTGACGATCACGCCGGCAACCTGCACCGGTTCCAGTCGCGCCACCGGCGTTATCGCCCCGGTACGCCCGACCTGGAATTCCACTTCGCGCACCACGGTAATTTGTTCCTGCGCCGGGAACTTGAAGGCCGTCGCCCAGCGCGGCGCACGCGCCACAAAGCCAAGCGTTTCCTGCAGATCGATATCATCGATTTTGACCACCACGCCGTCGATATCGAATCCGAGCTGCGCGCGGTCCTGCTCCACCTGGCGGTAGAAAGCCAATACTTCGTCGCTGCCGGTGCAGCATTTGGCGCGATCGCTGACCGGTAAGCCCCAGTTTTTAAACTGCATCAGGCGCTGCCAGTGACTGCGCGGCAGCTCGCCGCCTTCCAGCAGACCAACGCCATAGCAGAAAAAGGTCAGTGGGCGTTTGGCGGTAATGCGCGGATCGAGCTGGCGGATAGAACCGGCGGCGGCGTTGCGCGGGTTGGCAAATATCTTGCCGTCCTTGCGACGCGCCTCTTCGTTCATCTGTTCAAAGCCGGCCTGCGGCATAAACACTTCGCCGCGCACTTCCAGCCGACGCGGGATATTGTCGCCGCTCAGACGCAGCGGGATGGCGCGGATGGTACGCACGTTGGAGGTAATGTTCTCACCGGTGGTGCCGTCGCCGCGCGTGGCCGCACGCACCAGTTCGCCGTCTTCGTACAGCAGGCTGACCGCCAGACCGTCCAGTTTCAGCTCGCAACAGAAAGTGAGCGGTTCGCTGCTCTTCAGGCGATCCTGCACGCGTTTGTAGAACGCCAGAAAGCTTTCTTCGTCGAATACGTTATCCAGCGACAGCATCGGCACTTCATGCCGCACCTGATCGAACGCCGCCAGCGGAGCGGCGCCCACGCGCTGGGTCGGTGAATCGGCGGTGATCAGCTCCGGGTGCGCGTTTTCCAACTCACGCAGCTCATTCATCAGACGATCGTATTCCGCATCCGGCACTTCCGGCGCATCAAGTACATGATATTGGTATTCGTGATGGCGCAGTGAGGTTCGTAGTTGATTGATTTGTTGGATTATCGATTCCATGGCTCACCATCAAAGATAAAAAACCCCCGGCAAGCGGGGGCTTTGTTGTTACGGATATTCAGTGCGCGTCGCTACCGGTCAGGCGTTGCTTTCCAACACTTCGCGGATGCGCGCTTTGTAGGTTTCCAGCTTCTGCGGGGTCATCATGCGGCGCTCATCGTCCAGCACCACACCGCCCACGTCGTCGGCGATTCGCTGTGCCGACTGCAGCATCAGCTTGAAGTTCTGATTAGCGTCGCCATAAGACGGCACCATCATGAACATCGACACGCCCGGCGTGGAGAAATCGGACATCATGTCGGGATCAAAAGAACCCGGCTTGACCATATTCGCCAGGCTGAACAGCACAGGGCCGCTGCCTGCCGGGCTGATATGGCGATGGAAAATCCCCATTGCGCCAAACTGGAAGCCCGCTTGCAGCACACTCTGCAGCAGAACTTCGCCGCCGATCACGCCACCCTGATGTGCGGTAACGTGCAGCACCAGTACGGTTTCTTTCAGTTTTGCCGGTTTAATGGCTGCCGGAGCAGGCTGAGGTTCCACCGCCGCTGGTTTCACTTCCGGCTGCGGCTGATGCGCAGGTTCGGCGCGGAACGCCGGCTCCGCTGCAGTCGCCACAGGCGGCAGATCGTCAACGCGCGGTTCACGGCGCGGCGCAGGCTGCTGCGGCTCGTCGTCTGCGTCCTGCGCGTAGTTGTCCAGCAGGATGTCATCATAATCCGGCCGCTGGGACAGCGGTGGCGGAGACTGATGAGCAGCCGGTTGAACGGCACGTGGCGTTGGCTCGGCCGCCGGAGCAGGCTTCGGCGCAACCACGGGTTCTTCGCGTGCGGCATCAAAATGACCAAACGACGGCTCATCATGCGGGTTGACGGCGCGTACACGCACCTCTCCCACGCCTTCATCGAGATCGTCGATCGGGGATTGTTCACGTTCTTTTTTAGAACGCTTGGCTGGGCGATCGCGGAAAAGCGACGAGCGTTCTTTGCGACTGGTCCACAGACCGTGCAATAACAACGCTATTATGGCGATCGCGCCAACAACGATTAATATCAGACGCAAATCCTGCATCATTGCTATCTCTGTTGTTCCAATACATTGCCACCGCGGCAAACATTCACTCTTTAACTCTATTTGCCCGAGCACACAAGTGCAAGTCCGTGCTGAACTTTATGCCAATAAAGATGATTATACTGCCTTTTTTTGCTGTTTTTTCAGCCAATGACACCCTAGCCAGTAGAAAATCATCCCGATATGATAGCGATGCCTGTTCAGACAACGAGATAACTTAAGATATGTCCTATACGCAGTCACCTTCTCACTCCACCAGCGGCTTTCATTATTTTGCCGAAGGTTGGCGCCTGATTTCGCGCCCGGGGATTAAACGCTATGTCGTCCTGCCGTTGCTGGTCAACGTGCTGCTGATGGGCTCCGCTTTCTGGTGGCTGTTCAGCCAACTGGGCGATTGGATCCCCAGCATGATGAGCCACGTGCCCAACTGGCTGCAGTGGCTGAGCTATCTGCTGTGGCCGCTGGCGGTCATTTCCGTCCTGCTGGTATTCAGCTATTTGTTCAGTACCCTCACCAACCTGATTGCCGCGCCGTTCTGCGGCCTGCTGGCCGAACATCTGGAGGGCAGCCTGACCGGCAAGCCGCTGCCGGACACCGGCATCTTCGGCATTGTGAAGGACCTGCCGCGCATCATGGCGCGTGAATGGCGCAAACTGGCGTACTACCTGCCGCGTGCTTTGCTGTTGCTGATACTCTATTTCATTCCGGGGATCGGCCAAACGGTGGCGCCGGTGCTGTGGTTTCTGTTCAGCGCCTGGATGCTGGCGATCCAGTATTGCGACTACCCTTTCGATAACCATAAGGTGAGCTTTGCCGACATGCGTCGTGCGCTGCGTCAGCATAAAACCGACAACCTGCAGTTTGGCGCGATGGTCAGCCTGTTCACCATGATCCCCATCCTTAATCTGGTGATCCTGCCGGTCGCGGTTTGCGGCGCCACCGCCATGTGGGTCGACCGTTATCGTACACAATTCGTTCGTTACTGAGCCGTTTCATTCCTCGCATTACGATTAATTCTTCGACAGGGCGCGCAATTTGCGCCCTTATCGTTGTGCTTAAAACTTATTTCCTAATAACATATCGATATACCAATTCTTTACTTCCCTGCCGGTACTGTTAGCGTATGCTTTCGATGTTCCCCACATTTTCATAGAGTTAAAGGACGGGCTATGAGCAAGATATACGAAGACAACTCATTAACGATCGGCCATACGCCGCTGGTTCGTCTGAACCGTATCGGCAACGGACGCATTCTGGCCAAGGTTGAATCACGCAACCCAAGCTTCAGCGTTAAATGCCGCATCGGTGCCAATATGATTTGGGACGCAGAAAAACGCGGCATCCTGGTCGCCGGCAAAGAACTGGTAGAACCGACCAGCGGCAATACCGGCATCGCTCTGGCCTTCGTCGCCGCCGCACGCGGCTACAAACTGACGCTGACCATGCCGGAAACCATGAGCATCGAGCGTCGCAAGCTGCTTAAAGCGCTGGGGGCCAACCTGGTGCTGACCGAAGGCGCAAAAGGCATGAAAGGCGCCATCGCCAAGGCGGAAGAAATTGTCGCTACCGATCCGGAGCGCTACCTCATTTTGCAGCAGTTCAGCAACCCGGCTAACCCCGCCATTCATGAGAAAACCACCGGCCCGGAAATCTGGGAAGACACCGATGGCGAGGTCGACGTTTTCATCTCCGGCGTCGGCACCGGCGGTACGCTGACCGGCGTCAGCCGCTATATCAAAAACACCAAAGGCAAAGCGATCACCACCGTGGCGGTAGAGCCTACCGATTCCCCGGTGATCACTCAGGCGTTAGCCGGTGAAGAAATCAAACCGGGCCCGCACAAGATTCAAGGCATCGGCGCCGGCTTTATCCCCGGTAACCTGGATCTCGATCTGGTTGACCGCGTAGAACAGATCACCAACGACGAAGCCATCAGCATGGCGCGCCGTCTGATGGACGAAGAAGGCATTCTGGCGGGCATTTCCTCCGGTGCGGCCGTGGCGGCAGCGGTGAAAATCGCTGAAGAAGCCGACTTCGCCGACAAAACCATCGTTGTGATTCTGCCGTCCTCCGGCGAACGCTACCTGAGCACTGCGCTGTTTGCCGATTTGTTCACCGAGCAAGAATTGCAACAGTAGTGCCAGCTGTGCACAAATAGCTAAAAAAGCACCTTCCGGGGTGCTTTTTTGTGGACTGGATCAAAGTTTATAGCAGTTGAAGATTGATTTTACCCGCCAGCTTTAGTATTTAACGGTGCATTATTTCGATGCGCAAAATTAATCACCCTCCGTCCCTTGTTTAAGCTGAATCGATTTACTCGTTTGTCGCAGCTGCGTTAAACACGGCATAATGGAGAGCTGATTGAAACGACGGCAGAAGCCAAATTTTTTTGATCTGAAGGGCCAAATTCGTCGTTTTCTGTTGCATCCATACTCGCCCCTGTACCATAGTCAGGCGCTAACCAGACAAGCTAAAGTAATACCCTTGGGCTAAACTTTAGCTCCACAACACACCAATAAGTTGGGGAAACATCAATGTTCCAGCAAGAAGTTACTATTACCGCTCCGAATGGTCTGCACACTCGCCCTGCCGCTCAGTTCGTTAAAGAAGCCAAAGGCTTCACATCTGACATCACCGTGACTTCCAACGGTAAAAGCGCCAGCGCCAAGAGCCTGTTCAAACTGCAAACTCTGGGGCTGACCCAAGGGACCGTAGTGACCATCTCTGCTGAAGGTGAAGACGACCAGAAAGCCGTTGAGCACTTGGTAAAACTGATGGCAGAGCTTGAGTAATCGGCCCGTCTTTTTAGTTAAAACCAGTCAAGAGTAAGGTAGGGTTATGATTTCAGGCATTTTAGTATCACCGGGTATCGCTTTTGGTAAGGCTCTCCTACTGAAAGAAGATGAAATTGTCATCAACCGGAAGAAAATCTCTGCAGACCATGTAGAGCAGGAAGTCTCGCGTTTTCTGGCTGGCCGCGCCAAAGCGTCCGAACAGCTGGAAGCGATCAAGACCAAAGCTGGCGAAACCTTCGGCGAAGAAAAAGAAGCCATCTTCGAAGGCCACATCATGCTGCTGGAAGACGAAGAGCTTGAGCAGGAAATCATAGCCCTTATCAAAGACGATCTGGCTTCTGCCGATGCGGCAGCCTACACCATCATTG
Source organism: Serratia sp. TSA_7 (assembly GCF_052692135.1). Classification (NCBI taxonomy): domain Bacteria; kingdom Pseudomonadati; phylum Pseudomonadota; class Gammaproteobacteria; order Enterobacterales; family Yersiniaceae; genus Serratia; species Serratia sp. TSA_7. The sequence goes on from NZ_JBQZFU010000002.1 coordinate 713,620, forward strand.
AAGGCCAGGCGAAAGCGCTGGAAGAGCTGGACGATGAATACCTGAAAGAACGTGCGGCTGACGTACGCGACATCGGTAAACGCCTGCTGCAGAACATTCTGGGCCTGGCTATCGTCGATTTGAGCTCCATCCAGGACGAAGTGATCCTGGTTGCAACCGATCTGACCCCGTCTGAGACCGCGCAGCTGAACCTGGACAAAGTGCTGGGCTTCATCACCGATCTCGGCGGCCGTACTTCGCACACCTCTATCATGGCGCGCTCCCTGGAACTGCCGGCAATCGTAGGCACCAGCGACGTCACCAAGCAGGTGAAGAACGACGATTACCTGATTCTGGACGCGGTTAACAATAAAATTTACGTTAACCCAACCGCTGACGTTATCGATCAGCTGAAAGCCGCACAGACCCAGTACGTTACCGAGAAAAACGATCTGGCCAAGCTGAAAGATCTGCCGGCGATTACGCTGGACGGTCATCAGGTTGAAGTCTGCGCCAACATCGGCACCGTGCGCGACGTCGCGGGTGCAGAGCGCAATGGCGCTGAAGGTGTCGGCCTGTATCGTACCGAATTCCTGTTCATGGACCGCGACTCGCTGCCAACCGAAGACGAGCAGTTCCAGGCCTATAAAGCCGTTGCGGAAGCCGTGGGCGCACAAGCCGTGATCGTCCGCACCATGGACATCGGCGGCGACAAAGACCTGCCGTACATGAACCTGCCGAAAGAAGAGAACCCGTTCCTCGGCTGGCGCGCCATTCGTATCGCCATGGACCGCAGAGAAATCCTGCACGCCCAGCTGCGCGCCATTTTGCGCGCCTCCGCGTTCGGCAAGCTGCGCATCATGTTCCCGATGATCATTTCCGTCGAAGAAGTACGCGATCTGAAAGGCGAACTCGAGACGCTGAAAGCGCAGCTGCGTGAAGAAGGCAAGGCGTTCGACGAAACAATTGAAGTGGGCGTAATGGTGGAAACACCGGCTGCTGCGGTGATTGCCCACCATCTGGCGAAAGAAGTCGACTTCTTTAGTATTGGGACAAACGATCTAACCCAGTATACTCTGGCGGTAGATCGCGGCAACGAGCTGATTTCTCATCTCTATAACCCGATGTCCCCATCAGTGCTTGGCCTGATCAAACAGGTCATTGATGCATCTCACGCAGAAGGCAAGTGGACCGGCATGTGCGGTGAACTGGCTGGCGATGAGCGTGCTACACTGTTGTTATTGGGCATGGGGCTGGATGAGTTCAGCATGAGTGCGATTTCAATCCCGCGCATCAAGAAAATTATTCGTAATACGAATTTCGAAGATGTGAAGGCGTTGGCAGCGCAAGCCTTGGCACAGCCAACGGCGCAAGACCTGATGAATTGCGTGAATAAATTCATCGAAGAAAAAACGCTCTGCTAAACTTCCACGACACTGGAACGCCGCCCAATTTAATGCTTAGGAGAAGATCATGGGTTTGTTCGATAAACTGAAATCTCTGGTTTCTGATGACAAGAAAGACACGGGCACTATCGAGATCGTAGCTCCACTTTCTGGCGAAATCGTTAACATCGAAGATGTACCTGACGTAGTTTTCGCTGAAAAAATCGTTGGCGACGGTATTGCCATCAAACCGACAGGCAACAAAATGGTTGCCCCGGTTGACGGCACTATCGGTAAAATTTTCGAAACCAACCATGCTTTCTCTATCGAATCCGACAGCGGCATCGAGCTGTTTGTCCACTTCGGTATCGACACCGTTGAACTGAAAGGCGAAGGCTTCAAACGCATCGCTGAAGAAGGCCAGCGCGTCAAGAAAGGCGACGTGGTTATCGAGTTCAACCTGGCACTGCTGGAAGAGAAAGCCAAGTCTATCCTGACGCCGGTTGTTATCTCCAACATGGACGAGATCAAAGAGCTGATCAAACTGTCCGGTACCGTAATCGTTGGTGAAACCCCGATCATCCGCATCAAGAAGTAATTGCGAATGTGAAAGACAAACGGCGCCCTTGGCGCCGTTTTTTTATGTCTGTCGTACAAGCGGGCGCCGCATGCGGCACCCCAGGGATCCGTTACTCAACTCCAACGTGGAATGCGCAGAGTAATCACCAGTCCTTCCTGTTCGCCGTTACGCGCATCAACCTGGCCGCCGTGCGCCAGCACCACCTTGCGGGTGATCGCCAGCCCCAGCCCATAACCCTTGCCCGACATCGCCGATTTCACCCGAACGAACGGATCAAAAATACTGGAAAGCTTTGCCTCTTCCACCCCAGGCCCCTGATCGCTGACCTCGATCTGGAACAATTGATCGATACGCGTCAGCACCACTGTGACCCGCTGCCCCTGGCTGGAGAAACGCAATGCGTTACGCACGATGTTGTCCACCGCGCGCCGCATCAGTTCGGCATTGCCTTTGACGGTGTACTCCACGTCGGAACTGGCCTGCAACACGATCTCGACTCCCGGGATCTGCGCTTCGTAGCGTGCGTCGTTGACCACCGCATCCACCAGCCCGTAAAGATCGAAATACTCCTCGTCCGGCAGGCTGTTGCTCTCGGCGCGCGACAGCGCCAGCAACTCGCCAATCATCTTGTCCAACCGCCCCGCTTCGTGCTCTATTCGCTGCAACGAGCTCTCAACGTTGCCGTCATTCTGCCGCGCCAGCCCGATGGCCAACTGCAGCCGGGCAAGCGGTGAGCGCAGTTCGTGCGAAACATCGTGCAGTAACTGCTCGCGAGCGCTGACCAGCAGTTCCAGCCTTTCGGCCATAGTGTCGAAATCGCGCGCCACTTCAGAAAGCTCATCATGCCGCCGGCGCATCGCCGGGAACAGCCGCACGGACAAATCCCCCTGCGCCACGCGATCAAAACCGGCGCTCAATTTGCGCATTGGCCGGGTCAGGTTCCAGGCCAGCACGGCGCTGAACAGCAGCCCACCCAGTCCGCCCACCCACAGCATCGGCGCCGGAATATTGAAGAAATGCGAACGCTTGCTAGGACGGTATTGTTCGCGCAGAGTGCGCACGTCATAATTCAACAGATAGCCGCTATTGTTCCCCGTTTGCACCCATGCCGTGATATTTTCCGGCATGCGGCGAACCTCGAAAGGCCCCTCCACCGTCGCAGGCGGATGCGCCATCGGGGTTACCGACAAAAAACGCCGGTCATCGTCCGACCAGTCTTGCATTATGGCTTCCAGGGCGGGCTCGCCGCCGCTGCGCAGCAAAGTGCCGGCCGTTGCCAACTGCAGATTGATAAGCCGCCGGGCCACGGCATTTTCCGGGGGTTCATAGCGATCGCCGTACAGGGAAAAAGCGACCCACAGCGCCTGGGTCATGATGATAAACGTGAGCCAGAAACCCAGCAGAATTTTCCAGAATAGTCTTCCGCGCATGGGCATTACCTGATGCGGTAGCCGATGCTGCGCACCGTTTCAATGCTGAGCATGTTGTCCGTCAGCGCGCCCAGTTTCTGGCGGATGTTGCTGATATGAACGTCAACGCTGCGGTCATAGGCTTCACGCGGGCGCCCCAATCCTTTTTCCGACAGCTCGTCCTTGGACACCACACGCTCCGGCGCGCGCAACAGCAGTTCCAGCAGGTTGAACTCCGAAGCGGTCAGATCAAACGCCTTGCCGCGCCATTCGCTGCTGCGGGTGGAAGGGTTGAGCGTCAATTCACCGAAGCTGATGGCTATCTCGTCATCCACCTCCTCCGGACGCTCGTCGAAACGGCGCAACACTGCGCGCAGGCGAGCCACCAGTTCACGCGGATAGCACGGCTTGGGCATGTAGTCATCGGCGCCCATCTCCAGGCCGATAACCCGATCGATATTGTCGCCTTTGGCCGTCAACATGATGATCGGCATACGGCTTTTTTTACGCACGTCGCGCAGCACATCAATACCACTCATGTCCGGCAGCATGATGTCGAGGATCATCGCGGTATACTCGCCCGACAACGCGCCTTCCACCCCGGCCTTGCCGGTCAGCACCAACGTGGCGTTAAACCCTTCGCCGGTCAGGTATTCGCTCAGCATGGTGCCGAGCTCCAGGTCGTCATCGACCAATAAAATTTTCATGCCTTGCTCCTTCGCGGATTTTCGTCATTTTTACGCCTATTTGCCTGCTTCGCAGCCGGTTTTACTCAATCCTTACACATTCCTGAACGCCACTTAACCGCAGCCTGGCCGACGGCGCGCTAAATTAGTGCAAATAGATTTTTGCCGCGCTTTTATGCCAGGGAACCTCTTCGTCATGCCATCGTTTCAACGCTCAAAACGCTATCTGTTGCCCACTGTTATTGTGGCTGTTATCGCCTTATTTCTCTACTTCAGAGCGCAAGGCACCGCCGAAACGCCCCGTTATATCACTGCGGTAGCGCAAACGCGCGATCTGGAACAAACCGTGCTGGCCGATGGCACCATTGAAGCGCAAAAACAGGTCAGCGTCGGCGCGCAGGTCTCCGGCCAGATAAAGGCCCTGCGCGTGGCGCTGGGCGATAAGGTGCATAAAGGGCAACTGGTGGCCGAGATAGACGATTTAACCCAGCAGAACTCGCTGAGGGACGCAGAAGCGGCATTGAAAAACGTACAGGCGCAACGCGCCTCCAAACTGGCGGCGCTGCGCAACAATCAGCTCGCCTATCAGCGCCAACAGACCATAGTGGCGCGCGGCGTCGGCGTGCAGGCGGATTTTGACAGCGCCAGAGCCACGCTGGAGGCCACCCGCGCCGACATCAACGCACTGGACGCGCAGATCGTGCAGGCGCAGATCGCGGTGAATACTGCGCAGGTCAACCTCGGCTATACCAAGATCACTTCACCGATCGACGGCACCATCGTCGCGCTGCCGGTTGAAGAAGGCCAGACGGTGAATGCGGTGCAAAGCGCCCCGACCCTCGTCAAAGTCGCCCGGCTGGACACCATGACCATCGAAGCGCAGATTTCCGAGGCCGACGTGGTGAAGGTGAAAACCGGCATGCCGGTCTATTTCACCATTCTCGGCGAACCGGGCAAACACTACCGCGCCACGCTGCGGGCGATAGAGCCCGCCCCCGACTCGATCAATGACGAGACCACCACGTCGAGCTCCAGCAGCAGTTCCAGCAGTTCTTCCACCTCCAGCACCGCGATTTACTATAACGGCCTGTTCGACGTGGCGAACCCCGACGGCGCGCTGCGCATTTCCATGACCGCGCAGGTGTATATCGTGCTGGCCAAGGCGAAAGGCGCAGTCGTGATCCCCGCCACCGCGTTACAGGGCGACTGGGTGCAGGTGGTGGACGAACAGGGCAATATTGCCCGCCGCCCGGTGAAGGTCGGCATCAATAACAACGTCGATGCGCAAATCATCAGCGGTGTGCTGGCCGGCGAAAAAGTGATTGTCAGCCAGGTCAGCGCAGCGACGCAAAGCAGCACGCGGCGCATAGGCCCGCCGCCGATGGGGATGTGATTGATGAACCCAACACCTCTGCTGCAACTGCGCGGCATCAGCCGCCATTTTCAGGCCGGCGAACAACGCGTGACGGTGCTGAACAATATCAATCTCACCATCGGCCAGGGCGAAATGGTGGCGATCGTCGGTGCTTCAGGCTCCGGTAAATCGACGCTGATGAACCTTCTTGGCTGCCTGGATCGCCCCAGCGAAGGGGATTACCAGGTTGCCGGACGCAGTACCGAGCGGTTGGATCGCGACAGCCTGGCCGAACTGCGCCGCGAGCATTTCGGTTTTATCTTCCAGCGCTACCACCTGCTGGCGGAACTCACCGCGCAAGACAACGTCGAGGTGCCGGCGGTCTACGCCGGGCGTCAGCGCGCCGCACGCCGCCAGCGTGCCGCCGATCTGTTGCAGCGGCTCGGGCTGGCGGACCGTCTGAACTACCGACCCAGCCAGCTCTCCGGCGGCCAGCAGCAACGCGTCAGTATCGCCCGGGCGCTGATGAACGGCGGGGAAGTGATCCTGGCGGACGAACCGACCGGCGCGCTGGACAGCCACAGCGGACAAGAAGTGCTCAACATTCTGAAAGGCCTGCATGCACGTGGCCACACGGTGGTGATCGTCACCCATGACATGCAGATCGCCGAACATGCACAGCGCATCATTGAGCTGCGCGACGGCGAAGTTGTCGCCGATCGGCAAAAAACCGCCCAGACCAGCGCACTGCTGCCGAAGGCGCCGGAGAGCGTCGGCAGCCGTTGGCAATCGCAGCGCGACCGCTTTTACGAAGCCTTCAAAATGGCGGTGTTGGCGATGGCGTCACAACGCCTGCGTACTCTGCTGACCATGCTCGGCATTATCATCGGCATCGCTTCGGTGGTATCGGTGGTGGCGCTGGGCAAAGGTTCGCAGCAACAGGTGCTGGCGAACATCAATGCCATGGGCACCAGCACGCTGGAAATCTACCCGGGCAAGGATTTCGGCGATATGCGCTCTGCGGCGATCCAGACGCTGCGCGCCACCGACGCCGACGCGCTGGCACAGCAGGGATACGTCCACAGCGTGACGCCGACGCTGTCCAGCAGCACCACTTTTCGCTATGGCAATCAGTCGGTCAGCGGTACGGTCAATGGCGTAGGCGAGCAATATTTTCTGGTGCGCGGCTACAGCATCGACAGCGGCATGGCGTTTAACCGTCACAGCGTCGACAACCTGATGCAGGAAGCGGTGATCGACGAGAATACCCGCAATAAGCTGTTCCCCAACGGGGCCAACCCGATCGGCGAAGTGATCCTGCTCGGTTCGCTGCCGTGCCGGATTATCGGCGTGGCCGCCAAAAAACAGAGCGGCTTCGGCAGCGATGAAAACCTGAACGTCTGGATCCCCTACACCACCGTCATGAAACGCATGCTGGGCCAAAGTTACCTGAAGAGCATCACCGTGCGGGTCAACGACGATGTCGATCTCGGCAGCGCCGAAGACGGCGTCACCCGTTTGCTGAGCCAACGCCACGGCACCAAGGATTTCTTCGTCATGAACACCGACAGCATCCGCCAAACCATTGAGAAAACCACGGCCACCCTGACGCTGTTGGTGTCGATGATCGCGCTGATCTCGCTGGTGGTGGGCGGCATTGGGGTGATGAATATCATGCTGGTGTCGGTCACCGAGCGCACGCGCGAAATCGGCGTGCGCATGGCGGTAGGCGCTCGCGCCGGGGATATCATGCAACAGTTTTTAATCGAGGCGGTACTGGTGTGCTTGCTGGGCGGCGCATTGGGGGTGCTGCTGTCGCTGGGGATCGGCGTGCTGTTCAGCCAATTCAGCAGTAACTTCACCATGATCTATTCCGGAGCCTCGATCGTCGCCGCGTTTGTCTGTTCGACGCTGATCGGGGTGATTTTCGGCTTTTTCCCGGCGAAACGCGCCGCCGGGATGGATCCGATACATGCGTTGGAAAGGGAATAACCTTCAGTCAAAAACGCCGGTGGAAAGATAACGATCGCCGCGATCGCAGATAATCGCCACAATCACGCTGCCTGGGTTCGCCGCAGCAATGCGTAATGCGCCGGCCACCGCGCCGCCGGAACTGACGCCGCAGAAAATGCCTTCGCGTTGAGCCAACTGGCGCATGGTCTGCTCGGCATCGGTTTGCTGGATATCCAGAACCTGATCCACCAGCTCCGGGCGGAATATGCCCGGCAGATAAGCCGGTGACCAACGGCGGATGCCGGGGATGCTGCTGCCTTCCGCCGGCTGCAGGCCAATAATTTGCACCTGCGGATTTTGGCTCTTGAGGTAACCGCCTACGCCGGTAATGGTGCCGGTGGTGCCCATGCTGGAGACGAAGTGCGTAATGCGCTGCTGGGTCTGTTGCCAGATTTCCGGGCCGGTGGTGGTGAAATGGGCGTAAGGGTTATCCAGATTATTGAATTGATCCAGCACCTTGCCCTGCCCTTCACGCTGCATTTCCAGCGCCAGATCGCGCGCGCCTTCCATCCCCAGTTCACGGCTGACCAGAATCAGCTCTGCACCATAGGCACGCATCGCCGCCTGGCGCTCCTGGCTCATGTTTTCCGGCATCAACAGTTTAAGGGAATAGCCTTTCAGCGCGGCGATCATGGCCAGCGCAATGCCGGTGTTGCCGCTGGTGGCTTCGATCAGCTTGTCGCCGGGTTGTATTTCGCCGCGCAGTTCCGCCTGTTGGATCATCGCCAGCGCGGCGCGATCCTTTACCGAACCCGCCGGGTTGTTGCCTTCCAGTTTGAGCCAAACCTCGCTGCCCAGTCCTGCGGCCAGACGTTGTACTTTTACCAGCGGGGTATTGCCGATGCATTGTTCGAGCGTTGTCACGATCTTTGCCTGTGTGTTGGAGTGCGTAATGTAAAAAGGCAACCCTGGGGTTGCCTCAGACTGCTGACAAAGCCGATTATTAGGGAGAGCGTGCCGAAGGGGTCGTAGCGGCTTGCCGCCGGAGTGCCCCTCGGTGCGCTAGGCCCGGGTATCTCAGACTCAAAAACAACTTTGTCATCAACCTCAGGCAACCCTGGGGTTGCCTTTAAAATAATATTGGCCGCTAAAAACTATCAGGCGCTTTTGGCTAACGCAACAGGTTGTAGCAGTTGATCGCCGGCGTACAGACGCGCATTCAGGCTGCCAACATAGTAACGGCCGCCGCGCACCGGGGGTTGGTTGCCCTCTGGCAGCACCACGCTGATCGGCTCTTGATGCCAGCCGATCGGCTGTACGGTCAACTGCCAGAAGTGGCCGCGCGGGCTGGCTTCCAGCACCTGCACCGGCAATGGGCAGCGCTCGCTGCTCTCGGTTCCCACTTCCATTTCCCACGGCCGCAGGAACAGATCGACACTGCCCTGATGCATCGGCTGGAATGACAGCGGCCACTGGTGCGCGCCGACAAACAGCTGCGAACCGCGGATTTCGCCACTCAGGCGGTTCACTTCGCCCATGAACTCCAACACAAAGCGGCTGGCCGGTTCACGCATGATTTCGTTCGGTGAACCCACCTGTTCAATATTGCCCTGGCTCATCACCACGATGCGATCGGCCACTTCCATCGCCTCTTCCTGATCGTGGGTCACGAACACGCTGGTGAATTTCAGCTCTTCGTGCAACTGACGCAGCCAGCGGCGCAGTTCTTTGCGCACCTGCGCGTCCAGCGCGCCGAAGGGTTCGTCCAGCAGCAGAATTTGCGGCTCTACCGCCAGCGCACGCGCCAACGCCACACGCTGCTTCTGACCGCCGGAAAGTTGTGATGGGTAACGGTTGGCCAAATGACCAAGCTGCACCATTTCCAGCAGTTGGGTCACTTTCTGTTTAATCGCCGCAGCGTTCGGGCGCTCACGACGCGGCAGCACGCTCAGACCAAAGGCGATATTGTCGAACACCGTCATATGGCGGAACAGCGCGTAATGCTGGAACACAAAGCCCACGCGGCGATCGCGTGCATGCACATGGCTGACGTCGGTGCCGTGGAAGCCCAGCTTGCCGCCGCTCTGGTTTTCCAGCCCGGCGATAATGCGCAGCAGCGTGGTTTTCCCGGAGCCAGAAGGCCCCAGCAGCGCCACCATCTCACCGGAGGAAATATCGAGCGAGATATCGTTCAATACCTTGGTACGACCGAAAAATTTGTTGATACCGCTAATCTCAATGCTCATGATTTTCCTCCCGCTCGAGGCGCGCATTTTGGCGTTCCAGACGCCATTGCAGGCCACTCTTCAAAAATAAGGTAATGATCGCCATCAGGGTCAGCAACCCGGCGGCGGTAAAGGAGCCGACGGTGTTGTAATCCTGTTGCAGCAACTCCACCTGCAGCGGCAGGCTGAAGGTTTCGCCGCGAATAGAACCGGACACCACAGACACCGCACCGAACTCGCCGATGGCGCGCGCGTTGGTCAGCACCACGCCGTACAACAACGCCCAGCGGATGTTAGGCAGCGTGACGCGGCGGAACATCTGCCAGCCGGATGCACCCAGCAAAATGGCGGCCTCGTCTTCCTGGCTGCCCTGGCTGAGCATCATCGGCACCAGTTCGCGCACCACGAACGGACAGGTCACGAAAATGGTCACCAGCACCATGCCCGGCCAGGAGAACATCACCTGGATATTGTGTGCATCCAGCCAACCGCCCAACAGGCCATTGCTGCCGTAAAACAGCAGATAAATCAGCCCCGCCACCACCGGTGAAACGGCGAACGGAATGTCGACCAACGTCAGCAGCAACTGGCGGCCCGGGAAGGTGAAACGCGTCACCAGCCACGCCAGCAGCGTGCCGAAAATCAGGTTGAACGGCACGGTGATCAACGCGATCAACACCGTCAGCCAGATGGCGTGCAGCATGTCGCGATCGACCAGGTTACTCCACATCTCGCCAACGCCTTTGGAAAAGGCCTCGGCGAAAATCGACATTATCGGCACCACCAACAGCAGCACCGAGAACAGCACGCCGATGCCGATCAGCGTCCATTTGCCCCAGTTGACGCGTGGGCGTTCGACGCCATTGAACTCAGAGATATCAGCCATCAGTGCCCCCCGATGCGTCGGCCGAAGCGGCTCTGCAGAACGTTAATGCTAAACAGCAACAGCAGCGACGCCGCCAGGATCACCGAAGCAATCGCGCTGGCCGCCGGATAGTCGAACTCCTGCAAACGCACAAAAATCATCAGCGACGTCACTTCGGTCTTCCAGGCGATATTGCCGGCGATAAAGATCACCGCGCCAAACTCCCCCAGGCTACGGGTAAAGGAAATCGCCGTGCCGGCCAGCAGCGCCGGCGCAAGCTCAGGGATCACCACGCGGCGGAAACTCTGCCAGCGGGTAGCGCCCAGGGTTTCGGCCGCTTCTTCATATTCCGGCCCTAGCTCTTCCAGCACCGGTTGAACGGTGCGCACCACGAACGGCAGGCTGGTAAACGCCATCGCCACCGCGATCCCAAGCCAGGTAAAGGTCACCTTGATGTCGAAATGCGCCAGCCATTGGCCATACCAACCGGTGGTGGAGAACAGCCCCGCCAGCGTCAGGCCGGCCACCGCCGTCGGCAGCGCGAACGGCAGATCGATCAGGCCGTCCAACAGCGTACGGCCGGGAAAACGGTAGCGGGTCAGGATCCAGGCCATCAGCATGCCGAACACCGCGTTAAACAGGCTGGCGACGCCCGCCGACAGCAGCGTCACCTTATAGGCCGCCACCACCTGCGGATTGGAAATCACTTCCCAGTATTGCGCCAGGCTCATCTGCGCCAATTGCATGACCAGCGCGCTGAGCGGCAGCAACAAAACCAGGCAGGTGTAAAACAGGCTGCTCCCCAGGCTGAGGCCGAATCCGGGCAAAACCCGTTTACTGGACAACGACAACATTACTTATGCCCTGCCGCTAACAGTTGATCCAACTCGCCGCCGGTGGAGAAATGCGTTTTCATCACCTGCGGCCAGCCGCCAAACTGATCTTCCACCCGGAACAACTTGGTGTCCGGGAACTGGCTCTTCGCCGCTTCCATCGCCTTTTTGTCGTAAACGCGATAGTAGAAGCTGGTGATCACCTGTTGGGCCGCCGGGCTGTAGAGATAATTGAGGTAGTCTTTGGCTGCCTGTTCAGTGCCGTTCTTTTCCACGTTTTTGTCCACCCAGGCCACCGGGAACTCCGCCAGAATATCGACCGGCGGTACTATGACCTGGTATTTGTCTTCACCGTACTGCTTGCGGATGTTGTTTACTTCCGACTCAAAGCTGATCAGCACGTCGCCCAAGCCACGTTCCACAAAGGAGGTGGTCGCGCCGCGGCCGCCGGTGTCAAACACCAGCACGTTTTTCAGGAAACGGGTCATGAAGGCGCGGGTTTTGGCCTGATCGTTGCCGTCGGCCTGGCTGGCGGCACCCCAGGCGGCCAAATAGGTGTAACGGCCATTGCCGGAGGTTTTCGGGTTCGGGAACACCAGCTTCACGTCGTCACGGACCAGATCGTTCCAACTGTGGATACCTTTTGGGTTGTCCTTGCGCACCAGGAAAGCCATGGTGGAATAGAACGGTGAGCTGTTGTTCGGTAAACGGGCCTGCCAGTCGGCCGGGATCAGTTGGCCGCGTTCATGCAGGATTTGCACGTCGGTCACCTGGTTGTAAGTCACCACGTCGGCGCGTAACCCTTGCAGGATAGCCAGCGCCTGCTTGGAAGAACCGGCGTGGGACTGCTTGATGGTCAGCTTGTCGCCCGGATGCTGCTGGTTCCACTGCTGTTCAAAGCCAGGGTTCAGTGCGGAAAACAATTCACGGGAAACGTCATAAGAGCTGTTCAGCAATTCAGTTGCCGAGACGGTGCCGCTGGCTAACAGAGCCGCTGCCAACCATCCTTTCAGCACGATATTTTTAACCCGGATTTGTTTCATTCTGCACCTTAGCTCACTGAGTCAATCTTTCAGGCTTTCGCCTTATTGATGACCAGTGTATTTATAACTAGGCGCGGAGCTGTAACGCTTTTATATACCGTTTAGTGATTTTCAAGCATCAAACGCTATAAGGCAGGAGCGGAGCGGTTTCGCTGGGGCGGGAAAAGCGTACCGGGGCCGACATGGCCGACCCCGACGAGGGCCTCAAAGTGACAACAGGCGCGTCAACGAAGGGGCAAAGTAATAACTGCCGGTCACCGCACGGCTAAAGCGCAGCATCGCATCGCGTTTGCCGTCCAGATCGCCAAACATGCTCAGCAGTTGTTTTTCGATATTATGCAGACGCGCGCAGTAGGCGATAAAATAGAGCCCATGCTTGCCGCTGGCGGTGCCGTAAGGCAGGCTTTGGCGCAGAATTTTCAGGCCCTTGCCGTCTTCTTTCAGATCAACCCGGCTGACGTGCGACGTCTCTGGCCGCTGATCCGACGGCAGCTCTTCGCTGTCGTGCTTGGTGCGGCCGATAATCTGTTCTTGTTGCTCGGTGGTGAAGCGCTGCCACTGACGCAGATTGTGTTCGTAACGCTGCACCAGCACGTAGCTGCCGCCCGCATCTTCTTCGCCTTCGGCAATCACCGCCACTTCCGGGCGTTGGTCGCCCTGCGGGTTTTCGGTACCGTCGATAAAGCCGCTCAGATCGCGCTCTTCCACCCAACGGAAGCCGTGGGTTTCCTCTTCAATCTTGATGGCGTTGCCGAACGCGGCCAGCGCCGCCTGCGCCAGCGAGAAGTTAACGTCATGACGCAGGGATTGGATATGGATCAACAAATCGCGCTGGGTGGCCGGCGCCAGCCCTTTGCCCAGTGGAGTAAACGGCTTCAGCTCTTTTGCCCCCTGGCCGCTGGACAGATCGTGCCAGACGTCGTAGCCAAAGGCGATGACCGCCCCCAAATGCGCATCCGGGAACTGCTGCTGCAACTCAATAAGCCGCTGGCAAAACTGCTTGCAGCCCTGACGCAAATCAGCGAATTCGCCCTGTACGGTAGCTTCCATAAAAATGGCGAAACGGCAGTGCTCCAGCAAAATGCCGCTCTGAACCTGTGTCATGTCGTTATCCTCAGTATCGCGATCGGGTAACAGGCTTGGGTTTCCTGTTACAAATGCGCGATATAATAACGCATGCGTGCAAGATTGCCTTAACGGAACGCAAAGAAAATAGGGTTACTCGTCGCTTTTCAAGCTGCGGCGTGGCCGGCTGCACCCGGTGAGGGTCGGAGCGAATATATTCGCCCCGAACACTGTGTCAGGCTTACTGCGGTTTGGCGTGCCAGATGATCTTGCTGACCGTCCAGCTTTTCAGCGTGTCGTCCGGCGGGATGATGTCCTGCGGGCCGGCCCATTTGCCGCTGAAGATGTAGGTGACGTACTTGCTCTGCTCCGCCACGCACTCCACCTTGCCCGCGTCGTCGCCGTCGGCCGGTTTGCAAGCGCCAAACGCCTTGCCGTACATGTCGCTGAACGGCGTGCCGAGCTTATTGCCCCACTCGGTTGCCACTTTGCTGTCCATCACGGCCACACGCTGTACGTTGCCCTTGGGCTCGCCGGTGATCACCAGCTTCACGTCATTGCCGTCCATCGCCTGGTAGTAAGAAACAATCTGGCCCTTGTCTGTGGCCATGCCGCCGCGCAGGCGATAATCGCCGTTCAGCCCGTCGTTGATCGCGCTTTCCGACATCGGGGTGCCGGCGTTGAGATCGCCAACGCCCTTGGCGCTGACCTCAAGGCTGCTGCCGAACCAGTTAAACGGTGACAGGCTCGACCAGGAGAAGTTGGACATCGTCGAACAGCCGGTCAGTAACAGCGGGAGCCCTAACAGCAGTGGGCGAATATTCATTTATAGCTCCTTAACATCAAAGGCATGGCTCAGTCAGGCCGCGTGCCAGCCTCTCACAACTGCCCTCGCGACGCCATGGGTTGCGAGATTGGAGTGCGGAAAATGAGAAAAGTGCCGCAGCGTTCGGCATTTAAGCGACCTCTTCCTGTGCGGTGAAACAGGCCTTCAGCCGCGCGTTCAACAGCAGGTAGGCCAGTGCCAAAGCATCCAGCAGCGCTAAAACCCCATCCAGCGCCGGCAGATTGCCGTCCTGCTGCCACAGGCTGAACAGGGAGCCGCCCAGCGCCGCCAGCACCGAGGCGCCGAGCACCCAACGCCAGGCTCGCCACAACCTTGGCCACAGATGCCTGCGCGGGGCAATCAAAAATGCCAGTGCGGCCGGCAACCCCAGCAGGATGCCGTACCAAAATCTTTGGGTATCCGGGTAAAACAGTTGCAGCAGCCCTTCCCCCTGTTGCTGCGAAACGCCGGCCATCACAAACAGGAGCCAGGTGCGGGCCTGCAAAACCAGTACGCCCCAAAACCACAACGGCAGACGCAGCACGCCGTGATGATCGTAATCGTCGGGGGAAAATCGGTGTGGGTGTGGCTTCAACGTCGGTTCCTTGCCTGTTTTATCATTACTTCTTCAAATGGGAGCCGTAATGATTGTTTTCAATGCGCCCGCTTAAGAAGCTCTTAAGATCTTTATGTTTTACTTGCTTCATCAACACAGCAGTCCTGATTGGCAGGGCTTTGATTCTCGATTGAGATAAGGAAGCTTCAAATGAAAAAATATACCCTGGCCGCTTTGATCGCGCTGTGCAGCGCACCGGTTCTGGCACAACAAGGCGGATTCCTGGACCCTTCCGCACCCCAGACGCAAACCGCTCCGCAGGGCGGCTTCTCCGGCCCCAGCGCCGCACTGACTACGGTGGATAAGGTGAAATCGATGAGCGACGACACCTGGGTGATGCTGCAGGGCAACATCGAGCAGCGCGTCGGCGACGATACCTATACCTTCCGCGACGCCAGCGGCACCCTGACGGTGGAGATCGACAAAAAGCGCTGGAACGGCCAGACCATCACCCCGAAAGATAAAGTGCAGTTGGAAGGGAAAGTGGATAAAGACTGGAGCAGCGTGGAAGTCGATGTGAAGAACATCAAAAAGCTGCCGTAACGCTCAGCAACGGGCGGTGAAAATTCACCGCCTTATTGACTCAATATTCCTGATCTTCGATCAGCCGCTTACCCAGGCTGGTGATGTTCTGGATTTCGTAACCGAGTTTTTCGTACATCTCGATCACCGTGTCGTTGTCTTCACGCACCATCAGCTGGATCTTCGGGCAACCGCGCGCGACCAACTTTTTCTCCAGACGGCTAATCAACGCATTGGCGATGCCGCGCCCGCGATAATCCGGGTGCACGCCGAGGTAATACGCCGAACCACGGTGGCCATCGTAGCCGCCCATCACCGAGCCGACCACTTCTCCGCCCACTTCCGCCACCAGAAACAGATCCGGATCGTGATTCAGTTTGCGCTCAATATCCATCTCGGGATCGTTCCACGGCCGCAGCAGATCGCAGCGCTCCCACAGGGTAATGACTTCTTCAAAGTCGTCTTGTCGAAATACGCGAATTTCCATCGATGTTCGCCGCTGTTAATTAAGGTGTTTATCTGATTATCGCGGGATTATTCACTTAAGCAATATCAAACTGCGATTTCCCACGCCAATCAGGCAGAAAACTGCGGTAACTGGCGTAATAAATGGACATAGTTAACCGTTCGATTAATGATTATCAATACGATATAACGTCGCAAAATAGAATTTATCGATGGAGCGTCGCGTTATGAAAAAGCAGGTTAAACAATTCCTCAATTTTAAACCGCTCTCCACCTCCCCCACGCGACGTCAGTTACTGCTTTCCGGCCTGGCGCTGGCGCTGGTCGGCTGCAAAAGCCAACCGGCCAAAGCGGAGTCCGGCGGCATGCTGCGCAACCAGCACGCCAAACCTGCGGCAAAGCCGACCGGCAGCAAACGGCTGGTGATGATCGATCCCGGCCACGGCGGCATCGATTCCGGCGCGGTCGGCAGCGAAGGTTCGCAGGAGAAACACGTGGTGCTGGAGATCGCCAACCACGTGCGGCGCATGCTGCATGAACACGATCACGTCGAAGCCCGTCTGACGCGGGAGGAAGACGAGTTTATCCCGCTGTTCCAGCGGGTCGAAATTGCCCACCAGCATCAGGCCGACCTGTTTATTTCGATTCACGCCGACGGTTTTACCAGCCCCGAAGCCTCCGGCGCTTCGGTGTTCGCCCTGTCCAACCGCGGTGCCAGCAGCGCCATGGCGCGCTATCTCTCCAACCGCGAGAACGCCGCCGATGACGTGGCCGGCGGCAAATATAAAAATCAGGATAACTATCTGCAGCAGGTGCTGTTCGATCTGGTGCAGACCGATACCATCAACAACAGCCTGACGCTCGGCCGCCACGTGCTCGGCCAGATCCGCCCGGTGCATCACCTGCACAGCGACAGCACCGAGCAGGCGGCGTTTGCGGTGCTCAAATCCCCGTCCATTCCTTCGGTGCTGGTGGAAACCTCATTCATCACCAACCCGGCGGAAGAACGCCTGCTAGGCACCACCGCGTTTCGCGAGAAAATCGCCCGCGCCATCGCCGACGGCGTGATCAGTTTCTTCAGCTACTACGACGCGCACCAACGAAAAACCGGCTGATAAGCGGCAGCGAATACGGGTATACTTTGCGCCTTGTTTCGTCAGACGCGTAAATTATCCGTATGAGCTTACCGACCATCGCAGAAGTAAAATCTTTCCTGCTGTCGCTGCAGGACAGTATCTGCGCGCAACTGGCCCAGGCCGACGGCGGCGCCGTTTTCAACGAGGACCGCTGGACGCGCGAAGAAGGTGGCGGTGGCCGCAGCCGCGTATTGACCCAGGGTTCGGTGTTTGAACAGGCGGGCGTGAACTTTTCGCACGTCTCCGGCGCCACCCTGCCCGCTTCCGCGACCGCACACCGCCCCGAGCTGGCCGGCCGCAGCTTCCAGGCGATGGGCGTGTCGCTGGTGATCCACCCGCACAGCCCTTATATCCCCACCAGCCACGCCAACGTGCGTTTTTTCATTGCGGAAAAACCGGGCGAAGAACCTGTATGGTGGTTTGGCGGCGGCTTTGATCTGACGCCGTTTTACGGTTTCGAAGAAGACGCCGTTCACTGGCACCGCACCGCCGAGCGGCTGTGTGCGCCCTTCGGTGACGAGATCTACCCCAAATACAAAAAGTGGTGCGACGACTACTTCTTTATCAAGCACCGCAACGAAGCGCGCGGCATCGGCGGCCTGTTCTTTGACGATCTCAACGCGCCGGGCTTTGACAGCAGCTTCGCTTTCACCCGCGCGGTGGGCGAAGGTTTCCTCGATGCCTACCTGCCGATCGTGGAAAAACGCAAAGCGCTGAGCTGGGGCGACAACGAACGCCAGTTCCAGCTCTATCGCCGCGGCCGCTATGTCGAATTCAACCTGGTGTGGGATCGGGGCACATTGTTCGGCCTGCAAACCGGTGGCCGCACCGAATCCATTCTGATGTCTATGCCGCCGCTGGTGCGCTGGGAATACAACTATCAACCGGCAGAGGGCAGCCCGGAGGCGGCGTTGTACCGTGATTTCCTGCCGGTGCGCGACTGGCTGAAGGAGCCTGAGTAATGCAGATTTGGGTCGATGCGGACGCCTGTCCGAACGTGATCAAAGAAGTGCTGTTCCGCGCCGCCGAGCGCACCGCGATGTCGGTGACGCTGGTGGCCAACCAACCGCTGAGAACGCCGCCGTCAAAACACATCCACACCCTGCAGGTGGCGGCCGGTTTTGACGTGGCGGATAACGAAATCGTCCGCCGCTGCGAAAAAGGCGATCTGGTGATCACCGCCGATATTCCGCTGGCGGCCGAAGTGATAGAAAAAGGCGCAGTGGCCCTCAACCCGCGCGGCGAATGCTACACGCCGGACACCATCCGCGAACGCCTGAACATGCGCGATTTTATGGATACCCTGCGCTCCAGCGGGATCCAAACCGGCGGCCCGAATACCCTGAACCAGCGCGACCGTCAGCAGTTCGCCAACGAGCTGGACAAGTGGCTGCAGCAGGCGAAGCGGGCGCAGTAACCGCGCCGCTTTCCGCTGGCGGCGCCGTCATTTTACCGGCGGCGTGACCCACAGGTAATCCGCCATCTGGCCATCAACCTGCGCGCCCTGCTCCGCCAGCATCAACACCGTCGGCTGCGCGCCCGGTTGCAGATCCTGCACATGCAGCGGCACGCCCACCCATTTTGAGGCGTGATAACCACCGGCAATCAACAGTGCCGGCGTTGGAGCAGCCAGCAGGCGTTCGGCCATGCGCCGATCGCGCTGCTGCTGGATTGCCAGCATCGCGTGCAGCTGTTGGGGTTCGATTTTTCCGCCGTGTGAAGTGCGAATGGTGTCTTCCAGCGCCTTCTGCACTGCCGGGCGTACCGACCATTGCCCCTTCGGAAACACCGGCTGCCGGTAAAACGCCATGATTTCATCGCGATCCAGATTGGCCGACCAAAGCGGATACGGCGCTCGCATCGCCGCCATCACCACCTCGCCGTACAGCGACCATTTCCAGCCTTTCTGCCAGTCAATCCACTGCGCCACGCGCTCATCACGCATGGCAGAATCCTCCCGCAGTGCCTGCTTGACCTTATCCACGTTGGCCTGCTGATTCGGGGTAAGCATTTCCATCAGCACGCTGCCCTGCGGCCGCCGTTGCGGCAGGTTTTGCACCAGCCACAGTTCGATTTGATGATGATAGGGATTGTCGTGCTTTTCCCCGACCATCACCCTTGGCTGGGCGGCCAGACGGGCAAGAAGCTGGTCAGGTGACAGGGTTTCGCCGCTGTGTAAATCGGTAATTTTCCCCAGGCCGTCAAGGGTGTTTTTCGGTACGGAAACCGGGGCCTGGCTACAGGCACCGAGCACCAAGGTGGCCAGTAAAACAAGTAATCTCATGACATTACCCTGCAAGAAAAGTAGCGACATTATAGATAATAATTATCATTTGCATATTGATATCCCCCCACCCCGAGACACCGCTAACTATTTTTTAGTTTATGACGCCTGGTCTTACATTGATTTCATGAAATATTACGGGTATAACCAATAGCCATTTAGCTGCTTAGACGTCTATACGGATGAAATATCATGCACTCACCTGAACCCGCCGAAGGGCACTTCAAACGCACCATGAAAGCCCGGCATCTGGTGATGCTGTCGCTGGGTGGCGTGATCGGTACCGGGCTGTTCTTCAACACCGGCTATATCATTTCTACTACCGGCGCACTGGGCACCCTGCTGGCCTATCTGATCGGCGCATTGGTGGTTTATCTGGTGATGCTGTGCCTGGGTGAACTGGCCGTCGCGATGCCGGAAACCGGCGCTTTCCACGTCTATGCTTCACGTTATCTTGGCCCGGCTACCGGCTATACCGTTGCCTGGCTGTATTGGCTGACCTGGACGGTGGCGCTGGGCTCCAGCCTGACCGCCGCCGGTTTTTGCATGCAGTACTGGTTCCCGCAGTCGCCGGTGTGGCTGTGGTGTTTGATCTTCTGCGCGGCGATTTTCCTGCTCAACGTGATCACTACCCGCTTCTTTGCCGAAAGCGAATTCTGGTTCTCGCTGATCAAGGTCGTCACCATTCTGGCTTTTATCATTCTGGGCGGTGCTGCGATGTTCGGCCTGCTACCGATGAAAGACGGCACGCCTGCGCCCTTCCTGCATAACCTGACCGCCTCCGGCTGGCTGCCGAACGGAACGCTGCCGATCCTGATGACCATGGTGGCGGTGAACTTCGCTTTCTCCGGCACCGAGCTTATCGGCATTGCCGCCGGCGAAACCGAAAACCCGGAAAAAGTGGTGCCCTGGGCGATACGCACCACGGTGATCCGCCTGATGCTGTTCTTTATCGGCACGGTATTTATTCTGGCGGCGCTGATCCCGATGGATCAGGCCGGGATTGTGAAAAGTCCGTTCGTGCTGGTGTTTGAACGCATTGGCATACCTTATGCCGCCGATATCTTTAACTTCGTGATCCTGACCGCCATCTTGTCGGCCGCCAATTCGGGTCTGTACGCCTCGGGGCGCATGTTGTGGTCGCTGGCCAATCAGCGCACCCTGCCGGCCTATTTTTCACGCGTGAATAAACGCGGCATCCCGGTCAATGCCTTGACCTTCAGCATGCTCGGCGGCGTGCTGGCGCTGCTGACCAGCGTTATCGCGCCGGACACGGTGTTTGTCGCCCTGTCGGCCATTTCCGGCTTTGCGGTGGTGGCGGTCTGGCTGAGCATCTGCGCGGCGCATTACGCCTTCCGTCGCCATTATCTGCGCAGCGGTCAGCCGATCGAGGGCCTGAAATACCGTGCGCCGGGTTACCCCTTGACGCCGATCCTCGGCTTTGCCCTGTGCCTGCTGGCCTGCGTAGGGTTGGCTTTCGATCCGGCACAGCGCATCGCGCTTTACTGCGGGCTGCCGTTTGTCGCACTGTGCTACGTCGTCTATTATCTGACCCGCCGCGCCGGGCAAAAATCTTCGTTGGGAGAGAATCATGTCCGTTAACAATACCGTCGCCGCCTTATTGGCCGCTAACCGCACCCTGATTTTAGACGGTGCGCTGGCCACCGAACTGGAGGCGCGCGGCTGCGACCTCAGCGATCCGCTGTGGTCGGCAAAAGTGCTGATTGAAAATCCCGAGCTGATTTATCAGGTTCACCTCGACTATTTCAACGCCGGGGCGCAATGCGCCATCACCGCCAGTTACCAGGCCACGCCGCTGGGCTTCCTGCGCCGCGGTCTGAACCAACAGCAATCGCTGGCGCTGATCGCCAAAAGCGTGCAACTGGCGCAACAGGCGCGCAGCGACTATCTGGCGCAGCATCCGCAGGCCGCACCTTTGTTGATCGCAGGTTCTGTGGGGCCGTATGGCGCCTATCTCGCCGACGGTTCCGAATACCGCGGCGATTACTCGTTGCCGCAAGAAGAGATGATCGCTTTCCATCGCCCACGCATTGCCGCACTGGCCGAGGCAGGGGTCGATCTGCTGGCCTGCGAGACGCTGCCGTCGTTCAGCGAGCTGCAAGCGTTGCTGGCATTGTTGCAGGAGTTCCCGACGCTCGGCGCCTGGTTCGCCTTTACCCTGCGCGACAGCCAACATCTCAGCGACGGTACGCCGCTGACGCAGGTGCTGGCAGCACTGCGCGGCAATCCGCAGGTGTTGGCGATTGGCATCAACTGCATTGCGCTGGAAAACGTCACCCCGGCGTTGCGGCAGTTGGCCACACTGACCGACAAACCGCTGCTGGTTTATCCGAACTCCGGCGAGCATTACGACGCGGTAACCAAAACCTGGCATGCCTGTGGGGGCGAGAGTGGCAGCCTGATCGAGCAGATTGGGGAATGGCAAAACATCGGCGCCCGGCTGATTGGCGGCTGCTGCCGCACTACGCCACAGGATATCCGCCAGATCGCCGCACGCTGCAAGGCATAAAAAAAGCCCCCTGCGCCAGACGCAGGGGGCTTGTCGTCACTCAAGGCTTATAGCGGTTCGGTCTGCGCTTCCACCACCGCCAACGCCACCATGTTGACGATGCGGCGCACCGAGGCGATTGGCGTCAGAATGTGTACCGGTTTCGATACCCCCATCAGCACCGGCCCCACGGTCACCCCTTCCGAAGAGGATACGCGCAGCAGGTTGTAACTGATGCGCGCCGCTTCCATATTCGGCATGATCAACACGTTGGCCGCGCCTTTCAGCGGGCTGTCCGGCATCAGATCGTGACGAATACTCTCAACCAGCGCAGCGTCGCCGTGCATCTCGCCGTCAATCTCCAGTTCCGGTGCCATCTGGTTCACCAGCTCCAGCGTTTTGCGCATTTTGCGCGCCGCCGGGCAGTCGGAGGAACCGAAGCTGGAGTGGGACAGCAGCGCGACTTTCGGCTCAATGCCGAAGCGGCGCACGGTTTCCGCCGCCATCAGGGTGATTTCCGCCAGCTGTTCCGGTGTCGGATCGTCGTTGACATAGGTGTCGGCAATAAAGGTGTTGCCGCTTGGCAGCAGCAGCGCATTCATCGCCCCGGCGACGTGCGCGCCTTCGCGGAAGCCGAACACGTTTTTCACGACGTCATAGTGCTCATGGTAGCTGCCGATGGTGCCGCAGATCATCGCGTCCGCCTCGCCGCGATGCAGCATGATGGCGGCAATCAGCGTCGGGTTGCCAATTACCGCACGGCGCGCCTGCTCTTGCGAAACGCCGCGACGCTTCATGATCTGGTAATACTCGCCCCAGTATTCGTTGAAACGCGGGTCGGACTCGTTGTTCACCACTTCAAAATCTTTGCCCGGCGTCAGTTGCAGGCCGAGTTTTTGCAACCGCATTTCAATCACGCTTGGGCGGCCGACCAGGATCGGATAGGCCAGGCCCTGCGACACCAGCTCTTGGGTCGCATGCAGCACCCTTTCCTCTTCGCCTTCCGCCAACACCACACGCTTCATTTCTTTCTTCGCCAGGGCAAAGATCGGCTTCATGAACAGGTTGGTTTTGTAGACGAACTCGGACAGTTTCTCGACGTAGGCGTCGAAGTCTTCGATCGGACGCGTCGCCACGCCGGATTCCATCGCCGCTCTGGCCACCGCCGGGGCAATTTTAACGATCAGGCGCGGGTCGAAAGGTTTTGGAATGATGTATTCAGGGCCAAACGACAGGTCCTGATCGCCATAGGCGGAAGCCACCACGTCGTTCTGTTCCGCCAACGCCAGATCGGCAATCGCATGCACGCAGGCCAGCTTCATCTCTTCGTTAATGGTGGTGGCGCCCACGTCCAGCGCCCCGCGGAAGATGAACGGGAAGCACAGCACGTTGTTCACCTGGTTCGGGTAGTCGGAACGGCCGGTACAGATAATGGCGTCCGGCCGCACGGCTTTCGCCAGCGGCGGCAGAATTTCCGGTTCCGGGTTGGCCAACGCCATGATCAACGGATCCCTGGCCATGGTTTTCACCATGTCCTGGGTCAGCACGCCCGGGCCGGAACAGCCGAGGAAAATATCGGCATTGGGGATCGCATCCCCCAGCGTGCGCTGGCCGTTATCTTCGATGGCATAGGCCGCCTTGGTTTGCTCCATGTTGGCGTCGCGGCCCTTGTAGATCACCCCTTTGGAATCGCAAACGGTGATGTTTTGCTGACGTAGCCCCAGCGCCACCAACAGGTTCAGACAGGCTATCGACGCCGCACCGGCGCCGGACACCACCAGGCGCACGTCGGAGATATTCTTTTTCACTACCCGCAGGCCGTTCAGCACTGCGGCGGTGGTAATAATGGCGGTGCCGTGCTGATCGTCATGGAACACCGGGATCTTCATGCGCTCGCGCAGTTTTTGCTCGATGTAGAAACACTCCGGCGCCTTGATGTCTTCCAGGTTGATGCCGCCAAAGGTCGGCTCGAGGGAAGCGATGATGTCGATCAGCTTGTCCGGGTTAAGTTCATCCACTTCGATATCGAACACATCGATACCGGAAAACTTCTTGAACAGAACGCCTTTGCCTTCCATTACCGGCTTACCGGCCAATGCGCCGATATTGCCCAACCCCAGTACCGCCGTGCCGTTGGAAATCACCGCGACCAGGTTACCACGGGCGGTGTATTTGTAGGCCGCCAGCGGATCGGCAGCAATTTCCAGGCAAGGGGCAGCAACGCCCGGTGAATAGGCCAGCGCCAGATCGCGTTGCGTTGCCAGGGGTTTGGTTGGAGAGACCTGGATCTTCCCTGGGACCGGAAACTGATGGAAATCAAGGGCACTCTGTTTGAGCTGTTCGTCCATTATGGGTTCCTTTGCTTGAGGTTGATGACAAAGTTGTCTTTAAGTTCGAGATACCCGGGCCTAGCGCACCGAGGGGCGCTCCGACGGCCAAGGCCGTTACGACCCCTTCGGCACGCTCTCCCTAATAACAAGCTTTGTCAGCAGTCTGTATGCTTTTTGCTTTTATGTTGAGGTAAGGCTTTTAGGCTAGACCAGTATAGTGAGAGAAACGTCACAAACTTTGAAGCGGGCCATAACCTTGATCGAAATAGTTTTATAAAAGCAAAAAAACAGGCCCCCTGGACGGGAAATAACAAAACCGCCGTCAAGGCAACGGCAGTTTTGCTCGCCAGGCGTTGAGCGTCGCCACCCGACCCGCGCAAATTTGCAACGCGCTCTGCAATGCCAGCGTATAGCTGACGGCATCGCCCCAGGTGTCGCCCGGCAACAGGGGCTGTTCGCAGGGCGTAAATACGGATTCAGGGGGCAGCAGCACCACGGGCGTCGGTACCGTCGGCGGTTGGGCGCAGGAGCTCAAGCACAGCGCCAGGCATAGGCTGCCCAGCGCAGGCATCATTTTTAATCGCTTCACGGTATTTCCTCTGGTAAACGTCGCTTTGCCGGCGCAACTGCTGTTCCTGTTGCTGCTGAGCGGCCATCAGCGCACGGTTCTGCGCATCCTGGGTTTGCAGCGTGGCAATCAGCCCGGCCTGCTGCGCCAAGGTCTTTTGCTGTTCGGCCGCCTGCTGCCGCGCCAGCGCCAGCCGGTGCGACAACAGCGAGCTGTAACCGCCGAGGCAAATCGCCACCGCCAACAGCAGCAGCAACCCGCCCTGTATCAGCTTATTCAGCCAACCGCTCATGCCGGGTAATCCTTGAAAGAGAGCTGGAAATGCGGCCCGTCCTTCAGCGTGCGCCACTCGCCGCCCCACTCGACGCTGACTGCGCATTCACGCGCCGCGCGGCGCACCGCCACGGCAATTTGCGCGTAGTAATCCCACTCCCAGGACACCACGCCCGCCGGCATCGCCACCACGTCCACCGCGTGACCGGTCAGATGCCGGCTCCTCAGCGTCTGGCTTTTGCCGGTGCGCAGCATGTCACGCTGCCGCGCCATGCTGCGCACCCCTTCGCTGATGGAAAAAGGCACCAGCGAATAATTCAACGCCAACCGCATCACCCGCACCAGATCCGGATGCACGCCAATTAAGTTGTCCTCACTGCGTGCGGTAAAGCGCATTTCCTGAATTTCATTTAACATTTTTTAACCCCGTCTTCTTGCCAATGATTTTTTTAATTAATGCGCTAATATAATCAGCGCCCAGAAAGCCAATCAGCACGCTGGCAAGATTCGCCCATTTTAATTCCAGGCCTGCCAGCGCCAATGCATCACGCACCGTCCAGGCCAATAACGCGCACATGCCTGCATTTAATAACCGACGTCGCATCCCAACGTTGCGATAGGCGCCATGCAAAAGCGCCATAATGCCGGCCAAAATGGCATTCATTGCCGGCTGAAGGTATTCACATGCTCGCTGAATAATTAAGCCAATAGCGTCTGGCTCTATGCTGGACATAGCTACTCTCCTATTTTTAATTTTAATTAAATGCCAATCACGGCCGGCAGGATATCGGTACAGTCAGAATCTAGTTAAGGATGCTATAACAAAGCAAATGAATAAAAACAGCGTCTATGGTCAAATTCATTCACGCTCAACCCTGGCACAACAGTCTTCTGGAATAATGGCCGACACCGAATGAAAAATTCATCTTTACTGTGATTTATTTCGACTTTTCTTTGTCAGGAAAATAAACATTTAATAGCAGCGAGAGAACCGCTCTCGATAACAAAACCTCAACTCTGGAGAAATACTATGTCTGCACGCAAAGCGGTGATTGGTTATTATTTTATTCCGACCAACCAAATTAATAACTATACCGAAACCGATACCTCAATCGTGCCTTTCCCGGTGTCCAATATCACGCCGGCCAAGGCCAAACAGCTGACCCACATTAACTTCTCGTTCCTGGACATTAACAGCGATCTGGAGTGCGCCTGGGATCCGGCAACGATAGATGCCAAGGCACGCGACGTGGTCGGTCGGTTGACCGCGCTGAAAGCGCACAACCCCAGCCTGCGCATCATGTTCTCCATCGGTGGCTGGTATTACTCCAACGATTTGGGCGTGTCCCACGCCAATTACGTGAATGCGGTGAAAACCCCGGCGGCGCGAACCAAATTCGCGCAATCCTGCGTACGCATCATGAAAGACTATGGCTTTGACGGCGTAGATATCGACTGGGAATACCCGCAGAGCAGCGAGGTGGACGGTTTTGTCGCCGCGCTGCAGGAGATACGCGCTTTGCTGAATCAGCAGACCCAGACCGACGGGCGCCAGGCGCTACCTTACCAACTGACCATTGCCGGCGCCGGCGGCGCGTTCTTCCTGTCGCGCTACTACAGCAAGCTGCCGCAGATCGTCGCCTCGCTCGATTACATCAACCTGATGACTTACGATCTGGCCGGTCCGTGGGAAAAAATCACCAACCACCAGGCTGCGCTGTTTGGCGACAGCGCCGGGCCAACCTTCTATAACGCGCTGCGCGAAGCCAATCTGGGCTGGAGCTGGGAAGAGCTGACCCGCGCCTTCCCGAGCCCGTTCAGCCTGACGGTGGACGCCGCCGTACAGCAACACCTGATGCTGGAAGGCGTGCCAAGCAGCAAGATCGTCATGGGCGTGCCGTTCTACGGCCGTGCATTCAAGGGCGTCAGCGGCAGCAACGGCGGCCAATACAGCAGCCACAGCACGCCGGGGGAAGATCCGTTCCCGGGTACCGATTACTGGCTGGTGGGCTGCGAAGAGTGCATCCGCGACAAGGACCCGCGCATCGCCTCTTACCGCCAACTGGAACAGATGCTGCTCGGCAACTACGGCTATCAGCGCCTGTGGAACGACAAGACCAAAACGCCGTACCTGTACCACGCGGCCAACGGCCTGTTCGTTACCTATGACGACGTCGAAAGCTTCAAGTACAAGGCGAAGTACATCAAGCAGCAGCAACTGGGCGGCGTGATGTTCTGGCACCTGGGGCAGGACAACCGCAACGGCGATCTGCTGGCCTCGCTGGACCGCTATTTCAACGCTGCCGACTATGACGACAGCCAGTTGGATATGGGCACCGGCCTGCGCTATACCGGCGTCGGTCCCGGCAATCTGCCGATCATGAGCGCGCCGGCGTACGTGGCGGGCACCACCTATCCACAGGGCGCGCTGGTGTCTTATCAGGGCTACGTCTGGCAGACCAAGTGGGGCTTTATCACTTCCGTACCAGGCTCCGACAGCGCCTGGCTGAAAGTGGGCCGCGTAGTTTAACGACATAAAAAAACCCCGTGGCTCGCGCTGCGGGGTTTCTTACTCTGTTAACCGTTTAATGATCGCATTCCTTTGCCGTTAGCGTATCGCTGCCCTCAGTTATTGCACCAAGGATAACCCCCATCGCGAATCACTTCGCGCCCCATCAGGCTGAAAACGTCGCTTTTACGCGTCAGGCGTTCATGCCACCAGGTAAAACCTGTCCCCTTGCTGGCCGGGTGCCAGGCCAGCCAAATCATTTCGTCACCTTTTTGCATATCGACGGGAACCGTCACCAGCTCGCCGCTCGCCAGCTCTTTTTCGATCAGCGAAGGCGGCAAAAAACCGTGGCCGATACCGCGCTTCAACAACGCCAGCTTGCTCTCGACGTCGCAAACCACCAATTGGCGCTGCAACGGCATAGTGCCGTGGTTGCGCTTTGGCAGTTCGTGGCTGCTGTCGGCAATCACCACCACGATGTCATTCAACCGCTGATTTTTATCCACCGGCTTTTTCTGCGCCGCAAAGGGATGCGAAGGCGAAACGCACAGCACGAAATTCAGCTTGCCGAGCATCAGCGTCTTGGCCTGCACGCTGTCCGGGATCTGGCCGATGGCGATAATCAAATCCGCCCGGTTGTTCTTCAGCGCATCCCAGGTGCCGTTCAGCGCTTCCCGCTGCACCGAAATGTTGGCGTTCGGGCTGTGCTGAATATAGTCACGTATATCCTGGGTGATAGTTTCCAACGGAAAGAACTTGTCGACGACGATGCGGATATTATTATCGAGTTTCGGGATATTCCTCACACGGCTCTCGAGATCCTGCACCGCATTTAAAATCCAACTGCCCTCTTGCAGCAGGAATTCCCCTTCATCCGTTAGGGTAATCATCGGGCCATTTCGATGAAATAGTTTCACGCAGAGTTTACTTTCAATATTGGAAACCCGGTAGGATATCGCCGAAGGCGTTTTATGCAGTGCCTCCGCCGCCATAGAGAAAGAGCCGGTACTTTTTATGGTGCTGATTATTTTAATCGCATCCAGGGATAATCTAGTCATACTAATTCCTCTTTGACATAAAATAAGAAAAATTGACACTAAATTCCCAGGCAACTGGCGCGTAAAAAACGTTCAAGTCAAACAAGAGTAAACAAAACCACAAGCAATATACTCCATATCGGAGAGCGTCATCTGAAAGAGTATTCATCAATCCATTAAGTAAAATTCATCATGATGCTGCGTTTTTAGACAGCAGCGTTTAAATAAATTCAATCAACGAATAAAAGACATTCATCATAATAATTTTAGTTAATAGCCTATAAAACATTCCATCCCCATCCATGCCACGAATGATAAAAATAAAACAAGCCATCAATAATGATGTTTTTTAATTTCGTTAATGACCTCTCATTTAAGTGGCGAAAATACACTCAACTTACAATATAACTTCTGTCCGGAGTGACTTATGAACAATACTTCTCGTACCCTTCTGTCCCTCGGTTTGCTGAGCGCCGCCCTGTTTGGCGTATCCCAACAGGCTAACGCCCACGGCTATGTCGAAACACCGGCCAGCCGTTCTTACCAGTGCAAACTGCAGCTCAATACCCAGTGCGGCAGCGTGCAATACGAGCCGCAAAGCGTCGAAGGACTGAAAGGCTTCCCGCAAAACGGTCCGGTGGACGGCCATATCGCCAGCGCCGACAAGAGCACCTTCTTCGAGCTGGACCAGCAAACGCCAACCCGCTGGAACAAGATCAATCTGCACACCGGCGCCAACTCCTTTACCTGGAGGCTGACCGCCCGTCACAGCACCACCGGCTGGCGTTATTTCATTACCAAGCCAAACTGGGATGCGTCGCAGCCGCTGACCCGCGCTTCCTTTGACCTGACGCCGTTCTGCCAATACAACGACGGCGGCGCGATCCCAGCCGCGCAGGTCACCCACCAGTGCAACATACCGGCAGACCGCAGCGGTTCGCATGTGATCCTCGCCGTGTGGGATGTAGCAGACACCACCAATGCCTTCTATCAGGCGATTGACGTGAATTTGAGTAAATAATCGGAGGAAGTCCCCTGGGGTTCAGCCGGGCTGAACCCTTTTTTATTGCCGTTGCCCCCTCTTCTTCTCGCCGTCTCCCCCCACGCCAAAACCGCATTGCCGCAGGTGCAACCCGCAGCCCGCCTGGTTCGAAACGGGATCCATTGTTCTTATCCATCGCAACAATCAGAAAAAGCGCATTTTATTCATCAGGCTTATGATGCAGTGTGTTCACCCTATGATGAAAAAGGTTCTCATTTCCTACATGTTTGGCACTGATCAAGGAGCGTATAAATGAACCAATTAGATGCACTCAAACAGCTGACGACGGTTGTGGCCGACAGCGGCGATATTGAATCCATCCGCCAGTTCGAACCCCAGGACGCCACCACCAACCCTTCGCTGATCCTGAAAGCCGCGGCGCTGCCGCAATATAAGCCACTGATCGTCGAAGCGCTGAACTATGCCCGCCAACAGGGCGGCAGCAAGGAAACCCAGTTGATTAACGCCGGCGACAAACTGGCGGTCAACATTGGCGTCGAGATCCTGAAAAGCGTGCCGGGCCGCATCTCCACCGAAGTCGATGCCCGTTTGTCGTTCGATCGCGGCATGTGCGTAGCCAAAGCACGCAAACTGATTGGCCTGTACCAGGAACAGGGCATCGACAAGTCCCGCATCCTGATCAAACTGGCCTCAACCTGGGAAGGCATCAAAGCCGCCGAGGAACTGGAAAAAGAAGGCATCAACACCAATCTGACGCTGCTGTTCTCCTTCGCCCAGGCCCGCGCCTGTGCCGAAGCCGGCGTGTTCCTGATTTCACCTTTCGTCGGCCGCATCTATGACTGGTACCAGGCCAAGCAGCCTGCCGCCGAGTACGACGCCGAGCAGGATCCGGGCGTGAAATCGGTGCGCACCATTTATGAATACTACAAACAGCACCGTTACCAGACGGTGATCATGGGTGCCAGCTTCCGTAAGGTAGAGCAGATCCTGGCCCTGGCCGGCTGCGATCGCCTGACCATAGCGCCGAACCTGCTGGAACAGCTCAAGCACAGCGAGCAACCGGTCGAGCGTAAACTGACGCCGTCCACCGAAGGTTTCTATCAGCCCGCCCCGCTTGCCGAAGCCGAATTCCGCTGGCTGCATAATCAAGACGCCATGGCGGTCGAGAAATTGGCCGAAGGCATCCGTCTGTTTGCCGTCGACCAGCAGAAGCTGGAAGACATGCTGGCCGCTGAACTGTAATTATTTTGGAGTTATGAATGTCCTCTCGTAAGCAACTC